>NZ_KB897779.1:350077-532323 GCF_000377145.1 Streptomyces sp. CNT372 | reverse complement strand
CGGATATGGAAGCACGGTAACGTGTGGAGTTGACCGGTACTAATAGGCCGAGGGCTTGTCCTCAGTTGCTCGCGTCCACTGTGTTAGTTCTGAAACAACGAACACCACCAATACTGTTGGCCGGGTGGTTGGTTCGTACAGTTTCATAGTGTTTCGGTGGTCATAGCGTTAGGGAAACGCCCGGTTACATTCCGAACCCGGAAGCTAAGCCTTTCAGCGCCGATGGTACTGCAGGGGGGACCCTGTGGGAGAGTAGGACACCGCCGAACAATTATTTATAAGGGCCTCGTTCCCTGGAGAAGGAATTCTCCGGGGCGGGGCCCTTTTGCGTTTCCAGGCACCCGACCGGGACACCGTCCGAGGGAGCGGGCGTGGTACGGGGGCACGACGACGCCGTTCCGAAGGAGCGGGCGGGGGGTACGGCGGCCGTCGCCGCCGCGTTTCCGGACAGCCGGTATGACTGCGGGGCCCGTCTGTGGATAACGCGTTGTCGCTCCGCGCGAGGACGGGCGACCATCGGTCCATGGAACTGGAACTGGAGCAGAAGCCGGCACGGGCACACGTGCCGTCATCGGGGCACGTCGTACGCAGGGTGTGCGCCGACGAGTGGGCGGCGGCCCGGGAGCTGCGGCTCGCGGCGCTGCGGGACCCGTTGGCCCCGATCGCCTTCCTGGAGACCTACGAGACCGCGCTGGCCCGCCCGGATGCCGAGTGGCAGGAACGGACGGCGAGGGCGGCCGAGGGGCGGGACATCGTGCAGTTCGTCGCAGAGGCGTCGGACGGCGGCTGGGACGGCACGGTCACTGTGCTGGTGGAGCGGGCGGGGGCCGAAGCACGGATAGGCAAGGCCGCGCCGGTGGATCAGACGCACGTGGTGGGTGTGTTCGTACGGCCGGAGGCGCGGGGCAGCGGGGTGGCCGACGCGCTGTTCCGGGCGGCACTGGACTGGTCATGGGCGCTGGAATCGCCGTGCGCCGAGCGGGTGCGGCTGGTCTTTCACGCGGACAACGTGCGTGCCGAGGGGCTGTACCGGCGGATGGGCTTCCTGCCGAGCGGTGACACGGCCCCGATACCGGGGGACGCGGACGCGCGGGAGTACGTGGTGGTGCGGCCGTCGGCCAAAGTGTAGGCGCTCTTGCCGGTGGTCCCGGACGGACTTGGCGTCAGGGGGAGTTGGTGGGCAGAGGCTCCGGCCAGCGGGCACGCGCCTGTTCCGCCGAGCGCAGCAGAACCAGGGCGGGCATGCCCTCGTCCTGGCCCGGGGCCATCAGGCGGGGGAGCAGAGGGAAGGGGGCGACGGCCGCGATGTCGTCGAGCACCAGGGTCAGTGGTGGGTCGAGCCGACCGTCGGATGACCGTGCGGCCATGCGGCGGCCGTGCTCGACCACGTCTGAGGCGAGTGCCGTCAGCAGCGGCATCGCGCCGGGGCG
Organism: Streptomyces sp. CNT372; assembly: GCF_000377145.1. Lineage (NCBI taxonomy): Bacteria > Bacillati > Actinomycetota > Actinomycetes > Kitasatosporales > Streptomycetaceae > Streptomyces > Streptomyces sp. CNT372. The sequence goes on along the minus strand of NZ_KB897779.1, from coordinate 530,893 downwards.
GGTGCGCGGGTCCTCGATCGGTTCACCCACCACATAAAGGGTGCCCCCTTCGTGCACAAAAGATTCCAAGGCGAGCGCATCTCCTCGGTTCGCTGTGCATGCCTCGCGGATGTGGACGGTCGAGAGCGCTCCGAAGGCGCCCACGACCAACTCTTGCGCGATGTCCCGGCGTTCGGGGTACGCGGTGAGCGCGGACTCCAGCAGACCGGCGAGCCCCGCGGCCGCCCTGGGGTGAGTACGCAGGATCCGGACGGGTTCTTGGGCAGCCGAGCCCTGGGCCCAGCGGGGGACCTGGCGGAACGGGCGGCCGTCGACGGCCGCCGCGTGCAGCCAGCAGCGCAGGAGGGTCTCCGCGGTGTCGGCCATCGCCGCGTCGACCAGGGCGCGGGGGCGGACGGGTGCCAGGAGTGCGCGGGCGCGCGCCGCAGCGGTGTCGGCGGACTCGCAGCCGGCGGTGGGCGACCAGTGCAGCCGGGCCGGGGTGTCGCACAGGTGGCCGGGGTCGTAGACGAGGACGGGGCCGAGCTTGGCGCGGGCGTCCTTGGTGTCGGCCCAGACGGCGGGGTCGGAGGTCACGACGAGGGCGGGGCCCTCCGCGTCCAGGAGGGCTTGGACGGCGGCGGGCCGGCGGAGGGTCGGGCCGCCGTACAGGAGGTGGGAGGTCCGCCCACGGGGCCCGGGGACGACGGGGGAGGGCACGGCCGGGGCGGAGACCGCCGAGGAGATGGGGGCCGGTACCACCGGTGTGGTGTCGGGAACCGGCCCGGGAGAGGGGGAGGTTGCTGCCTGCGGGTCTGCGGGGGACTCGTGGAAGGGCGGGGCGAAGGCTGTACGCGGAGGGGCGGAGGCCGCCCGGCCGGGCTTCTCCAGGATCGGGCCGGGGTGCACCTGAGCGTCGCCGTCCACGCGGTCGGCACCCCCGGCGGTGGCCCGCCGCTGGGCCCGGGCAGCTGCGGCGTCGGCCCGGACCGCCCGCCAGCGGGCGACCGTGCCGAGGACGAACACGGTCAGGACGACGAGAATCATCACCTGTCCGATGACCAGCCCCCAGAACAGTCCGTACCCGGAAAGTGCCTTGGGTGGGGCGTCCGGCCAGGCCGCCGCGAGGTCGTCGGGGGCGCCGAGCAGGGAACGCACGGCCTGGGGGGAGCCCGTGTAGGAGACGCCGTCAGGCCAGGAGCCATGGGAGAGGAGAGCCGCGAGACCCGTACCCGTCCACACGACGACGGTCAGGCCGAGCACCAGGGCCAGCAGCGCCACGAGCAGACCGTCGGGAACCCCGCCGGACGGCCGCGCCCCGCCGCGTCCCCCGCCCGCGCCCCGGCTGCCGTGTCCCCCGTGCATGTCACGCCACCGTCGACCGGGACGAGGAGGGAGACGACTCGTCGTCGTAGCCCTGCTGGTGCTGCTCGATCAGCGCCGCCCGCTGTTCCGCCTCCCACTCGGCGGCCTGGACGTGCTCCGGGACGGCGGGGTGGGAGGACTCCGTCATCGCCCGGTCGGTGAAGACGAGGGGTCGTTCGGCCTCGGTGATCAGGTGTTTGACGACCTGGACGTTGCCGTTGACGTCCCACACGGCGATGCCCGGGGTGAGGGTCGGGATGATCTCCACGGCCCAGCGGGGCAGGCCGAGGACGCGGCCGGTGGCGCGTGCCTCGTCGGCCTTCTGGGCGTAGACGGTCCGTGTGGAGGCCATCTTCAGGATGGCCGCCGCCTCACGGGCGGCGGCGCCGTCCACCACGTCGGAGAGGTGGTGGACGACGGCGACGAAGGACAGCCCGAGCCGCCGGCCGAACTTGAGCAGACGCTGGAACAGCTGAGCCACGAAAGGACTGTTGATGATGTGCCACGCCTCCTCCACCAGGAAGATGCGCTTCTTGCGGTCGGGCCGGATCCAGGTGTGCTCCAGCCACACACCCACGATTGCCATCAGGATGGGCATGGCGATGGAGTTGCGGTCGATATGGGAAAGGTCGAAGACGATCAGCGGCGCGTCGAGGTCGATGCCGACGGTGGTGGGCCCGTCGAACATGCCGCGGAGGTCGCCGTCGACGAGGCGGTCCAGGACGAGGGCGACGTCCAGACCCCAGGCGCGGACATCGTCTATGTCGACGTTCATCGCCTGGGCGGACTCGGCCTCCGGATGGCGCAGTTGCTCCACGATGTCGGTGAGGACGGGCTGCCGGTCGGTGACGGTCTCGTTGACGTAGGCGTGGGCAACCTTGAGCGCGAAGCCGCTGCGCTCGTCGAGGCCGTGCCCCATGGCGACCTCGATGATGGTGCGCAGCAGGGCGAGCTGGCCGGTGGTGGTGATGGCCGGGTCCAGGGGGTTGAGCCGGATGCCGCCGTCGAGGGCGGTCATCGGGTCCAGCCGGATGGGAGTTATCCCCAGCTCCTGCGCGATGAGGTTCCATTCGCCGACGCCGTCCTCGCCCTGGGCGTCGAGGACGACGACCTGACGGTCGCGGAAGCGCAACTGCCGCAGGACGTAGGTCTTCTCCAGCGCGGACTTGCCGTTGCCGGACTCGCCGAGGACGAGCCAGTGGGGGGCGGGCAGTTGCTGGCCGTAGAGCTGGAAGGGGTCGTAGATGTAGCCCTTGCCGCTGTAGACCTCGCGGCCGATGATCACGCCGGAGTCGCCGAGTCCGGGGGCGGCGGTGGGCAGGTAGACGGCCTGGGCCTGCCCGGTGGAGGTGCGCACGGGCAGGCGCGTCGTCTCCACCTTGCCGAACACGAAGGAGGTGAACGCATCGGTGACGGCGGACAGCGGATCACGCATCAGATCGGGCCCCTATCGGCGGATGCCGGTCGCGAACGGCAGGGTGTTCACAAAGGCCCGGTGGTGTTCGCGGTCGCACCACTCCAGCTTCAGATACGACTTGCCGGCTGAGGCCCTGATCGTGCGCTTGTCCCGGGCCAGGGCCTCGGGCGAACGCGACGACACAGTGATGTACCCGACGAGGTTGACCCCCGCCGCACCGCTGGCGAGATCTTCACCCCGCTGGTCGAGCCGTCCGTGGGCGGCGATGTCGCGCGGGTCGACGGTCCGGTTCATCTTGGCGGCGCGGCTGGCGTCCGCGGCGTCGTTGGTCTTCTCGGTGAGCATGCGCTCGATGGCGACCTCAGTGGGCTCCAGGTCCATGGTGACCGCGACCGTCCGGATGACGTCGGGGGTGTGGACGAGCAGCGGCGCGAGGAAGTTCACGCCGACGGGCGTCATCGGCCACTCCTTCACCCAGGCCGTGGAGTGGCACCAGGGGGCGCGGGTGGAGGACTCGCGGGTCTTGGCCTGGAGGTAGGTCGGTTCGACGGCGTCCAGTTCGGCGGGCCAGGCGTTGCGCTTGGTCATCGCCTGGATGTGGTCGATGGGGTGGTCCGGGTCGTACATGGAGTGCACGAGGGAGGCGAGGCGGGACTGGCCCAGCGGCTGGCGGACCCGGATGTCGGCCTCGGCGAGACGGGCGCAGATGTCGGTCAGTTCGCGGGCCATGACGACGGCGAGGCCGGCGTCCTTGTCGAGGCGGCGGGCGCCGGAGGCGGCCTTGGCGGCGCGGGCCATGGCGTGGGCCTCGGCGGCCAGTTCGCGGGAGTAGTGCATGCAGGCGACGAGGTAGGCGCGGTGCTGCTCGCTGGAGGTGGAGACCATCGACTGGAGCTGGTCGTAGGAGTCCTGGAGCCAGCCGGGGGCGGCGCGGTCGCCGCGTTGGGCGACGTCCTTGGCGTGCGCGTCGGGGTCGGCGGGCAGGGTGCGGGCGAGCATCTGGAGGCGGGTGACGAAGCCGTCGCCGTTCGCCACGTGCTTGAGGAGGGTGCCGAAGCGGTCGACGAGGGCTTCCTGGTCCTCGCTGTCGCGCAGGCCGACGCCGGGGCCCTCGATCTCGATGGCGGCGGTGACGGTGCGCCGGTCGGCGTGGAGCAGTACGGCGATCTCGTCGGGGCCGAAGGGGGCGGCGAGCCAGTTGATGCGGCCGATGCCGGGCGGCGGGCCGACCTCGATCTCGCGCCCGTCGAGACGGGTGCCGGCCTCGACGGCGCCGGAGCGGTAGGTGGTGCCCTGGCGCAGGGTGCGCTTGTAGCTGCGGTTGATCTCGAACCAGCGGTAGAACGTGCGGTGCTTGTACGGCAGGTACACGGCGGCCAGCGCGAGCATCGGGAAGCCGGCCAGCAGGACGATGCGCAGGGAGAGGACGGGGACGAGCAGCCCGCTCATCATGCCGAGGAACGCCCCGGCGATGATCAGCGCGATCTCGCCGGTCTCGCGGTTCTTGCCGACGATCGCGTTCGGCCGGGCGCGGCCGATGAGGTACGTGCGGCGGGGCGCGATCGGCTGGGACTGGGTCGTCAACGCCGTCCACCTCCTGAGGTGTTGCGGTTGCTGTGCGGGGTGCTGCCCGTCGGGGCGGCGCTACGGGGCGCGGGGGCGGCGGAGGCCGCGGGTGCGGCCGGGGCGGCGCCACGCCCGCCGTGGGCGGCGACGCCGCCGCTGACGGGGTTGGCGGGCCGGGGCGCGGAGCTGCCGCCGCCGTCGCCGCCGCCCTGGGGCCCGCGGCTGCTGTGCGTCTTGATGCCCTGTGAGACGAGGGCGGCCGGGGAGCTGATGACAGCGGCGGCTTTGCCCTCGGCGGAATTCTGGATGCGGTTGTTGCGGGAGCTCGCGATCTCGTCGCCGAAGCCGGGCACGAAGCGGTAGATCATCGCGGAGGCGAAGATGGCCAGCAGGATGATCGACAGTCCGGAGACCACGGCGGAGAACGAGTCGGGGCCCTCGCCGGCGGAGAGCGCGCCCGCGAGGCCGAGGACGATCACGATGATGGGCTTCACCAGGATGATCGCGATCATGATGCCGGCCCAGCGGCGGACGTGGCCCCACATGTTCTTGTCGACCAGACCGGCGTAGACGACGACGCCGAGGAGCGCGCCGACGTAGAGGAGCACGGCCCGGATGAACAGCTCCAGGTAGAGGATGCCGGCGGCGACGACGGTGACCAGCGCGACGATGATCAGCATGATCGGTCCGCCGCTGATGCTGTCGCCCTTCTGGAGGGCTTCCTTGAAGCTCCCGAAGAACATGTCCGTCTGCTCCTGGGTCCCGGACGCGACGACCTCGGTGATCGCGTCGGTGGCGGAGACGACGGTGTAGAGGATCAGCGGGGTGAAGGCGGAGGCGAGGACGGTGAGCCAGAGGAACCCCACGGCCTCGGAGATCGCGGTGGTGAGCGGTACGCCCCGGATGGCGCGCTTGGCCACGGCGAGCAGCCACAGGACGAGGGTGAGGACGGTGGCGGCGGCGAAGACGATGGCGTAGCGGGCGAGGAAGGCCGGGTTGGTGAAGTCGACCTCGGCGGTCTCCTTCACGGCCCCGGACAGGAAGTCGAGCACGGCCACGGCGGCGTCGGCGCAGCCGCGCGCGAGCGAGGAGAGGGGGTCGAGCGCGTCGGCGGGGTTGGTGACGCTGCCCGGGGCGCGGGTGCCGGAGGGGGCTTCGCCGTTCTCGCAGTAGTCGCGGGCGGGGCCGCGGATGAGGTCGCAGGGGTTGTTGCTCGGGCTGGGGGAGGGGCTGGCCGGGCTCGGTGAGGGGTCGGCCACGGCGCGGGTGGCGCAGACGACGAGAGCGGCCTGCAGAGCCGCTCCGGCTGCTACGACGGTGGTGAGGTGGCGGCTACCGCGCATAGGTGAACCCTCCGAACTGCTTCACTGCGTCGGCCATCTCCTCAGCACCGGATGCGGACTGGTCGCGCCCGACCGGCACCGGTCCGTCCTTCTGCGTGAAGTCGGTGACCTTCCAGTCACCGTCGACCCACCGCAGCGAGAACGTGTTGGTGTACCAGCTCTCGGTAACGGGGTTCTGCGACCCTTCGCCCGCGAGGCCGAACAGGGCCGAGTACCAGACCGAGATGCTCGCGGTGCCTTGCGAGAAGCTCTCGACCTTGGCCCCGGCGGGGTTGAAGCGGCTGATGAAGGTCATGCCCGCGGGCGCGGTGCCGTCCGGCTTCAGTCCCATTCCGGTCAGAAAGGCCTCGTCGGAGTAGACCTTGTCGAGGTCGCCCCTCCGCTGCGCGGCGACATCGGGTGCGTACACGATGTTGACGATGGCATCTCTGCGAGCCTTGTCGTACATGTCGACGGACCCCAGCGCCACCGCGTAGTTCGCCGCCGCGCTCTGGGCGCCCTGTTCGTCCTGGGGGTAGCCCGTCGGGATGCCGGAGGTGGAGCCCTTGACCGGGCGGACGCCCGAGGGCGCGGTCGGGGCCGCGTCCGGGGACTTGGCGGAGGCGCCGTCGGTGTCGTCCCCGCCGCCCTGGTTGGCGAAGGCGATCGCCGCGATCAGGAGCACGATCACGCCGACCACGCCGATGAGGGAGCGCGAGGTCCGCACGGGGCGGCGGGCGCCGCCATAGACGTCGGTGTCGGCCGCGCCGGGGAGCCGGGTGCGGGTCTGGCCCGAGCCGCCGTAGGCGTCGCCCCTGCGGGTGTCGTGCTCGTCGCCGAGGCTCATTTCGCGCGGGCTCCCTCAACCGGTCGTGGACGTGCTGTGTGCCGCGCGGGCGCGGCGTGGTGACGTGACATCAGGGAACGCAACTTCTGACGATGGGCCCGGGCGAGCCCGGCGTGGACTGACGTGCGGTCAGACGGCCATTCCGTAGACGATGGTGAACAAGGTGCCGAGTGATCCGATGATGAAGACGCCGGTCAGACCGGCGACGATCAGGCCCTTGCCCTGTTCCGCGCTGAAGGTGTCACGGAGCGCCGTCGCCCCGATGCGCTGCTTGGCCGCCCCCCAGATCGCGATGCCGAGGCAGATGAGGATGGCGACGGCCATCACGACCTCGATCATCACCCGAGCCTCGTTGCCCAGGCCTCCGAACGGGCCCCAGTTCGGCGCGATACCGCCGATGATGGTGTTGATGTCGCCCTTCTCGGCTGCCAGGATCATGTAACTCACCGCCCCTGTCGGGTTCTTCGCCGCCCACGCCCCACGGCACGGGTCACTCTCTATCTTCGCTGATGAACGCGCGCACGTAAGCCGTCTTCGAGGGTCTCTTTACCCGATCTCCGCACGTATGACCGAGCCGACCGCCCTGACCTGGGCGGGGTGGTGCGATCCGGTCTGCGTGCGAGCACCGTCACTCTATGTATCACGCTGCGTGACTCCGGGCAATGACTGTCGTTGTGCCACCTTTGGGGTGGTTTGCGGGTCTCGCTCAGGCGGGGTGGCCGACCGGATCGGCGAAGTGGTCGAACTCGCCCGCGCGGACTCCGAGGGTGAAGGCGTGCCACTTGTCGGCGGAGGTGGTGACGGCGTGTCCGGGGCTGTCGGGGTGGTGGATGCGGACGGTGCCGTACGCATCCTCGGACACGCGTATGTGTGAGGGGTGGTCGCCGGCCCGGAGGGCGCGGAGGAGGTCCCCGAAGGCGGCGGGGCTGGTGCGGAGTATGACCCCGTCGGGGTCGCCGCTCTCGGTGAGCAGCACGCCGGAGCTGTGTGCGGATACGTGAAGGCAGGACTCGCCCTCGCCGCAGAACGACGACTTGTGCCAGGTGCCCGGGGGTATCGGCATGTGCTGTGGCCTCACAGGTCCTTGAGGATGGATTCGATGAGGGTGCGGGAGGAGTTCTCGTCGAGCGCGAGTGTCTCCAGCCTGGAGAGGAGCTGCCGGTACTTGCTCAGCTGCGCCTGCGCGTTCAGGAAGACCGGTCCGTGGGCCTGGTCCAGTTGTACGGTGTCCAGTTCGGGGACGGGGCCGTCGATGTAGTAGACGGGCTGGCCCGCGCCGGGGAAGGCTCCCGCTGCGAAGGGGATGACGCGGACGGTGATGTGGCTCCTGCTTCCGGATTCCAGCAGGTGTCGCAGCTGTCGCTCCGCCCCGGCCCGCCCGCCGAACCGCATGCGGAGAGCCGCTTCGTGGATGAGGGCCTGGTAGGGCGCGGGGTCGGCCCGGTCCAGTACTGCCTGGCGCTTCATCCGGAACGAGACGCGATGCTCGGCCTCCGACCGGGGCAGCGGCGGCACGACCTGGTTCATGATCTCCCGCGCGTGTTCCGGTGTCTGCAGCAGGCCGGGGATGCCGGACGTGTGTGCCGTGCGTAGCCGGTGTCCGTGGTGTTCGACTTCGGCCAGGTCGAGCAGGCCGGGGGAGAGGATCTCGCGGTAGCTCTCCCACCAGCCATGCTTCCGCTCGCCCGTCATGTTTGCCAGTGCTTCGACGAGGGGGATGTCGGAGCAGTCGTAGTGGCAGCTCAGGGTTCTGACCCGTTCTGCGCTCACTCCGTAGCGTCCCGCCTCGATGTTGCTGATCCGGGCCTGGTTGCCCCCGATCAGCCGGGCTGCCTGAGTTGCCGTCAGCCCTGCCTTCTCGCGCAACTTGCGCAGTTCGGCGCCGAGTCGTCTGCGGCGGGCTGAAGGAGGCAGGTTCTGTGTCATCAGCTCTCCCAACGCGTCACCCACACGTGGGTAAATGGCATGCATTCCGCAGATTTCATGGAATGCATTCCCTCATTCGTTCTACGGTGCGTCTCAGGCCACCCGCCCGGAAGCACCCCGCTCGACGGAGCGACCTGGTCACCGGGCACCGAATCTGCCGCACCAGCCCAACACGCGCTTCGCCGAGGAGACTTCCATGCTCACCACCGTATCCCCGCCCTGGACCTACGCCCTTCGTCTTCCGCAGGATCCCCGTGCGCCCGGTATCGCGCGGCGTTCGGTGCGGGCGGTGCTGGGGGCCCATCGGCTCTGCGGGCTCGTGGACACCGCCGAACTGCTCGTCTCCGAACTGGTCACCAACGCCTACCGCCATACCGAGGGGCCGTACGGGATGCGGCTGCACACGCTGGGACGGGGGCGGCTGCGGGTCGGGGTATGGGACGGCTGCCCGGACGTCCCGGCCCCGTTCGAGGGGCTGCCGCGCAGGCCGGGCCCGGATGCCGAGAGCGGGCGCGGGCTCGCGCTGGTCGCGGTGTGCGCCGATGCGTGGGGAGCGACCCGGCTGCCGCACGGCGGGAAGCTGCTGTGGGTGGAACTGGGCGGGGCCCGCCCGTGACCGGCCGGCGAGGCCGACGGCTGTTCCCGGGCACACCGCGCGAACTGGCCCGGGTCGTCTCCCGGGTGTCGGGTCTGCGGGTCGAGGTGCTCGGCGGGAGCATGGTGCTCACCCGTACCGACTGCCCGACACGCGCCGAGACGGTGCGCCTGCTGGTGGACGAACTCGCGTACGGGTCCCCGGCCGCGGCGCCGGTCGTGGAGCGGGCCGCCCCCCTCGCGATGCCGTTCGACGCGGACGACTTCGCCGTTCCCGACCTGGTGCTGCGGACGCCCGTCGGCCGGTCACCGGAGCCCGGCCGGTCCCCCGAGCCCCGCCGGTCGCCCGGGCCCGGCCGGATGCTGGACACCCATGAGGTCGCGCTCGCCGTGGAGGTCGTGCCCCGGCAGGAGAAGGCACCCGAGCCGGCCCAGCGCCCGGCGTGGTACGCCGTCGCCTGCGTGCCCGTCCTGCTCGTCGTGGACCCCCGGTGCGGCACCTGGGCGGTCCACTCCCGCCCCGAGCACGGGCGGTACCGGGTCCGGCGGCAGGGCGCGTACGGTGAGGACGTCGTGCTGCCCGAGCCGCTCCGGGGCCCGGTCGGGACGGCACGGCTGCCCCTCCACGGCGCCGGGGGCCCGGGAATGTGAGCCGTGCGCCGTCCGGTCGGCGCACCGCGAGGACGTGGCGCCCGGTCTCAGCGCGGGGCGACGAAGAGGCTCTGGGCGCTGCGGCCGATCGGCCCCTTCTCGTCGTGGAGCATCGCGTCCGCGAGGCCGATGCCGGCGGCGTCCACACCCGTACGGGCGTCCACGCAGACCCATTCGCCGACCGGGTGACGGTGCAGATGGACCGTCAGGTCGGGGTTGATGAAGACATGGCGGCCGAAGTCGAGGACGTTGCTCAGCCCGTTGCCCGAGTCGGCGGCCACCAGGACCCGGTCCAGGGCCCGGGGTGCCTCGCCCGCCACCAGGGGCAGCCGCATACGCAGCCAGCATGTCGCCGGTCCGCGGTCCTGCCAGCTCCCCTCGGCGAAACGGGACTCCATCGCGGTGTGGTAGCCCACGTCCCACGGAACGCCGAAGAACGGGGTCTCGGCGGACTCCGAGGGGGACGGGACGAGCGGGCCCCGGGCCACCGCCGGGCCGGGCTCCGCCGCCGTGCGGATGCGCAGGGCGCGGGCGTGCATCACCGGCGCCGCGCCGGCCGGGGCGAGCACCGCCTCGACCACCTCGGTGCCGCGGCCCGCGCGCAGGACGGTGGTGGTGATCTCCAGGGGCGCGATCGGCACCGGGCGCAGGATCTCGTAGGTGACGCGTGCGAGGCGCATGTCCGTCCGGGCGCCCGGCCGTTCCTCCAGCGCGCGGCCGAGGAGGGCGGCGGGCGGACCGGCGTGCTGTGCGGCCGCGCTCCAGGGGCCCCGGGTGTGCTCGGTGGGGGCGTAGCGGTTCTCGTCGAGGCGGACGAAGAACGCCTCGGCCTCCGGTGCCGTCATGTCGGGTGCCTCCCGTGCCTGCGGCTGTCCCCGTGGCGGCTCGCGCGGGTCCTCGCCGGTCGCTGTGCGCGACCCACGCTACCGATCGGTAATGGCCTGATCCAGGGGTTCTCGGGCGGGCCCAGGTCCAGCGGGCCTCGCGGTCCGCCGAACCTCGTCACAACCCTCCTGCCCGGTACGGAGGTTCACTAAGGTGCTTGCCGTGACCGACGACACAGGGATACAGGCGCGCATCGACACCACCCGCCCCCACACGGCCCGGATCTGGAACTACTGGACCGGCGGCAAGGACAACTACCCGGTCGACCAGGCCGTCGGCGACCGGATCAGGGAGCTGCACCCCGGGATCGGGGAGTACGCCCTCGCCGACCGGCGCTTCCTCGGGCGGGCGGTCCGGCATCTCGCCGCCGATGTGGACATCCGTCAGTTCCTCGACGTGGGAACCGGTTTGCCCAGCGCCGACAACACCCATGAGGTCGCCCAGCGCGTCCGCCCCGACGCGCGGATCGTGTACGTCGACAACGACCCGCTGGTCCTCGTGCACGCGCGGGCGCTGCTCACGGGCACGCCCGAGGGCCGCACCGACTATCTGGACGCCGACCTGCGGGACACGGACGCGATCCTGGAACGCGCGGCGGCCACCCTGGACTTCTCGGAGCCGGTCGCGCTGATGCTGCTCGGCGTCGTCATCTTCGTGGAGGAGGACGCCGAGTCGTACGCGGTGGTGCGCCGGCTCGTGGAGGCGCTGCCCGCCGGGAGCCATCTGGTGCTCTCGCACACCATCACCAGCCCCGCGATGCCCGACGTGGACGAGGCCGTCGCCTTCTGGAACGAGAACGGCACCCCGCGCCTCACCCAGCGCACGCCGGCGCAGGTGGCCCGCTACTTCGACGGCCTGGAGCTGCTGGAGCCCGGCGTGGTCTCGTGCAACCGCTGGCGGCCGGACGAGCAGGACCTGCGGGCACCGGCCGAGGTCGCCATGTACGGCGGGGTGGGCCGCAAGGCGTAGCGGGGGCGGTGGCACGGGTCCCCGGGCACGCGAGGCTCCGGGCACGCGAGGCTCCGGGAACGCGAGGTTCCGGGAACGCGGAAGGGGCGCCCGTCCCCCAGGGACGGGCGCCCCTTCGCGTGGTGCGCGGCCGGTGTGTCAGCGGCCGAGGACCATGTAGCCGAGGAGGCCGAGGGCGACGGCCAGCAGGGCGATGAAGGTGATCGTGGCGGCGGCACCGCCGGCGTCACCACGACCCTGCTTGCGGTCGCGGGCTCCCCCGTTCTGCGCGATCTCCGTGTCCGGTGCGTCGGTCACGATCGCAGAGTTCTTCACTGGTGCTCCTGTGGTGCTCGCCCCGCCGTGGTCGACGGCGGGGTTCCGGCCTCAGCCTGGTTGGCTGCGTGACACAGAGTAGCGGCAACTGGTTCAGACCACATACCCGGGTGCGGGGGTATCCGAGCCTGCTACCGGCCTCTTTGCTTCCCGCGCTCATATCGTACGACTGCGTGACGGGTGCACCGACACTTTCTCGTCAGGCACTCGGATACGGAAAGTAATGACCGGGGTGGTCCCGGTGACGTCGGCGCACGGCGGCCACCGGGGCTTCGCCGGATCGGCACCGCTCCTCCATGAATCCATGGGCGGGGGGGCGCGACGGGCGGTGTGCAGGGGAGCGCCCCGGACGCGGGCCGACGGGGGTGGCGGCCGGCGTCCGGGGCGGGATGACGCCCGGGCGGGGGGTCCCGGGCGCGGTCGCGGGGAGAGGGGGAGACTCCCGGCGACCTGGCTGCGGTCGGCCACGTGGCTGAGGGGTGCTCAGCCGTGCTCAAGGGTGGCCGAATCGGGTCGGGTGCGGCTGGTCAGCCGCCGACGTACCAGCTGAAGCCGCCGCTGGACGAGGCCACCGCCAGCATCACGATGAAGAGCACCAGGGCGACGATGCCCAGCACCATGCCCGCCTTGGCCATGCCCGCCCCGCCCTTGGTGGGTGACTGCTTCAGGCCCACGTAGCCGAGCACGACGGCGAGCGGCCCGAGGATCACGTTCAGGACGAACACGCCGACGATGCCGCAGACGAGGCTCGCGATGGCCAGGCCGTTCGCCGTGGAGCGCGCGCCGGTGCCGGTGATGTGTCCGGAGTTTCCCATCGTTGTCTCCCGTTCTTCGTCCTGTGTCGGTCCATGAGGTCGTGTCGTGAACTCCGTGTGCCCCTCGCGGGGAGATGCACGCGGGGGAGTCGCAGGAATTTCTGGCGCCTTCGGCCAGGGCCGGTGCGCTTCGACCGCGAGCCCGGCTCGCCGGCGTGGGCGCGGCGGGGACGGGTTCAGTCGTCGGACGCGAGGGGGGCGCGGCGGTGAGGGTGGCGACGGCGAGGCGGTCGGTGCGCTCCGGGGCAGCGCCGTACCGGTGCAGGAGCAGCCATCGGCCGTCGTCGTGGGCCGCGGCCACGACGGATGCGTCCCGGGTGGCGCCGTTGTGCCACAGGACAGGGCCACCGCGCTGCCAGGTGGCGGCGGGCGCACCCGGCCGGCGTTCCACGAGCAGGCCGACCAGTACCCGGGCCGTTGTCCGGGGGTCGCCGACAGGCCGCCGGACGGCAGGATCGCGCCGGTCAGCGTCCACGTCGGGCGGGGCCGCCCGAAGAGGGTGCGCGGCACGAGGCGGCGCTCCCGCGGCGGGGACGCGGTGACCGACCCCGCCGGCAGCTCCAGGGGCTGGAGGACGTGCTCGTCCACCAGTTGCTGGTAGGTGCGTCCGGTGGCGGTGGTGAGGGCGAGGCCGAGTGCGGCGTATCCCAGGTTCGAGTACTCCGGCTCGTCCCGCGGCCGGGGGGACAGGCCCTTCAGGGCGGTCCGCAGCGCGGGCTCCGTGAAGTGGGCGTACGGGTCGTCGGGCGGGCCGGCCGGCTGCGGAGGCAGCCGGGGCAGACCCGGGGTGTGCTCGGCGAGGTGGCGCAGGGTCACGGGGCAGCCCGCGTCCACCTCGTCGACCAGCTCGCACAGTGCCGTGTCCGCATCCAGCACGCCCTGCTCCGCCGGCCGGGCGAGGACGGTGCCGGTGAAGACCTTGCTCAGCGACCCGATCTCCACGAAACGGTCGGGATCGTGCCCGTGGGTGACGCGGTCCGGTATGCCGGGGCCGCCGAGGAGGCAGGTGGGGTTTCGCACGGTCGGGGGTTCTCCTGGAGACGGCCGACGCCCCTGGCGCGCCGCGAGGCTTGGGACGGGCAGGGCCGTTCCAGGGACGGCACTGGTCGGGTGCTGGAATCGCGGCCCGCCCGGACCGACTTCGTTCGAAGCCTACTCGGAGGTACGGACGCCTACTCGGCGGGCCGTGGTCCTCCCCGGCGGGGTGTTCGCCTTCTACACTGGCCCGGGGTCGGTCTACTGCCGTGCGACGGGGAGTGGTTGACGGTGCGTAAGGCGTGGCTGCTCGCCGGGGTGTCCTTCGGGGGCGCGCTGCTGTTCGTCGCGCTGCTCGTCGTGGGGACGTACTCGGCCGCCGCCGGGCTGTTCGGCGGGGACGGCAAGAACGGCACGGTCTCCCTCGCCAAGGGGGCGGTGCCCGCGAAGTACCAGGCGCTGGTGCAGAAGTGGGGCACCCTCTGCCCGGCCATCAACCCCGCGCTGCTCGCCGCGCAGCTCTACCAGGAGAGCGGCTGGAACCCGCGGGCGCAGAGCCCGGCCGCCGCCCAGGGCATCGCGCAGTTCATCCCGGGCACCTGGGCCACCCACGGCATCGACGGGGACAAGGACGGCGACCGGGACGTCTGGGACCCGGCCGACGCGATCCCCTCGGCCGCCTCGTACAACTGCGAACTGGCCGGATATGTGCGCAAGGCGCCCGGTGACCCGACGAACAACATGCTCGCCGCCTACAACGCCGGCGCCTACGCGGTCATCAAGTACGGCGGTGTCCCGCCCTACCGCGAGACGCAGAACTACGTGAAGGTCATCCGCACCCTGGAGAAGAGCTTCGCGCGGCCCGCCGGGCGGGTGGAGCCCTCGCGCCAGGCGGCCGGCGCCATCTACTTCGCGCAGCAGAAGCTCGGCACGCCGTACCTCTGGGGCGGCAACGGCACCCCCGAGCAGGGCGGGCGCTTCGACTGCTCGGGCCTCACCCAGGCCGCCTACCGGACGGTGGGGATCGAGCTGCCGCGCGTCGCCAACGACCAGTACAACGCCGGGCCGCATCCCTCGCGGGACGAGCTGATGCCCGGTGACCTGGTCTTCTTCTCGGACGACCTGACCAACTCCCGGGCCATCCGGCACGTCGGCCTCTACGTCGGCGGCGGCTACATGATCAACGCTCCGTTCACCGGCGCGGTGATCCGCTTCGACAAGATCGACACCCCCGACTACTTCGGCGCGACCCGGGTCACCAAGGACGGCGCGGCGGCCCTGCCGACCCCGCCCGCGGGAACCTGACGCGTTCGGTCATGGCTGGAAACAGACCCTGGCCGCAGGGCTCTGAGCTGCGACGACGCATCACTCTTCGATAACGTCATCGTGATCGTTCGGTGGAGAGCGGAACGGCACCGTGGATCGCGTCGTTCCCTTGGACAGGGACAGCCGCACTGACCATGCAGCACGCACCCGACGGATCACGGGGGTTGGCAGAGCGGCGCACAGGCGGTGCGCCCGCAGGCGACAAGGCAAGGGGCCGCGGCAGATGGCTGGACTCGCGAACGGGTTCCCCGTCACGGAGGCGAGGAGCGGGACCAACCCCGACGTCGGCCTGCTCTACGACATCAACGGCCTGGCCAAGGACGCCCCCGGCTGGTTCGACCGGGCCATGTCGTTCACCGGCGAGTACGGGATCATGATCGGCCTGGTGCTGGTGGTGCTCGGCTGCTGGTGGAGCGTCCGAAGGCGCGGCACCGCGGAGGACTCCGTCTCGGCCCTCGCCGGACTGGTGTGGGCGCCCCTCGCCGCCGGCATCGCACTGTTGATCAACATCCCCATCCGCGGATTCGTCGAGCGGCCGCGGCCGTTCCTCGACCACCGGGGCCTGGAGGTGCTGGTCGAGGGGAAGACCGACTTCTCCTTCGTCAGCGACCACTCGACGATGGCCATGGCGATCGCCGCCGCCGTGTTCATCGCCAACCGCCGCTTCGGCGCGGCCGCGCTCGCGCTCGCCGCCGCCGAGGGCTTCTGCCGCGTCTACATGGGCGTGCACTACCCGACCGACGTCATCGGCGGGTTCGCGCTCGGCACCGCCGTCGCCCTGCTGCTCGCCCCGCTCGCTCTCGCGCTGCTCACCCCGCTGGTGTCCGCGGTGGCCGCCTCGCCGCGGCTGGGCCGGCTGGTCCGCTCGCGCCGGGCGGGCGCCGGACGGCTCGTCACCGAGCCCCTCGACATCCCGGACCCGCGCGGCGGACGGCGCGGCCCGGGGCACAAGGACCTGGCCGCGTAGGAGCGCGGGCGGCGGGTGGGTGCGCGGAGGACCGGCCCGGCCCCGGACGGACGTGGACCGCCCCGGCCCCGGACGCGGGCAGGTCCTTGCCCCCGGACTCGGGCAGGTCCTTGCCCCCGGACTCGGGCAGGTCCTTGCGCCCGGACGCGGGCAGGCCCCGCCCCCGGACATGGGCAGGTCCGGCCCGGGTTCGGGCGGGGCCCCGGCCGTGAGGGCGGGTCAGATCACCTGGGGGTGGTCGAAGACCCGGTCCGGGTCGTAGCGCCGCTTCAGCCGGGTGAGCCGGTCCGCCGCCGGCCCGTAGTACGCCTCCCGCCAGTTGCGCAGCTCCGGGTCCGCGTAGTTCTGGTACGCGGCCCCCGAGGCGTACCGGCGCAGCGAAGCACGGGTCTCCCGCAGCCAGGACCGTGCGGCCGTGCCCGGGGCGTCCGGCCGCCACGCGGCGATGTACTGCGCGAGCAGCCGGGAGCGCCGGTGCACGAAGGAGGTGGCCAGCGGGCCCACCCGGTTCACCGCCCCGCCCAGCGCGGTGAGCTGGATCGTCCCGCCGCCCGCGCCCTGCCCCGCCGGGATGCGGGTGAACGCCTCCACCGCCGCGAGCAGGGCGCGCACCCCGGCGTCCGGGATCACGCGGTCGTAGAAGTCCGAGGCCGAGGCGTACGTCTCCCGCCGCAGCGCGCCCCGCTCCGACCGGCCCGGGGTGGTGCCCGGCAGCCGGCAGCGGTCCTCGTCGAGGGAGGAGCACCCGGCGAAGGCGAGCATCGCGTCCGGGTAGGAGCGCGGGCGCAGGGCCACCGAGGAGGCGGGTGACCCGGCGGCGTCCGCGAGCCGGTCGACGGCGTTCCGCAGCCCGGCCTCGTCGCCGAGGGTGAACGCCGTGACGGAGAGGGTCGGCCGTACTCCGCCCGGCCCGGCCGACAGATGCAGCGAGGACCAGATCTCGTCCGGCTGCGCGGGCCCCCACCGCTGCCAGGCCATGAGGACGGCGGCCGCCCTCGGCCAGGGCCAGGACAGATACGCGGTGACCGTCGGCGGGGCCGGGTGGGTGCGGAAGCGGAAGCCGGTGACCACGCCGAAGCTCCCGGTGCCGCCGCCGCGCAGCGCCCAGAAGAGGTCGGCGTCCGCCTCGGGGCTCGCGGTCCTGGTCCGCCCGTCCGCGGTGACGACCGTCGCCTCCAGGAGGCTGTCGCAGGTCAGCCCGTAGGCGCGGGAGGTGACGCCGTGGCCGCCCCCGAGGGTCAGCCCGGAGATGCCGACCGTGGGGCAGGAGCCGCCGGGGATCGTCCGCCCGGTGCGGGCCAGGGTGCGGTAGACGGCGGCCAGTTTCGCGCCCGCGCCGATGGTGCCGTCCGCGGCGACGCCGTCCAGCGAGGACACGTCGATGACGAGCCGGCCGTCGCCCGAGGACCAACCGCCGTAGGAGTGGCCGCCGTTGCGGACGGCGACGGGGACGGCGTGGGCCCGCGCGTACGCCAGGCACTCGCGGACGTCGCCCGCACCGGAGACGTAGGCGACGGCGGCGGGCTTCAGGCCGTCAAACCGGGTGTTGTAGAGCTGCCGGGCGCTCGACCAGTCCGCGTCGCCCGGGGAGACGAGGCGGCCGTCGAGGCCGCGGGCGAGGGCGGCCCAGTCGGCGGGGGCGTTCCCCTTCGGCGTGGTGGACGCGGACGCCGACCCCGGCGGGGAGGCGGGCCGGGTGCCGGGGGTGGTGCCGGCCGAGCCGGCCGGGTCGCCGTCGCCGCCGGTGCAGGCGGTGACCGCCGCGCCCGCGGTGAGGGCGGCGGCGGTGGTGAGCAAGGTGCGCCGGTCCATGTCGTCCTCCCGGGGACGGAGACGGAAGAAGGGGACGGCGGGTTCCGTCGAGGGGGCGGCGGGACCGGACAGGGGCGGCGGGACCGGACACGGGAGCGGCCGGCCCCGGGTGTCAGCCGGGTGTGGAGTGGGTGCGGGCGTCCGTGCGGGCGCGGTCGCGGGATCTGCGGGCGGGGCCGGACCATCCGCAGCTGCACCGCGCGACGGCGAAGGAGCCGCGTTCGACGGTGCTGGTGAGATGTGTGGCGCCGTCCGTCGGGTCCGTCGGGTCCGTCGGAGGGGCGGCGGGCGAGTCCTGCTCGGGCACGTGACCACGGTACTGCCCGCCACCGGGCCGCGGGGCACCGCGTCCCCGGCGCGGAGTTCGGGCCCGCACCCGGACCGGAGCGGCGGGCGGCCGACACGTCCGGCGGCCGGGAACGGCGTGACGCGGTGACGGGGGCCGTCGTTAGGGAGGCGGGTGGGATTCCTGGCGGCAAGCGGTCCCGAGTACGGGGGTTGGGCAGGCGATGGTGGTGCAGCGGCACTGGGGCAGAAGCGGCACGATGGCCGTCGCGGTGACCGTGGTGGGGGTGATGGCGGCGGCCACGGGGTGTTCCGGCGAAGGGGCCGCGGCCCAGGGCGGCAAGGGCGGCCCCGGCGCCGATGCGGTCCGCACCGCGGGCGACGCGCTGGCCGGGGCGGGCAGCTCCCGGGCCCGGACCGCCATGGAGATGGCCACCGGGGGCACCCGGGTCACCATCCGCGGGGAAGGCGGCTACGACTTCGCCCGGGGCACCGGCCGACTGCGGGTGGTCCTGCCCGAGGACCCGGCGGGCCCGGCCGAGCACAAGCCGATCACCGAGCTGCTGACGCCCGGCGCGCTCTACATGAAGAACCGGGGCGCGGGTGTCCCCGCCGACAAGTGGGTCCGGGTGGACACCACCGCGCTGGACGACGGGAACCTCGTCACCGGCGGGGCGACCGACCCTCTTGCCGCCGCCGAGTTGCTGCGGGGCGCCGAGCAGGTCGCGCTCGTCGGGGAGGCCGTGGTGGAGGGGCACAAGGTCCGGCATTTCCGGGGCACCACCGACATCCGTCGGGCGGCCGAGACGGCGCGTCCCCAGGTGCGGGCCTCGCTCGCGGCGGCGGCGGAAGGGTTCAGCAAGCACGCCGTGCCCTTCGACGCGTACCTCGACTCCTCGGGCCGGCTCTGCAAGGTGCGGCACCGGTTCACCTTCGCCAACGAGGGCCGTTCCGTGGCCGTGACGTCCACCACCGTGCTCTTCGACTTCGGGACGCCGGTCGAGGTGCGGCTCCCCGAGAAGCGGGACATCTACTCCGGCACGGTCGGCGCCTGATCCGGGCGGGCCGGAGCCGCCACACGGGCCGGGATCCCGGAGGGGCCCGGGAAGGCCAGGGCGCAAATGGTCCGGACGTGCCATGCGCGGTGTGTGGCCCGCTCCCTACGCTAGGAGACCGGACCGGACCGGACCGGACCGGACCGAAGCGACAGCGGTGGGAACGAGGTGACGGCGCGTGGCTCCGCCCAGTACGACGGCAGTCCCGGACGACTGCGTGGCCCTCGCCGAGATCGAACTGTGCGGCGAGCTGATGATCGCGGCCTCCGCCGCGGACGGTGAGCGGCTCAGCCCGGACCGGATCGACGAAGTGCTCATGGTGACGGCCGAGCGGCGGGCCAGGGTGCCGGTACCGCGCCGGGCCGTCGCCGAGAACCGCTGATTTCAGGCCAACAGCGCGGGCCCGCAGACCCGGGCCGAAACCCCAGTCGGGCCGAAGCAGAGCCGGGCCAAGGCCCGAGCCGGGCCGAAGCCGCGTCGGCCCCGCGAGCCAGGCGGGCGTGTGAGCCGGGTCCGGGGCCGTCTCGCCGCGGGGCCCGGCAGGCGCGCGACCGCCCCGGTCAGGTGCGCAGCAGGCGGGCGATGGCCTTGGTGGCCTCCTCCACCTTGGCGTCGATCTCCTCGCCGCCCTTGAGGGCCGCGTCGGCGACGCAGTGGCGCAGGTGCTCCTCCAGGAGCTGGAGGGCGAAGGACTGGAGCGCCTTCGTCGAGGCCGAGACCTGCGTGAGTATGTCGATGCAGTAGACGTCCTCGTCGACCATCCGCTGGAGGCCGCGGATCTGGCCCTCGATCCGGCGCAGCCGCTTGAGGTGCTCGTCCTTCTGCTCGTGGTAGCCGTGCACCCCGCGGTCGTGGTCGGTCACGACCGCGGACCCGGTCCCGGTATCCGTGCCGGTCCCGGTCTCCGCCCCGCCCTCGGTCCCGGAGCCGGTGACGGCCCCGGTCTCGGTGGTCGTCATCGCGTCCTCCCGTTGTCCTGAAAGGGGTCTGTATACCCCTCGCGGGTATATGTTAACGAATCGTGCGGAAATCGGAGGGGGTCCGTGCGGATCAGGCCGTTCGATGGGCGACACTGGGTTGTCGCCGCTCAACAGTGGCCGGATGATGCGCCTAGCATCAGCCTGACCGACACCGGAACACCCGAGGACCCCTTGTGCGATTTCGTCTGACCCCCAGGGAGACGAGCTTCTACGACATGTTCGCCGCGTCCGCGGACAACATCGTCACGGGCTCGAAGCTCCTGATGGAACTGCTCGGCGCGGAGCCCTCCGCCCGGGCCGAGATCGCGGAGCGGATGCGGGCGGCGGAGCACGCGGGGGACGACGCGACGCACGCGATCTTCCACCAGCTCAACTCCTCTTTCATCACGCCGTTCGACCGTGAGGACATCTACTCCCTCGCGTCCTCCCTCGACGACATCATGGACTTCATGGAGGAGGCCGTCGACCTCGTCGTCCTCTACAACATCGAGGAGCTCCCCAAGGGTGTCGAGCAGCAGATCGAGGTCCTGGCGCGGGCGGCGGAGCTGACCGCGGAGGCCATGCCGCACCTGCGGACCATGGACAACCTCACCGAGTACTGGATCGAGGTCAACCGCCTGGAGAACCAGGCCGACCAGATCCACCGCAAGCTCCTGGCCCATCTCTTCAACGGCAAGTACGACGCCATCGAGGTCCTCAAGCTCAAGCAGATCGTGGATGTGCTGGAGGAGGCCGCTGACGCCTTCGAGCACGTCGCGAACACGGTGGAGACCATCGCGGTCAAGGAGTCCTGAGCTTCGTGGACACCTTTGCCCTGATCGTGACCATTGGTGTCGCGCTCGGCTTCACGTACACCAACGGCTTCCACGACTCCGCGAACGCCATCGCGACCTCCGTGTCGACGCGTGCGCTCACCCCGCGGGTCGCGCTGGCGATGGCCGCGGTCATGAACCTCGCGGGCGCCTTCCTCGGGCAGGGGGTCGCCAAGACCGTCAGTGAGGGGCTCATCGCGACCCCGCACGGCGACCGCGGGATGGGCATCCTCTTCGCGGCGCTCGTCGGCGCGATCGTGTGGAACCTCGTCACCTGGTACTTCGGGCTGCCCTCGTCCTCCTCCCACGCCCTCTTCGGCGGAATGGTCGGCGCGGCGCTGGCCGGCGGGACGGACGTGATCTGGACCGGGGTGCTGGAGAAGATCGTCATCCCGATGTTCGTCTCCCCGATCGTCGGTCTGATCTGCGGCTATCTGGTGATGGTCGCGATCATGTGGATGTTCCGGCGGGCCAACCCGCACAAGGCGAAGCGCGGTTTCCGGATCGCGCAGACCGTCTCGGCGGCCGGTATGGCGCTGGGGCACGGCCTCCAGGACGCGCAGAAGACCATGGGCATCGTGGTCATGGCGCTCGTGATCGCGGACGTCGAGCAGGCGGGCGACGAGATCCCGATCTGGGTCAAGATCGCGTGCGCGGTGATGCTCTCGCTCGGTACCTACGCGGGCGGCTGGCGCATCATGCGGACCCTCGGCCGCAAGATCATCGAGCTGGACCCGCCGCAGGGGTTCGCGGCGGAGACCACGGGCGCGTCGATCATGTTCGGCTCGGCGTTCCTCTTCCACGCGCCTATCTCGACCACCCATGTGATCACCTCGGCGATCATGGGCGTCGGCGCGACTAAGCGGGTCAACGCGGTCCGCTGGGGCGTCGCGAAGAACATCATCCTGGGGTGGTTCATCACCATGCCGGCCGCGGCGGCGGTCGCGGCGCTGAGCTACGGGGTGGTCTGGCTGATCTTCGGCTGACGGGCCCGGCCCGGAAACCGGAAGGGGCGGGGAGGGGGAGCACCCCCTCCCCGCCCCTTCGCTTTCCCGGGGTTCCGGAACGGTCAGTGACTGAACCACCGGCCGAAGTGGGCGCTGCCGTTGCCGGCGCCCATACCGAAGCTCCGGGCACCGGTGACCCCGTTGGTGTCGAGGACCCCACCGGGACCGGTCGGCAGCTGCCAGACCCGGCCGACCCAGGTGTTCTCGCCGTTGCCGCCGACGTAGACCTCGGGCCGGCCGTCGCGGTCGGCGTCGAGGACGGTGACCGCCTCGCCGAAGTGGTCGGACTTCTCGGAGGTGTCCGGGACGCCCTTGGTGTTCTGCGTCAGGACCCGCGCACCCGTGGTGGTCACACCCGTCCTGGAGCCGCGCAGCACGGTGATCGAACCGGCGACGGCGGTGGCCTCGCCGGTCCCGCCTTCCCAGGAGGCGCCGACCACGATGTCCGCGTAGCCGTCCCGGTCGAGGTCGCCCAGGGCCACGTCGGTGCCCCAGCGGTCGCCCTTCTCGTTCACGCCGGGGACGCCCGGGGACGCCTGGTCGTAGAAGCGGGCCGGGAGGGTCCGGCTGACGCCGTCGGGGCCGCCGAAGGTGACGGTGATACCGCCGGTCATCTGCTGGATGAAGCGCTGCGGGGAGCCGACGAAGTCCTGGTAGCCGTCGCCGTTGATGTCCCCGAAGCGGCCGCCGTGCCGGGCGTCGATCGAGCCGCCGGGCACCAGCCCGTCGCGGGTGCCCTTGAGGACCAGGGCCTTGAAGGCGCTGGAGGCGGCACCGGTGCCCATGGCGACGATGTCCGCGATGCCGTCCCCGGTCATGTCGCCGGCCCGGACGCCGCTGACGGCCACCTGGTCCTTGGCCTTGGTGTCCCGGAAGACGGCCTTGGCCGGGTTGCCGGTGGCGCGGTCGAACGGGCCGTACCGCACGGCCATCCCCCAGGTCGCTCCCGCGAACTCGGGGCCGACCTGGGCGGGCAGGACGAGGTCCTGCCTGCCGTCGCCGTTCACGTCCCCGACGGCCAGCGAGGAGGACCGGATGGCGGGGGACGCGGTGGTGCCGGCGCCGGCCGGCAGCTCGGTGCCGCCGGAGAGCCCGGCGGGGCCGCCCCAGAGCACCAGGATCGTTCCGTTGTCCGTGACGGCCAGGTCGTCGTAGCCGTCGTGGTCGAGGTCGCCGTGGGCGGCTTCCGTTCCCCAGCCGTAGCTCCGGTGCCGGGGCTCGCCCGGGATGCCGGGGGTGGCGTGGGTGGTGATCTGCTGCCGGTCGGTGCGCAGACCGGTGGCGGAGCCGTAGATCACGGAGACGGCTCCGGCCCGCTTGATGCCCGTCACGGTGGCGTTCGGGGCGCCGACGGCCAGGTCCGGGTAGCCGTCGCCGTTGAAGTCGGCGGGGGCGGGTACGGCGGCTCGGGTCGTGGCCCCGGTGGCGGCCGGTGCCTTGGCCGCGGGGGCCTCGGCGGCCGGCGCGGCGGCGACCTGGGTCGCGCCGGCGAGGGCGAGGACGGCCGTGGTGCAGGCGGCCGCCGTCACGCGGTGGATGGTGCGCAAGAAGGTTCCCCCAGGGTGCTTCGGTTCACGGGCGGCGGTCGCGGCCCGTCGCGGGTGCATGGTGGAGACCGGCAAGCCGATCATGGGGTTGTGCGGTCGGGGGAGTGGTCTTCGCCATAGTCCGCCGTGGTGCGGGCCGTGCGGGCCGGTGGACGTGAGTGGGCCCGCCCCCTCACCAGGGGGCGGGCCCTTCGCCTTGCGGTGGCACCGCCATGCAGCACCGCAGGACGTCCTGCGCCGGCGGGCCCGGCCGGGCCCGCCGGCGGCCCGTCTAGCCGAAGCGGCCCGAGATGTAGTCCTCGGTCGCCTGGACGGACGGGTTGGCGAAGATGCGCTCGGTGTCGTCGATCTCGATCAGCCTGCCGGGCTGGCCGACCGCCGCCAGGTTGAAGAAGGCGGTGCGGTCCGAGACCCGGGCGGCCTGCTGCATGTTGTGCGTCACGATGACGATCGTGAAGCGCTCCTTCAGCTCGCCGATCAGGTCCTCGATCGCCAGCGTCGAGATCGGGTCGAGTGCCGAGCAGGGTTCGTCCATCAGCAGGACGTCCGGCTCGACCGCGATCGCGCGCGCGATGCACAGGCGCTGCTGCTGGCCGCCGGAGAGGCCGGAGCCCGGCTTGTTGAGGCGGTCCTTGACCTCGTTCCAGAGGTTGGCGCCCTTGAGGGAGCGCTCGACGACCTCCGCCAGCTCGCTCTTCTTGTAGGAGCCGTTGAGCCGCAGGCCCGCCGCCACGTTGTCGAAGATCGACATCGTCGGGAAGGGGTTCGGCCGCTGGAAGACCATGCCGACCGTGCGGCGCACGGTGACCGGGTCGACTCCGGAGCCGTACAGGTTCTCGTCGTCCAGCATCACCTTGCCCTCGACGCGGCCGCCGGGGGTGACCTCGTGCATGCGGTTCAGGGTGCGCAGGAAGGTGGACTTGCCGCAGCCGGAGGGGCCGATGAAGGCCGTCACCGAGCGGGGCTCCACCGTCATCGAGATGTCCTCGATCGCCTTGTGGGAGCCGTAGTAGGCGGTCAGGCCGCTGACGTCGATTCGCTTGGCCATGGGGATCACTTCCTGGGTGGCCTAGCGGCCGGTCTTGGGGGCCTTCCAGCGGGCGATGCCGCGGGCCACGAGGTTGAGGAGCATGACGAAGGCGATCAGGACCAGGGCGGCGGCCCAGGCGCGGTCGTAGGACGCCTCGCTGCCGACGCGGTACTGCTCCCAGATGTAGAAGGGGAGCGAGGACTGCGGGCCTTCGAAGGGGTTGGCGTTGATCAGCTGGCTGCCGAAGACCAGGAGCATGATCGGCGCGGTCTCACCGGCGATACGGGCGATGGCCAGCATGACACCGGTGGTGATGCCGCCCAGCGCGGTCGGGACGACCACCTTCAGGATCGTCCGCCACTTGGGCACACCGAGCGCGAGTGAGGCCTCGCGCAGCTCGTTCGGGACGAGCTTCAGCATCTCCTCGGTGGAGCGGACGACGACCGGGATCATCAGGATCGCCAGTGCCAGCGCGCCCATCAGGCCGGAGGGCTGGAGGTCGAACATCAGCATGATCGACAGCAGGAAGAGCCCCGCGACGATCGAGGGGATGCCGGTCATGACGTCGACGAAGAAGGTCACTGCCTTGGCCAGCGCGCCCTTGCCGTACTCGACCAGGTAGATCGCGGTCAGCAGGCCGACCGGCACGGAGACCAGAGTGGCGATGCCGACCTGCTCCAGGGTGCCGAGAATCGCGTGGTAGACGCCGCCTCCCGCCTCGAAGCCGGGGACGCCGGCCATCGAGTGGGTGAGGAAGTACCCGTCGAGGACCTTCACACCGCGGCTGACGGTGACCCAGATCAGGGAGAGCAGCGGGATGACGGCGAGGATGAAGCAGACCCAGACCAGGCTGGTCGCGAGCCGGTCCTTGGCCTGGCGCTTGTTCTCCACGGCGCTGGTGACCGTGTAGGAGACGACGACGAACAGCAGGGCGGAGATCAGGCCCCACTGGACCCGGCTCTCCCAGCCCGCGGCCAGGCTGATGCCCACGCCGAGGGCGGTCGACACGGCGGCGAAACCGGCCGGGGCCCAGCGCGGCAGGGAGCGGCTGCTCAGGCTGCGGCGCGGGCCGGGCGCGGGCGGCGCGGCCTTGGGCTGCGTGACGGCTGCGTGGCTCATGCGTTGGCCCCCGAGTACTCCTTGCGGCGCGCGATGATCAGGCGGGCCGCGCCGTTGACCAGCAGGGTCAGGATGAAGAGGACCAGGCCGGAGGCGATCAGGGCGTCCCGCCCGAGCTCGTTGGCCTCGTCGAACTTGGCGGCGATGTTCTGGGCGAAGGTGCCGCCGCCCGGGTTGAGCAGATGCAGGGAGATCACGAAGCTCGGCGAGAGCACCGTGGCCACCGCCATCGTCTCGCCGAGCGCGCGCCCGAGGCCGAGCATCGAGGCGGAGATGACGCCGGACCGGCCGAAGGGCAGGACCGACATGCGGATGACCTCCCAGCGGGTCGCGCCGAGGGCCAGGGCGGCCTCCTCGTTCATGCGCGGGACCTGGAGGAAGACCTCGCGGCTGACGCTGGTCACGATCGGCAGGATCATGATCGCCAGCAGTACGCCGACGGTGAAGAGGGAGCGGGCGACGCCGACCTCGGTCTTGTCGAAGACGTACGTCCAGCCGAAGAACTGGTCGAGCCAGAGGTTGAGGCCCTCCAGGTACGGGACGAGGAAGAGCGCGCCCCAGATGCCGTAGATGATCGACGGCACGGCGGCCAGCAGGTCGACCACATAGGCGATCGGGGTGGCCAGCCGGCGGGGCGCGTAGTGGGAGATGAAGAGCGCGATGCCGACGGCGACGGGGACGGCGATCACCATCGCGATGATCGAGCTGACCACCGTGCCGAAGAGGAGGACCGCGATGCCGAAGACGGGCGGGTCGCCGGCCGGGTTCCAGTCGAAGGTGGTGAGGAAGTTGCCCTCGTTCTTCGAGATGCCGAGCACCGAGCGGTAGGTCAGGAACGCCGCGATCGACGCCATGAGCAGGAGGACGAGGATGCCGGAGCCGCGGGACAGCGCGACGAAGATCCGGTCCCCGGCCCGGCCGGTGGATTTCCCGTCCCCGAGCCCGGCGGCCGGTGGCGCCGGCGGGCGCGGGGTGAGGTCTGTGGGTGTCGTGGAAGCCATGGTCTTTCCGGTCTGTGGTGGGGGAGCGGGACGGCTCCCCTGGCGGCGGTGCACCGGAGGGCGGGCCGGCGGGGGCTGGGCGCCCCCGCCGGCCGCGCGGTCCTACTTCAGGCCGGCGACGGTCTCGCGGACCTTGCTGTTGATCTCGGCCGGGATGGGGGCGTAGCCGTGGTCGGAGAGCAGCTTCTGGCCCTCGTCACCGGCGGTGTAGGTCAGGAAGGACTTGAGGGTGGGGAGGGTCTCGGGGTTGTTGCCGCTGTCGCAGACGACCTCGTAGGTCACCAGGACGAGCGGGTAGGCGCCCTCGGCCTTGGTGGCGTAGTCCAGCTCCAGGGCCAGGTCCTTGCCGGTGCCCTTGACCTTGGCGGCGGCGATGGCCTTGGAGGCGTTCTCGGAGGTGGCCTCGACCGGGGCGGAGGCGCCGGTGGCGACGTTCACCGTCGGGATGGACTGCGAGGTGGCGTAGCTCAGCTCGAAGTAGCCGATCGCGCCGTCGACCTGCTTGACCTGGGCGGCGACACCGGAGGAGCCGGAGGCGGCCTGGCCGCCGGGGGCGGGCCACTTCTTCTCGGCCTCGTAGGGCCAGTCGGCCTTGGCGGTGGCGCCGAGGTACTTGCCGAGGTTCTGGGTGGTGCCGGAGTCCTCGGAACGGTGGAAGGCCTGGATCGCCTTGTCCGGGAGCTCGGTGCCCTCGTTGAGCTTGGCGATCGCCGGGTCGTTCCAGTTCTTGATCTTGCCGTTGAAGATCTTGGCGATGGTGGCGGCGTCGAGGTTCAGCTTGTCGACGCCGGAGAGGTTGTAGCCGAGGGCGATCGGGCCGCCGACCATGGGCAGGTTGATGCCCTGGCCGGTCTTGCAGATCTTCTTCGACTCCTCGACCTCGTCGGGCTTGAGTGCCGAGTCGGAGCCGGCGAAGGCGACGCGGCCCTGGTTGAAGTTGACGATGCCCTCGCCGGAGGAGGAGGACTTGTAGTTGACCTCGACACCGGTGCAGGCCGCCATGTAGTTCTTGACCCACAGGTCCATGGCGTTCTTCTGGGCGCTGGAGCCGGCGGCCATGAGCTTGCCCTTGGCGTCGTCGCACTTGACGTTCGACGCAGCGCCGGTCTTCTCACCGGCGGTGCCGGTGTTGCCGGTGTTGTCGTCCGAACCACACGCCGTGAGGACCAGGACACCGGAAACGGCGAGGGCACCGAGCGCGGCGGCGCGAAGCCCGTTCTTGCGCTGAAGCTTCACTTTCGGGGGTTCCTTCCAGTTGCCGCTGTCCGTGCGGCGTGTGTCGGGGTGGGGGGCCGGCACCGTGCCGGTCACCGTGTAAGGCCGAAATTAGGCAGATCAGGTGAAGTGGCCGACGGGGGAGAGTGAACGCGAGGTGAACCGTGTCGGGCGGCCCGGTGCCACTACCCAGCATTGACCCGTTCGGCTGTGGCGGCCTGTCGGCACCGCGGCGTGTCGGGGAGCGCGGGGGCACGGGCCGGCGGGGCCCCGAAGGGGTGGGCCGGGCGGCCTCCGTCAGGCGTCGCGCAGGGCGTCGAGGAGGGCGTCGACGAGGTCCCGGTCGCGGGGCTGGGTGAGCCGGCGGCGGGCCGCGGCGGGCGGGAGCCAGGCTATGGCGTCGACCTCGGCGCTCGCGGCGAAGGAACCGGAGCGGGTCTCGGCTGCCCAGTAGGTGACGTGCTTGGGCCGTCCGTTGGCGAGGTAGCGCAGGGACGGGAGGCGGGCGCCGGGGACACAGCGGTGGCCGGTCTCCTCCAGCACCTCGCGCAGCGCGGCGGCGAGGGCGTCCTCACCGCGCTTGAGCTTGCCCTTGGGGTGCGACCAGTCGTCGTACTTGGGGCGGTGGACGAGGCAGATCTCGATGCCGGGGCCGCCGTGCGGGGCGTGCCGCCACAGGACGCAGCCGGCGGCCAGGACGGTGTCCTGCGCCTGGCCGGGGTCCTGGTGCGCGCCGGGGGCGGGGTGGGCGCCGTTACGGGCGGTCATGGCGCCGGCACCGCCGTCGTGGTGTGCCGCCACTCCTGCTGGAACGCGAAGCGGGCCGCCTCCACCTCGTGCCGCTGGTCCGCGTGGAGCACCCCGAGGGCGTACGCGGTGGCCGGGGCGATGCGCGGGGTGCGCGCGGCGGCGGCCGCGGCCTCGGCGGCCTCGGCCGCGTCCCGGTGGTGGTCGAGCAGCAGCGCGGCCCGGAGCAGGACCGGGGCGGCGCCCGGGCGGGCGGCCTCCTGGGCGTAGCGGTGCAGACGCAGCAGCCGGCGGACCTCGTGCCAGGGGGCGTCCTGCTGGGCGGCGTCGTCGGGTTCCGTGCCGAGGCCGCCGCCGAGGGCCTCCGCGTTGTAGGGGTGGGCGGCGCGGCTCAGGGGCAGCCGGGCGACGGCGTCCAGCAGCCGCCGCTCGGCCAGGCCGGCGAGGAGGGGCAGGGTCTCGTCGGCGGGCCCGGCGGGCCCGGCGGCCGCGGGGGCGAGCGGGAGGTCGGAGGCCAGGAGGGCGACGGCGTCCGCGACGGCGTGGAACCGGGCGGACCCGAGGGCGCCCAGCGCGGCGGAGTGGGCCCGGGTCCGGGCGAGCGTGAGCCGCCGCTCCAGCAGCGCCCCGGCCCGCGCGACCCCGACCGCGAGCGCCCCGCGCGCCGCCCCGGCGCGGGGCGGGGCGCCCGGGCCGCCGCCCCGGGGCCCGGGGGGCGCGGCCTCGCGGGGGGTGCCCGCGCCCGGGACCGGGTCCGCCTGGGACCCGGCCGCGTCCGCCGGGCCGCCGGCGGTGGGCGTGGTGGTCCGCGCATCCGCGGTCACCGGGCCCGCCGTGGCCCGTCCGGCGGGCCGGAGTGCCAGAACCGGGTGGTCCGCCGCGCCGCCGGCGGGGGCGGTCCCGGCCGCTGCCGGGTGCACGGCCGCGGCGCTGGCGCCGTCGGCCTGCGGGACGGTTCCGGCCCCGCTGCCGGCCGGTGCCGTCGGCGCGGCCCCGCCCGGTGCGCTCCCGCCGGGTGGGCTCCCCGCCGCGTCCCGCGCCCCGCCCGTGGCCGGTGCGCGCCCGCCGGGTGGGCCGCCCGCCGCGTCGCGGCCCAGCGGGCGCAGTTCCGCGCGGGCCGGGGGGACGGGGGAGGTGCCCGAGAGGCGGGAGAGCGCGTCCATCAGGCGCAGCAGGCGGGCCGTGCAGTCGTGTTCCTGGGCCAGGACGGCCGAGAGCCAGGACAGCTCCGTGCGCAGGCCGTCCGCCCAGGACGGGTCGAGCAGGGGCCGGAAGGTGGCGAGGGCTCCGCCGATCCGCCGAGACGACGCGCGCAGGGCGCGCGCCGCCTCCGCCGCGGCCGCCGTGTCCGCACCGCTCTCGCTGTGCAGGCGCAGGCTGCGCAGGAAGTCCGCCGCCTGCGTGTGCAGGTGGCGGGACAGCTGTTCACCCGCCGTGGCGGTGCCGCGGTGGGACGGTTCAGGGCTGTGCACGCCGGCGCCTCCGGGCGTCTATGAGCATCTCCTGCACATGCCGCAGCGGCTGCCCGTCCGGGTCGGTGGCGTGCCGGGTCCACGCGCCGTCCGGGCCGAGGTGCCAGGAGGCGGTGGAGTCGGACATGCCCGTCT
The DNA here is from genome assembly GCF_000377145.1 of Streptomyces sp. CNT372. Lineage (NCBI taxonomy): Bacteria > Bacillati > Actinomycetota > Actinomycetes > Kitasatosporales > Streptomycetaceae > Streptomyces > Streptomyces sp. CNT372. The sequence goes on along the minus strand of NZ_KB897779.1, from coordinate 500,757 downwards.
CCAGGAACCGGGTCAGGGTCGCGCGGTGGGCCGGGTCGGTGACCCGGACCAGTGCCTCGATGCGGCGGTCGAGGTTGCGGTGCATCATGTCGGCGCTCCCGAGCCACACCTCCGGCTCGCCGCCGTTGCCGAAGGCGAAGACACGGGAGTGCTCCAGGAAGCGCCCGAGTATCGAGCGCACGCGGACGTTCTCCGAGAGCCCGGCCACCCCCGGGCGGATCGCGCAGATGCCCCGGACCCAGATGTCCACGGGCACGCCCGCCATGGCCGCCCGGTAGCAGGCGTCGATGATCGCCTCGTCCACCATGGAGTTGACCTTGATGCGCACGTATGCGGGGCGTCCGGCGCGGTGGTGGGTGATCTCCTGGTTGATGCGCTGGATCAGCCCGTCGCGCAGGGACTTCGGGGCGACCAGCAGCCGGCGGTAGGTCTCGCGCCGGGAGTAGCCGGAGAGCCGGTTGAAGAGGTCGGAGAGGTCGGCGCCGACCTGCGGGTCCGCGGTGAGCAGGCCCAGGTCCTCGTAGAGCCGGGCGGTCTTGGGGTGGTAGTTGCCCGTGCCGACGTGCGAGTAGCGGCGCAGGGTCTCGCCCTCCTGCCGGACCACCAGCGAGAGCTTGCAGTGCGTCTTCAGTCCGACCAGGCCGTAGACGACGTGGCAGCCCGCCTCCTCCAGCTTGCGCGCCCACTTGATGTTGGCCTGCTCGTCGAAGCGGGCCTTGATCTCGACGAGGACGAGGACCTGCTTGCCCGACTCGGCCGCGTCGATCAGCGCGTCCACGATCGGGGAGTCGCCGGAGGTGCGGTACAGGGTCTGCTTGATCGCCAGGACGTCCGGGTCGGCCGCGGCCTGCTCCAGGAACGCCTGCACGGAGGTGGAGAAGGAGTCGTAGGGGTGGTGCAGCAGCACGTCCCGCTCGCGCAGGGCCATGAAGATGTCGGGCGCGGAGGCGGACTCCACCTCGGCCAGGTCCCGGTGGGTGCCGGCGACGAACTTGGGGTACTTCAGTTCGGGCCGGTCCAGGGCCGAGATCCCGAACAGGGCGGTCAAATCCAGCGGCCCGGGCAGCGGGTACACCTCGGCGTCGGAGACCTTCAGCTCGCGCACCAGGAGGTCCAGGACGTAGGGGTCGATGGACTCCTCGACCTCCAGGCGGACCGGCGGGCCGAAGCGGCGGCGCATGAGCTCCTTCTCCAGCGCCTGGAGCAGGTTCTCGGCGTCGTCCTCCTCGACCTCCAGGTCCTCGTTCCGGGTGACCCGGAACATGTGGTGGGCCAGCACCTCCATGCCGGGGAACAGCTCTTCGAGGTGGGCCGCGATCACGTCCTCCAGCGGGACGTACCGCTGGGGGGACGCCTCCAGGAAGCGGGAGAGCAGCGGCGGGACCTTGACCCGGGCGAAGTGGCGGTGGCCGCTGACCGGGTTGCGGACGACGACCGCGAGGTTCAGGGAGAGGCCCGAGATGTAGGGGAAGGGGTGCGCGGGGTCCACGGCCAGCGGGGTCAGCACGGGGAAGATCTGCTGGCGGAAGAGGGTGAACAGGCGGGCCTGCTCCTTCTCCGTCAGCTCGGGCCAGCGGATCAGATGGATGCCCTCGTCGGCGAGGGCGGGGGACACGTCCTGCTGGAAGCAGGCCGCGTGCCGGGCCATGAGCTCGCGCGAGCGGGTCCAGATCAGGTCCAGGACCTCGCGCGGCTGGAGACCGGAGGCGGACCGGGTGGCCACGCCGGTCGCGATGCGGCGCTTCAGGCCGGCGACGCGGACCATGAAGAACTCGTCCAGGTTGGACGCGAAGATCGCCAGGAAGTTGGCCCGCTCCAGCAGGGGGGTGGCCGGGTCCTCGGCGAGCTCGAGGACGCGCTCGTTGAAGGCGAGCCAGCTCCGCTCGCGGTCGAGGAAGCGCCCCTGGGGCAGCTCGGTGCCGGTCGCCGGGTCGTCCTCGTAGGCGTCGGCGTCCGCGTCCAGGTCGGGTTCGAGGTCGGAGACGGTGGCGGCGACGGTGTGCGGCCGGTGCGCCGCTATGGACGCGACGGACGGCTGGGGGTGCTGGACCGGGACCTCGGCAGGCTGCTGGCTCATGGAGCCATTCTTCCGCGCGGAGAGGCTCGGCGGCGCGTCGGAGCGGGGCGGAGCGAGGGCTTTTCTCCCGTTCGGGGAGTCGGGCGCGGCGGTCTGCATCGACCGAGGGTCGCAAGGGTGTCTGAATGGCCGGTAACGACGACATGACGTACGGGCAAGCGGGACGGGGTCCGCGGGGGTCCGCCCGGGCCCGGGCGGACCGGGGCGGGGCCGTCCCCCGATCGGCCCCGCCCAGGTGGCGCCCCGGCCCCGGCCGTGCGTGGCCGGGGCGGGGCGGCGTCCCGGCCCGCCGCCCCCTGCGCGGTCGGCCCGCCCGGTGTGCGTGTGGGTCTACGACTCGGTGCGGTACATCAGGTCCACCTCGTGGGTGACGAAGCCCAGGTGCTCGTACACCCGCAGGGCCGCCGGGTTGTCCGCGTCCACGTAGAGCATCGCCGTGGGCAGGCCCTGGGCGGCGAGGTGGCGCAGGCCGGTCGCGGTCAGGGCCTTGCCGAGGCCGCCGCCCTGGGCGTCCGGGCGGATGCCCACCACGTACACCTCGCCCAGCTGCTCCTCGGCGTGGACCTTGGTCCAGTGGAAGCCGATCAGCTCGCCGTCGCGCTCGGCGAGGAAGAAGCCCCGCGGGTCGAACCAGGGTTCGGCCTCGCGGTCGTCGAGGTCGCGCCGGGTGAGCGAGCCCTGTTCGGGATGGTGGGCGAAGGCGGCGGCGTTGACCGAGAGCCAGGTCTCCTCGTCCTGCCCGGGGACGAACGTCCGGACGGTGACGCCCGGCGGGTAGTCGCGCGGCGGGACCGAGTCCGGGCCCAAGGGGCGGCGGAGCTGGCGAAGTTCGCGGAAGAGGGTGAGGCCGAGCACCTGCGCCAGGTGGCGGGCGGCCGGCTTCCCGCCGTGCGCCCACATCCGCAGCCGCTTGCCGGAGGCGTCCAGCAGTGCGGTGCCGAGCGCCCGGCCGTGGCCCCGGCCGCGGTGGCCAGGGACGACCACCAGCTCGGCGGCGGGGGCCTCGACCGGGTCGGTGTCCTCCAGTTGCGCGTAGCCGACCAGTTGCCCGTCCACGGTGAGCAGGAAGTGCCGGACGCCTTCCCGGGGGCCGCCGCGCAGCTGGAGGCGGCCCTGTTCGGAGACGGCCTGGGTGCCGTCGGAGCGGGCGGCCTCGGCGAGCAGTGCGAGGACGGCCTCGGCCTGGTCCGCGGTGAGTTCGTCGAGGGCGTGGATCTGCCGGCCGGGTCCCGGAATCACTGCGTCGATCGTCATGGGTCCACGGTACGGCGGCGGCGTCCGGGGAGGTGGGGCGCGCGCGGCGGTGGCACGGTCCCCCGGGCGGGTGAAGTGTCCGGTTCGGTCGTTTCCTGGGGGTCCGTGGGCGAAAGGCAACCAGGTCGTAACCCGCATCCCCTGTCGCGCTACGCGCGTTGACCCTAGGCTGCGGCCCGGCGGGCCGCCCGCGGGCGGCCCCCACCAACCCTCCACGCTGGAACTGACAAGGGGACAGATGTCAGCGAGACCCCATAACCAACGCGCGTCCCGGCGCACCCGGCGCCTGCTCGCCGCCGCCGCGGGACTGGCCACCGTCGGCGCCCTGGTCGCCGCCATGCCCGCCGGAGCCGCCCACGGCGACCGCCACGGCGGTGACCGGCACGGGCACCCCGCCAAGCCGCGCACGGTAGACGTGCAACTCCTCTCCTTCAACGACCTGCACGGCAACCTGGAGCCGCCGGCCGGCTCGGCCGGCAACGTCTCCGAGATCCAGCACGACGGCACCGTGAAGTCGATCCCGGCCGGCGGCGTCGAGTACCTGGCGACCTCGCTGCGCACCGCGCGCGGCGGCCACCCGTACTCGGTGACCGCGGCCGCCGGCGACCTCGTCGGCGCGAGCCCCCTGCTGTCCGGGCTCTTCCACGACGAGCCGACCATCGAGGCGCTCAACAAGCTGAACCTGGACGTCGCGGGCGTGGGCAACCACGAGTTCGACGAGGGCGCGGTCGAGCTGGCCCGCCTCCAGAACGGCGGCTGCCACCCGACCGAGGGCTGCTACGAGAAGGGCCGCACGTTCAAGGGCGCGGACTTCCCGTACCTCGCGGCCAACGTCACCAACGAGAAGACCGGCAAGCCGATCCTCAAGCCGTACACGGTCTGGCGGAAGAACGGCGTCCGAATCGGCTTCATCGGGGTCACGCTGGAGGGCACGCCGGACATCGTCAGCGCGAACGGCATCAAGGGCCTGAAGTTCCACGACGAGGTCAGGACCATCAACAAGTACGCCCGCGAGCTGGAGCGCAAGGGCGTCAAGTCGATCGTGGCGCTGATCCACGAGGGCGGCTTCCCGGCCTCCCCGTCGTACAACTACGACTGCGACTCGCCCGGTCCGGGCGACGGCATCTCGGGCCCGATCGCGGAGATAGCCAAGGGCATCACGCCCAAGGTCGACGCGCTGGTCACCGGCCACACGCACCAGGCGTACGTGTGCACCATCCCGGACCCGTCCGGCAAGCCCCGGATGGTCACCTCGGCCTCCTCGTTCGGCAAGCTCTACACGGACACCACGCTCACCTACGACAAGCGCACCCATGACATCGTGCGCACGGCGGTGACCTCGGCCAACCACGTCGTCACCCGCGACCAGCCCAAGGCCAGGGACATGACGGACCTGATCAGCCGCTGGAACACGCTGGCCGCGCCGATCGCGGGCCGTCCGCAGGGCTTCATCTCCGCCGACATCCCGGGCCGCGGCCTCACCGCGCCGGAGACCCCGCTCGGCGATCTGATCGCCGACGCCCAGCTCACCGGGCTCGCCCCGGCGGACAAGGGCGGCGCGCAGCTCGCGCTGATGAACCCGGGCGGCATCCGGTCCGACCTGGTCTTCAAGGCGTCCGGCAGCGAGGGGGACGGTGTGGTGACCTACGGCGAGGCGTTCACCGTCCAGCCGTTCACCAACATGATGAACGTGGTCGACCTGACCGGCGCCCAGCTGATCACCGCGCTCCAGCAGCAGGTCAGCGGCCCGAACGAGGCCGCCCCGAAGATCCTCCAGGTCTCGAGGGGCTTCACCTACACCCTGGACCTGACGAAGACCGGCGCCGCCCGGGTCGTCACGGACTCGGTCAGGCTGAACGGTGAGGCGATCGACCCGGCGAAGACCTATCGCGTCGCGATGAACGAGTTCCTCGCGGGCGGCGGCGACGGCTTCGCGGTCCTGAAGGAGCACAAGAACAAGCTGGTGGGCGCGTCCGACCTGGACATCTTCAACGCCTACCTGGCGGCCAACTCCTCGGCCTCCGCGCCGATCGCGCCGCCCGCCGCGGACCGGATCACCGTGGTCCGGTAGGTGCGGGCACGACCCGTGTGAGGGCGGGGCGGCCGGTCCGGCGTACGGACCGGCCGCCCCGCTCCGTGTGCGGACGCCGGAGGTGTGCGAACCCTGGTAAGAGTTGTCGTGTCCGCGACATACTCCGCGCATGGACCGACGCAGATTCCTCGCAGGCGCCGCGGCCGTCTCCGCCACCGCCCTGCTCGGCACCCCCCACACCGCCGTCGCCGCCCCCCGCCGCACCATCCTCTCCGTACAGGACTGGATGGCCGGGGCCGCCGACTCGACCCCCCTGCAACGACTCACGATCCCCGGCACCCACGACTCGGGCGCCCGCTTCGGCGGACCGTGGAGCGAGTGCCAGAACACCACCATCGCCCAGCAGTTGACCAGCGGCATCCGCTTCCTCGACGTCCGCTGCCGGGCCATCGACGGCTCCTTCGCCATCCACCACGGGCCCTCGTTCCAGAACATGATGTTCGGGGACGTGCTCATCGCCTGCCGCGACTTCCTCGCCGCGCACCCCTCCGAGACCGTGCTGATGCGGGTCAAGCAGGAGTACTCCGGCGAGAGCGACGCGGTCTTCCGGGCGATCTTCGACGACTACCTCGACCGCCGCGGCTGGCGTCCCCTCTTCCGGATCGGGGACGGGCTCCCGGCGCTGGGCGAGGCCCGCGGCCGGGTCGTCCTGCTCGGCGACAACGGCGGCCTGCCCGGGGTCCGGTACGCCGACGGCGCGCACTTCGACATCCAGGACGACTGGAACGCGCTGCCCGACCCCAAGTACGCCAGGATCCAGGCGCACTTCCGCAAGGCGGCGCAGCAGCCGGGGAAGCTGTTCGTCAACTACGTCAGCACCTCGGCGTATCTGCCGCCGCGCTGGAACTCGGACAACCTCAACCCCCGGGTGCACCGCTTCCTCGACGGCGAGGCGAGCGGCTGGCGGGGGCTGGGGATCGTGCCCATGGACTACCCCAACACCCGTGCCGGGCTGGTGGAGTCACTGATCCGCCACAACGGCTGAGGGGGGCGGGCGGCCGGACCGCGCCGCGCCCCGGCAGGGCGAGCGGGCACCGGCCCCTCCGGCGGGCCCGGCCCCGCGCCCGCTCAGCAGCCCGTCGTGGACGGTGGCGGCGTCGGGGCCCCGGGCAGCCGGATCGCGACCCGCGTCCCGCCGCCGTCCGCCCCGGTCAGCACCACCTCGCCGCCCGCCTGCTGCACCGTCCGCGCCACGATCGACAGGCCGAGGCCCGAGCCGGGCAGCGAACGCGCCGACGGGGAGCGCCAGAACCGCTCGAAGACATGCGGCAGTTCCTCGGCCGGGATGCCGGGACCGTGGTCGCGCACGGTCAGTTCGCCCTCCCGCAGCCGTACCTCGACCCGGCCGCCGGGCGGCGAGAACTTCACCGCGTTGTCCAGGACGTTGACCAGCGCCCGCTCCAGGGCCGCCTGTTCGCCCCGGACGTACCAGGGGGAGAGGTCCGCCGCGAAGTCCAGCTCCGGGCCGCGCAGCCGGGCCCGCTCCAGGGCGCCCTCCGCGATCTCGTGCAGTGCCACCACCTGCACCTGACGGCCGGGGGCGGCACCCTGCGGACGGGACAGTTCCTGGAGGTCGCCGATGAGCGCGGCCAGCTCCGTCATCTGCGCCTTCACCGAGGCGAGGAGTGCCCTGCGGTCCTCCGGCGGGATCGCCCGCCCCGTCTCCTCGCTGCGTGCCAGCAGCTCGACATTGGTCCGCAGCGAGGTCAGCGGGGTGCGCAGCTCGTGCCCCGCGTCCGCGATCAGCTGCTGCTGGAGGTCCCGGGAGGAGGCGAGCGCGGCCGTCATGGAGTTGAACGAGCGCGACAACCGGGCGATCTCGTCGTCCCCCTCCACCGGGATCCGCACGCTCAGGTCCTCGGTCCGGGCGACGTGCTCCACCGCCCCGGTGAGCCGGTCCACGGGCGACAGCCCGGCCCGCGCCACCCACAGCCCGGTCGCCCCTGCGCCGACGACGCCGATCCCGGAGACCAGGAGCAGCAGCAGCGCGAGGTCGCCGAGGGTCCGCTCGGTCTCCTTCAGCGGCGCCCCGATGGACAGGGCGGTGCCCTGCACCACGCCCCCGCCGATGCTCCCGTCCGGGCCCTGGTCGAGGACGACCGGCACGGTCAGCACCCGCACCGGGTCCCCCTCGGTGTCCGTGGCGTTGTGCAGGCTCTGGAACTCCGGATCGGCACGGCGGGCCACCTCCCGGTCCTCCCCGGTCACGCGCAGGGTGCCCATGGAGTCGCCCGAGATGACGCAGGGGTCGCTCTCGCCGGCCCGCACGAGTTGGTAGTAGTAGTCGCGCGGCGGGGCGAACTCGGTCTGCGGCGCGGCCTCGGAGGGGCAGCTCCGCAGCGCCGCGGCGATCGCCCCGGCCCGGAGGTTCAGCGTCTGCCGGTTGCTCTGGAGCCTGTTGTCCACCTCGTCGTACAGCTTGCCGCGCACCACGAACCAGCAGGCCACCGATACGGCCGCGACCGCGAGGGCGACCGCCGTCGCCACCAGCAGCGCGAGCCGGGAGCGCAGCGGCAGGGCGCGGAAGCGCCCGAGGGGCCCCCGTCGCGCGGGCCCCGGCGTGGTGGGCCCGCTCACTCCGGGCCGTCCGCGCGGAGTGCGTAGCCGACCCCCCGGACGGTGTGCACCAGGCGCGGTTCGCCACCGGCCTCGGTCTTGCGCCGCAGGTACATCACGTACACGTCCAGGGAGTTGGAGCTGGGCTCGAAGTCGAAGCCCCAGACCGACTTGAGGATCTGCTCCCGGGTGAGGACCTGCCGGGGGTGGGCCATGAACAGTTCGAGGAGGGTGAACTCGGTACGGGTCAGCTCCACGCGGCGTTCGCCCCGGGTGACCTCCCGGGTGGCGAGGTCCATCCGCAGATCGGCGAAGGCCAGCACGTCCTCGTCGTCGGCGGCGTCCCGCGCGGCCGCGTAGGAACTGCGGCGCAGCAGGGCCCGGACACGGGCGAACAGCTCGTCCAGCTCGAAGGGCTTGACCAGGTAGTCGTCCGCGCCGGCGTCCAGGCCGGTGACCCGGTCGCCGACGGTGTCGCGCGCGGTGAGCATCAGGATCGGCACCCGCGAGCCCGCGGCGCGCAGCCGGCGGGCCGCGGTCAGGCCGTCCATCCGGGGCATCTGGATGTCGAGCACGATCAGGTCCGGTCCGTACGCCTCCGCCCGGGTGAGGGCGTCGATCCCGTCCACCGCCGTCTCGGTGGCGTAGCCCTCGAAGGCGAGGGAGCGACGGAGGGCCTCGCGCACGGCGGGCTCGTCGTCGACGATCAGGATGCGCTCGCCTTCACTCATGCGGTCCAGACTCCCACGCCGTCAGTCGTTCCCGCCGGAGCGGAGGGCGTCCAGGTCGGCCTTGACGGTGTCGATCGGGATGGCGAAGCCGAGGCCCACGCTGCCCGCGGTCGAGCCGTTCGCGGAACTGGGTGAGTACATGGCCGAGTTGATGCCGATGATCTCCCCGTTCATGTTGATCAGCGCGCCGCCGGAGTTGCCCGGGTTGAGGGAGGCGTCGGTCTGGATGGCCTTGTAGGTGGTGGTGGAGTCGCCGGTGTCGCCGTTGAACTCCTGGCCGCCGAACTCGAACGGCCAGTCCTGCCGGGAGTCCTGGCGCGGCTGCCGCGGCTCGTCCCTGGCCACGGTCACGTCCCGGTCGAGGGCCGAGACGATGCCGCTGGTGACCGTGCCGGTCAGGCCCTCGGGGGAGCCGATGGCGACGACCTCGTCGCCGACCTTCACGTCCCCCGAGTCGCCGAGCGCCGCGGCCTTCAGCCCGGAGGCGCCGCGCAGCTCGATCAGGGCGAGGTCCTTGCCGGGGTCGGTGCCGACGACGTCGGCGGTGAAGGTCCGGCCGTCGCTGAGGCGCACCTTCACGGTGTCCGCGCCGGAGACGACGTGGTTGTTGGTGACGATCTCCCCGCCGGAGGTGATGATCACTCCGGAGCCGGTGGACCCACCGGCGGAGGTGGCGGCGCTGATCTCCACGATGCTCGGCGACACCGCCTGGGCGACGCCGGCCACGGTGCCCTTGCTGGACTGCGAGACGTTCGTCCCGGTGACCGGACCGCCCGTGCCACCCGAGGCCCGGTCGCCGAGGAACTGGTCCACCAGGAGGGAGCCGGCGCCGCCGACGGCACCGGCCGCGATGGCGACGGCGGCGATCAGGGCGACGGGCCGCTTGGCGCGGCGGCGCGAGGCGGGTGCGGCCGGGGCGACCGGGCCGCCGGCGGCGGTCCGGAGCGTGCCGCCCGGGTCCGGCACGTAGGCGGAGCCGCCGTCGCCGGGCCAGACGGTGACCGGGGGCCGCGGGGGCTCCTGGGGCGGCGGGGGGAAGCCCGCGCCGTCCGTCTGCGTGCGCGGGGCCGCGTACGGGTCGCCGTGCGGGGCGGGGGCGCCCGCCCACGGGTCGCGGGCGGGCTGCTGCGGGTACGGACGGCCGGTGTCGTCGCCGCTTCGGCGGTGGTCTTCGCTCATGCCGTCGACTCTGGAGCCCGTAGATGAGAGCCGTCTGAGACGCCACTGAGAAGCCCGGAAGAACCCCGTATGCCCGGGATAAGGAACCGACCCCGGGGTGCGCCGCCCATGGTCCGGGCGGGCCCGGCAGATCATGCGCCCCGGGCCAGGTAGCCGCTACGGCTCGCCGCAGCCGCAGGAGCGGCGGATCACCAGGCCCGACGGGAACTGCTTCACCCGCTCGCGACGGGAGCCGGCCACCCGGAGGCCGTCGTCCAGGACCAGATCGACGGCCGCCCGGGCCATCGCCGGGCGGTCGGAGGAGACGGTCGTGAGCGGCGGATCGGTGAGCGCCGCCTCCTTGACGTCGTCGAAGCCGGCCACCGCCAGCTCCCGCGGCACGTCGATGCGCAGTTCGCGGGCGGCCCGCAGCACACCGAAGGCCTGGTCGTCCGTGGAGCAGAAGATCGCGGGCGGCCGCTCCGGACCGGACAGCAGCTTCAGCGCGACCTGGTACGCGTCGTAGCGGTTGTAGGGCGCCTGGAAGAGCCGGCCCTCGGTGGACCGGCCCGACTCCCGCATGGCGCGCCGCCAGCCCTCGACGTGGTCCGCGACCGGGTCGCCGACCTCCGGGGTGTTCTCCACGCCGCCGAGGCAGGCGACATACGCGTGGCCGTGCTCCAGGAGATGCCGGGTCGCGAGCTGCGCTCCGCCGATGTCGTCCGTCACCACGGCCACGTCGTCGATCGCCTCGGGTCTCTCGTGCAGCAGCACGACCCGCGCGTCCCACGCCTCGATCTCGGCCGCGGCCCGCTCGCTCGGCCCCTGGCTGACCAGGATCAGCCCGGAGACCCGCATACCGAGAAAGGCCCGCAGGTAATGGACCTCGCGCTCGTCGCGGTAGTCCGAATTGCCGACGAGCACCATTTTCCCGCGTTCGGCGGCGGCCTGTTCGACCGCGTGCGCCATTTCCGCGAAGAAGGGCTGCCGGGCGTCCGGCACGATCATGCCTATGAGGTCCGTCCGCCGCGAGGCCATCGCCTGCGCGACCCGGTCGGGCCGGTAGCCCAGCTCCTTGATCGCGGCGAGTACCCGCTCGCGCGTGGCCGGGGCGACCGGCCGGGGTCCGTTGTTGATGACGTAGCTGACGACGGCGGTCGAAGTACCCGCCAGTCGCGCAACGTCGTCCCGCGTCACCTTGGCCACGCGCGAAGTCTACGCGGGGTGACCTACCTCTGGGCAGGGCGTACGGCGGCTTCCTCGGCAGCCGCCTCGTCCTCCGTGTGGGTGACCGCCGCGGCGGCCTTCGCCTTGGCCTCCTCGGCCGCGCGTTCGACCTTCTCCGGGGCGACGAAGCGGTACCCGACATTCCGGACGGTGCCGATGAGGGACTCGTGCTCGGGACCGAGCTTGGCGCGCAGCCGCCGTACGTGGACGTCGACCGTCCGGGTGCCGCCGAAGTAGTCGTAGCCCCAGACCTCCTGGAGGAGCTGGGCGCGGGTGAAGACCCGGCCCGGGTGCTGCGCGAGGTACTTGAGCAGCTCGAACTCCTTGAAGGTGAGGTCGAGCACCCGGCCCTTGAGCTTGGCGCTGTAGGTCGCCTCGTCCACGGAGAGGTCGCCGTTGCGGATCTCCATGGGGGAGTCTTCCGCGGTGATCTGCTGGCGGCCCATGGCGAGCCGCAGCCGTGCCTCGACCTCGGCGGGCCCCGCGGTGTCCAGCAGGACGTCGTCGATGCCCCAGTCCGCGGTGACGGCCGCGAGACCGCCCTCGGTGACCACCAGGATCAGCGGACAGCCCGGCCCGGTGGAGCGCAGGAGCTGGCAGAGGGAGCGCACCTGCGGGAGGTCCCGCCGGCCGTCGATCAGGATGACGTCGGCGCCGGGGGTGTCCACGAGGGCGGGGCCCTCGGCGGGGGCGACCCGGACGTTGTGGAGCAGCAGTCCGAGGGCGGGCAGCACCTCGGTGGAGGGCTGGAGGGCGTTCGTCAGGAGCAGCAGAGAGCTCATCGCGTGTCACCCGCCCGGTTCGCCCTGCGGTGGTCGTCTGGGGGTCGGTTGCCGGTCCTGTGCTCGGTTCGCTCGTCCATGACGTCGGTTCCTCCTCGGTCCCTGCGAGGACGCCTGCGGCACTGCTTTCTCACTGCTTCGTGACTGCTTCGTACGCGGTGCTTCTGTTCCGCGCTGTGTTCCGCGCCTCTGTCCCGTGCTTCTGTCCGGCGCTTCTGTCCCGCACCGGCTCCCGCGCGCCTGGAAGCCGGTGTGAGCTCTTGTTCACCTGGCCGTAACAACGACCCGGAAACGCAAAAGGACCCGGGGGCTGCTCTGCCCGGATCCTCTGCCCAGCACAATAGCCCAGATGCCTTCCGTGCAAGAGGGCGGATTTCACACTGTGGACGTGTCCTGGATCTCCTCCCGCCCCTTGCGCGCAACATGTGCGGCCGGGTGCGGGGCGCTGACCAGCGCGGCGGACGGGTGATGCCGGTGCGCTGTATACGGGGCGGCGCGTGGCGGCACAGGGGGCGCGAAGGGCGCGCGCGGGAGCACGGGCGGGCCCGCGGCGATCCGGGCGGGTGGTGTCGGGCGCCGGGGAGCGTCGTCCAGGCCGCCGGGGCGATGACCCATCATGGAGGCGGCGCGACACGAATGAGAGGAGTGCCGCTATGGCAGCGGGGACCATCCGCTACTGGGCCGCGGCCAAGGCGGCGGCCGGGACGGCCGAGGAGCCGTACACGGCCGGCACGCTCGCCGAGGCGCTCGACGCGGTACGCGAACGCCACCCGGGCGAACTGAGCCGCGTCCTCCTGCGGTGCTCGTTCCTCGTCGACGGTGACCCCGTCGGGACCCGGAGCCATGAGACCGTACGCCTTGCCGAGGGCGGCACGGTCGAGGTGCTCCCGCCGTTCGCAGGAGGGTGAACCGCACAGCATGAGCAGCGATCAGCAGTACCCGTACGACCCGTACCGGCAGCAGCCGCCCTGGCAGTCCCACGAGGACCGGGCCGCCGGTCAGGGGGACGGGCACCAGGACGGGGGCGCGGCCGCGGCGCAGACCTGGCAGGGCGAGACCTGGGACACCCAGTACCAGCCGGCTGTCCCTCCCTCGTTCCCGCCCACGTCGGCCCCTGCGGGGCCGCTGCCGCCGCATGCCCCTGCGGGGCCCCTGCCGCCGGAGGCGGGCTACGCGCCGTCGCCCGGGGACGGCTTCCCGCAGCCCGCCACGCCCGCCGGACCGCCCGCTCCCGCTCCTGGCGGCGTCGGATACGCGCAGGGTGGGGGCTCTCCCGCGCACGGGGGTGCCCACCCGTCCCACGCGGGCGGCCAGTCGGCGCCGGGACCCGGCCGGGTGCCGCCCGCCCCAGCCGGCGCCGGCTACGCGCAGGCCCCGGGCCCTGCGTCGTACGGCACCGGCGTCCCGGCCCACCAGGTGCCGGAGGCGGGCCACGCGGCGCCGCAGGGCGCGGGGCTCGCGCAGGGCGGGTGGTCTCCGGTGCACGGGGGCGCCCAGTCGTCTCACGCCGCCGGGCCGGCCCAGCACGCGGGCGGCCACCCGGCGCAGGGCGCGGGCCACTCGGCGTCGGATGCGGGCCATCCGGCACCGCACGGCCCGGGGTCTCCCGTGCACGCGGGTGCGTACTCGTCCCACGGCACCGGTGTGCCGGCCCACGCCGCCGTGCTGCCCCCGCACGCGGGCGGCCACCCGGCGCAGGGCGCGGGCCACTCGGCGCCCGAGGTGGGCTACCCGGGGCCGCAGGGCCCGGGGGCTCCCGCGCACGGGAGCGCGTACCCGTCCCACGGCACCGGCGTGCCGGCCCACGCCGCCGGGCCGGCCCAGCACGCGGGCGGCCACGAACCTCACGCGGTGGGCCTCGCGCCGGGCGCGGCCCACGGCGTGCCCGAGGCGCACGCGTACGGGGACGCCACCCCCGCCGGCGCCTCCGCCACCGACGGCTACAGCACCCCCACCACCGGCGGCAACGCGCGGGTCACCGATGCGCAGCGAGCCCGGGCCGAGGGGCGTTCGCCGGTCATTCCGCCCGGGATCCAGCCCGCTGGGCTGACCGCCGGGCTCGGGCTGCTGCTCGCCGGCGGGGCCGCGCTCGGCCCGTACGCGCTGCTCGTGCCGCTCGTCATGCTCCAGGCGGTGACCGCCGCGGGCTGGTTCCGGCTGAACGGAATGTGGCCCGCCCGTCAGGGGATCGCCCTCGCCTTCGCCGGCGGACTCGCCGCCGACGTCGCGCTGCTCGCCGCCGCCGACGGCGACGCGACCGGCGCGATTCTCGGCACCCTCGGGGTCTGGGTGCTCCTCACCCTCGTCCTCCAGCTGCGCAGTCGCGCCGCCGCCGACGAGCGGCTCTACGGGCTGATGGCCACCGTCGTGTCCGCCGCCCTCGCGATCCTGGCGACGGCCCACCTCGCCGCCGAGCCCGACGCGGTCGTGGCGGGCGGAATCGCCGTCGCCGCCGCGACCGTCGCCCGGGCCCTCCCGCTGCCCGGCCCGGTCTCCCTGGCCGTCTCGCTCGGCTCCGCCGCCGGTGCGGGGGCCCTGGCGGGCGCCCTGGCCGGACTCGGCGTTGGCGACGGGGCGCTGCTCGGCGCGGTCGCCGGGGCCTGTGCGCTGATCGGCCTGCGGGTGGCCAGCTACGACTACCCGTCCCGCTTCGTACACATGACCGCGGGCGTCGCCCTGCCGCTGACGGCCGCCGCGCCCGCGGTGTACCTCCTCGGCCGCGCGCTCGGCTGACCGCCGTCCCGGCCGCCCCGGGAGACAGCCGGCCCGAGGGAGACATGGGACGGCGGTCTCCCGGGCACAGGCAGCAGGTAACAAGCAGCAGGCAACAGGTAGCAGGCAGCAGGAACAGGTAAGCGGAGAACACGGGCCGGTTGCGCAGCGAAGCGCGCCGGTCCGGTGCGCGTCCCGGAACCAACGGCGGTCCCGGGACGTCGATCATTGAGCGGATGGCGTCGTCCGGACCGATCTCGCCCGTGGGCGGCCGGGGGCCACAGACAGGGTGGGGGACACCGAACACTATGCGTGCACTGCGGATACTGCTGATCGTCGCCGTCGTCCTCGGCGGCCTCTTCGCCGCCGCCGACCGGCTGGCGGTCAACTACGCCGAGTCGGAGACGGCCGACCGCATCCGGACCAGCCAGGGCCTGGACCGGACGCCGGAGGTCTCCATCCACGGCTTCCCCTTCCTGACCCAGGTCCTCGGCAAGGAACTGGACGAGGTCGACGTGGCGCTCTCCGACCTCACCGCCACCGCCGGCGGCAATGAGGTCAACGTGACCGAGGCGCGCGCCGAGCTGCGCGGGGTGCGCATCGACGGCTCCTTCTCCTCCGCCACCGCCACCCGGGCCGACGGCTCGGCCCGGATCTCCTACGCGGACCTCACGGAGGCCGCCCCCGGCGGCGCCGAGGTCACCTACGCGGGCCCCGAGCGCGCGGCCAAAGGCCAGGTCAAGGTGAGCGGCCCGCTGGTGAAGCTGCTGGAGGACGCGGACGTCCCGCTGCCGGAGGCGGCGAAGGCCCTGATCGGCGACCGCGAGGTCGCCACGTACAGCACGGTGACCCTGGTGGAGGGGGCGACGGTCCGGCTGGAGGCCGAGTCGCTGCCGAAGCTGCCGCTGCCGGGCTTCGAGGAGCGGCTGCGCAAGGCCGTCGACCTGGACCTGAAGATCGAGGGGCTGCCGTCCACCATCACGCTCGACAAGGTGGAGGCCGGGGAGACCGGCCTGCGCTTCTCCGGCACGGGCGAGGACGTCCGGCTGACGGGCTGAGCCCGGCACGGAGGAACGGCCCGGAACCGGCGCGGAGGAGCCCGGCACGGAGCCGGCGCGGAGGAGCCCGGCCCGGAGCAACCCGGCCCGGAAACGCGCCCGGACGGCCGTTGGCCGCATGCTGAGACAGTGCCGTCCGGCAGGCAGATCAACCGAGGGGCGGAGCCCCCGCGCACCGCGCGGGGGAGGGCTCCTCCCCTCTCCCCGTTCCGCATAGTGGACGATCGCGTCTCACGATACGACACGCCGGTGACACCGCGCCCGTCTCGTCCCTACGATCGGTGCCATGAAGCAGCGACAGGCGGATCTCACGAAGCGGCGGGCAGTAGACCTGTGCCGCGTCGCCGCCATGCTCTGTCGCACCGTCTGAGCGGGTTCACACTCCCGTATCCCTCAGGCCCTCCGACCTTCGACGTCGGGGCCGCTCCGTGCAGGTCGACGCGCCTTCCGCGCGTCCCGCACACCCCGCGCACCACGCCCGCGCACCACCGCCGCACACTGCCCCGGAGGAGAAACTCATGAGCCGCAGCGACGTCCTGGTCGACGCCGACTGGGTCGAGGCCCACCTCGACGACCCGAAGGTCGTCATCGTCGAGGTCGACGAGGACACCTCGGCCTACGACAAGAACCACATCAGGAACGCGATCCGCATCGACTGGACCAAGGACCTCCAGGACCCGGTCCGCCGTGACTTCATCGACCAGGAGGGCTTCGAGAAGCTCCTGTCGGCGAAGGGCATCGCCAACGACTCCACCGTCGTCCTCTACGGCGGCAACAACAACTGGTTCGCCTCCTACGCCTTCTGGTACTTCAAGCTCTACGGCCACGGTGACGTCCGCCTCCTCGACGGCGGCCGCAAGAAGTGGGAGCTGGACTCCCGCGACCTGGTCGCCGAGGTCCCTGCCCGCGAGGCCACCGACTACAAGGCCAAGCCGCAGGACACGTCGATCCGCGCCTTCCGCGACGACGTGGTGAACGCGATCGGCAGCCAGAACCTGGTCGACGTCCGCTCGCCCGACGAGTTCAGCGGCAAGCTGCTCGCCCCGGCGCACCTCCCGCAGGAGCAGTCGCAGCGCCCCGGCCACGTGCCGAGCGCCCGCAACATCCCGTGGTCGAAGAACGCCAACGACGACGGCACCTTCAAGTCGGACGAGGAGCTGAAGGCCCTCTACGCCGACGAGCAGGTGGACCTGGCGAAGGACACCATCGCCTACTGCCGCATCGGTGAGCGTTCCGCGCTCACCTGGTTCGTCCTGCACGAGCTGCTCGGCGTCGAGAACGTCAAGAACTACGACGGCTCGTGGACCGAGTACGGCTCCCTCGTGGGCGTGCCGATCGAGCTCGGCGCCAACAAGTAACCGGCGTCAACAGACCATCCCGATCCGACCTTTCTGGAGTAGCAACATGTGTGGAGCGAAGGCCGGCGGCCCCGACGCCTCGACGATCAAGCCCGGTGAGACCACCATCCAGGGCCAGGTGACCAAGGACGGCGAGCCCGTCACCGGTTATGTGCGCCTGCTGGACTCGACCGGCGAGTTCACCGCCGAGGTCCCGACCTCCGCGACCGGGCAGTTCCGCTTCTACGCGGCCGAGGGCACCTGGACCGTGCGGGCGCTCGTCCCGGGCGCCACCGCGGACCGCACCGTCGTGGCACAGACCGGCGGTCTCGCCGAGGTCGCGATCGCGGTCTGAGGTCCGAAACGACCCGCATCATCCGCATCACGCGCACCACAGGAGTCACCTGCGCGACCTGCACGACCTGCACGACCTGACCGGCCGAAGGGCCGCACCTCCTGGGGGTTGGACGCTACCGGGAACGAGGTGCGGCCCTTCGGTCATGCCCGGCCCCGTTCCGGGGGCTCGTCCGGGGCGCGGCCGTACCCTGGAGACATGCTCGCCCGGAGGCGCCGCACCTACTTCCTGATGATGGGCGGCTGCCTGGTCCTGTTCGTGTCCGCCTGGGCCGTCGTACGGCTCTGGTCGGTGCCGGTCGCGGTCGGGATGTGCGTGGTGGCCATGGTGATCCCGCCCGTCGCCGCGGTGATGGCCAACCGGCGCGGCCCGGACGACCGCTGGTGGGACGACCCGTCCGGCGACCCCACGTCCGACGAATGGTGGGACGAACTGGACGGCAAGCGCCGCCCGCCGCCGTCCTGACGTCTCCCCGCGCGAGACGTCAGTAGACGAGTGCCTGGACGTCGTCCTGCACGGCCTCGCTCACGAACACCTGCGCCCCGGCGATCCGTACGCCCTCCAGCACGTCCTTCTCCGTGATCCCGCGCCGCGCCGCGCACTGCGTGCACAGGGTGACCGACCCGCCCGCCAGGATCGCGTCCAGCAGCTCGGGCAGCGGTGCCGCGTGCGGGAGTTCGAACTCGGCGGCCCGCCCCGGCAGCGTGAACCACGACGACTCACCGGTCAGCCACAGCGACACCTCCACCCCGCTGGCGACGGCGACGGCCGCCACCGTGAAGGCCTGCGAGCAGCGTTCGGGGGCGTCGGCCCCGGCGGTCACCTTGATCACGAGCTTCTTCGCCATATGCCGAACTGTAATGCTCCTGACCACAACCCCCGGTAGGCGCTGCGGGTCAGCTCTCTGTGCGCGGATACGGAATCCGCGCCTCGAAGCCCGTGGGGGACTCACTGAGGGCCAGCAGTGGTACCTCGACGAGGACGACTGGGCGGGCAACGACGGCGAGCCCATCCCCGGCAGCGCCGAGGGCCGCACCTACGTCTTCGACGAACCCCACCGCGAGGCGGGCTACGAGCCCCTGTACCAGGGGCGGGCCGTGGCCTGGCGCGGCGACATCGTGATGATCATCGAGTACGCGAACAACGCGGGGCCGGTCGACGAGAAGGCCCTGAAGTCGCTCGCGAAGCGCCAGTTGGAGCGACTGTGAACGAGCCGACGAACTCGGGCGTGCGGCCGGAGCCGCAGCCGGCCGCCGAGACACCGCCGGCCCCCGGCCAGGTCACCGCCCCGACCCCCGACCGGGAAACCGCCCCGGTCACCGACCCGATCACCGCTGCCGCCCCCGACCAGGGCGCGCGTCGCCGACGCCGGCGGCGCCCGGTGGCGCTCGTCGCCGCCGTGGTGTGCACGGGCCTGGTCGCCGGTGCGGGCGCGTGGGGCTGGTCGGTCCTCCGGGACGCCGACCGCACCGCGCCCACCGTCCTGTGGGCCGAGCCCGACCCGGACACCGCGGGGCCCGTCCCCGAGGCGGAGCCCACCGGCCTCGCCGCCCACCTGCTGCCCGTACCGGACGACTACCTCCCCGGCCCCGACATCAAGGGCTTCGGCAACGACGGCGTCCTCAACGAGGCGCGGGCCGTCGCCCTGTTGAAGGAGGACTCGCGCGGCCTGCCGGGGCCGCAGCGCAAGCGGTTCGACAAGGCCGTCGGGGAACTGCGCGTCAAGGGGCTGGCCATGCGCAGCTACCGGTCGGCCGACGCCGAGTTCGTCGTGGAGACGCAACTCGCCCAGTTGGAGGCCAAGAAGGCCGTGAGCCGGATGACCGCCTTCCACAAGAGCCTGGGGGACTCGTCGTCCGGGTTCTTCCGCAAGGGGCCGAGGATCACGGGTCACCCGAAGGCCGTGTGCCTGCGGATGCCGAAGATCGACGGCGTGGGGATCGACGGCATGGTCTGCACGGCTCCCGTGGGCGAGATCCTCGTGCGCGTGTACGCGTACGGGCCGAAGGAGCTCCCGCTCGGAACGATCAAGGAGTTCGTGGGCGACCAGCTCGACCACGTCACGTCGCCCGGGGAGGCCGTGTGAGCACCGACGCCGTATCCGAGCCCGTGGCGACGACACCGCCCACGACCCCGCCGCCGTCCGGGGCCACGCCCGAGGCCCCGGTGCGGGCGGAGGCCCCCATGCCGGCGGAGGCCCCTGTGCCCCCGGCGCCCACCGCCTCGCCGGTGTCCCCCGCCTCGCCGGCGCCGCCCGTCCCGCCCGAGCCCACCGTCCCGCCGGAGGCCCCCGCCCCCGCCCCCGTGGTGAAGGACCGGCGGGTGCTGCGGGCCGTGCTGCGCTGGACGGCCGCCGTGGCCGTCTTCGCCACCGTCGCCGCCGGCAGCGCGTACGCCGTCGTGGAGCGCGAGCGGACCGACGTTCCCGGCCTCGCCACGCTGGACGACGGCCGCTGGACGTACCCGGAGCTGAGCAAGCCCGCGCTGCCCGCGGGCGCCCCGCTCCCGTTCGCTCCCTCGAACCGTGGCGAGATCCACTACGCCGACCTGGAGAAGCTGCTCCTCCCCGCCCCGGAAGGGGCCGCACCGGACCCGACCCTGCGGGGCGAGCGGAGCCGGGTCGGGGTCGAGCGCCATCTCCGGGAGTACGTCGCCGACGACCGCGAGCCGCTGCGTGAGCACCTGCGGGAGTCCCGGGTGCGCGAGGTCGTGGCCCGTGGCTGGCGGATGCCGGACGGCACCACCGCCCGGATCTTCCTGCTGCGCTTCCACACCTCGGCCGTCGCCGGGGACTACTTCGCCGCCCAGCTGGGCGGCGGCCTCGACACCCTCCTCCAACCCGTCGGCGTCGAGGAGATCTCCTCCTACGACGAGGGCTACGACAAGGCGGCCGACGTGGCGTCCACCGAGCGCTATGTCTACGACGAGCCGGCGCCCCGCGGTCCGGTCCACGTCCGGCACGCGTACATCACGGCGGGCGACACGATCGCCCTCGTGGTCCTCTCGCGGAAGGGCGAGGTCCCGGCCGTCCCCTTCCACCAGACCGTCGTCCTGCAGAACCAGCTCCTCGGCTGAACCCACCCGGCTGAGCCCGGGGCCGCCCTGCCCCGGCGGGCCGGGCACCTCGCAGAACGGGCCGCACCCCCAGCGACTAAGCTGGGTGCGGCCCGTTCTGCCGTCACGCGTCGTCGAGGAGCCCTCCCGTGATCGTTTTCTTCGAAGCCCTGCTGGTCCTGGTCTGCGTCGGCGTGCTCGCCTTCACCGCTCTGGCCGTGAAGAAGCTCTACCAGGGCCAGCGCTGACCTTCCGTACCGCTTCCGCCTTCGAACGACAGAGCTGCTCATGATCGAGATTCCGTCCGACCTCAACCCGGACCTCGTGCCCCTGGCCTTCCTCCTCGGTACCTGGGAGGGCGCGGGCGTCTCCGACTTCCCCGGCGCCGAGAAGTGCAACTTCGGCCAGTCCGTCACCTTCAGCCACGACGGCCGGGACTTCCTCGAATACGTCTCGCACTCCTGGGTGCTGGACGGCGAGGGCAACAAGGTCAAGCCCCTGGAGAGCGAGAGCGGCTACTGGCGGATCGACAAGGACCGCAAGGTCGAGGTCGTCATGGTGCGCGACCAGGGCGTCGTGGAGATCTGGTACGGCGAGCTGGCCGACCAGAAGCCGCAGATCGACCTGGTGACCGACGCCGTCGCCCGGACCGCCGCGTCCGGCCCGTACAGCGGGGGCAAGCGCCTCTACGGCTACGTCAACAGCGACCTGATGTGGGTCGGCGAGAAGGCCACCCCCGAGGTGGAGCTGCGGCCGTACATGTCCGCGCACCTGAAGAAGGTCGTCACGCCCGACGAGGTCGCCAACTGGGCCAAGGACCTGGGCGATCTGCCCGACGACGGCATCGCCTTCTTCAAGTAGTCCTCCGCCTTCGCCCTGACGGCAGCGGGCCGCCGCAGGGCGGGTACCACCGACGAGTACGCGCAGGGGCAGGCGGCCCCCGGGCCGCCGCTGCCTACACTGGGGGCGTGGTGAGCACCGACTGGAAGACCGATCTGCGCAAGCGCGGTTACCGGCTGACCCCGCAGCGCCAGCTTGTCCTCGAAGCCGTGGACACCCTTGAGCACGCCACTCCGGACGACATCCTGTGCGAGGTGCGCAAGACGGCGTCGGGCGTCAACATCTCCACCGTCTACCGGACCCTGGAGCTGCTGGAGGAACTGGGCCTGGTCTCCCACGCCCATCTCGGCCACGGTGCCCCGACCTACCACCTGGCCGACCGGCACCACCATCTGCACCTGGTGTGCCGGGACTGCACCGGGGTCATCGAGGCGGATGTGACGGTGGCCTCCGAATTCACCGAGAAGCTACGTCTCCGGTTCGGCTTCGACACGGACATGAAGCACTTCGCGATCTTCGGCCGCTGCGAGGACTGCACCAAGCGCAGCGAGAGCGCCGACAGCCCCACCAGCGCCGAAAGCACCGACAGCCTCAACCGCCCCGACAGCACCGGCAGTCTCAACGGCCCCGACAGCACCCGCAGCGCCGGGAAGACGCCCCCTGCCGGGTCGTAGGCTTGTTCGCATGAAGAGCCCTCTCCTGTCCCAGCCCGGCGCGGTGCCGGCCGAGGGACGCGACGAAGGGGTCGCCGCGCACTACGGCGACCTGTTCCGTGAGCAGCGCGCGCTCGCCGACGGCAAGGGTCTGGTCGACCTGTCGCACCGCGGGGTCGTCTCCGTCACCGGTGACGACCGGCTGAGCTGGCTGCATCTGCTGCTCACCCAGCACGTCAGCGACCTCCCGGCCGGGCAGGCGACCGAGGCCCTGATCCTCTCCGCGAACGGGCACATCGAGCACGCCCTCTACCTCGTCGACGACGGCACCACGGTCTGGGCGCACGTGGAACCGGGCACCCGGGAGGCGCTGCTCGCCTATCTGGAGTCCATGAAGTTCTTCTACCGGGTCGAGATCGCCGACCGCACGGACGAGTTCGCCGTGGTGCACCTGCCCGCCGGGTCGATCGCCGAGGTCCCGGCGGGCGCCGTCGTCCGGGAGGCCGCCCACGGCCGGGACGTGTTCCTGCCGCGCGCGGACCTGGAGCCGTACGCCACCGCCAACGGCCCCCTCGCGGGAATCCTCGCGTACGAGGCCCTGCGCATCGAGGGGCACCGCCCGCGCCTCGGCTTCGAGACGGACCACCGCACCATCCCGCACGAACTGGGCTGGATCGGCAGCGCCGTGCACCTCCAGAAGGGCTGCTACCGGGGTCAGGAGACCGTCGCGCGCGTCCACAACCTGGGGAAGCCGCCACGGCGGCTGGTCTTTCTGCACCTGGACGGCAGCGAGGTCCATCTGCCCGGTCCGGGCACCCCGGTGCGCCTGGCGGCGGACGGCGAGGAGGGCCGCCAGCTCGGCTTCGTCACCACCTCGGGCCGCCACCACGAGCTGGGCCCGATCGCGCTGGCCCTGGTGAAGCGGAACGTTCCGGTCGACGCCGAGCTGGTGGCGGGGGACACCGCCGCCGCGCAGGAGACCGTCGTCGAGCCGTAGCCCGGGGCAGCCGAGCCGCCCCCCGGCCCCCGGGGGGCGCGGTCCCAGGGGTCGGGGGGCGCGGTCCCGCCCGTCAGACCTCGACGAGGACCGTGAACGGTCCGTCGTTGGTCAGCGAGACCCGCATGTGCGCCCCGAAGCGGCCCGTCGCCACCGTCGCGCCGAGGGCCCGCAGCTGGGCCACCACCTCGTCGACGAGCGGTTCGGCGACCGGGCCGGGGGCTGCCGCGTTCCAGGTGGGGCGGCGGCCCTTGCGGGCGTCGCCGTACAGGGTGAACTGCGAGATCACCAGCAGCGGGGCGTCCGCGTCCGAGCAGGACCGCTCCTCGGCCAGAATGCGCAGGGACCACAGCTTGCGGGCCAGCCGGGCGGCCTGTTCCGGGGTGTCGTCGTGGGTCACCCCCACCAGGACGCACAGTCCCTCGCCCGTGATCTCGCCCACCGTCTCCGGGCCGGACTCTCCCTGCACCACGACGCTCGCGCCGTCAACCCTCTGCACCACTGCACGCATGCGGAGAAAACTACCTGGCGGCCATTCGGGGCCGAACAGGTGCGGACCGCCTGCGTCGGCGCACACCGGGGTGGCACCATGCACCAAGGCGGTGCACCCCCTCGGCCCACCGGGCCCCGGGAGGCTCCTGCACCGGTCGCGAGGGGACGGACGTACGCACATGAGCACCACATCTGGCGCCGGGCCGCGGCTCGGCCCCGTCACGGGAGCCGCGGCGGACCCCGGAGCGGTGGCCGCACCGCCCCGGCAGCGGGCCGGGGACGGGCTCCCCGGCCGTTCGGAGCCCGACCTCGTCGCCCTGCGGCTGCCCGAGCTGCGGGCCCTGCGCAGGGACTCCCAGCGCGACGAGGCGGACCTCAGCTATGTGCGCCGGCTGGTCCAGGGCCGTATCGACATCCTGCGGGCCGAGGTGGCGCGCCGCGCCGATCCGGAGTCACCGGTGGTCGACCGGCTCTCCGAGATCCTGGCCGACCCGCCGTCCGCCCGGGGCTCCTCCGCCCGGCACGTCACCCTGTCGACGCCGTACGGCGAGGAGTACCGGCGGCTCGCGGACGACGTCCTCGACGAGATCGGCCTCTCCGACCTCGGAGCCCGGACGGACGAGGAACTGCACGCGGCGATGGGCCGCCTGCACGCCTACGAGCAGCAGGTCTCCCGGCGCCGGCAGCAGCTCCAGCGGACGGCCGACGGTTGCAGCGCGGAGATCGCCCGCAGGTACCGTGAAGGCGAAGCACAAGTAGACGACCTGCTGATCTGAGCGGCCGCCGGGCGATCCCCGGGCGGCCCTGCCGGGACCGGTCCCGGCGTGCCCGGAGGGGCGGGTCCCGTACTGGAGACGCGCCGCCATGACCTCACCCACCGCCCCCGGTACCGCGGACATATCCCGGGCCGCAGCACCCCCCGTCCTGGCCGAGGTCGTCCGCTCCGGCTTCGTCGAGGGCCACCACCGCGGCTCGCTGGTCGTGCTGGCGGCGGACGGCAGCGTGGAGCTGGCCATCGGGGACCCGGCGGCGCCGGTGTTCCCCCGCTCGTCCAACAAGCCGATGCAGGCGGCGGCCGTGCTGCGCGCCGGTCTCGACCTGTCCGGGGAGCGCCTGGCGCTCGCGGCGGCCAGCCACTCGGGCGAGGCCTTCCACATCGAGCTGGTGCGCCGGATGCTCGCCGAGCACGGGCTGGACGAGGCCGATCTGCGTACCCCGCCCGACCTGCCGCTGGACCCGGCCGAGGCGGAGACCTACCTCGCGCAGGGGCACGTGCGGGACCGGGTGACGATGAACTGCTCGGGCAAGCACGCCGCGATGCTCGCCGCCTGCGCGCTCAACGGCTGGGACCGGGAGGGCTATCTCGACCCGGAGCACCCGCTTCAGCGGCTGGTGCACACGGTGGTGGAGGAGGCGTCCGGGGAGCGGGTCGCGGCGGTCGGCACGGACGGCTGCGGGGCGCCGCTGATGGCGATCTCGCTGACCGGTCTGGCCCGCGCCTTCCGGCACTTCGTGCTCGCCGCGCCAGGCTCCCCGGAGCGCCGGGTCGCGGACGCGATGCGCGCCCACCCGGAGTATGTGGCGGGCACCCGGCGGCCGGACACCTGGCTGATGCGGGAGGTGCCGGGCGCGCTGTCGAAGATGGGCGCGGAGGCGGTGCAGGCGGTGGCGCTGGCGGACGGCCGCGCCCTGGCCTTCAAGATCGACGACGGCGCGGGCCGCGCCCTGGGCCCGGTGCTCGCGCGGGCGCTGACCCGTATGGGCGTGGAGGCGCAGGTCGTGGACCGGATCGGCCATATGCCCCTGCTGGGCGGGGGCGCGCCGGTGGGCGGGGTCCTGCCGGCGTTCTGAGCCCGAGCCGGCCCTGGGCGTACGCGCGGGGGAACGCGCGGCCCGGTCAGCCCGCGCGGCCCGGGAGCCGTGCGGCCCGGTCAACCTGTGCGGGCCGGTCAGCCCGAGGTGACGGCGGGGGCGACCAGGAGCAGTCCGCCGACCCCCGCGCACGTCGCGTTCTCCGCCTTGATGCCGACCGCCAGCAGGGCGAGGCCCAGTCCGGCCGTGAATCCGTACCGGAACTGGACGTACTGCTCGACGACGAGAGCGATGAGAGGCATGGTGTGTCACTCCTTCGAGGGTGAGCCGCCGAGCTCGCACACCGTTGTGCTGCTGGGGAATTGGTCCGGTCAGATTGTCAACTCTCCGATAGATTGGTCCGGTTGACTTGCTGGAGTGATGCCCTGTCTCGACAGATCCGTAAACTTGTCCGGTTGTCCGGCGGTGTCTTCGGGTGGTCAATCATTCGAATGAAGGAATGTGTTGGGTATCTCCGCCTGCTGTACGGGGAGTTGTATGGTTGTGGGGTGACCAGTCAGGGATCCGCCCCGAGGGACGGCCAGTACCGCTACATGTGGCTGGCCGACGAGCTGCGCAAGGAGATCCACGAGGGGACGCGGCTGCCCGGTCAGCGCATCCCCACGCAGGAGGTACTGGCCGGCCAGTACCACGTCTCCCGTCACACGGTGATCCAGGCGGTCAACCTGCTGCGCGAGGAAGGGCTGGTCCACGTCGTCCAGGGCAGCGGCACCTTCGTCCGCGAACACGGTGAGCACGGCGAACACGGCGAGGCCGACGGGCCCGGCGGAACGGCGGCGGCCACCGGCGACCCGGCCGCCGCGGGCGACGAGAGCTACGCGGTCGTCTCGGAGAACGTGCCCCAGGTGCGGCTCAAGCCGTATCTGGAGGAGGCGTTCGAGGCGACCGAGGTCACCCTGGACGTGTTCTCCATGACCACCGAGTCCCTGGCGACCCAGGTGTCCCAGCAGAAGGACCGCATCCTCGACCGGGAGATCCAGCCGCCCCGCAGCATCACGGCCCGGCTGCTCCTCCCGGACACCGCCTCCGACCACCTCGCCGTGCCCCGCCCGGTCGACGGATCGGACGACCCGCGGGTGCGCGTGCGGATGCACGGAATCCTGCGGGCGCATGCCACCATGCTCCGGGAGTCGCTCTACGAACTGCGCAACCGGGGCTTCGTCCCCGAGGTCTCGGTCGAGGTCCGCCTCGTCGCGTTCTCCCCGCAGATCAAGCTGTACATCCTGAACCGGCGGCTCGCCCTACAGGGCTTCTACCCGCCGGAACTCGGCACGGTCACGGTCCCGCCGGACAGCGAGGAAGTGACCATTCTCGACTCCTACGGCACCGGGGCGACCCTCTTCCCCTTCCGTGCCTCCGCCGATTCCACCCCCGATCAGGTCGGCATCGTGCGCCAGATGCGGAAGTTCTTCGAGAACACCTGGAACCACCAAGCCACAAGGGCGGAAATCTGACCGTGCCACACGCCACTGCCCCCCCGGAGGCCCCGTCCGTGACCCGGGAGGCGGTGACCCGGGCCCGGTGCGTCGTCCTCGATCTCGACGGCCCGGTCGCGAGCGTCTTCGCGGGAGAACCCGCGGCCGTCGCCGCCGCCGAACTCGTCGGCCTCGCCCGCCGGGACGGGCGCCTCGTCGAGACGGTGCGCCACAGCGCCGACCCCATCGCCGTCCTGAGCGCCCACACCCGGGCCCTGCACGCCCACGGCGCGGACCCCGGATGGCGCCGCACCGTCGCCGCGATGCACGACCTCCTGGACGACTACGAGCGCAAGGCCGCCGAGACCGCCGTCCCCACCCCGGGCGCCGCCGCGTTCATCGAGGCCTGCCACGCCTCCGGACGGACCCTCGCCGTCGCGACGAACAACCACGCGGAGGCCGCCGCGCGGATCCTGGAGCGGATGGGCGTGCTGCACTGCTTCCCCGAAGGAGCGGTCGTCGGCCGGTCGGGCGACGCCCGGGAGATGAAACCCAGCCCCGTCCCGCTGCTCAGGGCGATGCGGCCGGGCGTCGGTCCAGGCGGGCACCTCATGATCGGCGACACCGTGACGGACTACCGGGCGGCCCGACAGGTCGGGATGCCGTTCTGCGGGTATCACGCCCAGGGGGCGGGCCGGCAGCGGCTGTCGGCCGCCGGCGCCCCGCTCGTCGTCGCGCGGATGGCGGAGTTGTCGGTGTTCGGCTGACACCGGGTGCGGAACGTCCCTCGCGGGCGGGCCCCGCCGGGTGCCGCCCGGACCCGGCCACAGTGCCCTCCGCGGTGCCTTCCCCGGCACGGCGCGGGCGGCGGGCCGGGCCCCGGGCGAAGGAGGCGGCCGCATTCACACGGGGGCAGCGCGCATGACGGCCGAGCCGGCGTCGCGGAGCAGGCAGCGGGCGGTGCGGCTCAGCGCCGTCGAGGCCCTGATCGAGGGCCCGCTCAAGGGGTACCACCACGAGACATACGCCTTCCCGCTCCCGGACACGGGGGGCCGGGCCGGGACGGTGCGCTGGAAGTGCCGGGAGCCGCGGGACGGCGTCCTCTGGTTCGACCGGCGCTGGTTCGCCTCCGAGGGCGCACTGCTCCGCGCCCTGGCCGGCCGGGTCGGCAGCGTCCCGGAGATCATCCTGGTGGACGGGATCGGCCTCCAGCGGTTCATCGAGGGCTCGACCCTCGGCGCGCACGGCGGTCCGGGCCGGCCGGTCGCCGAGCGCCATCTCGCCCAGGTGGAGAAGCTGTTCGGGGAGCTGGCCGCGATCGGGCCCCGGGACCTGTTACCGGGTCCGGCGGTGCTCCCGGGCGTGGGCGGGCCGGTGGCGGACGACGACTGCGCGGGCTTCGCCGCCGAACTGGTCCGGTTCACCGAGCTGGAGGTCCGCCGCGCCCATCTCCCCCTCTACGGTGACCTGTTCGCCGCGCTCGGCGTGCCGGACGACGGCCTGGACCGGATGGCCCGCCGGACGGAGGCGTTCACCTCCCG
Organism: Streptomyces sp. CNT372; assembly: GCF_000377145.1. NCBI lineage: Bacteria > Bacillati > Actinomycetota > Actinomycetes > Kitasatosporales > Streptomycetaceae > Streptomyces > Streptomyces sp. CNT372. The sequence continues at coordinate 472,554 of NZ_KB897779.1, read as the reverse complement.
GCCGTTCTGCCTCCTCCACGGGGACCTGCACCGGGAGAACTTCGTCGTCGACTGCCACGACCGGCTGTGGACCATCGACTGGGAGCTGGCGGCCTTCGGCGACCCCCTCTACGACCTCGCCACCCATCTGCACCTGATGCGCTATCCGGCCCGGCAGGCGGCCTCGGTGCCGCTGCGCTGGCGGGACGCGGTGGAGGCGGCCCGCCCGGGCGCCGCGCGCGGCTGGCGGCGGGACCTGCCCGCGCTGCTGGCGTACAAGCGGGTCCAGTCCGTCTACACGGACGTGGTGCGGGCCGGGATCGGGCTCGGTGAACGCGGTGGCGGAGACGGCGGCGGACACGGCGGCGGCCGGGCAGAGGCCGACCGGCGGCTTCTGACGGCCACCGCCCGCAAGCTGGAGTCGGTCATCGCCGGGGCGGCGCCCGCGTTGGGGATCTCCGCGCCGCCCTCGTTCCGGCGGATCGCCCGGGCGCTGGCGGACTGGCACCGTACGCGGTAGGGCGGCTGCGGGCTCCGGCGGACTGGCACCGTACGCGGTAGGGCGGCTGCGGGCTTCGGCGGACTGGCTCCGCACGCGGTAGGGCGGCTGCGGGCTCCGGCGCTCCGGCGGCTCCGGGCCTCGGGTGCCCGGTGGGCTCAGGAGGTGCGGGCGCGGAACAGGACGCCCGAGAGGACCACCGCCACGGCGAGAATCCCCGAGCACCAGGCCGACGCCACCCAGGGCGCCGAGCCCACCGGCTGGTCGTGCAGGAGTCCCCGGAGGGTCTCGATCAGCGGGGTGACCGGCTGGTGTTCGGCGAAGCCGTGCAGCCAGGCCGGCATGGTGTCCACGCGGACGAACGCGCTGCTCGGGTACGGCAGGAACATCATCACGAAGGTGAACCCGGACGCCGCCTCGGGTGTCTTCGCCAGCAGCCCCACGGCGGCCGACAGCCAGGAGACGGCCGTCACGAAGAGCAGCAGCACGCCCCCCGCGGCGAGCCAGCCCGCGAGGGTGGCCGACGGGCGGAAGCCGATCAGCAGCCCGACACCGAGCACCAGGGCGGTCGCGCACAGGTTCCGCAGCGCGCTCGCGGCCACATGGCCCGCGAGGAGCGAGGTCCCGCCGATGTCCACGGCGCGGAAGCGGTCGACGATGCCGCCCTTCATGTCCTCGCTGACCCGCACCGCCGTGCCCGCCGCGCCGAACGCGGAGCACAGCACGAGGATGCCGGGCACCACGTAGTTCACGTACCGGGTCCCGGTGTCGATGGCGCCGCCGAAGAAGTAGATGAAGACCAGCATCAGCATGAGCGGCAGCATCAGCGCGGTGATGAGCGCGTCGACGTCCCGCAGGCTCAGCCGGACGCAGCGGCCCGCCAGGGTGACCGCGGGGGTCAGGGGCCCGGGGCGGGGGCGCGCGGTGCGGGTGGGTGCCGGGGCGGTGGGGGCGGTCGGGGTGGTCTCAGACACGGGAGGACTCCGTCCGTCCGTCGCGGGCGGCTGTGGCGCGGGGCGGGGTTCCGGTGCCTGTGCCCGCTCCGCCTCCGGTGCCGGTCAGGGTGAGGAACACGTCGTCCAGGGTGGTCGCGTGCAGGGAGAAGCGGACGACGTCGCGCCGCTCGGGGTCGATCTCGTCCAGCAGGGTCCGGACGTGTGCGGCCGTGCCGTCGGTCGCCAGCCCCAGGGTGCGGGTGGCGCGGGCGCGGTGGACCGCGCGGGGAGCCAGGCGCCGGTAGGCGTCCTCGTCGGCGAGGACCACGTCCAGCCGCTGCCCGCCGACCGCCGCCTTCAGTTCGGCCGCCGTCCCCTCGGCCACGATCCGGCCGGTGTCCAGCACCGCGATCCGGTCCGCGAGGCGGTCGGCCTCCTCCAGGTACTGCGTGGTCAGCAGCACGGTCGTGCCGCCCGCGGAGAGTTCGCGCACCACCTCCCACAACTCCTGGCGGCTGCGCGGGTCGAGGCCGGTGGTCGGCTCGTCCAGGAAGACGACTTCGGGGTCGGTGACCAGCCCCGCCGCGAGGTCGAGCCGCCTGCGCATCCCGCCGGAGTAGGTGTGGGCGAGGCGGCGGCCCGCGCCGGTGAGGCCGAAGCGTTCGAGGAGTTCGGCGGCGCGGCGGCGGGCGGCCGGGCGGGACAGTCCGCCGAGCCGGGCCATCATGCGCAGGTTCTCCTCGCCGGTCTGCTTCTCGTCCACGGCGGCGAACTGGCCGGTCAGGCTGATCGCCCGGCGCACTCGGGCCCGTTCGGCCACCACGTCGTGGCCCCCGACGCGCGCGGTGCCGGCGTCGGCGTCGGTGAGGGTGGCGAGGATGCGGACGGTGGTGGTCTTGCCGGCCCCGTTCGGCCCGAGGAGCGAGAACACGCTCCCGCACTCGACCCGGAGCCCGATGCCGTCGAGGACGGGCGTCCCGCCGTAGGACTTGCGCAGACCCTCGGCCTCGACGGCGAAGCGCCCGTGGGCGGTCCGGGTGACGGTGCCGGTCTCGCCGGCCTGGGTGGATGACATGGCTGCGCTTCCTTTCCCGGAGCGTGCTGCGCCACGGGGGCGCCCGGCCCGGCCGGGGACCCTTCTGCGTATGGCATACGCGTTACTGTGTAAGGCTTACGCATTACTAGGATGGCGTCAAGCGTGAAGGCGGCGCCGGCGAGGCGCCGGGGCCGCGGGAGCGGGCGCGGGCGGTGGGCCCGGCGGGTACGGGGCCGACGAGTGCGACGGCTCCGGCGGCCCGGCGGTCCGGCGGTTCCACGGTTCGGCGGTCCGGCGGTTCGACGGTTCGACGGTTCGGCGGGGTTTCGGCGAGGAGTGTGGCGGTGATGACGGACGGCGGTACGCGGGCAGGCGGCGACGCGCGCGGCCCGGGCGGCGAGGCCGAGGGCGGCCCGGGACGCGGCTCCGGGGACGGCCCGGGGCGCGGCTCCGGGGACGGCGCGGACGCCGGTGTCTGGCTGCCCCCGAGTATCGAGGCCGCCTGGGGCCTGCGGGAGCGCCCCGGCAAGGGGCCCAAGCCGGGGATCGGCGTCGACCGGATCGTCGAGGCCGCCCTCGCCCTCGGGCGGGCCGAGGGGCTGGCGGCCGTCTCCATGGGGCGCGTCGCCAAGGAACTCGGTGTCTCCACGATGTCCCTGTACCGCTATGTCGGAGCCAAGGACGAGCTGTACATCCTGATGCAGGACGTGGCGATCGGCCTCCCGCCCGAGGCCCCCGCGCCGGGCACCGGCTGGCGGGAGGCGCTGGAGGCGTGGGCGAGGGCGCAGCGCGAGGTCTTCCACCGCAACCTGTGGATGCTGCGCATCCCCATCTCGGGCCCCCCGGCCACCCCGAACTCCGTCGCCTGGTGGGACCTGGGCCTCGCCGCGATGGCGGACACCGCCCTCGACGAGGGCGAGAAGATCTCCGTGATCCTGCTGCTGGGCGGGTTCGTGCGCAACGAGGCGCTGCTCATGGCCGATCTGGGGGCGGCCGTCGCGGCGAGCGGCCGCTCCGCCGAGGAGGTCATGCGCGGCTACGGCCGCACCCTTTCGCGCCTCGCGGACCGGGACCGCTACCCGTCTCTCGCGAAGCTGCTGGACAGCCGGGTCCTGTACGAACCGGACGACCCCGACTGGGAGTTCGAGTTCGGTCTGGATCGCCTGCTGGACGGGGTCGCGGTCCTGGTCGACCGCCGGGCGGCGGCGTCCGGCCGCGACCCGGCGGACTGACCGGTCCGGTCCCGGGGTCTCAGACGCGGGGGACGCCCGGCGGGAAACCGGTCCAGCGCAGCTCGGCGGGCAGATGGGCCATGTCGTTGAGCAGCAGCACGGCAGCGGGACGCCCGGGGGTCCAACGCAGCACCGTCAGCGCGGTGTTGGCGACGGGGAGCCCCATCCACCGCCACGCGGGCGCGTCGAGGGCCGCCCGGACCAGCCAGCCGACCAGGAACGCGTGGGTGACCACGAGTTCATGACGTTCCTCGCCGCCGTCCACCGCCCCGGTGAACGCGGCGAGCGCCTCGCGCGCGAGGACCGGCCCGCGCCGCCGGTCCTCCTCGTCCGCCCCGGCCAGGAAGGCGAGCAGCGCCTCGGCCGAGTCGTCCGGCAGCTCGGACCGGTCCGGCAGATGGGGGATGTAGGAGGTGTCCGGCGGATCCTGGCCGGGGCCACGACGCCTGGCACGGCATCTCGCCGCGTTGCCGCAATGCCTGAATAGCTCCGCTATGAAGGCATCCCGGCGCCTTGCGATCTACCGCACCAGACGCCGCGTCCCAACCGGCCCTGATCCACCGGACACCTCCTGTCGCCGGCGGCCTCGGAGACCCGGAGGGGCACCTCGGCCCCGGACCGGTCGGGCGCGAGCCGGTCGCGCACCAGGCGGGCGGTCTCGGCGGCGCGGGGGAGGGGGCCGTGGTGGACCGCGCTCAGGGGCGCCGCCCGGAGCCGTTCCCCGAGCAGGGCGGCCTGGCGCCGGCCCGTCTCCGTCAGCCCGGACTCGTCGGCCGTCGCCTCCCCGTGGCGGGCGAGGTAGAGATAGCGCGTGGCGCGGTCCGTCATACGGGAGCCTTCCGTTCGGGTGCCGCCGGTTCCGGCCGGGCGGGGCCCGGACGCGGCTGTCAGCCGGGACGGACGCGCCCTCGCGCCACCCGGTTCCCGCGCCCCTGCCGGTATGCGGCCGGAGGCCGCGGGCGGACTGGAGGTGCCCGGGGACATCGGCCTCGGCCCCGGGTGCGCTCATGCGCCGGATCTGCCGCCGAACCGTCCGCCGATGAACCGTCCACCGCCGACCCGTTCACCGCCGAGCCGTCCGCCGCCGAACTGCCCGCCGCCGAACTGCCCGGCGACGAGGGCGGCGAGGGCCAGGGCGAAGCCGGCGATCTGGACCGGTGTGAACGTCTCCCCGAGCGCGAAGGTGCCGATCAGCGCCGCGACAAGCGGGGAGAGCAGGCCGAGCAGCGCGGTCGCGGTGACCGGGAGGCGGCCGAGGCCGCGGAACCACAGGGTGTACGCGAGCACACCGCCTGCCGTGCCGAGCCAGACGTACCCGGCCAGGCCACGGGCGCCGATTCCGGACGGCACCCCGTCGACGGCCAGGGCCAGGGGCACCAGGGCGAGCCCGCCCGCTGTGAGCTGCCAGCCCGCGAGGGTCAGGGGACCGACTCCCGGCGGGCGGCCCCAGCGTTTGGTCAGGGTCAGGCCCAGGGCCATCGAGAGCGTGCCGCCGAGCCCGGCGGCGACCCCGACCGCGTCGAGACCGGCGTCCGGGCCCAGGACCACCAGCCCGACGCCCGCCGCTCCCGCCACCCCCCAGCCGAGCCGCCACCACGACGGCGACTCGTGGAGTACGGCCACCGCGAGCAGGGCCACCGCGACCGGCTGGGCGGCGCCGAGGGTGGCCCCGACCCCGCCGGGCAGCCGTTCGGCCACGACGAAGAGCAGCGGGAAGAACGCCCCGATGTTGAGTACTCCGAGCACGGCGGCCCGCCACCACCAGGACCCGGAGGGCAGGACCCGGGTGAACGCCAGCGCGAGCAGACCCGCCGGGAGTGAGCGCATCAGCGCGGCGAACAGGGGGTGGTCGGGCGGGAGGAACTCGGTGGTCACCGAGTACGTCGTGCCCCAGGCGACGGGTGCGAGGGCGGTCACGGCGATCCATGCCGCCCGGTGGCCGGTCCACCGAGGCCGTCGGCGCGGGGGCCGGGCGGGGTGAACGGGAGGCGCGGTCTCTCTGCTCAGGGTCACCCCAGCAGTCTTGGACCGTCCGATCCATGAGTCCAGGACATGCTTTTCATTCTACCGATCGTGCTTCACGATTAATTCATGGACCTGCAACAGCTCCGCTATGTCGTCGCGGTGGCCGAGACCCGCTCCTTCACGCGTGCCGCCGAGCGCTGCTTCGTCGTCCAGTCGGCGCTGAGCCACCAAGTGGCCAAGCTGGAGCGGGAACTCGGGCTGAAGCTGTTCGCGCGGACCAGCCGCCGCGTCGAACCCACCCCGGCGGGGCGGGCGTTCCTCCCGGCCGCGCGCGAGGCCCTGGCCGCCGCGGAACGCGCTGTCACCGAGGCCGCCGCCGCGGTGGGCGAGATCCGCGGGCGGCTCAGGGTGGGCATCATCCCGACGGTCGCGGCGGTGGACATCCCCGAGGTCCTCCAGGACTTCCGGGACCGGCACCCCGGTGTCCGGGCCGCCCTGCAGGTCGGCCGGAGCAACGAGTTGACGGCCCAGGTGGCGGCGGGCGAGCTGGACGCCGCCTTCCTCGGCCTTCCGGAACGGGACCGGCCCCGGGGCGTGGAGGTCCGCGAGCTGGCCCGGGACGCGTCGGTGGCGGTGCTGCCTGCCGGTCACCCCTTGGCGGGCGCGCCCCGTATCCCCCTGGCCCGGCTCGCCGACGAGCCCTTCGCCGACTTCCCCGCCGGCTCTCCGGGCCGCACTCAGAGCGACCTCGCCTTCGCCGACGCCGGCCTCCAGCGCGAGGTCGCCTTCGAGGTCTCCGACGCGGACCTGCTCAAGCGCCTCGTCCGCCGCGGCCTCGCGGTCGCGCTCCTGCCCGCGTCCTACATCGGCACCGGCGGCGACGGCCTGACCACCGTCCCGGTCACGGACGGCCCGCGCCGCGTCGAGTACCTGATCTGGAGCGACTTCAACCCGTCCCCGGCCCTCCGCGCCTTCCTGGAGATCCTGGACGCCACGTGACACGCTGCCGTCCCCCCATGACCGCTTCCGGGCCGCGCCCCCTCCTCTTCCTCGACGTCGACGGCCCTCTCATCCCCTTCGGGGCCACGCCGGAGCAGTACCCGGCGGGCTCCCCGCTCTTCCGCCCGCCCTCCGGCCGCCGGACGGACGACACGAACCCGCTCCTCGCCCGGATCAACCCCGACCATGGGCCACGGCTCATGGCTCTGGGGTGCGAGCTGGTGTGGGCGACGACCTGGGCGACGGACGCGAACGACAGCGTCGCCCCCTGGCTCGGTCTTCCGGACCTGCCCGTGGTCTGCCCGGACGGCCTGGACGACTCCGGCGAGGGCGAGCCCCACGGCCTCCACTGGAAGGCCCGCCCCCTCGTCGACTGGGCGGCGGGCCGTCCCTTCGTCTGGCTGGACGACGAACTCACCGCCATCGAACGCACCTGGGTCTCCGCCCACCACCCCAGCCGCGCCCTCCTCCACCGTGTCGATCCCCGCCACGGCCTCACGGACGCGGACTTCACGGCCGTGGCGGAGTGGGTGCGCATCAACGAGTAGACGGCCGGGAAGCTCCGGCGGGCTGGGGGTGTGCCTCGCAGCGATAGATGTCACCGGCGACGGTGGCCGACCTGCGGTCCCGCGCCGGAATCTCAGCGGTACTTGTCACCAAGTGCGCGCGCTTGTTGTCATCAGCGTCGTCCTTGTTCGAGCCGGATACGAACATCCGGCTTCGGCTGCACGGGCATGATGGTCACTATGGATACGGCACCACCGGACCAGCAGGCCCTGGTCGAAGCGGGTTGGCAGAAGGTTCGGCGGCAGCGGGCGTTCCGCCGGGGAGAATGAAGCTGCGCAGCTTTTCAAGACCCTCGTTGAACCGGTCGCACTGCTCTTCCAGGAACTCTACGTACGAGTCCTTCACACGAAGCGAGGCCGTGTCACGCCCGGATTCCGACAGGGGCGTACAGAGATCCGCGCCCACGTCGAACAAGTCGTTCTGGATCCGCACCAAGAGGGTGGAGATCTCGTCCGGGAGGTCCCCCGCCGCGATGGCGACGCCGATCGTGGAGTTCGCCTCGTCCACGTCGGCGTAGGCCGCAAGCCTCTTGTCCAGCTTGCTCGTTCTGCTCATGTCACCAAGAGCGGTCGTGCCGTCGTCTCCCGTCTTCGTGTAGATACGTGTGAGGTTCACCATGACGTACTTCAAGAGATCCGCAGCGAAATGATCTGTTACGCGTGACGTGCGCTCATCCTGAGCGCGAGTTCTCGTGCGTGGTCGGCTGCTGCCGGTCCACGGCTCGGGTCGGGCGCCTCGGAAAGGAAGACGAGAGCCAGCATCAGTGCGGCGTCCAGTCGGCAGACGTACAAGCACGGATCGCTGTCGGGTGGAACCGTTGCCGTCCTTGCGTATCCGCTACGGATCGCTGCCATGTCGAGCTCGTTCTCCGGATACCGGGCGTACTCGACCAGGCGCCCGAACTCCAGCGAGGGGGATCCGAGCAGGGCGTTCGACCAGTCCAGCAGGGCGACGACCCGCCCCTGCCGGCGCCGGATGTTGTCGCTACGGACGTCGAGGTGGAGGAGGCTGTCCTCGGTGAGGCTGGTGAGTTGTTCGGCGATGAGGGACACGTCCGGTGGTTCGGGCCAGTCATCGACAAGGTGGCCGATCTCGGCCCAACGGCGCCAGATGCGTGCGGTGATCGCGCTCGCCGTTGGCACTCCCTCCGACGCGACGGGCCTCAGGCGCGGCGGCGGCACCTGATGAAGCCGTGCGAGGAGCTGCCCGAGCGCGAAGGAGTCAAGATCCGACCCGTCATCGGGGACGTATGCGGACAGTAGTACGTCAGGGGACGCCGGCTCGTCCGCCAGGACGAGTTCCTTCGCCTCCGCGACCGGCAGACCATGGGCGGCCAGATGCCTCGCGATCTCGTACTCCTGAAGGAGTAGGGCCCGGGTGTCCACATGAGGGTCATTGGCGTTCGAGTCGAATCGCCGGTGTGCGAGACGTACCGCGACGGGCTGCCCGTCGCGCCCCCGTGCCCGGTAGACGGAGAATTCCAGACCCTTGCCGACCGGTTCCAGGCCGCTCAAGCCCCACCGTTCGGCCAGGTTGTCCAACTCGGCGAATCGCTCACTCATCATGTACACCTTCGGGGGTCTTGCGGTCGTCGGTGATTCTGCTGTCCTTCAGCAGGGTGAAAGCGATGGGCAGGCACATCACCAGTGTGACCGCGCCGCCGACCGCGAAGGCCGTCTGCGGTCCCGCCGACGTGCTCAGCCAGCCGAAGATCAGCGCGCCGAGGGGCATCGTCCCCCAGGCGAACAACCGATACACGCCGGTTGCCCGGCCGAGGAGGCGATCCGGGATGAGTTCCTGTCGCAGGGAGACAGCCACGACGTTCCAGACCATGAGGCCGAACCCAGCGGCGCAGTATCCGACGGTGACCACGTACACGCTGTCGGTTGCTGCTACCGCCAGACCTCCCACACCCATGAGGGCCAGGTTTCCGATCAGGGTAGGGACCCGGCCTGTCGCTCCAGTCATACGGCTTGCAGCCATGCTGCCGACCACGCCCCCGGCAGCTCCGGCGGCCAGAAGTGCCCCGTATGCGGCGTCCGGGAGCTCAAGCACGTCGCGCACCAGGATGACGAAGACGGCGATCTGTCCGAGGTACACAGCGTTGATGACGCCCGCGGAGACGGTCAGGGCGCGCAGCAGAGGGTCACGGAGCACGTGGACCAGGCCCTCGCGGATGTCGGTCAGGAGCCGCGGCTTGGCCGTGGACCGCTCGGGCTGCGGCCCGCGAACGCCGGTCAGCAACGCTGCAGACATCAGGAAGGAGAGTGCGTCGAGCAGGAGGGGAATCACCCTGCCCATCACGAAGAGCACGCCGCCGAGCACAGTCGGCCGTTCGCCGACTCCAGCTTCTCCTTGGGAACGATGCTCGGCAGCAGCGCGAAGGACGCGCAGTCGAACAGCACCTCTCCGACACCTAGCAGGAACGCCGCGGTCATCAGGGGCCAGAACGTCAGCCAGCCGCAGGCAAGCAGCACCACGGTGACGATCAGCGTCACGGCGCGCAGCAGGTCGGCAATGACCATCAGGCGAGCGCGCTCGAACCGGTCGGCATACGCCCCTGCCGGCAGGCCGAACAGCAGCCAGGGCACCGTCGTGGCCGCGGTGACCGCGGACACCTGGAACGCGTCGTGCAGCAGCGTGGCGGACAGCAGCGGAAGGGCCGCGAAGCGCATGCCGTCGCCGACCGCCGACGCGCTCGCGGCACCGATCACCCGGTGATAGCCGGAACTGAAGCGAAAGGTGGTGTGTGCGCTCACCTCGGGCCCCCCGGTGAGAACACGGCGCACCGCAGCTCGCTGGTGTAGCGATGACCGTGCACGCTCAACCAGCGCTGGTCGGGCGTGGGCAGCATCTCGGAGATCTCCAGCGTGCCGTCCTTCCGTGCGGCCAGTCGGCACAACTGTCGCACTAGCCTCCCCGTTTCGCTTCGTGCGGCTGAGCTGGTTGGATCACGGTGAAGCGGTGGGTTCGGTTGCTCGTGGCCGGGCGGGCATGGCCGGGGCCCGACGCGCGGGTCGGGTTCTCCAGGGTTCCTCGGGTCGTGGGTGGTCAGGGGCGGTGCCGTGGTTCAGGTGGCCGGCCGTGGAAGGGCTGTGAGGCGGGCGAATGCCCTGGTCAGCTCGTTTCGCCAGGGCCAGGTCGCGGAGATCCGCAGGTGCAGGCGGCGACCGCCTCGGGTGATGCGCGCTGCTGCGTGCAGCAGCCGGTAGCGGAGCTTCTTCGGCTCGGTGGTGGCCAGTTCGCCTGCCAGCAGCAGAGTGCGCATCCAGGCGAGTAGGTCGAGGGCGGTCAGGGACAGCTCCAGCCACGCTTGGTTGATGGCGAAGTGCCGCGAGGGGAAGCGGCCGAAACCGGTGGTCTTGCCGCAGCGGATGCGGTCCTCGACGCGGGCGTGCGCCCGGTGGCGGACTTCCAGGTGCTGCAATGAGCCTTCGCCGTACGGGGTGTCGGTGAGAAAGACCTGGTGGCGCATGCCCTCGTCGAGGTCGAACAGGGACAGCTGGGCGCCGGGGTGTGGGCGCTCACGCCGCACGACGATCCGCGTGCCCTCGGGGTAGCCGTCCAGGTCCACCATGCCGGTCAGTTCGGCGACCTCCGCTCCGGTGCGCAGGGAGCCGCCCTGCTCCAGCGCGGGATGCCAGACGTGTTCGGGCAGGGCTCGGATCGCGGCGCGGACCGGTTCGGTGACGGGGTAACCGACCGAGAAGAACGTGTGGATGCCGCGCGAGCGCAGGCTGCGCAGATGGGTCAGGAATGCCTTCGCGCCTCCGGCGCTGTCGGTGCGGATCAGGATGGGAGTGCCGTGGCGGTGGGCGTCGGGGATCTGGGCCAGGGCCGCATCAAGGACGGCGATGTGATCGGAGGCGGTGTTGGCCCCGGCGTTGCCGGGCCGCAGCACTCCGGCCAGGGCTTCGCCGGTGTTGTCCAGGAAGCACAGCAGCGGGTGGTAGCCGAAGCCGCGCTTATAGGTGGCCGCCGCCTGCTCCTTCTCGGAGTGGCAGGTGACGAGTGTGGCATCGATGTCCAGGACCAGCCCGCAAGGTCACGTCCGCCCGCGTGGGCCGCGGCTATCCCGGTGCCGGTGTCGGTGGCCTGCATCCAGGCGACTTCGCGGGCGGCGGCGCGGGCTGCCCGCAGGGCCGCGAGGGCGGCAGGATCAATGTCGGACAGCAGCCGCCAGGCGGTCGGAGTGGAGGCCACCGGACCGAACACCTCGGCCTGATCGCGAAGTAGGGCCAGGTCGGTGATGGCCTCGCCGCCGTCGGCGAGCATCACCACCAGATCCACCGCGATCCTGCCCGGGGCGTGCCCGGTGCCGCGTGGCCGCAGCCGACGCAGCGCGTCGGTGAAGGATGCGGTCAGGCCGGTGGCATCGGCGAGATCGGCCAGCAGGCGGGACCCAGCGTGGTTGACGACCCCGCGCCCGTCGGCCGAGACCACGAGCTTGGGGCGCGACCCGGTAGTGTGCACGCCGAAAGTGCCTTCCCGCTGGAACGACGGAGACCTTAGACAAGCCTCATCGTCCCAGGTCAGAAGGCACTTTCGCGTTCCCGCTCAAGATCCGGACACCGTGGCAAGTGAAACGCGCAGGCTAGGACCTGAACAGGTTCGGGTCTTCGCCCGATCCACCCGACTCGCCCCCGATGACGTCAGCCGCCTGTTGACCTCCTCGCTCGCCGAGCGATACGGGCCACTGAACGAGAAGTTCACCCCACGCAAGAGCGCCGCGAGGATGGTCAATAACAACGCCTGGCTGCTGACCCGCACCTCTCGTTACTGCCCGCAATGCCTCGTCGGGGACGGAAGCGAGATCCAGCAGCTTCACGGCGGATCCTGGCAATGTTTCTGGCGCCTCCCACCCGTCTTCGCCTGCACCAAGCACCGTCGCCTGCTGCGAATCAGTTGCCCCACCTGCCGACAACCCGTTCACACGGTCGAGATGAACAGCATCATTGCCCGTCCCTGGGACGAGGACCTGGACCCCACCCAGTGCCGGACAACCACCGCACCGCGCACCGTCGGGCGCCTTCAACCCGCCTGTGGTGTCCAACTCGCCGAACCCGACGGCGCGCTTCCCCAAGGCATTACCGACGCACAGACACTGGAACACTTGCTCGGCCTCCAGCAGCGACTTCTGGATCTCCTCAACCCGATCGGCCCCGAGATGACACCGTGCGTCGGCTGGCTGATCCCTGCCGCTGACTACTTCGCCGACCTCAGAGCGTTGCTCGGTCTAGTGTTCTTGTCCTGGCCGGCGGCCCGGCCCTTCGCCGCAACACCAGCCCTCGCGGCGGCACTTGATCGCGACGCCGGGCAACGCCATGCCCGCGCGACAATCCTCCGGGGCAGACCCGGAAAGAAGCACAGCTCCCGCCCCTTCACCGACCCTCCGCTGGAACCGTTGCTCATGGGGGCAGTACTCGGGATCGCCGAACATCTCCTTGACGCCGACGACGAAGAGCAGGCCCGCGAGCGCATGCTGCCACTCATTCACCAGGCCAGCGATCTCGACCAAGCCCTGTCGCTCTATCTCCGGCGCAAAGCCTGGATCTCGTTCCCGCTGCGGATCGTCGTCATGAACCACTTCAACCAGATGGCTCCGATGCACCAGATCATCGCCCGTGGCCCGATCCAACCGGGCGGGCAAGGGAAGTCGACCACGGAGGGCTATCGCCGTGCCTCTCGGAGCCATCCTGAATCGAGTCACATGGCGTGATCCAGTTGCGGACAAGCCGGGAAGCAGCTGGCCCGTGCGTCCTGCCGGATGCGTCGTCTTCCCGCCGAGAGATCATGCGACCGTGACGACTTGGATCCGCACCTACGACGACGAGAGCGAAATCTGGTCGTACTTCGAACTCGACGACGAGGAATGGGCGCTACGGCACGTCGACCTGCAAGGACCTCAGCGCCGGCCCGTGACCGCAGCCTCGCTGGCGGGGGTCATCGAGATCCGTGACCGCGGCGACCTTGCAGCCATGGCCTCCTACGAGCGGCAGTACGGCGTCCTCGCGGAAGGCACCCTGGAAGGCTGGCGAGAAGCGGACGGCGTTGCCGAGACCACCCGCCAGGAATTCGAGTCGACGTGGGCTGCTGCGCGAGAGGCCCTCGACGCGAATCGCACCGAGGAGACGAGTTGATCACGGAGTACCAGCAGAAGCTGCGCGAGCGCTATCTCGCCGCCCCGGTCCAGCCGGCCCCTGAGCCGTGGCAGCCGGTGCTGGACCGCAGGACGCCCATCGGGGGCCTCCTCGGCATCGGATTCACCGTCCATCCCGACAGCGGCCACGACCTCGTCATGGTCGTGTCCAGCGATGGCCATGGAGTCCTCAACGCGGTCACTGGCGAGAAGATCGCTCGCGACAGGGATCCTGACCCCGAAACGAGTACCCCCGACGTCCACCCGGACCTCACCTGCCCTGGGCTCGGTCCGGTCGCAGGCGTCCCGGTGCGCATTGCCGGGCTCTTCGGTGGCGGCCTGCACAGCACCACACCGGACGGCTGGACCCTGGACGTCGTCAGCCCCGAGTGGCCCCACGACCGTGTCATCCTCTCCGCCGACGGCGGGTCCCACAAAGGCCCGGCAGGAGGGACGTGGTGGCACATCTTCCACTCCGAGTACTCGGAACTCCGCGCAGCCGGGTTCTCTCCCTCCGGCCGGACCCTGGCGGTCGCCACCAGCAGCGACCTCACCCTCTGGACCCGGCCCGAACTCCACTTTGACGACTGAGCGGACACTGGGGCAGCACGCGAGAGGACGGCAGATGGACCGGGCGGAACTCGCCGAGATGCTGGGGGACCAGACTGCGGCCTGCGAACCCGCCAGAGCTGCGCTTCTCCACGGAGGCGACTTCGTCGTATGGGACGGCAGCGTTCCCAGTCAGGAGCTTGCCAGCATCTACGCGGCTCGTCTCCGACGTGCGAGGAAGCGAGGTACTGAGACTCTCGCCTTGCCGTCCACCGTCGACATCCTCACCCAGCTCGAAGCCGCTCAGGTCAGGATCGGCTGCGTCTTCTCACCGGCCCGGACGTGGGCCTTCATGCTCTTCCTCGCCGACGACGCCAGCGCGGTCCTCGCCTGCACGGGAGTCCGCCAAGCCGTGCGGTGACAGTTGTCCTGCTCAAGTGACAACTATCTTGCTCAGGCACAGGGGGCCGCGCGGGTGGCGGGCGACACTTTTGCAAGCAGGTGCTTGCAAAAGTTAGCAGCGGTGCGGCACCATCGAGGGCATGGCATCGCTCAACGTCGGCAACCTCGGTGACTACCTCCGCGAGCAGCGGCGCAGCGCGCAGCTCTCGCTGCGGCAGCTCGCCGACGCCGCCGGGGTGTCCAACCCGTATCTGAGCCAGATCGAGCGCGGGCTGCGCAAGCCGAGCGCCGAGGTGCTCCAGCAGGTCGCCAAGGCCCTGCGCATCTCCGCCGAGACCCTGTACGTCCGTGCCGGGATCCTCGACGAGCAGGAGCGGGAGCCGCTGGAGACGCGGGCGGTGATTCTCGCCGACCCCTCGATCAACGAGCGACAGAAGCAGGTGCTGCTGCAGATCTACGAGTCCTTCCGCAAGGAGAACGGGCTCGACGCGGCGGAACCGTCCGGGGAGGCCTCCGTGGACGGCGACGCGGGCAGCGCCGGGGACACCGCCGATGACGGCCCACGCACGGCCGGCGCGGGCGGTGCCGAACCGAGCAGGAACGATCCGAGCACGTAACTGAGACCACCCCATCTGCGTTCGGGAGGACGACAGTCATGGCCATCACCGATGACCTGCGCAAGACCTTCAGCGACCCGACTCCGCTCTACTTCGCCGCCGGCACCGCCGACCTCGCCGTCCAGCAGGCCCGCAAGGTCCCCGCGCTGATCGAGCAGCTCGCCGCCGAGGCCCCCGCGCGCATCGACGCCGTGCGCAACACCGACCCCAAGGCCGTGCAGGACAAGGTGACCTCGCAGGCCAAGGAGGCGCAGGCCACGGTGCAGGCCAAGTTCGCCGAGGTCGTCGGTGGTCTCGACACCGACCTGAAGAAGCTCGGCGAGAACGCCCAGGATCTCGCGCTGCGCGGTGTGGGCGTGGCCGCCGAGTACGCGGTCAAGGCCCGTGAGGCGTACGAGCGCGTCGCCGAGCACGGTGAGCAGGCCGTGCGCTCGTGGCGCGGTGAGGCGGCCGAGGAGATCACCGAGATCGCCGTGGCCGTCGAGCCGGAGCCGGTCGTTCCCGCGCCTGCCTCCCCGGAGGTCCTGGAGGCGAAGACCGCCGAGGCGAAGGCCGCTCAGACCAAGCCCGCGGCGGCCGAGGCGAAGAAGCCCGTGGCGAAGAAGGCCCCGGCGCGCAAGCCCGCCGCCAAGAAGACGACCGGGCCCGCCGGAGCCTGATCCGGGAACGGAACGTGAACCGGGACGGGGCGCCGCGGTGACGCGGCGCCCCGTCGGGCTCGTCGCGGCCGGAGCCTTTGCGGGGGTACCTTGGCCGCGAGGCGGCACACACGACTGACGAGGCGGTGCTCGGCATGCTGGCTGACAACTTCGACTTCGGGCTCATGATGATCACGAGGCTGGTGTTCGTCGTGACCTCGCTGACGGCCCTGGTGATGGCCGCCATGGCGCGCGAGGACGCCTACCGTGCCGCGGACAAGAAGACCAAGTCCTTCTGGCTGATCATTCTCGGCCTCGCCGCCGCCGTGAACCTGATCCCGTTCATCTCGATGCTCTTCCTGTCGATCGCCGGGCTGATCGCGGCCATCGTCTTCTTCGTCGATGTGCGCCCCGCGCTCCAGCAGGTCTCCGGTGGTGGCAGGGGCCGTGGCCGCGGCTCCAGCAGCGACGGTCCCTACGGACCCTGGAACGGCGGCCGGTGAGCAGGCCCGGTAGAGCAGCGGTACCGGCAGAACGGTGGCACCGGTAGAGCAGCGGTACCGGTAGGCAGCCCCGCTCCCGCCCCCGCCGCCGCGCCTCCGCGTCAGCCGCTCCCGCCGCCGCGCCTCCGCGTCAGCCGCACCCGCCGGCGCGCGGCTGCGTCCCCGCGTCAGCCGCACCCGCCGCGCCGCGTGTCCCGGCTGAGCAGCAGCACCGCCACGTCGTCCGTCAGGTCGCCGCCGTTCAGCTCGCGCACCTCGCCGACCGCCGCTTCGAGGAGGGCCTCGCCCTCCAGGCCGCCGGCGAGCAGGCGGTTGACCGTCGCGAGCATGCCCTCCTGGCCGAGACGCTGCCGGGTGTCCGGGCCCGTCCGGCCCTCGATCAGACCGTCCGTGTACATCAGCAGGCTCCACACACCCCCGAGCTCCACCTGCCGGCGCGGCCAGCGGGCGCGCGGCAGCAGGCCGAGGGCGGGGCCGCCGTCCTCGTAGGGGAGGAGCTGCGCCGCGCGGCCGTGGCGGGCGATCAGCGGGGCGGGGTGGCCGGCGAGACACAGCCCGGCCCGCCGCCCGTCGGGAGCGATGTCCACGGTGCAGAGCGTCGCGAAGATCTCCTCGCTCTCCCGCTCGTGCTCCAGGACTCGCTGGAGGGTCGAGAGCAGTTCGTCGCCGCACAGTCCGGCGAAGGTCAGGGCGCGCCAGGCGATGCGGAGTTCGACGCCGAGGGCGGCCTCGTCGGGGCCGTGGCCGCAGACATCGCCGATCATGGCGTGGACGGTGCCGTCCGGCGTGCGGACGGTGTCGTAGAAGTCGCCGCCGAGCAGGGCGCGGGAGCGGCCGGGGCGGTAGCGCGAGGCGAAGCGCAGGTCCGAGCCCTCCAGCAGCGGGGTGGGCAGCAGGCCCCGTTCCAGGCGGGCGTTCTCCTGGGCGCGCAGACGGGACTCGGCGAGCTTGCGCTGCGCGGTGTCGGCGCGCTTGCGCTCGACCGCGTACCGCACGGCCCGGCTGAGGAGCCGGCCGTCCAGCTCCTCGCGCACCAGGTGGTCCTGGGCGCCGACGCGGACCGCCTCGGCGGCCAGGTCGGTGTCACCGGCGGTGGTCAGCGCCAGGACGGCGTGGCGCGGGGCGAGCCGCAGGACGTGCTTGAGGGCGCCCAGCTCCTCGTCCTGGACACGGCCGGGCAGGGCCAGGTCGACGAGGACGCAGTGGACGTCGTCGGTGAGCAGTCGCTCCGCCTCGGTGAGGTTGCGGGCGGTGCGGATGCGGACCCGGGCGCCCGAGGCGTCGAGGAGTTCGGGGACGCCGAGGGTGCCCGCCGGGTCGTCCTCGATCACCAGGAGCGTCAGGTCGCCCCCGGTCTTGCCGCCAGGAGCGGTCTCCGCGACGGGGGCGTTCCTCTGTCGCGGTACGGGTACGGGCATCGGTGCTGTTTCCTTCCCTCCCCCCGAGGGCGCGGCAGGGCGCCGAACGACGTCCCGCCAGACGGGGACCATAGCGGTAGGCGGCGGCCGAACGGAATGGCGATCGATGAAGAGCCATTGGCATATGCCGCGCATGGGGGCACAGTTGCCCGCCCGGTCATGACGAAGGTCACGCCCTGACGGGAGAGGTGCCCTATTCGCCCGCATCCGGCAGGTGGCACAGCTCACTTGTGCCACACGGCGACGGACGGGTGCCCGCCTCGCGGGGCCCCGTCCGCCCGGCCGTGGGACGCACATCACGCGCGCCGCTCCGGGCCGGAAAGCCCCACGGGTGGTGCGGGCGGGCCCGGCCGGGACCTACTTGTCGGGGCGGACGACCCCGAGAATCCGCATCGAACCCGCGCCCGCGAGCGTCACATGCCGGCCCGGCCGGGGGGAGTGGACCATCGTGCCGTTGCCCACGTACATCCCGACATGGCTGGCGTCGGAGTGATAGATGATCAGATCGCCCGGCCGCATGTCCCCGACAGGTATCCGGGGGAGGAGCCGCCACTGCTCCTGGGAGGTGCGGGGGATCGTCCGGCCCGCGTCCGCCCACGCCCGGGAGGTCAGTCCGGAGCAGTCGTAGGAGCCGGGGCCCTCGGCGCCCCACACATACGGCTTGCCGATCTGCGCGGTCGCGAACTCGACCGCCTTGCGCCCCTGTTCGCTCGCTCGCCCCTCGAGCTCCTTCAGGGCGCCCGAACCGAGCCACTGGGTCTGGGCCCGGTCCTGTGCCGCCCGCTCCAGCTGGAGGAGCCGCTGCCGCTCCTCCTTCTCCAGCTTGTCCTCAAGCTTCTTCGCCTCGGAGATCTTCTCGGTGATCTCCTTGCGGGCCTTCTCCCGCTTGATGCGGTTGGCCTCCAGCTTCTCCCACTGGGAGCTGGCGACCTTGCTGTAGGCCGCCAGATCGGCCTGGGCCTTGGTCAGTTCCGCGATGAGGTCCTTGGTGGCCTTGTGGCCCTGCCGGATCCGGCCCACCCCGTCCAGGAAGAGCTGCGGGTCGTCGGTGAGGGCGAGTTGGGCCTCCTGAGGGAGGCCGCCGCCGCGGTACTGGGCGCGGGCGGCCTCGCCCGCGCGGTTCTTGAGGTCGTCAAGCCGGGCCTGGCCCTCGGCCATGTCCTCGGTCAGCTTCACCATCTCCGCCGACTGCTTCTCGGTGCGCTCCTCGGCCAGGTTGTAGGCGTCGGTGGCGGAGGCGGCCTGCTGGTAGAGCTTCTCTATCTTCAGACGGACGGCTTCGAGCGACTCGCTCGGCGGCGGCGGTGCCATCGGGCCCGGCACGGTGACGGACGCCGGTGCCTGCGGGGGCGGTTCGGGAGCGGCGTACGCCTGACCCGGCGCCACCAGCACGGTCAGTGCCGTCAGTGCGCTGACCACGCCGATCGCGGCGGCAGTGGCGATGCGTCGTCGGTTCACGACTCCCCCTCCGGGTGCGCGCCCGATGCGCGCACCTGGTTAACCGTCAGTAACTTGCGCGTGACGTCCGTGATGGTGTCACGACGCGGTGGAAAACGACAGGCTTGACCGGCAGTTCGCCCCTTGCGCATGACCCGCCCCGATGATGCCTGTGCGATCTCCGTCGGACGGAGACGCCCGCCCCGTGTCTCCGTGCCCACCGTGACTGACGAGTGGAACCGGCAGGGTGTTCCCTCGGCGGCCCGTTTCACTCCTGACGGTGTACCGGATGCGCTGAAACATCCAGGATTCATCCGTGCCGGTGGTTTGAGCCGTGGAGTGGACGGGGCATCAGCCCGCGGGTGCCACCGCGTGCCACTCCACCGTGACCTCACCCTGTCGCCACCGTCGCCGGTCGTCCGCGAGCGGCCAGGAGGCCGCCAGATCGCCCACCGCCCTGACCCAGCGCTGCCGCGCGCCGAGTGAGGCGTACGGCGCCGCGGCCGCCCAGGCGCGGTCGAAGTCCCGGAGGAAGGCGTGTACCGGCTCGCCCGGCACGTTGCGGTGGATCAGCGCCTTGGGCAGGCGTTCCGCCAGGTCGGAGGGCCGTTCCAGCGAGCCCAGCCGGGTCGCGAAGGTCACCGTTCGCGGCCCTTCCGGCCCGAGCGCCACCCAGGCGTGCCGGCGCCCGATCTCGTCGCAGGTCCCCTCCACCAGCAGCCCGCCCGGCGCCAGCCGGTCGCAGAGCCGGGCCCAGACGGCGCCGACCTCGCCCTCGTCGTACTGGCGCAGCACATTGGCGGCCCGGATGAGCGCCGGGCGGCGCCGCGTCGGGACCTCGAAGCCGCCGTGCCGGAAGGTGAGGCCCGCCCGTTCGTACGGTGCCGCCGCTGCGACCCGGGCCGGGTCGATCTCGATGCCGACGACCTCGCAGCGGGGGTCCGCGGTGCGCAGCCGCCCCAAGAGCTCGACGGCGGTCCAGGGGGCGGCCCCGTATCCGAGGTCCACCGCGACGGGCGCCTCCGCGCTGCGGCGCAGGGCCGGGCCGTGCACGGCGGCGATCCAGCGGTCCATGCGGCGCAGACGGTTGGGGTTGGTCGTCCCGCGGGTGGCGGTGCCGACGGGGCGGTTCATGGCTCCGAGGGTATGCGGTGCGTCCGACGTCCGGACCGGACCGGCCCGGCCTCGGCCCCCGGCCGCCCCGCCCGGCCCCGGCCGCGCCGCCCGCCCCGAACCGGCCACCCGGCCCCCTCCCGAAGGTCCGCCGCCGAAGGCCCACCCCCGAAGGCCCGCCCTCGAAGGCCCGCCCCCGCAGGCCCCCCGGCCCCGGGCCCTCTTCGACCCCACTCCACCTGAGTCACCCCCGGTAATGATTTGGCAAAGTGCGGGGGGCCGGGAAATGGAAGTCCCCACTCCGCTGTTGTGAGCCGTGCGGGACCCCACGCCCCGCCCATTGCCGTGCCGCAGCGCGCGCAGTGACCCCCGTGCCCGCAGCGAGAGGACCGCCGACGTGAGCCAGTACGTCTCCCGCCTCGGCAGCAGCCGGATGGCCCCCCGTCTCCGGTTCCCCGGCGGCCACCGCAAGCCGCGCCGGGTGGCCATGCTCAGCGTCCACACCTCCCCGCTCCACCAGCCGGGAACGGGTGACGCGGGCGGTATGAACGTCTACATCGTGGAGCTCGCCAAGCGCCTCGCCGTCCTCGGCATCGAGGTGGAGATATTCACCCGGGCCACGGCGGGCGGCCTGCGCCCGGTCGTCGAGCTGGCCCCGGGCGTCCTCGTCCGCCATATCGACGCCGGCCCCTACGAGGGGCTCGCCAAGGAGGACCTGCCGCCCCAGCTGTGCGCCTTCACGCACGGCGTGATGCGGGCCTGGGCCGGCCACCGGCCCGGCCACTACGACCTCGTCCACTCCCACTACTGGCTCTCCGGGCACGTCGGCTGGCTGGCCGCCGAGCGGTGGCGCGTCCCGCTGGTCCACGCCATGCACACCATGGCCAAGGTCAAGAACGCCTCCCTCGCCGAGGGGGACACCCCCGAGCCCGCCACCCGGGTCATCGGTGAGACGCAGATAGTCGCCGCCGCCGACCGCCTGGTCGCCAACACCGCCGAGGAGGCGGACGAACTGGTCCGCTTCTACGACGCGGACCCGGCCAAGGTCGCCGTCGTTCACCCCGGCGTGAACCTGGACGTCTTCCGTCCCGCCGACGGCCGGGCCGCCGCCCGCGCCCGGCTCGGCCTCCCGCAGGACGCGTTCATCCCGCTGTTCGCGGGCCGGATCCAGCCGCTGAAGGCCCCGGACGTCCTGCTGCGCGCGGTCGCCGTGCTGCTGGAACGCGACCCCTCGCTGCGCCACCGCGTCCACGTGCCGGTGGTCGGCGGACCCAGCGGCAGCGGACTGGCCAAGCCCGAGGGACTCCAGAAGCTCGCCGCGCGGCTGGGCATCGCCGACGTGGTCCACTTCCACCCGCCGGTCGGGCAGGAGCGGCTCGCGGACTGGTTCCGGGCCGCGTCCGTCCTCGTCATGCCCTCGTACAGCGAGTCCTTCGGCCTGGTCGCCGTCGAGGCGCAGGCGGCCGGTACCCCGGTCGTCGCCGCGGCGGTGGGCGGGCTCCCGGTCGCGGTCCGCGACGAGGAGACGGGCTTCCTCGTGCCCGGGCACGATCCGGCGCACTACGCCGACGTCCTGGCCGGTTTCGTACGCGACCCCGGCCGCTCCGAGCGCATGGGGCGGGCGGCCGCCCGGCACGCCCGGTCCTTCGGCTGGGACACGGCGGCCTCGGCCACCGCGGACGTCTACGCGGCGGCGATGCAGGAGCACCGCCGGCGCACCCGGGCCCACCTCCACTGACGCCCGCGTGCCCGGCGACCCACGACGCGCCCCGGCGTCCCCCGCCGCGCAGCCGAACGCCCGCCCGCCGTGACATACGCGCCCCGGGACGGCCGTGACGTACGCTCCCAGACATGTCTGACGCAGAGCGCGACGCGGCACAGGTCGTCGAACAGGCCCTGAAGGACGCGGAACTGGAGTGGGAGAGTCCGGCTCCGGGCAGTTACGTCGTCACCCTGCCCGGCACCCGCAAGCTGTCGACCACCTGCTCCCTGCGGCTCGGGCGGCACTCCCTGTCGCTCAACGCGTTCGTCATCCGCCACCCCGACGAGAACGAGGCGGCCGTCCACCGCTGGCTGCTGGAGCGCAACCTCAAGCTGTACGGCCTGAGTTACGCGGTCGACCGGCTCGGCGACATCTATCTCGTCGGCAAGCTCCCGCTCGCCGTCGTGACACCGGATGAGCTGGACCGGCTGCTCGGGACGGTTCTGGAGGCGGCCGACGGCGCGTTCAACACCCTGCTGGAGCTGGGGTTCGCGAGCGCCATCCGCCGGGAGTACGCGTGGCGGGTGTCCCGGGGCGAGTCCACCCGCAACCTGGACGCGTTCACCCACCTGACCCGGCGCTCCGAGGACTGACGGCCCCCGCGCCCCCGCTGCCCGACTCCGGCCGGCCGGCGCGTCCGGCCGACCGTGAACGCGACCGCGACCGCGACCGCGACCGTGAACGCGACCGCGACCGCGACCGTGAACGCGACCGCGACCGTGAACGAGTCCGCGAACGCGACCGTGACCGTGAACGGGACCCGGGCGGGCCGCACATGCGCTTCCCGGCCCCCGGGTACAAACTCGATCTCATGGGTACCAAACGGTCCCCGGCGGGCTCCGCCGCCTCCTCGGCGGCGGGCGCGCCGCACCAGACCCTCGCGCTCGCGGCGATGCTGTTCGCGGTGTCGATGACGTTCATCGACCAGACGATCGTCTCGATCGCCGCGCCGGACATCATCGAGGAGCTCGGACTCTCGTCCTCCGGGATGCAATGGGTCGTCAACGCCTATCTGCTGGCCCTCGCGGCGTTCTTCGCCCTCGGCGGCCGGCTCGCCGACCTCCTGGGGCACCGCCGGATCATGCTGATCGGCACGCTCACCTTCGTGATCTCGTCCGTCCTGTGCGGCTGCGTCCCCGAGGGGGACTTTGCGCAGGCCTGGCTGATCGTCTTCCGGGCGACGCAGGGCCTGGGCGCGGCGCTGATGTTCCCGGCCGCGCTGGCCGTGGTCGTCAACGTCTTCCCCCTGGAGAAGCGCGGGCGGGCGCTCGCGCTGTTCTTCGGTCTGTCGGGCGCCCTGACGGCGGTCGGCCCGCTGCTCGGCGGCTGGCTCACCAGCTGGACCTGGCGGGCGATCTTCTGGGTCAACGTCCCGGTCGCGCTGATCGCCATCGTCCTCACCGTCATGGCGAAGATCCCGGAGACCCGGCGGCCCGAGAAGCTCGACGTACCGGGCGCCGTGCTGGTCGCGGTGGGCATGGGCCTGAGCGTCCTCGGCCTCCAGCAGGCCCAGGCGTGGGGCTGGAGCAGCGTGCTGACCTGGGTGTGCATCATCGCCGGCCTCGCCGTGCTCGCGGTGTTCGTCCGCTACGAGCTGGGCGTTGAGCAACCCCTGATCAAGATGAAGGTGTTCCGGGACAAGGCGTTCACCGTCGACAACCTGGTGCTGTTCTTCTCGATGATCGCGTTCGTCCCGGTGTTCTTCTTCGCCTCGGTGTACGCGCAGGTCTCGCTGAGCGCCTCCCCGAACCAGGCCGCCCTCTACCTGCTGTACTTCTTCATCGGGTTCGCCGTCACCTCCCAGTGGGGCGGCCGCATCCTGGACAAGCGGGGCGCCCGTCCGGCCATGAAGATGGGCACGGCGCTGGGCGCGGTCGGCTTCGCGCTGTGGGCCGGCAAGCTCACCGACCTCTCGATGCACGACCAGTGGCCGTATGTCGCGCTGGCCGGCGCGGGCATCGGCTTCCTGCTGGCACCGGCCTCCACCGACGCGGTCAACCGGGCGATCGGCGCCTCGTACGGCGAGGTCACGGGCATCACCCAGACCGTGCGCAACTTCGCGGCCAGTGTCGGCCTGGCCGTCTTCGGCACGATCCTGACGCACATGACCACCAACCGGGTCGCGGACACCCTCCAGGGACGCGGCCTGCCCGAGGACACGGCGCGGGAGGCGGGACGTTCGGTGGCCCAGTCCGTCACCGGCCACGCGGACGGCCGGACGCCGACGGGCGACGGGCCGGTGGAGACGGTGATGCGGGACTCGATGAACGCCATCCGGATGGACTTCGCCGAGGCCAACCAGTGGGTGTTCTACGGCATGGCGATCATGCTCGCGGTGGCGTTCCTGTGCGCGCTGCGCCATCCCGGGTCGCGGGTGACCTCGGATTCCGGCGGATCCGGGGCCCCGGGCCCGTCCGGAACCCCGGAGGCGCCGGGTGCCGCACCCGGTAAGGCGTCCGGGACGGCGGCGGACCGCTGACCACCGCCCGCCGCACGACGGTGGCCCCCGCGTTGTGCGGAGGCCACCGTCGCGGCCGGGGCTCGACAGGGGTTCGGCGGGGGCTTGGCCGGGGCACGGCCGGGTAATCGGCAGGGACCCGGCCGGGGCGATCGCTAGGCGATCGCGCCGAGGTCCTTCCGCGCCGCCGGAGACGCCGAGTCCGGGGCCGCCGAGTCAGGAGACGCCGAGTCCGGGGCCGCCGGGTCCGGGGCCGTCGCCTCCAGGGGCTCGTCGGCGGGGGCGCGTTCCTCGGCGAGGACGTGCTCCTCCGCGGGCAGGCCGCGCAGCACCAGCGCGTAGCCCACCGCCCCCACCGTGCCGATCACCGCGCACAGCCCCCACAACCACGCCGACCCCCAGGTGTCGACGACGTATCCGGCCATCAGCGGGGCCACCAGCGCCGCCGCCGACCAGGACAGCGAGTACATCCCCTGGTAGCGGCCACGGGCGTGCACGGGCGAGAACCGCACGACGAGGCTGGTCTGGGTCGGCGCGTTGACGATCTCGGCGAGGGTCCACACGGCGACGGTCAGCGCGTAGAAGGCGAGCGAGGACCCGGCGAACGCGGTGAGCCCGAAACCGTAGCCCGCGACGAGGGCGGACAGCACCAGCAGCCGGCCCGGGTCGCGGTGCTCGATGAACCGGGTGACGGGGATCTGGAGGATCACGATCAGCAGGCCGTTCACGGCGACGACCAGGCCGAAGTCGGAGCTGCTGAACCCCTCGGCGGCCATGGCCAGCGGCAGGCCCATGTGCCCCTGCATGAAGACCAGCGCGACCAGGAACGACAGCCCGACCACGGCCATGAAGCGCCGGTCCCGCAGTACGGTGCCGAGCCCGGCCCCCGCGTCCTTGCCGGCGCCCGTGACCGCGCCGGTGGGCCCGCCCGCACCCGCGGGCCTCTCGGGCCGTGACTCCGGGAGCTTGACGAACACCACGATCGCGCAGGCCAGGGTCATGGCCGCCTCGCCGAGGAAGCCGACGAGATAGCTGTACTCGGCGATGAACCCGGCGGCCACCGAGGACACCGCGAAGCCGAGGTTGATCGCCCAGTAGTTGAGTGAGAAGGCCCGCACCCGGTCCTCGGGCGGCACGATGTCGGCCATCATCGCCTGGACCGCCGGCCGGGAGGCGCTGCCCGCCGCGCCGACCACGAAGGCGACGGCGGCGATCGCGGCCGGCTGCTGGACGAAGCCGAGGAGGGCGACCGAGAGCGCGGTCGAGGTCTGCGCGATCAGCAGGGTCGGACGGCGTCCGAGCCGGTCGGCCATCACTCCGCCGCCGAGCGAGGCCACGACCCCGCCGAGACCGTGCAGCGCCACGACGAGACCGGCGAAGGTGGCCGGATATCCGCGTTCGATCGTCAGGTAGAGGGTCAGAAAGGTGGCCACGAAGCCGCCGAGGCGATTGACGAGGGTGCTCGTCCACAGCCACCAGAACGCCGGGGGGAGCCCGGAGACGCTCTGGTCCACGGCACGTCGCACGGCGGCGATCGACATACGGGTCCCCCACGGGTGTAAGCGTCCGGATCGGCATCCGCACGTTACGAGCGCGGGGGTCCCGGTCGCCACCGGATTGACGCCGACCGTCAATCGTCCCGTCCGCCGCAGCGGCCGCCGTCCCGGCCTCCGTTCCGCTCCTCGGGCACACGCGCGGGGCGCGGGAGGCGTCGATTAGGCTCGGGCCCATGGCCGACGCACCGTACAAGCTGATCCTCCTCCGCCACGGCGAGAGCGAGTGGAACGCGAAGAACCTGTTCACCGGCTGGGTGGACGTCAACCTCACGGAGAAGGGCGAGAAGGAGGCGGTCCGCGGCGGTGAGCTGCTGAAGGACGCCGGTCTGCTCCCCGACGTGCTGCACACCTCCCTCCAGAGGCGTGCCATCCGCACCGCGCAGCTCGCCCTGGACTCCGCCGACCGCCAGTGGATCCCGGTCAACCGCTCGTGGCGCCTGAACGAGCGCCACTACGGCGCCCTCCAGGGCAAGGACAAGGCGCAGACGCTGGCCGAGTTCGGCGAGGAGCAGTTCATGCTCTGGCGCCGTTCGTACGACACCCCGCCGCCGCCGCTCGAGGACGGCGCGGAGTTCTCCCAGTCGGACGACCCCCGCTACGCCTCCATCCCGAGCGAGCTCCGCCCGCGCACCGAGTGCCTCAAGGACGTCGTCGAGCGGATGCTGCCGTACTGGTACGACGGCATCGTCCCCGACCTCCTCGCCGGCCGCACGGTCCTGGTCGCGGCCCACGGCAACAGCCTCCGCGCCCTGGTCAAGCACCTCGACGGCATCTCCGACGAGGACATCGCGGGCCTGAACATCCCGACGGGCATCCCCCTCGTCTACGACCTCGACGAGGACTTCCACCCGGTCAACCCGGGCGGCACCTACCTCGACCCGGACGCGGCCGCGGCCGCGATCGAGGCGGTCAAGAACCAGGGCAAGAAGTAGCCCGACGGCACGACGAGGCCCCCGACCTGCGGTTTCTCCGCCGGGAGGGGGCTTCTGTGCTTCTGTCTGGATGGCGTCAGGCGCGTGTACGCGCGGAGTGTGCCCCCAGGCCTGGAGGGGGGCCGCTCTCGCGGGGCAGCCCCCCTCCCGGAGTGCCCCCGGAGGGGGTCTGTCCGTGGTCCGGAGGGGCTCGCCCCCGGAAGCATTGCCTCCGGGAGCGGGTGGCCGGTAGCTGTGAAGGGGACGGCGGCGATGGAGGGGGAGAGGCCGATGGCTGGGCGGCGGAGTCAGGGGGAGCGGGACGCGGTGACCGTGGAGATCGGGTTCGCCCTGGTGTCCGGGGTGTTCCTGGCGGTGGTTGCCGGGCTGGTGCTCGCGAGTCCGATTCTGGTGCTGGGGCTGGGCGAAGGTGCCATGCGAGGCGCGGGGGTCGTCGCGGGGACCGGGGCCGGGGTGGTGCTGGTGTGGCGGGTCGTCGCGGTGCTGCTGCGGTTCGAGCGCGGGCGGCGGCGCCCGGGGTAGGCCGCCGGCCCCCGGGGTAGGGCGGCGGCGCCCGGTGTAGGGCGGCGGCCCGGCAGGGCGCCCGGGGGTGGGGCGGTGACCACCCCGGTAGGGCAACCGGGGCGGCGCGCCGGGCCGGTCCGGCCCGGCGCGCGTCCCGGCTACGCGCCCTCGACCGGCGTCGGCTGCTGGAGCTCGTCCGCGTGCTCGCCCGTCACCAGGTAGACGACCCGCTTGGCGACCGAGACCGCGTGGTCCGCGAAGCGCTCGTAATAGCGGCCGAGCAGGGTCACGTCCACCGCCGTCTCGATGCCGTGCTTCCAGCGGTCGTCCATCAGGTGCTGGAAGAGCGTGCGGTGCAGCAGGTCCATCTCGTCGTCGTCCTGCTCCAGCTGGAGCGCGAGGTCGACGTCCTTGGTGATGATCACCTCGGCGGCCTTCGCCATCAGCCGCTGCGCGAGCTGGCCCATCTGCAGGATCGTGGCGTGCAGGTCGTTCGGCACCGCGCGGTCCGGGAAGCGGAGGCGGGCCAGCTTGGCGACGTGCTGGGCCAGGTCGCCCGAGCGCTCCAGGTCGGCGCTCATCCGCAGCGAGGTCACCACGATCCGCAGATCCGTGGCCACCGGCTGCTGCCGGGCGAGGAGCGCGATCGCCCGGGCCTCCAGGTCGTGCTGGAGGTCGTCCACCTTCTGGTCGGCGGCGATCACGCTCTCGGCGAGCTTGAGGTCGGCGTCGAGCATGGCCGTCGTGGCGCGCCCGATCGCCGACCCGACGAGTCGGGCCATCTCGACCAGGCCCTCGCCGATCGAGTCCAGTTCCTCGTGGTACGCGTCCCGCATGGGAAGTCCCTCTCTTGTTCGGGCCGGGGTCCGGGTGGGGCTCCGAGACCCCTACGCTCCCACGTTCGGTTCCCGAGTGGTCCGGACAGTCCCCCGCAAATGAACCGGCACCGTCCCCTCGGTGAACTCTGGGCGACGACTGTTCGAGGTGCCACCCTTACGGCTGGGAGGGTCCCCGGCGACCCGCATAACCTGGTGAGCATGGACGTGAACGCGGCAGTCGCCGCAGCCGCAGCGATTGCCGGTCTGTGCACCGGTGTCATCGCGGTGCTGGCGTTCCGCTGGAGCGAACGCGAACAGAAGCGCCCCACCCGCAGCTCGCTCCACACCGACGCGGTCCTGCCCCCGGGCGTCGACACGGTCCTGTCCGTGCTCCGCTCCTCCGCGGTCGTCCTCGACGAGTCCGACTCGGTCGTCAAGGCCAGCTCCGCCGCGTATGCGCTCGGGCTGGTCAGGGGCGGCAAGCTGGCCGTGGAGCCCATGCTCCACATGGCCCGGGACACCCGAAGGGACGGCGAGATACGGCAGGTCGAGCTGGACCTGCCCCGCCGCGGCACGGGTCGCGGCGAGGCGCTGGCGGTCTCCGCCCGGGTGGCGCCCCTCGGGTCCCGCCTGGTCCTCCTCCTCGTCGAGGACCTCACCGAGGCCCGGCGCATAGAGGCGGTTCGGCGCGACTTCGTCGCCAACGTCAGCCATGAGCTCAAGACCCCCGTCGGTGCGCTCAGCCTGCTGTCCGAGGCGGTCATGGACGCCTCCGACGACCCCGAGGCGGTCACCCGCTTCGCCGGCCGGATGCAGATCGAGGCGACCCGGCTCACCAACCTGGTGCAGGAGCTGATCGACCTCTCCCGGGTGCAGAACGACGACCCGCTGGAGGACTCCGAGCCCGTCCGCGTGGACGAACTCGTCGCGGAGGCCATCGACCGCTCCCGGCACGCCGCCTCCACCAAGCAGATCACCATGGCCGTCGGCGGGGCCGCCGCTCCGGGCGGGGGCGGCACGGACGGCATCGGCGGCGGCGACCTGCGGATCTGGGGGAACCGGGGCCAGCTTGCCGCCGCCCTCGGCAACCTCGTCGAGAACGCCGTCAACTATTCGCCCGACCGCACCCGTGTCGGCATCTCCGCCCGCCGGGTGGCCGCGCCCGGCGGCGTCGCGGGCGGCGGCTCGGGGACGCACGTCGAGATCGCGGTGACCGACCAGGGCATCGGCATCCCCGAGAAGGACCGCGAGCGGATCTTCGAACGCTTCTACCGCGTCGACCCCGCCCGCTCCCGCGCCACCGGAGGCACCGGCCTGGGCCTCGCCATCGTCAAACACGTGGCCGCCTCGCACGGCGGGGAGGTCACCGTGTGGAGCTCCGAGGGCCAGGGCTCCACGTTCACCCTGCGGCTGCCCGAGGCGGCCGCGGCCCGAGACCGTTCGACCCACGGACCGGACCGCGCCGAACAGGACGACGACCGGCCTTACGACACCGATCCGACCAGTGAGATCCCAGCCCCGGAGGTCCTTCCGTGACCCGAGTGCTCGTCGTCGAGGATGAGGAATCCTTCAGCGACGCCCTGTCCTACATGCTCCGCAAGGAGGGCTTCGAGGTCGCGGTGGCGACCACGGGGCCCGAGGGGCTCGACGAGTTCGAGCGCAACGGCGCCGACCTCGTCCTCCTCGACCTGATGCTCCCCGGCCTGCCCGGCACCGAGGTGTGCCGCCAGCTGCGCGGCCGCTCCAACGTCCCGGTGATCATGGTGACCGCCAAGGACAGCGAGATCGACAAGGTCGTCGGGCTGGAGATAGGAGCCGACGACTACGTCACCAAGCCGTTCTCCTCGCGCGAGCTGGTGGCCCGCATCCGGGCCGTGCTGCGGCGGCGCGGCGAGCCCGAGGAGGTCACCCCGGCGGCCCTGGAGGCCGGGCCGGTGCGGATGGATGTGGACCGGCACGTGGTCACGGTCTCCGGCGGCAAGGTGGACCTCCCGCTGAAGGAGTTCGACCTGCTGGAGATGCTGCTGCGCAACGCGGGCCGGGTGCTGACCCGGATGCAGCTCATCGACCGGGTCTGGGGCGCGGACTACGTGGGGGACACCAAGACCCTGGACGTCCACGTCAAGCGCCTGCGCGCCAAGATCGAGCCGGACCCGGGCGCGCCCCGGTACCTGGTGACGGTGCGCGGGCTGGGCTACAAGTTCGAGCCGTAGAGACGGCCGGTGGCCGGGCGCGCGCCCGGCCGGGGTGAGGTGTGAGCGACGAGGGGCGGCCACCGCGTGATGCGGTGGCCGCCCCTCGGGCGTTCGCGGACGCGACGGGTACGGCGGGCGCGAGGGGCACGGCGGGCGGGAGGGCCCGGCGTGCCCCGCGGCCGTCAGTTGCCGGTGCCGGCCTCGGGCGTGGTGTCCGCCCCCGGAGTGGCGCCGGTCGCCGGGTCGGCCGCCTCGCCGCCCGCGGACTCCGGGGACGCGCCGTCGGCCGGGGTGCCGGAGGGCGAGCCGGACGGGGTGCCCTCGGGGGTCTCGGCGGGGCTGGCGGCCGGCGGCTCCGGCAGCGTGCTGGGGCCGAAGTCCTTGAAGTAGTTGGTCGCGGGGACGACGAAGGCCATCATGCGCACATCGCCCGTCTCGCTGAAGCGGAACAGGATCTCCTGCACGCCGCCGTCCTGCACGGCCTCCCGGCCGTCGGTGATCACGGCCGAGGCGTTGCCCTGGCCGCCGATGATCAGGCGGCCGCCCGCGGGGACGGTGAGCGGGCCCGAGCCGCTCGCCGGATTCAGCTCCACCTCGGCGTTCGAGCCGGGCAGGGTGATCGACTCCAGGGTCTGCGCCTCGGTGCCGTCGTTGAAGACGGTGACGGCGATGACCGCAGGGCCCTCGGCGTCGGGCTTGGGCTGCGTGATGACGGTGCCGTTCTGCAGCTTCAGGCTGTCGACGGCGGTCGCGGCGTTGTCCGGCCGGACCCCGAGGGTCTGCGCGTTGTTGCCCGCACCGCAGGCGGAGAGCGAGGCGATCGAGAAGACGATGGCAGCGCCGGCAAGGGCACCGCGTCGAAGGCTGCGGCTCACGGCGGCGGCATCTCCTTGGACGTACGGACTGCGGACGGGTGGGGTGACTGTCACCGGCCCGAACCGGACGGGGGCGTCAGTTCCGGCTCAGGTTACCGAGTGCCCGGTCACGCCCCGCACCCGACCCGCCCTTTGCCGTCACCCGCGGCCCGCGGCCAAGAAGCGGGGAGGGCCGGCGGCGAGGCGGGTGGGACATACACACGCCGTTCACAAATCCGGGGGGTTGATCAATTTCCGGGATGCCCGCCGTTTTCCGCGCGAATAGCCCCGGGAGGCCCCCGGAGGTCAATGGTGATCAATTCCGGATTCACCGGCGCGTACGCCCGTACGAGTGATCGATGTCCGAACGGAGTAGTTGATCTCGACGTTCAAGAACCGGGCAAATCAGGACGTTCAGCCACTTGGGTCGGGCCGGCGCGGTGTGTAACGTGTGCGTTTCTGTGCCCCCGCGCAGCCGCTCCGACCTGCGGATACCCCCTCCCGGAAGCCGGTCGCAGCACGTCCCGGTCTGTGTTGTCAAGCCCCGAGATATGCCCTGACCTGCGAAAACGCCATTCAGAACCCGCTGTTTCCGTGTTACCCTGGATAGCCACGGAAGGGGTACCTGTCACATGACGTTCAAGGTTGGCGACACCGTGGTCTATCCCCATCACGGGGCCGCGCTGATCGAGGCCATCGAAACTCGCCAGATCAAAGGCGTGGACAAGACCTACTTGGTGCTCAAGGTCGCCCAGGGCGACCTGACGGTTCGTGTACCGGCTGACAATGCCGAGTTCGTGGGCGTGCGCGATGTGGTCGGTCAGGACGGGCTGGACCGGGTCTTCGAGGTGCTGCGTGCACCCTACGCCGAGGAGCCGACGAACTGGTCCCGTCGCTACAAGGCAAATCTCGAGAAGCTCGCCTCCGGCGATGTCATCAAGGTCGCCGAAGTGGTGCGCGACCTGTGGCGCCGCGAGCGCGAGCGCGGGCTGTCCGCCGGTGAGAAGCGGATGCTCGCGAAGGCGCGCCAGATCCTGGTGAGCGAGCTCGCCCTCGCGGAGAACACCAACGAGGACAAGGCCGAGGCCCTGCTGGACGAGGTCCTCGCGTCCTGACGCACCATTGATGCCGCAGTGCCCGACGGCACACCGGGAAACCCGCCAGGAAATCCGGTCCGCCGTCGGGCACTGCGGCATGTTCGCGACGCTGCACCCGGATATGACGCCCGGATATGACACTGCACCCGCACATCGGGGCGCCCGGCACCCGGCCGGCCGCGTGCGGTGCCCCCGGACGCTTCCCTCGACGGGCACGCGCGGCACGCGCGGCACACCCGCCGGGAAGCCTGCTCCGGGCGCGCGGACGGGAACCGCTCGCACGCCCGGTGACGTTGCTCTGGTGTGCCGGGCCCGGGCGGATGGCGCAGACCGAGGTCACGGAAGGGTCCGGTCACGTGCCCCGCCCGGCACAACCCCCAACCAGCGGCCGGGGGTTCCCCCAGGCCATACCCATGTCGGCCGAGGAAACAAACCTGCCGGAGAGCAACCGATGCCAGACCAACCGCGCCCCCCTCGCACCGCGGCCGTGATCCCTGCCGCCGGCCGGGGCGTGCGCCTCGGACCGGGCGCCCCCAAGGCGCTGCGCACGCTGAACGGAACGCCGATCCTCGTCCACGCCGTCCGCGCCATGGCCGCCTCCCGGTCCGTGGCGCTCGTCGTCGTCGTGGCCCCGCCCGAGGGCGCCCCGGAGGTGAAGCGCCTCCTCGACGCTCACACCCTGCCCGAGCGCACGGAGTACCTGGTCGTCCCCGGCGGCGAGAGTCGCCAGGAGTCCGTACGGCTGGGACTCGACGCGCTGCCCGAGGGCGTCGACATCGTCCTCGTCCATGACGCGGCCCGCCCCCTGGTGCCCGTCGAGACGGTGGACGCCGTGATCGAGACCGTGCGCGAGGGCGCACCGGCCGTCGTGCCCGCGCTGCCGCTCGCCGACACGGTCAAGGAGGTCGGTCCCACCGCCGACGGCGGCCCCGAGCCGGTCGTCGCGACCCCCGCGCGGTCCCGGCTGCGCGCGGTGCAGACCCCGCAGGGCTTCGACCACGCCACCCTCGCCCGCGCGCACCGGACGGTGACCGGCGAGGTCACCGATGACGCGAGCATGGTCGAACAGCTCGGGCTGGGGGTCGTCGTGGTGCCCGGCCACGAGGAGGCGTTCAAGGTGACCCGTCCGCTGGACCTCGTCCTGGCCGAGGCCGTACTCGCCCGCAGGAGGGCCAACGATGGATTCTGAGCGTCCGCTTCCGCCCGGGGTGCCGGGGCTTCCCCTGGTGGGGATCGGCACCGACGTGCACGCCTTCGAGCAGGGGCGCGAGCTGTGGTGCGCGGGGCTGCTGTGGGAGGACTCCGACGGCTGGGGCCTCGCCGGCCACTCCGACGGCGACGTCGCCGCGCACGCCGCCTGCGACGCCCTGTTCTCGGCGGCCGGGGTCGGCGACCTCGGTGCGCACTTCGGCACCTCCCGCCCCGAGTGGTCCGGCGCCTCCGGTGTCACCCTCCTCGCGGAGGCGGCGCGGATCGTGCGGGCCGAGGGCTTCGAGATCGGGAACGTGTCCGTGCAGGTCATCGGCGTACGGCCCAAGATCGGCAAGCGGCGCGAGGAGGCGCAGAAGGCGCTCTCGGTGGCGGTCGGCGCGCCGGTCGCGGTCTCCGGCACGACCACGGACGGGCTGGGGCTGACCGGCCGGGCCGAGGGGCTGGCCGCGATCGCCACCGCGCTGGTGGTCCGCACCCGCTGACGGTCCCGGGCGTCCGGGGCACGGGACCGTGCCGCGGACGGGCACGGGTCCGTGCCGCAGGGCCGGGCCGCGGTGCCCCGGAGGCCCCGGTGCACGCGGGACGTTCCGGCGCACGGGCGCGGCGACGCCCGTGCGCGCCCCGGCCGGCGGGCGTGGCGAACTCCTCGCACGAGTTGTCCACAGGGGCGCTGGGCACTGCCGCGCGGCCACTACCCTTGATGCGTGACTATTCGCCTGTACGACACCAGCGCCCGGCAGATCCGTGACTTCACCCCCCTCGTGCCGGGTTGTGTCTCGATCTACCTGTGCGGTGCCACCGTGCAGGCCGCGCCGCACATCGGCCACATCCGTTCCGGCCTGAACTTCGACATCATGCGCCGCTGGTTCGCCTACCGCGGCTACGACGTCACCTTCATCCGGAACGTCACGGACATCGACGACAAGATCATCACCAAGTCTGTGGAGCAGGACCGCCCCTGGTGGTCCATCGGATACGCCAACGAGCGCGCCTTCAACGACGGGTACGAGGCCCTCGGCTGCCTCCCGCCCACCTACGAGCCGCGCGCCACCGGCCATGTCACCGAGATGGTCGAGATGATGCGCGGTCTCATCGAGCGCGGCCACGCCTACGAGGCCGACGGCAGCGTCTACTTCGACGTGCGCTCCTTCCCCGGGTACCTCTCCCTCTCCAACCAGGACATCGACGATCTGCGCCAGCCCGCCGAGGAGGGCATCACCGGCAAGCGGGACCCGCGCGACTTCGCGATGTGGAAGGCGACCAAGCCCGGTGAGCCGGACTGGGAGACGCCCTGGGGCCGCGGCCGTCCGGGCTGGCACCTGGAGTGCTCGGCGATGGCCCACAAGTACCTGGGCCCCGCCTTCGACATCCACGGCGGCGGGCTCGACCTGATCTTCCCGCACCACGAGAACGAGATCGCCCAGGCCAAGGCCTTCGGCGACGACTTCGCCCAGTACTGGGCGCACAACGCCTGGGTCACCATGAGCGGCGAGAAGATGTCCAAGTCGCTGGGCAACTCGGTCCTCGTCTCCGAGATGGTCAAGCACTGGCGCCCGATCGTGCTCCGCTACTACCTCGGCACCCCGCACTACCGCTCGATGATCGAGTACAGCGAGGAGGCGCTGCGCGAGGCGGAGTCCGCGTTCGCGCGGATCGAGGGCTTCGTGCAGCGGGTGGTCGAGAAGGCGGGCGGGGCGGTCGCCCCGGCCGGCGAGGTGCCGGTCGCCTTCGCCGAGGCGATGGACGACGACTTCGGCGTCCCGCAGGCCCTCGCGGTCGTCCACACCACCGTCCGCCAGGGGAACTCGGCGCTCGCCGCCGACGACAAGGAGGCGGCCGTCGCCCGGCTCGCCGAGGTCCGGGCCATGCTCGGGGTCCTCGGTCTGGACCCGCTGGACGAGCAGTGGGCCGGCCAGGGCGCGGACCGGGGCGACGACCTGCACGGCGTGGTCGACACCCTGGTGCGGCTGGTCCTCCAGCAGCGCGAGGCGGCCCGCGGCCGGAAGGACTGGACGACCGCCGACGCCATCCGCGACCAGCTGAACCAGTCCGGCCTGGTCATCGAGGACGGCGCCGACGGTCCCCGGTGGACTCTCGGGTCCCGCTGACACCCGGCGATGTGCCGCCCGGACCCCCGGGCGGCACACTTCATTGCATACACACTTTTGTTTGAGCGAGCTTCACAGAAACAGGTAGGTCGAGGTCATGGCCGGAAACAGCCAGCGCAGGAACCGCCGCACGTCCAACAAGAAGGGCGCGCAGGTCGGCAGCGGTGGCAACCGGCGCCGCGGCCTGGAGGGCAAGGGGCCGACCCCGCCGGCCTCCGCCCGTAAGGGGCACGTCAAGAACCGGATCGCCAACGCCAAGGCCAAGCAGGCCCAGCGGCGGCCCGTGGCCCGCCGGGGCGGCAAGGGCACCAGCGAGATGGTCGTCGGCCGGAACCCGGTCTTCGAGGCGCTGCGCGACGGCGTGCCCGCCACCACCCTGTACGTGCAGCAGTTCATCGACAACGACGAGCGGGTCCGTGAGGCCCTCCAGCTCGCCACGGGCCGCGGCACCATCAACATCATGGAGGCGCCGCGCCCCGAACTGGACCGGATGACCAACGGGCTGAACCACCAGGGCCTGGTCCTCCAGGTCCCGCCGTACGAGTACGCGCACCCCGAGGACCTGGCGGCGGCCGCGTTCGACGAGGGCGACGACCCGCTGATCGTCGCGCTCGACGGCGTCACCGACCCGCGCAACCTGGGCGCGGTGGTCCGCTCCGTGTCGGCGTTCGGCGGGCACGGGGTGGTGGTGCCCGAGCGGCGCGCGGCCGGGATGACCGCGGGCGCGTGGAAGACCTCGGCCGGCACGGCCGCGCGGACACCGGTGGCCCGGGCCACCAATCTGACCCGGGCGCTGGAGTCGTACCAGAAGGCCGGTCTCACGGTGGTCGGCCTCTCCGCCGACGGGGAGACCGAGGTCGGCGAGCTGGAGGCCCTCGGCGGTCCGGTCGTGGTGGTGGTCGGCAGTGAGGGCAAGGGCCTGTCCCGTCTGGTTGGCGAGACCTGCGACTTCCTGGTGCGCATCCCGATGCCGGGCGGCGCGGAGTCGCTGAACGCGGGTGTCGCGGCGGGCGTGGTGCTCTACGAGGCGGCCCGGCGCCGCGCTTGAGTGTCCCGCGGAGGTGGAGGCCCGGCGCCGCGTCCGAGCGGGCCCGCAGGGGAGGTTGCGCCGGCGCCGCGCTCGAGCACGGCCGGAGCGGATGCGGCCGGGCCGGTTCCGCTTCGTGGCCGGGCGGTGTCCGAGCGGGTCCGGTTCCGGGTCCGGTTCTGGGTCCGTACGGTCAAAAAAGCACAAGAGGCGCTCTTGACGGGTCTCGGACACATCGAGCCGGGTCTGGCCGTGCCCTAAACACACATCACTCGGTTAGATGAGTGTGGACACCAGAACACCCCGGTCCGGGTTCGATGATCAGCCTGCGCTGAGCATGGTCAAGGTGCACTGCGATCCGGCGCAGGTCATCGTCAACCACGCCAGCTTCCGGGTCCAGCTCGCCCGGAGCCCCCGCCCTGTGCGTGGCCTGGCCGACAACGCGCGGCTCGCCTCCGTCGGCGCCGGAGCGGCCGGCGCCGCGGGCCTGGCGGGAGCGGCGGGCAGATCCGCGCGGCGGCGTGCGCCCGTCGTCTGGAGCGGCAGGTCCGCACCCGGGGACTCGGGCGCGACCGGCCTCCTCCAGGCCGTACGGAACTCCACGACGGACACGCTGGCGCCGTCCGTGCAGGACCCGTACAGCACCGGCGCCACGCAGGTCATCCCGCGAGTGGACCTCGGTGGCGACACCGTGCTGCACCCCGCCGTCACCGACACCGGCGGGTTGCGCCGGGACAAGCCGCTGCTGCCGCCGATGCGGCAGGCGGTCGGGGCGTACGACACCCCGGCGTACGGAAGCGAAGGCGCGGGCCGGGACACCGGCGCGTACGACCTGGCGCCGCTGGACGCCGGCGACCGGGGCCGGTCGGGACCCTCGCACCGGGCCGGCGGAGACCACACGCGCCACGCCTACTACCCGGACCGCCGGGTGAACCTCGGTGTCGTGCTGCTGCCGCTGCGCATCCTGCTCGGCCTGATCTCGGTCTACGCGGGGATGGGCAAGCTCTGCGACCCGGTGTACTTCGACGGCGGCGAGCGCGGCTCGATGGTCCGCTGGCTGGAGTCTCTGGAGCCGTGGGCGCTCGCCGGGCCGATGCGGGACTTCGCCCTGGCCCACCCGGTGGGCTCCGGCCTCACCGTGGCGTTCCTCCAGGTCATCGTGGGTGTGCTGACCCTGCTCGGTCTGTGGCAGCGGGTAGCGGCGGTGGTCGGGGTGCTGCTCTCCGCCGCACTGATCCTCACGGTGAGCTGGCGTACGGTCCCGGTCTACGACGCGCCGGACATCATCTTCCTGGCCGCCTGGTCGCCGCTGATCATCGCGGGTGCGCCGGTCTACTCGGTCGACGCGCGCCTCTCCGGCGAGGCGTGGCGGACCCTCGGGCCGCGCTCGGACATCTGGGACCTGCGGCGGCGGGTGCTGCGCCGCGGCGGGCTGCTCGCGGGTGTCGTCGTCGGTCTGACCATGCTGATCGGCTCGATGCTCGGCGGAGCGGTCCGTTCCACCCAGGTGGTCACGGTCCCGGGGCCGGGCCAGGCGCCGACCAACCACCTCCCCGGGGCGCCGCTCCCGCAGGAGACGGGCACCGACCGCGGTCCGGCGCAGCGCAAGAACACGCCGACGCCGGCCGCGACGCGTTCGGCGACGCCCGAGTCCCGCACCTCGTCGCCCGCGCAGGGGACGGTCCGCGAGACGGCCGGTGCGAGCAGCGGGGCGCCGAGCCAGACGCAGGGCACGGGCGGCGGGCAGCCGGCGACCGGCTCCCGCCCGGCCCCGCCGCCCGCCACCAGCTCCGGCCCCGCGGCCGACAGCGGCACCGGCTCCGGCGGCACGGGCTCCAGCGCCCCGTCCGGCGACGCCTCGGGCGGCGGAGCCGGCGACGACGGCTCCGCACCGGGCGGCAACGGCGGTGGCAGCGGCGGCGGCAAGGTGATCGGCGGCCTGCTGGGCTGAGGGGCGGGCGCCCGGGAGGGGCGCGTGCCGTGGTGAGGGCGGTCGCCGGACATGGTCCGGCGACCGCTCTTCCGCGTGCGTGGTGCGGGGCGGGCGAGGGGTGTTCCCCGGGGAACACCCCTCGCCCGCCCGGCAACCGACGGCTCGGTGGCCGCCTCTGCGGCCACGGGGCGTTCGGGGACGGGCCGTGGGGCCGCTCAGGGATACCAGGGTCGCTCGGGGATGCCGGGGCCGCCTGCCGGATGCCCCTGGCGGCATCCGGCACGGGCGAGCGGGCGGCTGGTGTTCTCGCGGGGAACGTCCTGGGCTCCGGGTGGGCCGGGGCCCTGCCGCGGGGGCGGGCGGCTCTTCGGCGCCGGGACGGGCGGCCCCTGGCCGCCCCCGCTCCCCGAGGATGGAGTTGCGCCCCCAGGGGGCGGACGCGGCCCGAAGCCCAGGGCCCCCGGGCTCCGGGTGAGCCCGGACCCCGCCACGGGCGGGCCTCCCTGCGACGCCGGGACGCGGGCGGCCCGCCTCAGCGGGCCTGCGTGGACAGTTCCCTGGCCGCCTCCGTGAGGTCCTTCGCCGTGTCGATGGCGCGCCAGTAGGCGCCCTGGGGCAGCGGGAAGCCCGCGAGGCGCTTTTCACGCGCCAGGCGCGGGAACGTGGTGCGTTCGTGGTCGCCGACGTCCGGGAGGAGGGCGGTGAACGCGGCGGAGAAGACGTACACGCCCGCGTTGATCAGGAACGGGGACGGCGGGGACTCGATGAAGTCCGTGATGTGGCCGAAGGTGTCCGTCTCCACCGCGCCCCACGGGATGCGCGGCCGGGCCAGGGCCAGGGTCGCCGTCGCGTCGCGCTCGTCGTGGAACGCGGCCATCTCGCGCAGCGAGAAGCGGGTCCAGATGTCGCCGTTCGTCGCGTACCAGGGCCGGTCCGGGTGCGGCAGGCCGGCCGCCGCGTACTTGAGGCCGCCGCCGCGGCCCAGCGGCTCCGACTCCACGACGGTCGTCACCCGCAGCGGCAGGTCCGCGCCGGCCAGCCACTCCTGGAGCACCTCCGCGAGGTGGCCGCAGGAGACGACGGCGTCGGTCACGCCCTCGGCCGCGAGCCAGGCGAGCTGGTGCCCGATGATCGGCGTCCCCGTACCCGGGATCTCGACCATCGGCTTCGGGCGGTCGTCGGTGTAGGGGCGCAGCCGGGAGCCCTGGCCGCCCGCCAGGACCACGGCCTGCGTGGGATGCGTAGGCGTTTGCATGCCGTGAACGATATGTGCAGCCCCGGACGCGACACGGACCGGACCCGTGGTGACGGGTCCGGTCCGTGGGCCGCCCGGGAGGGCGAGGCGCGTGGGGTCAGTGCCCCATGGCCTGCTGGGAGACGCCCGTGGCGAACGAGGTGTCGCAGACGGGGCGGGAGAAGCGCTGGGCGCGCGTCGGGCCGTACTTGTCGACGGCGGCGCGGCCGAGGGTCCGTGCGAGACCGAAGCAGTGCTCGGCGAGCGACGGGCGGGCCTCGACCGCGCGCTGCAGCTCGGTGAGCGCCACGCCGGGGTCCTTGGTGTCCAGGGTGGTGAGCAGCTTCTCGCGCAGCACGTCCTGCGGCGCGGCGGGCATGGCGTCGGTGACGGCCTTCTCGGAGGTCGCGTTCGACGCGGTGAGCAACTGCGACGACTGGGAGTTCTGCCCGGCCCACGGGACGGTGGAGACCGCGAGGGTTCCGGAGAGCACCAGGACGACGGGCAGAACGAGGGCGAGGGTGCGGCCGATTCGGCGGGCTGTGTGGGTCACGGCAGCGAGCGTAGCGGCCGGTGATGGTTTGGCGACATTCAGTCACTCGCGTGGGGGACGGTTCGCGTCCCGCTTTCGAATCGTGTGTTGACGTGCTGGTATGAAGTGCCCTGGTTTCTCGGGTATGTGTACTGCCGCGAGGGCGGTCCGGGTGGTGGGGGCCGGGGCGTGGAAACGGGCCGGGCCCGTACCGCGGGGTGCGGTACGGGCCCGGAACGCGCCGACGGGGGCCGGGAGTTGGCCACCCGGGCCGCGCAGGGGGCGCGTCAGTCGCTGAGGCGCTCGCCCGTCGACGTCGAGAAGACGTGCAGCTCGCCCGGGCGCGGGACGACGTGCAGCTCGCTGCCCTTGTTCGGCACGCTGCGGCCGCCGACGCGCACCACGAGGTCCTTGTGCTCCCCGCCGACGTCGGCGGAGCCGTACACATAGCCGTCGGCGCCGAGTTCCTCGATCACGTTCACCGCGACGGCGAGACCGGCCGGGGCCTCCTTGGAGAGGGAGGAGCCGGTGGCGGCGCCGTGCTCGACCACGTCGAAGTGTTCCGGGCGGACGCCGACGGTGACGGTCCGGTCACCGCGGTCGGCGGCGGCGGTCAGGGCCTCGCGGGAGACCGGGACGACGCTGTTGCCGAACTTCACGCCGCCGTCGGTGATCGGGACCTCGACCAGGTTCATGGCGGGGGAGCCGATGAAGCCGGCGACGAAGAGGTTGGCCGGGCGGTCGTACATGTTGCGCGGCGAGTCGACCTGCTGGAGC
Source organism: Streptomyces sp. CNT372 (assembly GCF_000377145.1). Classification (NCBI taxonomy): domain Bacteria; kingdom Bacillati; phylum Actinomycetota; class Actinomycetes; order Kitasatosporales; family Streptomycetaceae; genus Streptomyces; species Streptomyces sp. CNT372. The sequence goes on along the minus strand of NZ_KB897779.1, from coordinate 431,527 downwards.
AGACCGTCCTTGAGGACCGCCACGCGGTCGCCCATCGTCATGGCCTCGACCTGGTCGTGGGTGACGTAGACGGTGGTGATGCCCAGGCGGCGCTGGAGGGACGCGATCTGGGTACGGGTGGAGACGCGGAGCTTGGCGTCGAGGTTCGACAGCGGCTCGTCCATGAGGAAGACCTGCGGCTCGCGGACGATGGCGCGGCCCATGGCCACACGCTGGCGCTGACCGCCGGAGAGGGCCTTCGGCTTGCGGTCGAGGTACTCGGTGAGGTCGAGGATCTTCGCGGCCTCTTCGACCTTCTTGCGGATCTCGGCCTTGTTGACACCGGCGATCTTGAGCGCGAAGCCCATGTTGTCGGCGACGCTCATGTGCGGGTAGAGCGCGTAGTTCTGGAACACCATGGCGATGTCCCGGTCCTTGGGCGGCAGGTGCGTGACGTCGCGCTCTCCGATGCGGATGGCGCCGCCGTTGACGTCCTCCAGGCCCGCGAGCATGCGCAGGGAGGTGGACTTGCCGCAGCCGGAGGGGCCGACGAGAACGAGGAACTCGCCGTCCTCGATCTCGATCTCGAGCTGGTCGACGGCGGGCTTCTCGGAGCCCGGGTAGACCCGGGTCGCCTTGTCGAACGTGACAGTGGCCATGCTGATGCGTCTCCTTCACCGGCAGGAACGTGCCGGACGATCCGAGTAAGGGAGTGGTGTAGTCCACAGGGGTGGACCTGCGGTGACGCTACCTGGCGAACGCGGATCTGTCAGCAGCCGACGGCGGGCGGAATTCCCGGCCGGGGCGTCGGCGGCGTTGGTTACACTGCTCTCGCTGCCTCCTTAGCTCAGTTGGCCAGAGCGCTTGACTTGTAATCTTGAGGTCGTCGGTTCGATTCCGACAGGAGGCTCCACAGCACGGGACCCCCCGCCGTTCACGGCCGGGGGTCCCCGGCGTTTCCGGGACCGTGCGCCGGGACGGGCCCTCAGCCCGGTGGCCCCGGCATTCGCGCAAGCAGGTGCCCAAAAGCCCCTTGATCCAGGAGACTTGTGCCTTCACGGGGGTGTGGGGTGTTTCGGGTGGACCGGGGAGGGGTGCGTCGGATGGGGCGGCGTTCGGGCGGGTTGATCTCGGCATGGGCCCGCGCCCGGCGCGAGCCGGTACCCCCGGCCCAAGCCCCGGCGGGCGGGGCCCGGCGGGGGGAGCGGCCCGGGTCAGTGGCGGCCCGAGATCCGGTCCGCCAGGGCCGCCAGGCGCGGGGTGGTCGCCGTGTGGGTCGTCGCCTCGCGGTGGTCGGCGCGGCGGTAGGCCGCGTAGAGGGCGTGGACGCCGAGCCAGCGCAGGGGTTCCGGCTCCCATGTGCGGACCTTGTGGCCGACCCACGGGAGGGCGGTCAGATCGGTCGGGCCCGACTGGCCGGAGTCCTGCTGGATCAGATCGCGCAGGGTGCGGGCCGCGAGATTGGCCGTGGCGACGCCGGAGCCGACGTAGCCGCCCGCCCAGCCCAGGCCCGTGGAGCGGTCCAGGGTGACGGTGGCGCACCAGTCGCGGGGCACGCCGAGGACGCCCGACCAGGCGTGGTCGATCCGGACCCCGGCGAGCCGGGGGAAGAAGCGGACCAGGATGTCGCGCAGGGCGTCGACTGTGGCCGGCTGGGTGCGGCCGTCGTTGTCGGTGCGCGAGCCGAAGCGGTACGGGACGCCCCGGCCGCCGATGGCGATGCGGTCGTCGGCGGTCCGCTGGGCGTACATGTAGGCGTGCGCCATGTCGCCGAGGGCCTCCCGGCCGGCCCAGCCGATCTCGTCCCAGACCTCGGCGGGCAGCGGCTCGGTGGCGATCATCGAGGAGTTCATCGGCAGCCAGGTCCGGTGCTGCCCCTTGAGGGAGGCGGTGAAGCCCTCGGTGCAGCGCAGGACATAGGGCGCGCGGACCGTGCCGTACGGGGTGACCGCGTGCTTGGGGCGGATCTCCGTCACCGGGGTGGACTCGTGGATCGTCACGCCCAGCGCCTCGACGGCTGCGGCGAGCCCCTTGAGGAGCTTCACCGGGTGCAGCCGGGCGCCGTGCGGGGTCCAGCTCGACGCGACCGCGCCGCTGACGCGTATCCGCTCGGCGGTCTCGCGGGCACCGAACAGCCTGCGGTCCTTCTCGCCGAAGGCGATCTCCACACTGTGGAAGTCCTTGAGACGGGCGAGCTGGGCCGGGGTGTACGCCACCTCCAGGACGCCGCCCCGGTGGATGTCCGCCTCGATGCCCTCCTCGGCGGCGGTCCGGACGACCTCGTCGACGGTGTCGTTCATGGCCTGCTGGAGGCGGACTGCGGCCTCGTGGCCGTGGGCGCGGGCGTAGCGGTCCCGGCCTGCGATGCCGTTGTAGAGCCAGCCGCCGTTGCGCCCGGAGGCGCCGTAACCGCAGAACCGGGCCTCAAGGACGGCGATGTCGAGGAAGGGGACGGCCTTCTTCAGGTAGTAGGCCGTCCACAGGCCCGTGTAGCCGCCGCCCACGATGCAGACGTCGGCGGTGGTGTCGCCGGGGAGGGGTTCGCGGGGTGCGGAGGCGCCGTCCTGCGCGTACCAGAACGATATGCCGCCGTTGACGGTGTTCATGTGGATCGCTGCTTTCCCTGCCGGTGGTGCGCCTGCGCGCGCTGTGTGGGATGGACCTGTGTGGCACGGACCCATGTGGGGGCGGCCTGTGTGGGGCGGCTCTGTGTGGGTGTCGCCGTGTGGCGGGAATCTACTGCTCCGCCCGCGCGGGCGCGACGTGCGGGTGTTCACCGGGTGGACCCCCCTCGCGCGCCGAGGCGGCGCCGGTGCAGGCTGGGCGCATGATTCGTACCGCAGCGCCCGCCGATGTGCCCGTGATCCACGAGATGGTCCGCGAACTCGCGGACTACGAGAAGGCCCTCCAGGAAGTGCGGGCCACCGAGGAGCAGTTGCGCGAGGCGCTGTTCGGCGAGCACCCGGCCGCCTTCGCGCACATCGCGGAGACGGACGACGGGCAGGTGGCCGGGTTCGCGCTGTGGTTCCTCAACTTCTCGACCTGGCGCGGTGTGCACGGCATCTACCTGGAGGACCTGTATGTGCGCCCGCACCTGCGCGGCGGCGGCCACGGCCGGGCGCTGCTCGCGGAGCTGGCGCGGATCTGCGCCGAGCGCGGGTACGAGCGGCTGGAGTGGGCGGTGCTGAACTGGAACGCGCCGTCCATCGCGTTCTACGAGTCCCTGGGGGCACGGCCGCAGGACGAGTGGACGGTGTACCGGCTGACGGACGAGGCCCTGGCCCGGCTCGGCACGGTGGACCCGGTGCGCACCGCGGCGGAGTGAGCCCCTGGTCCGGTTCGGGCGCGTTCGGGCCCCGTTCCGGGCGCGCCCCTTCTCACCTGCCCGGGGACTCCGCCGTCACCTGCCCGGGGAACCGGCCGGGTCCGGGACGAGGACGACCTTGCCGACCGTCCCCCGGCTCTGGAGCGCGCGGTGCGCCTCGGCCGCCCGGTGCAGCGCGAAGCGGGTCACGGCGGGGCGCAGCCGGCCGGCCGCCGCCTCGGCGAGCGCGCGGGTCTCCAGGGCGCGCAGGCCGCCGGCCCGCTCCAGCATGGCCGGGCCGAGGACGCTCTCGGAGGTGATACCCCGGGCGGCGAGCTCCGCCTCGGTGAAGACGGGCGGGGCGTCCTCGAAGCCCTGGCTGGACCAGCCGAAGACGACGATCCGCCCGCCCTTGCCGAGGAAGCCCGCCGCCTCCCGGGCGACCTCGCCCCCGACGGAGTCGTAGAGCACGGTGGCCCGGCGGTCGCCGAGGTGCTCGCGGACCCGGTCGGGCCAGTCGGGGCGGGTGTAGTCGACGGCCAGGTCCGCGCCGTTCGCGCGGACGCGCGCGGTCTTCGCGGGCCCGCCGGCCAGCCCGACGACGCGCGCCCCGGCGTTCTTCGCGTACTGGACGACCAGGGTGCCGATGCCGCCGGCGGCCGCCGGGACGAGGACGGTGTCGGCCGGGCCGAGGTCGGTGAACTGGAGGATGCCGAGGGCGGTGCGGCCGGTGCCGATCATGGCGACGGCGCCCGCCGGGTCGAGGTCGTCCGGGATCGCGTGCAGGCGGTCGGCCCCGGTGACGGCGAGTTCCGCGTAACCGCCGGGGTTCATGCCGATGTGGGCGACGACGGACGTGCCGAGCCAGGCCGGGTCGACCCCTTCGCCGAGGGCGTCGACCGTGCCCGCGATCTCGCGTCCGGGGATCGTGGGCAGTTCGACGGGGGTCGGGTAGGGGCCCTGGATCCCCTCGCGGAGGGCCGCGTCCAGGAGATGGACCCCGGCCGCGGCGACGGCGACGCGCACCTGGCCGGGGCCGGGGACGGGGTCCGGCACGGTCTCGTGGACGAGGTTCTCGGCGGGACCGAAGGTGTGCAGGCGTACGGCGTGCATGAGGCGGGCTCCCTGGGTGCGGTCCGGACGCCCCGTCCGGAGGTGCGCTCCGGGCGGGCGCTGCGGATGTGGTCGGCCGGGAGCCCACTCTCCGACCTCAAGTCTGCTTGAGGTCAAGCGGTGCCGAGGGCGCGGCGGGCCCGGCGCGGGCCGGCGCGCAGCGCGAGGGACACCGCCTCCAGCGCCGAGGTGAAGGACACCTCGCTGAGCAGTCCGGGCGCGGCGACCTGGTCGCCGACCAGGTAGACCCCGTCGCCCCGGTCGATCGCGGGCCGGTCGCGCCAGGTGGTGCCGGGGAGGTCGACGGCGCCGGTGCGGCCCTGGGAGAGGGCGTTGCGGCGCCACTCGGTGCGGTCGCGCCAGCCGGGGAAGCCGAGGTCGAGGAGGGCGTCGGCGCGTGCGACGCCCTCGGTCTTCGGCTCTTCGGGGGCGACCGGGACATGGCACTGGAGGAGGGACTGCCCGGCGGGGGCCAGGGTGCGGTCCTGCGCGCTGAAACGTTCGACCCAGCCGGGGGCGTCGAGGTCGGAGACGATGAACGGGTCCCCCGTGCGGGTGCGCAGGGCGAGGTCGACGAGGGTGGTGCGGCCGCTCGTCCAGCGCAGGGTGTCGTCGCCGAGGAGCGAGCGGGCCGCGTCCAGGGAGGTCGCGACCACGACCGGGCCGTGGTCCGCGGGCAGCGCGTCGACCCGGGCGGTGGTCTCGACGCGGACGCCGAGTTCCCGGGCCCGGTCGGCCATCCGGTCGACGAGGGTGCCCCAGCCGCCGACCGGGTAGCGGGCCTGCGGGGGCAGCGCGGTCACCCTGCGCAGGCGCTCCTGTACGAAGCGGGCGGAGAGCGAGCCGGGGTCGTGGTGGAACAGGGCCACCCCGATGAAGTGCGCGGCCGCCCGCGCCGCCGTCTCCCCGGCGACGCCGGTGGCCCAGCTCAGGTAGTCGCTGTCCACGGGCGCCTCGGCGGCCGGGCGGCGGGCCAGGCCGAGCAGTCCGCGCGGCGGGGCGACGCGGAGGGCGCCGCCGCGGCGGAAGCGGAAGCGGACCAGCTCGCGTGCCGGTACGGAGGCCACGGAGCCGCGGGGCAGCAGGCCGCGCCCGCTGAGCCAGCTCCAGTGCGGGCCGCTGCGGTAGAGGGCGTGCGGGCCGTCGTTGGTGCGGTAGGGGCCGTCGGCGGTGCGGGCCCGTCCGCCGAGGGTGTGGTGCGCTTCGTGGAGGGTGACCCGGGCGCCGGACTCGGCGGCGCTGATGGCCGCGGTGAGTCCGGCGAAGCCGCCGCCGACGACCGTGATCTTCTGCATGTCCGCTCTCTCCCTGAGGTGCCGTGACGTGCTGTGGCGTGGTGTTGTCGCTGTGCGGTGTGTGCTGTGTGCTGCGTGATGCGTGCTGCGCGTTGTGCGTCGTGCCGGGTGCGGCGGGTGCGGCGGGCCGCGCGTGCGAACCGCCGTCACGGATACGACGGGTGGCGGGTGCGCGGTTGTGACATCGCGGCCGGGGAGTTGTCAGTGGCGTGCGTCACGATGGAGGGCATGGCGAGGACGCGTGGGAAGGCGGCGCCCACCGTGGCGGTCGCGCGGGTGACCGAGGTGCGGCTGCCACCGCTGGCTCCCTTCGCGGGAACCGGCCTGGAGCCGGACGGGGACTACGACGGGGTGGAGTTCGCCGGGCTCGACCTCGGCGGGCAGCAGGGCGCGGGGGCGCGCTTCATCGACTGCGCGCTGGAGGGGACGGGGCTGGCCGGCGCCCGGTTCGTGGACAGCGTGCTGGACGGGGTGCGCGGGGTGGGCACGGACCTGGCGGGGGCCTCGCTGCGGGACGTGGAGATCAGGGAGGCCCGCCTCGGCGGGGTGCAGGCCCACGGTTCGGCCCTGACGGGCGTGGTGGTGAGGGGAGGCAAGATCGACTATCTGAATCTTCGGGAGGCGAAGCTGACGGACGTGGTCTTCGACGGGTGCGTGCTCGCCGAGGCCGACTTCGCGGGGGCGGGACTGGAGCGGGTGGCGTTCCCGAACTGCGTGCTGCGGCGGGTGGACTTCACCGCCGTGGTGATGAAGGACGTCGACCTGCGCGGTGCGGCGGAGCTCGGCATCGCGCGCGGGGTGGAGCGGCTCACGGGCGCGGTGATCGACTCCGGGCAGCTCTTCGACCTGGCCCCGGCGTTCGCGGCGCAGATCGGGGTGCGGGTGGTGGACGGCGGCGCCTGAGGGTGCGGCGGGGCGGGGCTCGGGGCCGGGGGATTTTCCGGCACGGGCGGCCGGGGGTCAGGGCGTGCGGGGGAACTCCCGGCCGGGGCGGCCGGAGGTCAGGGCGTGCGAGGCGGTCAGGGCGTGCGGGGGAAGCGGGCCTGGAGGTCCCAGACCGCCGGGTTGTCGGCGAGGGACTCGTGCATGTCGCACAGGTCGGCGACCAGGTCGTGCAGGAAGTCCCTTGCCTCGCGGCGCAGTTCGGTGTGGGCGAAGGTCAGCGGCCGCTCGTCGCCCGGCATCCAGTCGGCCTCCACGTCGACCCAGCCGAAGCGGCGCTCGAAGAGCATCCGGTCGGCGGACTCGGTGAAGTCGATCTCGGCGTACTGCGGTTTGGCGGCGCGGCTGCCGAGCGGGTCGCGGTCGAGCCGCTCGACGGTGTCGCAGAGGGCCCAGGCGAAGTCGAGCACGGGCACCCATCCCCAGGCTGTGGACACCTCGCGGTCGGCCTTGGTGTCCGCGAGGTAGACGTCGCCGCAGAAGAGGTCGTGGCGCAGCGCGTGGACGTCCGCGCGCCGGTAGTCGGTCTGCGGGGGGTCGGGGAAGCGCCGGGAGAGGGAGTAGCCGATGTCGAGCACACGGGGATGGTGTCATGCGGCGGCGCGCCCCCGGGCCGTGCGGTGAGGCCGGCCCCCTCGGGGCCCCGGCCCCACCCGCCCCGCGGCCCGGGCGCGGCGGTGCCGGCCCGGCCGCGCCCGGACCGCGTTTCCCCGGCCGGGCCGCGGCCCGCCCCGCCCGCCGGAGCGCGGCGCACCCGCGGCCTAGGATCCTGGTGTGGAACCGCGTGCCCCCTTCCGTCCCCTCGCCTCCGGCCTCGTCGTCCTGACGGTGCTGCTGGGTGCGGCGTGCACACCGGTCGCGACGGGCGTGCGCGGTGAGCCGGGGGCGGCCGGGCTGCGTGACCCGTACTTCCCGAAGCAGGGCAACGGCGGGTACGACGTCCAGCGGTACGACCTGACCCTCGGCTACGACCCCGCCACCGGCCGGCTCGACGGCACCGCCGAGGTCACCGCCAGGGCCACCCAGGACCTCAGCGCCTTCCATCTGGACCTGCACGGGCTGACCGTGCGCGAGGTCACGGTGGACGGGCGGCCCGCCGCCGCCAACCGGGCCGGCGACGAACTGACCGTCCGCCCCCGCCGGGACATCGACGAGGGCGCCCGCTTCCGGACCGTCGTCCGCTACTCCGGTGTCCCGGCCACCGTCACCGGCGCCGACGGCTCCCGCGAGGGCTGGCTGCCCCTGCCCGGCAGGGGCGCGGTCGCCCTGGGCCAGCCCACCGGCTCCGCGGCCTGGTTCCCCGGCAACCACCACCCCTCCGACAAGGCCGTCTACGAGATCACGGTCACCGTGCCCGAGGGCACCGACGCCGTCGCGGGCGGCGAGCGGACCGCCGGGCGCACCCGCGACGGGCGGACCACCACGGTCTGGCGCTCGGCGGAGCCGATGGCGAGCTATCTCGCCACCCTCGCCATCGGCGACCTGCGGGTCACCACCTCCCGCACCGCCTCCGGTCTGCCGGTGGTCACGGCGGTCGACCCGTCCTCGGCCGGGAAGGCGGCGGGACTGCTGCGCAGGATCCCGGAGTTCGTGGAGTGGTGCGCGGCACGCTTCGGCCCGTATCCGTTCTCCTCGGCGGGCGCGGTCGTCGTCCCGGCCGGTCGGGTGGGTTACGCGCTGGAGACGCAGACCCGGCCCGTCTTCCCGCTGGACGCCTTCGACGAGGAGACCGTGGTCCACGAGTTCGCCCACCAGTGGTTCGGCAACTCCGTCACGCCCGAGTCCTGGCGCGACCTCTGGCTGAGCGAGGGCTTCGCCACCTACGCGGAGTGGCTGTGGCTGGACGACTCCGGCCGGACGCCGGTCGCCGAGAGCTTCACCTCGGCCTACGAGGACGAGGCGAACTGGGCGTTCCCGCCCGCCGAACCGCCCGGCCGCGAGGACCTGTTCGCCCCGCCGGTGTACGAGCGCTCCGCGATGGTGCTGCACCGGCTGCGCCAGGAGGTGGGCGACCGCGTGTTCTTCGCGATCGTGCGCGGCTGGGCGGCGGAGCACCGCCACGGCAACGCCTCCACCGAGGAGTTCATCGCCTACGCGCAGGCGCGGGCCGGCGACCGAGACCTCGGGCCCCTGTGGGACGCCTGGCTGTACGGGGACGGCCGCCCGCCCCTCGCCCGCTGAACCGGCCCCGGGGCCGGTGGGTGTCCGCCGGTCCCGGGCGGCGTCGTCCGGCCCCGGGCACCCATGCCCACGCGAACGCCACGGCCCCGGCCCGCGGCGCGCTCGCCGGGACCGGGGCCGTGGGCCGCTCGGGACGGCCGGGTCAGATGTTGACGCCGAAGTCGCGGGCGATGCCCTCCAGACCGGAGGCGTAACCCTGGCCGACGGCGCGGAACTTCCACTCCGAGCCGTTGCGGTAGAGCTCGCCGAAGACCATCGCGGTCTCGGTGGCCGCGTCCTCGCTGAGGTCGTAGCGCGCGATCTCGGCGCCGCCCGCCTGGTTGACGATGCGGATGTAGGCGTTGCGCACCTGGCCGAAGTTCTGCGAGCGGGCGACCGCGTCGTAGATGGAGACCGGGAACACGATCTTGTCGACGTCGGCGGGGAGACCCGCGAGGTTGACGTTGATCTGCTCGTCGTCGCCGCCGCCCTCGCCGGTGCGGTTGTCGCCGGTGTGGACGATGGTCTGGTCCGGCGTCGCCTTGTTGTTGAAGAAGACGAAGTGGGCGTCGGAGGCGACCCTGCCCGCGGCGTTGACGCCGATCGCGGAGGCGTCGAGGTCGAAGTCCGTGCCGGTGGTGGTGCGGACGTCCCAGCCGAGGCCGACCGTGACGGCGGTCAGGCCCGGTGCCTCCTTGGTGAGCGAGACGTTGCCGCCCTTGGACAGGCTTACTGCCATCGGGAAGTCCCCTTCGGTTCGGGTGCGGGCCGTGTCTGCGGCCGTCGGATGCCGGCGAAGTTACCGTCATCCGTCATAACGCGGACAGGGGACCGCCAGGTTCCACGATCCGCGCGCCTTCTCGGCCGGCGGCCGGGAAATGCGCGTGACGGCCGCGTGCCGGCCGGGGGACCATGGGTGTCATGTCCGGTCCCTACATCATCCGCGGTTCGGTCTCCTTGCCGGAGGCCGAGCTCCAGTGGCGTTTCTCGCGCTCCTCGGGGCCGGGCGGCCAGCATGTCAACACCAGTGACTCGCAGGTCGAGCTGCGCTTCGACCTCGCGGGCACGCAGGCGCTCCCGCCGGTCTGGAAGGAACGCGCGCTGGAGCGGCTGGCGGGCCGCCTGGTGGACGGTGTGATCGCTGTTCGCGCTTCGGAGCACCGCTCTCAGTGGCGCAACCGTGAGACGGCGGCGGTGCGGCTCGCCTCGCTGCTGGCGGAGGCGTCGGCCCCGCCGCCGAGGCCGCGCCGTCCGACGAAGATCCCCCGGGGCATCAACGAGCGGCGCCTGCGCGAGAAGAAGCAGCGCGCCGAGACCAAGCGGGGCCGCTCGGGCCGCGACTGGTGACCCGGCGCGGGCACCGCGCCCGCGACCCGGGCCCGCCCACGACCCCGCCCGGGCCGGCCACGGGCCCGCGACCGTGCACCGCACCCAAGGCCCGCGCCCGCCACGGGCCGCGACCGTGCCCCGCGCCCGCGACCCGGACCGTGCCCGGGAACCCGACCCGGCCCGCCACGTGCCCGCGACCGCCACCCGAGACCCGGGCCCGCCCACGACCCCGCCCGTGCCTCCGCCCCCCGGCTCACCGCAACTGCCGGTACCTCCCCTTGAAGTACGTCAGCGGCCCCCCGCCCTCCCCGGCGTCGATGTCCGCCGCCAGCACCCGCCCGATCACCAGCGTGTGGTCACCCGCCTCGACCCGCTGCTCGGTCCGGCACTCCAGCACCGCGAGCGCGCCCCCGATCAGCGGCGCCCCGCACACCTCGCCCCGCCGCCACTCCAGGTCCTCGAAGAGCAGCCGGTCGCTGACCCGGCCCTTCATCGCGAACCGGCCGGCGATCTGCCGCTGGTGTTCGGCGAGCACCGACACGCCCCACAGCGGCTGTTCCGCGAGCAGGTCGTCCATCCGGGAGCCGTTGCGCAGGCTCACCATCACCAACGGCGGGTCGAGCGAGACCGACAGGAACGCGGTCGCGGTCATCCCCACGTCCTCGCCGCGCGGGCCGTGGTCCTCGTCGAACGCGGTGACCAGCACCACGCCCGCCGCCAGGCGGGACATCGCGGCGCGGAACTCTTCGTTGCTCACCCCTTCAGCATGGGGGACGGCCGCGGCGCGGGGGACGGCGGCGCCGGCGGGAGCGGCTTCGGTCGCGGCGGCTTCGGTGGGAGAGGGGATCGTCGGGAACACAACAAGCACGCTAGCCGGGCCCGCCCGCCGCCCGCATCGGACCTCGGAACCAGCCGGGACCTAGGTCCCATGCCGGTGAACCCGAGGTCGTGTCCGGACATCCCTGGGACTTCCGGCGGCACCCGGGTACATTTCCCCGCACGTTCGCCGAATGCCTCCCGTCCGCCTCACCTCCGGGGCGCGATCCGGCCGCGTGGGCGTGTGCACCGCGCGGACCATTCGGTTACCGGGAGTAGGCCCGCCGGTGTCCGGGAAACTGGTTGTGCGTTCAAGAAAAGCGAGGTCGGCGGGGTGGGGTGCGATCAACCCACCATCAGCCAATGTGACTTGAGTCACAGAGTGCAGTAATTGTTGACCCTGTGTACCGGCTAGGCAGCTCGCTGTGATTCAGTGGCCGGGATACCGCGACGAGTAGGCCGAACGAAGTACGCCGATCACCACCCTGGAGTTGCTGTCGAAGTCTCGGGGAGAGCGAGCGAGCCATGGAGACCGAGTCGGAGCCCTACGTCCGTCTTGCGACCCTGCGGCAGCTCCACCAGGTCGTCGCCGAGCTGAACACGGCCCGCAGCCTGGCCGACACCCTGCAGACCGTCGCCGACGGCGTGGTCGCGGGCCTCGGATACGAGCTCGCCTGCGTCAACCTCGTCCGCCCCGACGGCGATCTGGTCGTCGCCGCCTTCGCCGGGAGCGCCGCGGCCGAGGCCCTGATCACCGGCCGGGTCGGCTCTCGCGCCTCCTGGGAGCGCCGGCTCTCCATGGGGGAGGGCTGGGGCGACCTGCGGTTCATACCGCACACCGAGGGCTGGGTCCTGATGGAGGACGACGTCCCCCAGTGGCACACCGACGGCCCCGAGCCCCGCTTCGAGGACGAGTGGCACCCGCAGGACCGGCTCTACGCGCCGATGTACGCCTCCGGCGGCGGGCGCGAGCTGCTCGGCGTCATCTCGGTGGACCGCCCGCGCAACGGCCGCCGCCCCGGACCGTGGGGTCAGGAAGCCCTCCAGATGTACGCCTCGCAGGCCGGTATCGCGATCAGCAACGCGCGCCTGCGTGCGAACATGCAGCGCGCCCTGGTCCGGCTGGAGCGTGAGCAGCAGGCCCTGCGCGCCAGCGAGGAATCCTTCCGGCAGGCCTTCGAGTACGCCCCCAGCGGCATGGCCATCGCGGAGATGGGCGGCGAGCAGCACGGCCGCCTGCTGCGCACCAACGACGCCCTCTGCCGCCTGCTGGGCCGGCCCGCCTCCGCGATGCGGCGCTACGCCTTCGCCGACCTCGTCCACCCCGACGACGTCGGCACCCTGCTGCGTACCTCGGCCGAGGGCGGCCGGGCCGAGATACGCCTCAGCCGCCGGGACGGCAGCTATGTCTGGGTCTCCCTGCGGAACTCCGTGGTCGCCGACACCGCCGACGGCCCCCGCTTCCTCCTCACCCACGTCGAGGACATAGAGGACCGCAAGCGCCATGAGCTCCAGCTCGCGCACCGGGCCTCCCACGACGCCCTGACCGGCCTGCCGAACAGCGCCGAACTGCGGGCCCGGCTCAGCGCCCGGCTCTGCGAGCGCCCCGGGGCCGGCCGCCCCGGCGACGTCGACGCGCTGGACGCGGCCTACGAGGAGGCCGCCTACGCCGGTGACGGATACGGCGGTGACGGTTATCACGGCGACTACCACGGCGACTACCACGGTGACGGATACCACGACGACGGCTTCGGCTTCGACGCCGTCGGCAGCCGCCCGTACGACCACCACGTCCACATGGTCGCGCCGGACGACGAGTACGACGACGGCACCAAGGGGCTCGCGGTCCTCTTCTGCGACCTGGACGGGTTCAAGTCGATCAACGACCGCTTCGGGCACCAGACCGGGGACGCGGTCCTGGTCGAGGTCGCCCGCCGGCTCACCACCGGCGTCCGCGACGGGGACACCGTGGCCCGCCTCGGCGGCGACGAGTTCGTGGTCCTCGCGGACGGCCTCGGCGCGGCGGACGCGGCCGATCTCGCCGTCCGCCTGCGGAACGCCATCATCCTGCCGATCCGGGTCGGCGGCCGGGGCGTCCGGGTCGGGGCCAGCTTCGGTATCGGGTGGGCGAGTTGCGGGATGTCGGTCGACGAGGTCCTCACCTCCGCCGACCAGCGCATGTACGTGGAGAAGCGCTCGCGGTCCAAGGTCCACCGCCGCGCGGGCTGAGCGGCGGGACGAGACGAGCCTCACAGCGGTGGGCAGTTGCGGCACGGGCGGATGAGGCACAGGACACCCGATGGGGTGAGTGGAACCGGGTAGGCTCGCCTGGCGTCGGCATCTGTCGACGAGAGGTGAGGAGTGACTGGATGACGGCCGCGAACAACGGCGCAGGCACGCCCGAGGACGACGACCCGTTCGGCTACCTGTACGAGGACGGGCAGCAGGCGGGGGCCACCCCGCCCGGCCAGGGCCGCGGCGGCTACGGCTACCCGGGTCCGGCCCCGCAGCCGGGCGTCCCCCGGACCTCGTACAACCAGGTCCGCACGGTCGGCGAGCGCCGTCAGTACGCCCAGCAGGTCCCCCCGCAGCAGCAGGGCGGCTACGGCTACCCGCCCCCGCAGCAGCCGTACGGCCAGCAGGGCTACGGCCGGCCGACCGCCGCGTACGCCGCCCCCGAGACGTACCCGGGGGCGCCGAACCGCCAGACGGCGGCCATGCCCTCCGGCGGCCCGGTCCAGGGCGGCCGCGGCCGCGGCGGCGGTCCGAACACCCGCGGGCTCCTGATCGGCGCGATCGCGGTGGTCGCGGTGGTCGTCATCGGTATCGGCGCGGCGCTGATGACCGGCGGCGACGGGGAGGACGACGCGAAGGGCGACCCGGGCGCGGGCACCTCCCCGACGGCGGCGGAGTCGGTGAAGCCGAGCGAGCCGCCGTCGAAGAAGCCGGACGCGCCGGCCGAGCTCCCGAAGCAGGACGCGGCGACGCTGACCCTCGGCGGCCCGGCCGCCACCGGCACCGACGTCCCCGGCGCCAAGGGCACCGGCGGCGCCTATGTGATGTTCAACGGCGAGGGCGGCTCGGCGAGCTGGTCCGTGGAGGTCCCCGAGGCCGGCCCCTACACGATGTACCTCACGTACAGCGTGCCGGGGAAGGACGCCAAGACCTCGCTGACCATCAACGGCCAGCAGCCGCGCGAGATCAACATGTCCAACTTCGCGAAGGCCGCCGAGGGCGACTGGGAGAAGGGCTGGACCAACACCTACTCCTTCGTCGAGCTGGAGAAGGGCAAGAACGACCTCAGGATCTCCTGCGAGGCGGGCAACCAGTGCGAGGCCTACCTCGACCAGGTGTGGCTGGAGGCCGGGCACAAGAAGAAGAGCGGCTGACACCCGCCACATGCGACGACGACCCCTGCCTCCGGGCGGGGGTCGCGGCGTCTCCGGCCCCGGCCGGGGGCACGTTTCGTCGGCCCGGTCGGCGGGGGCTCAGCCCGCCCCCTCCTCCGTCACCGTCACCCCGCCCCGGAACTCCGCGTACGCCGCTGCGTCGAACTCGCCCGCCGCCGGGGCGAGGACCGTCGCCGAGGCGAGGGCGGTCGCGCGGGTCAGGCGGGCGGGCCAGTCGAGGCCCTCGACCAGGGCCGAGAGGAGGCCCGCGACCGCCGAGTCCCCCGCGCCGGTCGGGTTGCCGCGGACCGGGGACGGCGGGGCCGCCCGCCAGGCGCCCTCCGCCGTGGCGGCGAGCAGTCCGTCCGGGCCGAGGGAGCCGACCACCGCGTGCGCGCCCCGGCGCCGCGCGTCGCGCACCGCGCGCAGCGGCTCGCGGGAGCCGGTGAGCCCGGCCAGCTCCGCCGCGTTCGGCTTGATCACGTCGGGCCGGGCGGCCACTCCGCGCCGCAACGGTTCGCCGCTGGTGTCCAGGAGGACGGGGACGCCCGCGGCGCGGGCGCGGCGGACCAGGTCCGCGTAGGCGCCGACGTGGACGCCCGGCGGGAGGCTGCCGCAGAGGGCGACCGCCTCGGCACCGGCCAGCAGTCCGTCGTACGCGGTGAGGAACGCGGCCCACTCGTCCGGCGCGACGGCCGGGCCGGGTTCGTTGAACTGGGTGGTGTCGCCGCTCGCGGTGTCCGCCACCGCGAGGGTGCGGCGGGTGGCCCCGGCGACCGGCACCAGCGCCTCGCGCACCGGCAGGGGTGCGAGCAGCTCCCGCAGGACCGCTCCGGTGTGCCCGCCCGCGAAGCCGGTCACCGTGCAGTCGTGGCCGAGGGCGGCGAGCACCCGGGCGACGTTGACGCCCTTGCCGCCGGGGCGTTCGCGTACCCCCGTCGCCCGGTGCACGCCGTGCGGGACGAGGGCCGGGACGTCGTAGGTGATGTCCAGGGCGGCGTTGAGCGTGACCGTCAGGATCACCCGTGCACCCCTTGCGCCGTGGCCCCGGCCGGGAGCGGACCCGGGACCGTGCCTGCTGAGCTCGTACGGTCCTGATCATGCCAAACGCCCGGTCCCGGCCCAAGGCCGCAGCCGTGGACCGGGCCCCGGCGGGCGTCCGGCGGGCGTGCGGCGGTCGTGCGGTGGCGCGTGGCGGGCGCCCGGCGGTCGTGCGGTGGCGCCCGGCGGGGGCTCAGCCCGCGACCGGGTCGACCACCCACTCGCCCTTGCGCATCACGCCCTTGAGCCCGAAGTCCGCGTCCAGCACCACCAGGTCCGCGTCCTTGCCCGGCTCCAGGGAGCCGATCCGGTCGTACGCGCCCAGCAGCCGGGCCGGGTTGGCGGAGATCGCCTCGACCACGTCCTCCACCGGGAGCCGGTCCACCGTGACCGCCCGCCGGAAGGCGGTGTCCAGGGTGAGGGTGGAGCCCGCGATCGAGCCGCCCTCCACGAGCCGGGCGACGCCGTCCGTGACCTCCACGTCCAGCGGCCCGAGCCGGTAGCGCCCGTCGCCGAAGCCCGCCGCGTCCATCGCGTCGGTGATGAACGCGACCCGGCCCGCGCCCGCGCGGCGGAAGGCCAGTTCCAGGGCGGCCGGGTGCAGATGGACGCCGTCGTTGATCAGCTCGACGGTGACCCGCTCGTCCTCCAGCAGGGCCGCGATCGGGCCGGGGGCGCGGTGGCCGAGCGGCGGCATCGCGTTGAACAGGTGGGTGGCGACGGTGGCGCCCGCGTCGATCGCCTCGACGGTCTGCTCGTAGGTGGCATCCGTGTGCCCGACGGCGGCGATCACCCCGTGCTCGGCGAGCAGCCGGACGGAGTCCAGCCCGCCGGGCAGCTCGGTCGCGAGGGTGACCATCCGCGCGGTGCCGCGTGCCGCGTCCAGCAGCTTGCGCACGTCCGCCGGGTCCGGGTCGCGCAGCAGTGCCTCGCTGTGGGCACCCTTGCGGCAGGGCGAGATGAACGGGCCCTCGAAGTGGATGCCCGCCAGATCGCCCTGCTCGACCAGCTCGGAGAGGAAGCCCGCCCGGTGCGCGAGGAAGTCCATCTCACCGGTCACCGTGGAGGCGACCAGGGTGGTCGTCCCGTGCCTGCGGTGGGTCTCGACGCCCGTCAGGACCTCTTCCGCCGTGCCCGAGGTGAAGGAGGCCCCGCCGCCGCCGTGGTTGTGGAGATCGACGAAGCCGGGGACGATCCAGTGCCCGGAGAGGTCCCTCACCGGGGTGCCGTCCTCGGCCGCGCCGGCGATCCGGCCGCCGTCTACGACCACCCGCCCGCGGTCGACGACGCCGGTCGGCAGCACCACACGGGCTCCGGCCAGAACGGTGGCTGTGGCGCGAGCGGCCATCAGGCGGTTACCTCCGTGGCGAGTAGATCCCAGGCGAGGAGCCCTGCGCCCAGGCATCCGGCGGTGTCCCCGAGGGCCGCCGGGACGATCGCGGGCAGTTTCTGGAACGTCACGCGTTCCTCGACCGCCGCCCGCAGCGGTGTGAACAAGACTTCCCCCGCCTCGGCGAGGCCGCCACCGATGATCAGGGTCCGCGGGTCCAGCAGGGTGAGCGCGGTGACCAGGCCGTCGGCCAGCGCCTCGACCGCCTCCTGCCAGACCGCCGCGGCCTTCTCGTCCCCGGCGGCGACGGCCTTCGCGCAGTCCGCCGCGTCGGCGTCCGGGTCGCCGGAGGCGGCGGCCCAGGCGCGGCTGACGGCGGACGCGGAGGCCAGGGTCTCCAGGCAGCCGCGCTGCCCGCAGCCGCACTCCGGGCCGAGCGGCCGGACGACGATGTGCCCGATCTCGCCCGCGTATCCGTGCGCGCCCGCCTCGATGGTCCCGGCGATGCCGATGGCGCCCGCGATGCCGGTGCCGAGCGGGACGAAGAAGAAACGGTCCGCGCCCTGTCCGGCCCCGATCCGGCCCTCGGCGAGCCCGCCGGTGCGGACGTCGTGGCCGAGGGCGACCGGGATGCCGCCGAGCCGCTGGCCGAGCAGCGCCCGCAGGGGCACGTCGCGCCAGCCGAGGTTGGCCGCGTAGACGGCGATGCCGTGGCCGGCGTCGACGATGCCGGGGACGGCGACGCCCGCGGCCTCGGCCGCGCGGCCGAAGTGCTCCTGGCCGTGGGCGCGCAGATCCGCGGCGAAGCCGAGGATCGACTCCACGACGGCGTCGGGGCCGCGCTCGCGCCCGGTCGCCCGCCGCGCCTCGTGCAGCAGGGTGCCGTCCGCCCCGACGAGGGCCGCCTTCATGCCGGTGCCGCCCACATCGAGGGCGATGACGTGTCTCACGGGGGACAGTCTCGCCCGCGGACGGTGAATAGGTCTAGTCCAGTTGCCGAGATTGTTGCCACGCCATACAAACGGGCTTCTGTCCCGGCAGGGCACGGACGGGACGCGGGTGCGGCGCGGACGGGCCACGCGCGGGACGCCCGTGGGGCGTGTTGCGAAAGCGAGACCGGCACTGGTGTAGACCTCGTGGTCGCCCATGGGACAATCTACGTTCACTCGCAGGGCGTCGACGGGGGCCGGCCTGGGGCGATCCGACGACGGGCAGCAGAGCAGCAGAGGGTGGGGGAGAGCAGTGCAGCGTCCCTTCAAGCGTTCCTTCACAGGACTGACCGCGGCCGCCGCGGCGCTGGGGATGGCGGTCTCGCTGACCGCGTGCGGTGGCGGGTCCGGTGAGGTGACCCTCCGTCTGGTCGCCGCCGACTACGACGTGGCCGGCGGGCAGAGCAGCAAGACCTACTGGGACGAGCTGACCGCGGCGTTCGAGTCCACCCACCCGGGCGTCAAGGTCGAGGTCCGGATCGAGTCCTGGAACGACGTGGACCGCAAGGTCGCCGAGATGGTCAAGGACGGCGACGCCCCCGACATCGCCCAGATCGGCGCGTACGCCGACTATGCGGCCGACGGCAAGCTCTACTCGGCGGACCAGCTCCTCTCCGTACCGGTGCAGTCCAACTTCCTCGTCCCGCTGACCGACGCCGGCGAGTACAAGGGCACCCAGTACGGGCTGCCGTTCGCCGCGTCGACCCGGCTGCTCTTCTACAACAAGGAGCTCTTCGCCGAGGCCGGGATCGAGGGCACCCCGAAGACCTGGGACGAGCTCGCCGAGGACGCGGCGGCGATCAAGGCGAACACCGGCGCCAAGTTCCCCTTCGCCCTCCCGCTCGGGCCGGAGGAGGCCCAGGCCGAGACGATGATGTGGCTGCTCAGCGGCGGCACGGGCTACACGGACGCGGTCGACAAGTACGCCATCGACTCCGCGACCAACATCTCCACCTTCGAGTGGCTGCGCGACGAGCTGGTCACGCCGGGGCTGACGGGGCCGGTGGCGCCGGGCGAGCTGAACCGGAAGGACGCGTTCGCCGCGTTCACCCGGGGCGAGGTCGGCATGCTCAACGGCCACCCCTCGCTGATGCAGGCGGCCGAGAAGGAGGGCGTCGACGTCGGCAAGGTCGCCCTGCCCGGCCGGGACGGCGAGGCCAAGGCGTCGATGGGCGTCGCCGACTGGATCATGGGCTTCAAGGAGAACGGCCACCGCAAGGAGATCGGCCAGTTCCTGGACTTCGTCTTCAGCGACGAGAACGTGCTCGCCTTCGCCGGGCAGAACGACCTGCTGCCGCCGACGGTCACCGCGTCCGAGACGATGGAGAAGGACCCGGAGCACAAGGACCTGCGCGAGTTCCTCCAGGAGCTGCCGAAGTCGGTGCTGCCGCCGGTCGGCAAGACCTCGTGGGCCGCGGTCAGCGACAACATCAAGAAGAAGATCGGCTCCGCGGCGGCGCCCGACGGCAACCCGACCTCGACGCTGGGCGTGATCGACCGCGAGGCGGCGGAGGCCGAGGCGGCGGAGTAGCCCGCGTCGCCCGGGCGCTCCGTGCCCGGGCGCGTCGTACCGGGCGCTCCGTGCCCGGGCGCGGGGCGGGGCGTGTCGGCGGCGGCCGTTACGTTGGTCCCGTGAGCGACGACGACCCCGAGCCCGTGACCGAGGACCGCGCCGAGCTGTTCCCGCCGGCCGAGCCCGCCCCCGGCGGGGGCGGGACCGCGGCGGGTGGGCTGAGCGCGGTCGCGGAAGCCGTGCTGGCGACCGAACGGCGGTCGTGGGGGGCGGCCGGGGTGAAGGAGCGGGTGATCAGGGAGCGGCTCGGGATGTCGCCCGTGCGGTACTACCAACTGCTCAACACGCTCCTCGACGACCCCCGCGCCCTCGCCCACGACCCCGTGACCGTCAACCGGCTCCGCCGAGTCAGGGACGCGCGGAGGATGCGCCGATAGGGTCGTGGCCATGGGCAGCTCCCCGAACTCCCCGAACCCGACGGACTTCCCGCACCCCGTGCCGTCCACCCCGGCCGGCCGCGACGGCCTCGCCGCCGTTCTGCGGGACCCCTCCGCCGCCGTCGTCGCCCTCGACTTCGACGGCACCCTGGCCGAGATCGTCCCCGACCCGGAACAGGCCCGCGCCCACCCCGATGTCGTGCCCGCGCTCGCTGCGCTCGCCCCGCACGTGGCCTCCGTGGTCGTGATCACCGGCCGGCCCGCCGGGGTCGCCGTGCGCTACGGCGGCTTCGCGGGCGTTCCCGGCCTCGAACACCTCGTCGTCCTCGGCCACTACGGCGCCGAGCGCTGGGACGCCGTGACCGGTGCCGTCACCGCGCCCGACCCGCACCCCGGGGTCGCCGCCGTCCGCGCGGAGCTGCCCGGGCTGCTGGAGAGCGTCGGCGTCCGGCACGGCGCCTGGATCGAGGAGAAGGGCCGCGCGGTCGCCGTCCACACCCGCCGTGCCGAGGACCCGCAGGCCGCGTTCGACACCCTGCGCGAGCCGCTGGCCGCGCTGGCCGCGGAGCACGGACTGGTCCTGGAACCGGGCCGGATGGTCCTCGAACTGCGCCCGCCCGGTATGGACAAGGGCGTGGCGCTGACCGAGTACGTCAGGGAGACGGGCGCCCGGGCCGTCCTCTACGCGGGCGACGACCTGGGCGATCTCGCCGCCTACGCGGCGGTCGGGAAGCTGCGCTCGGACGGGACCCCGGGCGTCCTGGTGTGCAGCGGCGACGAGGTCCCGGACCTGGCCGGCCGCGCGGACCTGGTACTCCCCGGCCCCGCCGCCGTGGCCGCCCTCCTCGCCGGCCTCGCCGCACAGCTCGGCGAAGCCGGGACGCCGTAGGGCCGTTCTCCTGGATCAGGCCGGGCCGGTCCCGGCCGGAGCCGAAGGCGGGGTCTGGTTCCGCAGCGCGTCGAGCTGGTCCAGGAACCATCGGCGCGGGGGGAGGGCGGTGGCCGCCGCCGCGAGGTGCTTGGTGCGTTCGGCGCGCTCCGCGGGGGGCATGGTCAGGGCGCGGTGCAGGGCGTCCGCCGTGGCGGTCACGTCGTACGGGTTGACCGTGATCGCGTGGTCGCCCAGCTCCGCGTACGCCCCCGCCTCCCGGGAGAGCACCAGCGCGCAGCCCTCGTCCGAGACGACCGGGACCTCCTTGGCGACCAGGTTCATACCGTCCCGGATGGGGTTGACCAGGGCCACGTCGGCCATCCGGTACGCGGCGAGCGAGCGGGCGAAGTCGTCCTTGACGTGAATCAGGACCGGGGTCCAGCCGGGCGTGCCGTACTGCTCGTTGATCTCCGCCGCGAGCCGGGACACCTCGGCGGTGTACTCCCGGTAGACGGCGAGGTCCTGCCGGGACGGGTAGGCCAGCGCGATGTGCACCACCCGCTCCCGCCACTGTGGACGGGTCTCCAGCAGGGTCCGGTACGCCAGCAGCCCCCGGACGATGTTCTTCGACAGCTCGGTCCGGTCCACCCGGACGATCGTGCGCCGGTCCGGGCCGACCGCCTCGCGCAGTTCGGCCAGGCGCTCGCCGACGTCCGGCCGGTGCGCGCGCTCGCGCAGGAAGCCGGCGTCCGCGCCGAGGCCGTACACCCCGGTGACCGTCGAGCCGGTGCCGCCCACGACCTGCGTGGCGCACGCCGTGAACGCGTCCGCCCAGCGCCGGGTGAGGAAGCCGAGCCGGTCCGCGCCGAGCATCCCCCGCAGCAGCTCCTCCGCGATGTCGTCGGGGAGGAGGCGGAAGTAGTCCGGCGGGGCCCACGGGGTGTGCGAGAAGTGGCCGATACGCAGGTCCGGGCGTCGCTCGCGGAGCATCCCGGGGGCAAGGGCCAGGTGGTAGTCCTGGATCAGCACGGCCGCGCCCTCGGCCGCCGACTCGGCCAGCGCGTCGGCGAAGGCCCGGTTGTAGGACCGGTAGGCGTCCCACTGCCGGCGGAACTCCTGGTCGAAGGCCGGTTCCAGCGGGGTCTGGTACAGCAGGTGGTGCAGGAACCACAGGACCGAGTTGGCGATGCCGTTGTACGCGTCGGCGTGCACGTCCGGGTCGATGTCCAGCATCCGGACCCCCGGTTCACCGACGCCCTGCCGCACGGCCTCCCGGTCGCCCTCGCCGAGGGCGGCGCACACCCACAGGGACTGCTCGTCGGAGCCGATGGCCGACAGGCCCGAGACGACCCCGCCGCCGCCGCGCCGGGCGTCGAGTCCGCCGCCTTCGGTCAGGGTGTACGAGACCGGGCCGCGGTTGGACGCGACGAGGATCCGGGCAGCGTCGATCGGGGCAGCGTCGGTGACCATGTAGGCGAACGTAGCCCGTACCACCCGCCCTCAAACGTGCGTACGGCTCCGCCGCAGGTCAGTGGTCGCGATTCCGGCCACGGGCCGCGGCGAGGGCGACGATCCCGGCGGCGACGAGGCTGAGCACGACCCCGCCGAGGAGCCAGAGCTGCTCGGCGGCGGAGCCGGTGCGGGCGAGTTCGGCGGCGTGGACGAGCGCGTCCACATGACTGAGCGAGTCCATAAGGAGAAAAGGTAGACAAAACGACCATCCCTTTTCCGGATGCGGCCGTACGCCGGGCGCGTCGCCGCCGGGATCGGCCGCCCTTGCGCCGGGATCGGCCGCCCTTGCTCAGAGGCGGCTCCTTGTGCCCGGATCGGCCGCCCCTGCGCCCGGCGTACGGGCCGCGCCTGCGCCCGGGGCGGCGTCTCTCAGGCCGCGCGGCGGGTCGCGTACTCGCCGATCTCGCGCATCGGCGGCCGCTCCTCCGTGTCCACGGCGTAGGTCCGCGGCACGAACCCGTCCTCCGCGCGCTCGAACTGCGTGATCGACGGGCGCACCAAGTGGCCCCGAGCCAGCCGCAGTTGGGCGGTCCGGTAGATCGTCGCCGCCATCCGGCCCAGCGCCCGTCCGTCCTGGTGGCGGTGCCTGCGGGTGCCGACGTCCACTTGGGCCAGGGCGTCCAGGCCGACCGCGCCGAGCGCGTCCACCAGCAGCCCCAGCTCCACCCCGTAGCCGACCGGGAACGGCAGCCGCTCCAGCAGGGAGCGGCGGGCCGCGTACTCGCCGCCGAGGGGCTGGACGAAGCCGGCCAGCTGCGGCCAGTGCAGATTGAGCAGCGGCCGCGCCACCAGCTCGGTGACCCGCCCGCCCTGGCCCGGTTCGGCGCCGAGCGGCCGGTCGTGCATCGCCTTGACGAAGTGCACGTCCGGCTCGGTGAGCAGCGGGCCGACGGTCCCGGTGACGAAGTCCGCGGAGAAGTCGCGCAGATCGGCGTCGACGAAGCACACCACGTCCCCGCCGGTCACCAGCAGGGACCGCCACAGCACCTCGCCCTTGCCGGGCACGGCCGGCAGCCGCGGCAGGATCGCGTCCCGGTGGACCACCCGCGCGCCCGCCGCCGCCGCGACCTCGGCGGTGCGGTCGGCCGAGCCGGAGTCCACGACCACCAGCTCGTCCACGAGCGGCACCGCGTCCGTCATCAGCTCCTCGCGGATGACGGTGACGATCTCGCCGACCGTCTCCTCCTCGTTCAGTGCGGGGAGGACGACGCTGACCGTGGTGCCCCGCCGGCCGGACGTGCCCTGCTTGGCGGCGATCAGCCGGTCCAGCGGGCGGTCGGCCACCGTCCAGGACCGCCGGGCCAGCCAGCGCTCCACCTCTTCCAGCACGTGATCTCCATCTCGCGGATCGGACGACCGTCTCGGACCGTCCGGGGGTTCGGTTACAGTCTTGAACAACGCGGATGACCGTCGCATGTCGGGGTCGTCCCGTTCGGACAATCGAATACCGCTCATCCAGAGGGGCAGAGGGAAACGGCCCGTTGAAGCCCCGGCAACCCTCCAGCCGGTCTCGTTCACCACGAAGCGAGGCTCCCGGCTAGGGAAGGTGCCAAATCCGTCTCATGGCGAGATGCGCCATGAGGAAGATGAGGAGAAAGGGCCTCGCCTCCATGGCTGCACAGACCGCCGCGACCTCCACGGACGCCGCTTCCCCCACCGCTTCCCGGGCCGGTGCCGTCGACCTCGGACCCGCCTGCGGGCTCTCCTGCCGCGAGTGCGGGGAGCGCTTCGACCTCGGCCCGATCTTCGCCTGCGAGGCCTGTTTCGGGCCGCTCGAAGTCGCGTACGACATCCCGAGCGGCGACCCGGAAGCGCTGCGCAAGCAGATCGAGAACGGCCCCGAGAACATCTGGCGCTACGCGCCCCTGCTGCCCGTCCCCGCCGACGTGGCCGGCAAGCCGAACCTGAACCCGGGCTGGACCAAGCTCGTGCGGGCCGACAACCTCGCCCGCGAGCTGGGCGTCGAGCCGGGCCGACTGCACGTCAAGGACGACTCCGGCAACCCGACGCACTCCTTCAAGGACCGGGTCGTCGCCCAGGCCCTGGAGGCCGCCCGCGCCTTCGGCTACACCACCCTCTCCTGCTCCTCCACCGGCAACCTCGCGGGCGCCGTCGGCGCCGCGGCGGCCCGGGCCGGCTTCCGTTCCTGCGTGTTCATCCCGCACGACCTGGAGCAGGGCAAGGTCGTCATGGCCGCCGTCTACGGCGGTGAACTCGTCGGCATCGAGGGCAACTACGACGACGTCAACCGCTTCTGCTCCGAGCTCATCGGCGACCCGGCCGGCGAGGGCTGGGGCTTTGTGAACGTCAACCTGCGCCCGTACTACGCGGAGGGCTCCAAGACCCTCGCGTACGAGATCTGCGAGCAGCTCGGATGGGAGATCCCGGACCAGATCGTCATCCCGATCGCGTCCGGCTCCCAGCTCACGAAGATCGACAAGGGGATCCAGGAGCTGATCAAGCTGGGCCTCGTCGAGGACAAGCCGTACAAGGTCTTCGGTGCCCAGGCCGAGGGCTGCTCCCCGGTCTCCGTCGCCTTCAAGGCGGGCCACGACGTGGTCCGGCCGCAGAAGCCGGACACCATCGCCAAGTCCCTGGCGATCGGCAACCCGGCCGACGGCCCGTACGTCCTGGACATCTGCCGCCGCACCGGCGGCGCGGTCGAGGACGTCACGGACGAGCAGATCGTGGACGCGATCAAGCTGCTCGCCCGCACGGAGGGCGTGTTCACGGAGACCGCGGGCGGGGTGACCCTCGGCGTGACCAAGAAGCTGATCGAGGCCGGTCTCATCGACCCGTCCCTGACGACGGTGGTCGTCAACACGGGTGACGGCCTCAAGACCCTGGACGCGGTCGCCCCCACGACGGGTATGACCGCTGTCATCCGACCCAACCTGGACTCTTTCCGAGAGGCTGGCCTCGCATGAGCGTCAACGTCCGCATCCCCACCATCCTGCGCACCTACACGGGCGGGCAGGCCGAGGTCCCGGCCGAGGGCGCGACCCTCGCCGAGGTCATCGCCGACCTGGAGAAGAACCACACGGGCATCGCGGCCCGCGTCCTGGACGACCAGGGCAAGCTGCGCCGCTTCGTGAACGTGTACGTGAACGACGACGACGTGCGCTTCGAGCAGGGCCTGGAGACGGCGACGCCGGACGGCGCGGGCGTCTCCATCATCCCGGCGGTGGCCGGCGGCTGAACCGACGGTGGCCGGCGGCAGAACCGGCGGCTGAGGCGCGGCTGAGCGACGGGGCCGGCACGGGGCCCTCCGGCCTCGGGGCCGGCCCGGGCGTTTCGTGCACAACGCCCGTTAGTTACCCGGAGTTACCTGGATCGCCCTTTCCGCGAGCTAAGCGGAGGGGGCGATTCTGCATGGTTAGGCGCGGTAGAGTCTGGGAAACCCCGGCCGCGCAGCGGGAGAGCATTTGAGCCGCACCGCAAGAAAGCGGCCAAACTCTGCGATCGAATTGCCTCAATAGTGCCGCTTTGTCGGGCCCGACTTGCCCCGGAATTCAGCGGATTGGTACGGATCGGACGATCGGTCCTGCCTGGATTTCTCGTCCGATTGACCTGTTGCAGAGGGCAGTTGTGCAGATACATTCAGCCGCGGTCGACGCGTTCCGGCGCACACCCCTCCTGTCGGGGTGAGGTCTGACCCGGGTCCGCGAAGTGCGGTCCTGCGCAAGGGCCAGTAATAGGGGAGTTAGGCATGGCTCAGGGCACCGTCAAGTGGTTCAACGCGGAGAAGGGGTACGGCTTCATCGCGGTCGACGGTGGTGCGGATGTTTTCGTCCACTACAGCGCGATTCAGATGGACGGATACCGCACCCTTGAAGAGGGTCAGCGGGTCGAGTTCGAGATCTCGCAGGGCCAGAAGGGTCCGCAGGCGGACATGGTCAAGCTCGCCGTCTGATCCGTCCGATCCGACTGATCCGACTGATTCAGGCGCGTTCGGCCACCGACGCACTCACGCCGAGGGGCCCGCATCCCGACCACCGGGAAGCGGGCCCCTCGCGCATGCCCGCGCCCGGGCCGCCGGAGGCGCCCGCCGCCCGGCCACCGCCCCCCACGGGTCTTCGCCGGAGGCGCTTGCTCCCGCCCGTCGACCGACCGCCGCCCCTCGTGGAGCCTTCTTCGAAGGCGCTTGCTCCCTCCCGTCGCCCGACCACCGCCCCTCATCGAGCCTTCTTCGAAGGCGCTTGCACTCGGGGGGGTCGAGTGCTAATCATTGGCGTTAGCACTCTCCGAGTGAGAGTGACAGAACTTGGATCGGGTCGGTGAGGCCCGCGGGTCGTGCGGGGCAAGGAACCGCAGGGCGCGCAGGCCGGCCGTCGCGGGCGCCGGACGCGATCCGAAGCATCCACCCCAGTCCGGGAGGACCACTTCACATGGCCAAGATCATCGCGTTCGACGAGGAGGCACGGCGCGGTCTCGAGCGCGGGATGAACCAGCTCGCCGACGCCGTCAAGGTCACCCTTGGTCCCAAGGGTCGCAACGTCGTCCTCGAGAAGAAGTGGGGCGCCCCCACGATCACCAACGATGGTGTCTCCATCGCCAAGGAGATCGAGCTCGAGGACCCGTACGAGAAGATCGGCGCCGAGCTGGTCAAGGAAGTCGCCAAGAAGACGGACGACGTCGCCGGTGACGGTACGACCACCGCGACCGTTCTCGCCCAGGCGCTCGTCCGCGAGGGTCTGCGCAACGTCGCCGCCGGCGCCAACCCGATGGCCCTGAAGCGCGGCATCGAGAAGGCCGTCGAGGCCGTCTCCGGTGCGCTGCTGGAGCAGGCGAAGGACGTCGAGACCAAGGAGCAGATCGCTTCCACGGCCTCCATCTCCGCCGCCGACACCCAGATCGGCGAGCTGATCGCCGAGGCCATGGACAAGGTCGGCAAGGAAGGCGTCATCACCGTCGAGGAGTCCCAGACCTTCGGTCTGGAGCTGGAGCTCACCGAGGGTATGCGCTTCGACAAGGGCTACATCTCGGCGTACTTCGCCACCGACATGGAGCGTATGGAGGCGTCCCTCGACGACCCGTACATCCTGATCGTCAACTCCAAGGTCAGCAACGTGAAGGACCTCCTTCCGCTGCTGGAGAAGGTCATGCAGTCCGGCAAGCCGCTGCTGATCATCGCCGAGGACGTCGAGGGCGAGGCCCTGTCGACCCTGGTCGTCAACAAGATCCGCGGCACCTTCAAGTCCGTCGCCGTCAAGGCCCCGGGCTTCGGCGACCGCCGCAAGGCCATGCTGAACGACATCGCCATCCTCACCGGCGGCACGGTCATCTCCGAGGAGGTCGGCCTCAAGCTGGAGAACGCCGGCCTGGACCTGCTGGGCCGCGCCCGCAAGGTCGTCATCACCAAGGACGAGACCACCATCGTCGACGGTGCCGGTGACAGCGACCAGGTCGCCGGCCGGGTCAACCAGATCCGCGCCGAGATCGAGAACAGCGACTCGGACTACGACCGCGAGAAGCTCCAGGAGCGCCTCGCGAAGCTGGCCGGCGGCGTGGCCGTCATCAAGGCCGGCGCCGCGACCGAGGTCGAGCTCAAGGAGCGCAAGCACCGCATCGAGGACGCCGTGCGCAACGCCAAGGCGGCCGTCGAGGAGGGCATCGTCGCCGGTGGTGGCGTGGCCCTGCTCCAGGCCTCCGCGGTCTTCGAGAAGCTGGAGCTGGACGGCGACGAGGCGACCGGCGCCAACGCCGTGAAGCTCGCGCTGGAGGCCCCGCTGAAGCAGATCGCCGTCAACGGTGGTCTCGAGGGCGGCGTCGTCGTGGAGAAGGTGCGCAACCTGACCGTCGGCCACGGTCTGAACGCCGCGACCGGCGAGTACGTCGACATGATCGCCGAGGGCATCATCGACCCGGCGAAGGTGACGCGTTCCGCCCTGCAGAACGCGGCCTCCATCGCCGCGCTGTTCCTCACCACCGAGGCCGTCATCGCCGACAAGCCGGAGAAGGCCGCGGCCCCGGCCGGCGGCGGCATGCCGGGCGGTGACATGGACTTCTGATCCGGCTCCCGGATCGGACCCGTCCGCACGGACCGAGGGCGGCACCCCCACCGGGGGTGCCGCCCTCGGGCGTCTGCGTCGGCGCCCTCCTGCGCTTTGCACGGCCTCGCGCTTCCCCGGCCGAAAGGCCGAGCGGGGCGCGGCGCCCGGCCTGTCCCGTGATGGCGCCGGCTCAGCGCTCGTAGTGGTACCGGCAGGCGGCCACCCGGATCTCGTCGTCCACCACCTTGTAGACGAGCCGGTGTTCGTCGGTGATGCGCCGGGACCAGTAACCCTGGAAGCCGTGCCTGAGTGGTTCCGGCTTGCCGATGCCCTCGTTGCCGTTCCGGGCGATGTCCTGGAGCAGGGTGTTGATCCTTTTGAGGACCCTTCGGTCCTGTGCTTGCCACCAGATGTAGTCGGCCCAGCTCGACTCGTCCCAGACGAACTTCATTCGACCGGCTCCCGGACCGTCCCGCCGCCGTTCTCCAGACGGTCGATGGACGCCAGCAAACGCCGGGCGTTCTCCGGGCTGCGCAGCAGGTAGGCGGTTTCCTTCAGGGATTCATACTCCGCGAGCGCGACGATGACCACCGGCTCCCGGCCCGCCCTGGTCACTATGACCTCTTCCCGGTCGTCGACCACCGCGTCCAGGGTCTTGGCGTAGTTCGCGCGCGACTCGGTGTAGGTCAGGGTGCGCATCCTGGACTCCTCGATGCTGTACGGGATTTTGTACGTACAGAAAAACGTACGTGAGGCAGCCGTATACGGCAAGCTCTGGCCCGGAGCTCGCCGGCCGACGCTCCCGTAGGGGTGGATGCGCACGAGCCGGTAGGTGCCGTCCATGGGTGCGCTGTTGACCACGACGGCGCCCTTGCCTCGGTCGATCAGGAGGTGGACGGGGATGCCGACTCCGGCGTAGCCGTCGCGCTTCATACGGGTGTCCTCTCCGGTGGGCGGCCGGCCGCCGCGCGGGCCTCGGCGGCGAGGGCGTGGACGCGGGCGGGCGGAAGGGCGGGCGGTGGGTCCATGCGCGGTACGCCACGGCAGCGGTCGCACAGCCCCCGCCGCAAGACCACCCCCGCACCCGGCGGGCGGCCGCACTCCGAGCACTCCAGGATGCGGGGCCGGTCCGGCAGGGGCGGGGGTGCGGGCGGGAGTTTGTCGCGCAGGCGGCGGCGGACGAGCGCGGCCGGGTGGTGGACGGGTACGGGCAGCCCGACCGTCAGCGCGTGCAGTACCTGACGCTCGGTCGCGTCCCGCGAGAACCACTCCTCCACCAGCGGCGCGAGGAGGGTGCAGTCCATGTGGGACAGGGACAGCGCCGGGTTCTCCCGCCCGAGCGCGGCGAGCAGGATGTACGCCCGGGAGCGGGTGGGCCGGGGCGGACGCGACTCGGCCGTCCCGGCCGGCAGCTCGCCCCTGGCGTACGCGTCCCACCAGGCGTCGTCCCGTGGTGTGCGCGACCACCATGTGCGGGTCACCCACAGGGTGGAACCCGACTCCGAGGTCACCGCCTCCAGCCCGCGTCGCAGATGCCCTGCCGCGACCAGGGCCCGCAGCGCGCTGCCGACCGCCGTCTGACCGTACACGGTGTACTTGGCCAGCGTCTTCAGGGAGATGTCGTCGTTGTCGCGCCGCCGGTCGATGAAGGAGGCGATGTCCGCGTCCCGCGGTCGGAGGTGTCCGAAGTCGTTCCCTGTGGGCGGGAGTTGCCCGGGGACGGAGCGCTTGCCGTAGCCGGGATTGGCTACGGGGTACGCGGCGTCGCTAAACTCTGCGTCAGCCATGGATCGACTCTCATTCGATCTTGTTGGTCAGACCCCCGTTCGGTGTTGGTGCACCGGCGGGGGTCGTTCGTTTATCGGATTCGGTTGTCAGGACGGAACCGTAGAGCGCGGTGACGCTGTGTGGCAAATCCGTCGCCGCACGTCAGCGTGCATGTCAACGAGCAGGGTGGGAGGGCGGGTTGGAGCCCTCCACCCATTCCTCAGTAGGGGCGCTCGGGTCCCGGATCCCGGGTCTCGGGCCGGGGTCGGGGACGGCTCGGCTCCGTCGCCCGTGCGTGCTCGGGGGGCGTCAACCGGGCTTGTTCCGGGCCTTTTTCGCCCGCCGGCCTGATCGCGACGGTGGCGCCGGTAAATCCACCTCCTCGCCGGCGTCGACGCTGTTCAATGCTCTGGGACGATCGACGGCCGCCGTCCGCGCACGGGCGGGCGGGGCGAGGTCGGGCGGGAAAGGGAGCGCACGCAGTGACAGCCGGGGGACACCATCCGTACGGGCCGGGCGGCGGCAGGCCGGGGCCCAACAACCCCTACGGGGGCGGGAATCCCTATGGAGGCGGGAATCCCTATGCGGGAGGGAACCCCTATGGCCCCGGGCCCTATGGGCCGCCGCCACACGTTCCGCCCCCATATGGCCCGGGGCCACATGTGCCTCCGCCCCCGCCCTACAGGCCGCCCTATGTGCCCCCGCCCTATGTTCCGCCGACCGGGCCGAGGTCGCTGTGGGCCCGCTTCCGCGAGGACGAGTGGCCGACGCTGCGGGAGCTGCTGTCGGGAACCCGGGTCAGCGGCTGTTATCTGCTGCCGCTGCTCATCTGCTGCGTACCGGGCCTGCTGCTGTTCGCGTACCCGGTGGCGCGGTCGGCGCGCACGCGGTCGCGGCGGACGTTCCCCTCCGAACCGCACCGCCGCATCCACGATCCACAGGTGTGGAAGGTGCAGCGGACCAGAGCGTGGATCGCGCTGGCCGCCTCCCTGCTGATCCTGACCGCCTACGGCACGGACCAGGACTGGGCCGAGGCCCAGGACCAGTTTCTGCTGCGCCTGGCGATCACGCCCTGGCTGCTGCTGCTCACCGCGCCCCTGGTCATCGTCCTCCTCTTCCGCCTCGCCCCGCCGGCCGCCCGCCCCGGGATGCGGTCCCGGCTGCGGCGGCCCGCGCGGCTGGTGCTCTGGTACTTCGGGGCCTTCACCCTGGTACCGGTGACGTTCGTGCTGGTCATGGCGGTCGGTGACTACTTCGGGGGGAAGCCCTGGTCGCCGTTCCTGTCCCTTGCGCTGCTCTACCCGGTGCTGTGGATGCTCTGCTTCGTCGGCTTCGCCTCCCCGACGATGGTCCGCACCGCGTTCGGCACCTCCGAGGTCCACGCGGCACTGCCCGCGCTGCTGACCGGTGTCCTGGTGTGGGAGCTCGCCGTGATCAACCTCGTCACGGCGGGCATGCCCCCGGGCCCGCCCCTGATCCAGATCCTCGCGGTCTTCTGCGGCCCGCTGTCCGTCACCGCGGTTGCCTACTGGGAGATCGACCGCCTCCGCGTGAGGCACGGGGTGCGGCTGCGGGGGTGAGGAGACCTCCGGGGGCGGGCCGGCGCTGAGGGACGCCGGGGCGGGAACGGGCCCGCCCCCCAAGGCCCTCAGCCCTTGGTGCCCGGATCGTGGGCGGCCAAGGAGGCACGCACCTCGCGCGCGTACGGCCCCTCCGCGTCGTCGAGTCGTCAATGTGACGCATGCTTCACGCACCTCGCGCGCGTACGGCCCCTCCCACCACGGAATCGTCTCCACCAGCACGGGCTTGGTGCCGGAGGCGAGCACCAGGGCCCGTCCCGGGGGCATGGACCCCAGGTCGGAGACCTGGAGGACGCGCTCCCGCCGCACGGACTCGTTCACCGTCCGGTTTCCCGACCACCCGCCGAACTCGGACTCCCTGTGGTCGCCCCCTACGGCGACATCCAGGACGTCGTCATCGGCATCCTGCAGCAGCGGGCCCAGCAGACCGGTGTCCCCGCGGTGGCCGTGGTCCACGACGACCGCTTCGGGGGCGCGATGCGGCTGCTCATCCATGCCGACGGTTCCACCGAAGCCGCCGACTGACCGGAGAGCGGGTGGCGCCGGTGCCGCCGGTGACACCGGTGAGCGACGAGCCGGCAGGTGGCGGGCGGGTGGTGCGGGTGTCGCGTCACACCACGCCCGCCCCCGCCGTTGTCCCCGTGCCCGTGCCCGTCCCCCTGCCCGAGGGAACCGCGTCCGGTAGCGGGCGGGTCGAATCGACCGCCCCCGCCGTGGTGTTCGCGCCGCGGAGCCACAGCAGGGCCGCCGTCAGGAGGGCGCCGCCGGCCAGGAGCCAGGGGAGGGGGCCCGTCGGGAGGGTGCCGGCGGCCAGACCCGCGAGGGCGCCGGTGAGTTGGAGGGCGAGGGACTGGACGGACAGGGCCGTCGCCCGTACCGAGCCGCCCACGCGCCGGTGGAGGAGTTCGTTGGCGTTCGGGCCCGCCGAGCCGAGGCCGAGGTAGACGAGGGCGTAGCCCGTCGCGGCCCCGATCAGGGCGAACGGGTGGGCGGCCAGGGCCGGGTGGGCCGTCACGCCCAGGAGCAGCAGCCCGGACGCGCTCACGGCGAGGCTCAGCAGCACCGCCCGTTCGCCGCTGCCGCCCGCCCGGCGGGCCGTGCGCGGTGCGAGGTGGCTGCCGAGGCCCGTGCAGGCGAAGCCCGTGCAGGCCATCAGCGCGAACAGCACCGCGCCCGACTCCGCCCCGCCGGTCAGGCCGGCCGCGCGGGCCGGGGCGAGGAGTTCGACCGGGGCGAGGGCCGCACCGGTCGCGCCCGCCGTCAGCAGGAGCCTGCGGACGAGGGCGTCCCCCGTCCCCAGTCGCAGCCCCGCGAGGACGGTGGTCGGGACGCCGCGCAGCACGGACCGCGCGGTCGCGGGTGGGCGCGGCGGCTCGGGCAGGGCGGTGAGGACGTACGCGATGTAGCCGGCGCACACGAGCGAGCCCAGCAGCGCAGGGACCGACAGCGGCAGGACGAGGCCGGAGGTCGCCGCCCGCACCCCGGGGCCCGGGAGCAGCCCGGCCAGCAGCGGCAGCGCGCCGCCCGCGAGGGTCCCGGCGGCGAGGGCGGCGGCGGAGGCCGCGCCGGCGCGGGCCAGCCCGGTGCGCAGCTCGGCCCCGGGTCCGGCGGATGCCTGGACCGTGTCCACGTACCACGCCTCCGCCGGGCCGCTGGAGAGCGCGCGGCCCGAGCCGAGGAGGAGCATGGCGCAGGCGAGTACCCACAGGGAGCCGCCGAGCGCGAGGAGCAGAAGCGCGCCGAGGTTGAGCAGCCCGGACACCGCGAGCACGGGCCGGCGGCCGAGGACGTCGGAGAGGCCGCCGGTGGGCAGCTCCAGCGCGGACACCGTCAGCGAGTGGACGGCGAACAGCCCGGCGACGGCGGCGAGTGCCATGCCGCGCTCGGTGAGCAGCAGGACCTGGGACGGGATGTAGAGGCCGACGGGCAGCCAGAAGAGGAAGGTGACGGCGGCGAAGCGGCGGCGGGCGGTGGTGGGGTTCATTCGGCCGTCTCCGCGGAGACAGCGGATTCGGGCCCGGGTTCGGGCCCCCCTGAGCCGGGTTCGGGTCCGGGCCCAGGTTCGGGCCCCGGCCCCTCCCCCCGTCCCGGCCCCGGTTCCGGTCCGGTTCCGGGCCCGGGGGAGGGGAGGACGGGGACGCCGGCCGTGACGAGGACGACCTGTTGCGCGCCCGGGGCACCCTCGTCCCGCGCGGCCAGTGCCAGCGCCGTGCGCAGGAAGGTCTCCGACAGTTCGGTGAGCGACTCGGGCGTGAGACGCAGCACCAGGTCCGTGATCCCCGCCGCCTCCACCCACGCGGACCCGGCCCGGCCCGTCGCCACGTCCTCGGCGTGGGCCGCCAGCGACCGTTCCAGATGGGTGAGTTGGACCCCCCGCGCCGCGTCCACGAAGGCGCGGGCCTCGGCGGAGTCCGTCATCGCCGCGTTGGACCAGCTCGTCAGCTCGTGTGCGGCCTGCCAGCGGCGCTCGCGTCCGTCCCGGTGCTCGGCCTCCGTGATGAAGCCGTGCCGGGCCAGCACCCGCAGGTGGTAGCTGGCCGACGCGGACGACTCGTCCGTACGTACGGCCAGTTCACTCGCGGTCGCCGGTCCGTGCTGCCGCAGCAGCCCGAGCAGCCGGATCCGCAGCGGATGTGTGAGGGCCTTGAGCGCGGCGGTGTCCCGGGCGGGGTCGAGGACGCGACGGCGGGGTTCGGTGGGCACGGGGTGAGCGTAGAGCGGATGCCGCGTTCTGCAAAAGAAGTTTTGCAGAATTTGTTTTGCGGTTCAGGGGTGAGCGGGTGAGTGCCGGGAGGTCCGAAGACTCATCCGGCTCTCATCCGGGCCTTAAGCGTTCATCACACCCCGCTCCTAGCGTCGCGCCATGTTCTTCACCTACCTCCGGCGCGAGCTGCGCCGTCGAAGGAAGGCGGCGCTGGTCGTCGCCTCGGGGCTGGCGGTCGGTATCGCGCTGGTCATCGTCGTCAACTCGGTCTCCACCGGCATGAACCGGGCCCAGGAGCGGGTGCTGGAGTCGCTGTACGGGCTCGGCACCGACATGACCGTCACCAAGGCCGCCGAACCGCCCGGCGAGGGCGGGGCCGTGCGGGCGCCGCGCTTCAGGTTCGACGCGGGGGAGGAGGGTGACGAGGACGCCCGGCAGAGCCAGGACATGGTCATGGTGCAGGGCTTCCAGTCGCTCGCCTCGTCCACCGTCTCGCAGGTGGCCCGGCAGGACGGGGTCGCGGACGCGGTCGGCGGGCTCAGCATCCGGGTCATGAAGGTGGACGGCGAGTTCACGCGCGGCGCGGTGGAGACCGTGCCGCGGGACGGGCAGGGCGAGGGCCGGCCCGGACCCGGCGGGGCCGTGCGCGGCGGGGGCGCGGCCTTCGACGTGGACGCGTACACCGCCTACGGCACCGACGTCACCCGTCAGGACCTCGGCCCGCTCACCACTTCGAAGATCACCTCCGGCCGGACCTTCCGCGCGGACGAGCAGGACGCGCGGGTCGTCGTCCTCGACAGCGCGTGGGCGAAGGAGAAGGACCTCGCGGTGGGCGGCGAACTCACCGTTTCCGGTGAGAAGTTCGAGGTCATCGGCATCGCGACCGCCGACAGCGGGGACGCGGCCGCCCAGGTCTACCTCCCCCTGAAGCAGGCGCAGACCCTGGCCGACGCCAAGGACAAGGTGACCACCGTCTACGTCCGCGCCGACGACTCGCAGCGGATCGAGGGCGTCAAGGAGGCCGTGCAGAAGAACGTCCCCGGGACGACGGTCACCACTTCCGCCGACCTCGCGGACACGGTCTCGGGCTCCCTGTCCACGGCGGCCGGGCTCGCCTCGGGCGTCGGGAAGTGGCTGTCGTACCTGGTCCTCGGAGCGGCGTTCCTGGTCGCCGGGCTGCTCACCTCCTCGGCGGTGAGCCGCCGCGTCCGCGAGTTCGGCACGCTCAAGGCGCTCGGCTGGCGCAGCGGGCGTGTGACCCGGCAGGTCGCCGGGGAAGCGCTGGTCAACGGGCTGATCGGCGGAGCGCTCGGGATCGCCGCGGGGCTCGCGGGCGCCTGGCTGATCACCGCGTTCGGGCCGACGCTCACCGCAGAACTCGGTCGCGGGGCACGGGCTTTGGGGAGCGGGGGTCCCGGTGGTGGTGGCGGGATGCGCACGGCCGGGCCCGGTGGTGACGGCCCCGGGGGCGCGTCGCGGGCCCTGGACGTCGCGCTCACCGCGCCCGTCTCGCTCACCACGGTCGGCCTCGCCGTCGCGCTGGCGGTCACCGGAGGACTCGTCGCGGGCGCGTTCGGCGGGTGGCGGGCCTCCCGGCTGCGGCCGGCGGACGCGTTGCGGCGGCTCGGGTGAGCGGCGCCGGCGGGGCGTTCGGCCGGCGTATGCGCACGTATTTCCTTGGTTCCCTTTGGCACGGCAGGAGTTGAAGATGTACCGGCTCAGTGGAGTGGTCAAGCGCTACCGGCGCGGCAGGGACACGGTGAACGCGCTGGACGGCGTCGACCTGACCGTCCCGGACGGCGGGCGGCTGGTGATCCAGGGGCCCACGGGCGGGGGCAAGTCCACGCTGCTCCAGATGCTCGGCGGCCTGGACCGCCCGAGCGAGGGAAGCGTGCTGCTCGACGAGACCGACCTGGCGACGCTGCCGGAGGCGCGGCTGACGCGGGTGCGCGCGGAGAGGATCGGCTTCGTGTTCCAGGGCTTCAACCTGATCCCGACGCTGACCGCGCAGGAGAACGTCGAGACCGCGCTGGTGCCGCTGCGGCTGGGCGCGCGGGAACGCCGGGAACGGGCGGGGGAGGCGCTTGCCTCGGTGGGGCTCGGGGAGCGGCTGCGGCATCTGCCGGGGGAGCTGTCCGGCGGGCAGCAGCAGCGGGTGGCGATCGCGCGGGCGCTGGTGAAGCGGCCGGGGGTCCTGCTGGCGGACGAGCCGACGGGGAACCTCGACGAGTCGATGCGGGACGAGGTGATGGACGTGCTGGAGGGGCTCTGGGAGGAGCACGCGTTCACCTTCGTGATGGTGACGCATGATTCGGCGCTGGCGAGGCGTGCGCCGAGGGTGGCGACGATCCGGAAGGGGCGGGTGGTGGTGCGGGACCGGGTGTCGTGACGGGGGCGCGCTTGCGGCCCGTCCGTCCCCAGGAGGTGTCCGGCGAGCACCTCCTGGGGGTTCGGGGTGCGCGGGCGGGGCCGGAGCGGTCGGGGTGGCCGGAGTCGTCGGGGTGGGTCAAACCCCGGCGGGCCCGGCGGGGCCGGTGCGGTCCGGCCCCGTCGGCAGCGCCGCGCGCAAGTGCCCCCCCGTACCCGCCAGCAGCCCCGCCGCCACCCCCGCGTCCACCCCGGCCAGCAGCACCAGAATCGCGTTCTTCACCTCGCCGTCGGTCGCCTCCAGCGCGGCCTCGATCTCCGCGTCCGGCGCGCCCGTCGCCAGGGCGACGATCCGGCGGGAGCGGGCGCGGAGCTTGTCGTTCGAGGCGCGGACGTCGACCATCAGGTTCCCGTAGGTCTTGCCCAGCCGGATCATCGTGATGGTCGAGATCATGTTGAGGACCAGCTTCTGCGCCGTCCCCGCCTTCAACCGTGTGGAGCCGGTGAGGAGTTCGGGGCCGGTCACCACCTCGATCGCGTGCTCGGCCGCCGCGCCCAGCGCGCTGCCCGCGTTGCAGGAGAGCCCGATCGTCAGCGCGCCCAGCCCCCGCGCGTGCTCGACCGCGCCGATCGCGTACGGCGTGCGGCCGGACGCGGAGATGCCGACGACCGTGTCGTCCGCCGTGAGCTTCAGGCCGTCCAGGTCGGCCGCGGCCAGCTCCTTGCTGTCCTCCGCGCCCTCCACCGCCGTGACCATGGCCTCCGGGCCGCCCGCGATCAGGCCCACGACCGCCGACGGGTCCGTGTTGAACGTCGGCGGGCACTCGCTCGCGTCCAGGACGCCGAGCCGGCCCGCCGTGCCCGCGCCTGCGTAGACCAGGCGGCCGCCGTGCGCCATGCGCTCCGCGGTGGCGTCGATCGCCGCCGCGATCGCGGGCAGCCGGTCGGCGACGGCCGCCGGGACGGCGGCGTCCTCCCCGTTCATGATCCGGGCGATCTCCGCCGTCGGGAGCCGGTCGATGTCGGCCAGCTCGGGGCGGAACGCCTCGGTGGCGAGCGTGGCGAGCTGGGCGCGGAGTTCACCGTGGGTGGAGGTCATGGGGAGCGGCTCTGCTTTCTCGGGACGTACGGCGTGCGGGTGCGGGTGCGGGTGCGGGTGTTGAGTTGGGCCGGGCCCGGGGGCCGGGGACGGGGACGCGGGCCGGGGCGAGGGAGCGCCGCTCAGCGCGTGGTGCGCGGGCTGTGCCGGTGCGCCAGTGCCTCGTACGACGCGGCCAGCGCGGGCGCCGCCGACTCGTACGTCCGCTGTGCCACGCCGATGAACAGGCAGTCCACGACGAGGAGTTGGCTGGTCCGCGAGGACATCGCGGCCGGCCGCAGCTCGCTCTCGCGGGCCGTCGACGTGGTCAGGACGTGGTCGGCGTACTGCGAGACCGGTCCGTCCGGACGGCCGGTGATCGCGATGGTCGTCGCCCCGTGGTCGAACGCCACCCGCAGCGGCTCGATGACGTCCCCCGTCGAGCCGGAGTGGGTGATCGCGATGGCCACGTCCCCGGAGCGGAGCTGCA
The DNA here is from genome assembly GCF_000377145.1 of Streptomyces sp. CNT372. Taxonomy (NCBI): domain Bacteria; kingdom Bacillati; phylum Actinomycetota; class Actinomycetes; order Kitasatosporales; family Streptomycetaceae; genus Streptomyces; species Streptomyces sp. CNT372. Next base: position 393,528 of record NZ_KB897779.1, on the reverse strand, counting down.
CCGCGTTGGTGACGGCGAGGTGCGGATCGGCGTGCGCGTGCGCGATCAGGCCGATCCGCAGCAGCTTCTGCGCCAGGTCCATGCCGACGAGGGAGGAGGCGCCCACGCCGTAGATGTCGATGCGCCGGGCCGTGGACGCGGCCGCCACCGCGGCGCCGAGCTGCACGGTGTCCAGTCCGGCGGCGGTGTCGGCGAGGGTCTGCTGCTCGTCGTAGGCGAGCTTGGCGACGACGTCCCCGATCGGGTCGTCGACGGCGATGTCGGTGGTGAGGGCGGGGGCGCGGCCGGACTCCTGGTGGGCCGCGAGCCCGGCGAGGGCCAGGCGCAGGTCCCGGTAGCCCGGGTAGCCGAGGAGGCGGGCGGTGCGGACGACGGTCGCCTCGCTCGTGCCCGTCAGCTCGGCGAGTCCGGTGACCGTGAGCGCGGCGCAGCCCGCCGGGTCGTCGGCGACGGCCTCGGCGACCCGCTGCATGGAACGGGTCATGGACGGGGAGAGTGTGCGCACCTTCGCCGCCAGGGCCGCAGGCGCGGGCGGTGCCTCACCGTTGAAAATTTCCTTCACTGGATAGGTCACCTATGAAAGGTATTTTCACATTTCGGGTCGCGTCAAGCCCCCCGGGCACCGGGTGACAATGGAGAAATGAACGCCCCCGACCACGGATCCGGCGGCCCCGGTCCCGTCCCCGACGCGCTGGAGCAGGCCCTGCACGCGGCCCGTGCGCTGGTCCTCGCGGACCTCGCCGCGCGGGATGTGGCGGAGGCGGAGGTGGTCTCCCTGGTCGAGGACGCGGTGACGCACCGCCGCTGGTGGGTCGAGCAGTGGCCCGAGGGTGCGGAGTACGTGGCCGGGCTCGTCGCCCAGGACGTCCAGGACGCCCTGCTGGAGCGCTACGGCCGCTGGCCGCTCTGCCCGGTGTGCGACGCGGGCGATCCGCACGCGCTGGCGGTCGACCCCGAGCTGGGGCCCGATCCGCGCTGGGTGTGCGAGAAGGCGGGTGTGGTCGTCGCCCCGGTCGGCGGCCTGCGGTGACGCTCTACATCGACCCGCCCGAGTGGCCGGGCCACGGGCGCCTCTGGTCCCACCTGGTGAGCGACGCCTCCTTCGAGGAGCTGCACGCCTTCGCCGCGTCGATCGGCTGCCCCCGGCGCGCCTTCGAGCGCGACCACTACGACGTGCCCTCCCACCGCTATGCCGACGCGGTGGCCGCGGGCGCGGTCGAGATCGGCTCCAAGGAACTCGTCCGCCGCATCACGGCCGCGGGCCTCCGCCGCCCCAAGGGCCGCCCCCACGCCTGAGCCCGGGACCGCCGCCCGGTGCCGGGCCGCCCGGTGCCGGGCCGCTTCGTGCACGGCCGCTGGGAGGCCGGAACGGGTCAGAAGACGAAGCCGGTGGTCTCCAGCTCACCGTCGAACGGCTCCGGGAGCGTGAAGGTCTCGCCGAACGGCTTCCGCAGCCCGGTGCGGTACCGGCCCTCGTGCGGCTCCGAGTACAGGGTGACGGCCGGCCCGCCGTCGTCGAAGCGGTCGATCAGCAGGTACAGCGGCACACCGCCGTTCGCATACGCGTGCAGCTTCGCCCGCCGGTCGTGCGAGGCGTTGCCCCGTGAGGTGATCTCGACGGCGAGCGCGGCCTCGGCAGCCGGCAGCGGAGCCTTCTCCTTCTTCTTCGCGCGCTCCACGAGCACCTCGGTGGGCACGACGACGAGATCCGGGATGCACAGGCGCTCGTCGCGGTAGAGGAACAGCCCGAGGTTCTGGAACACGCCCCAGCCGCTGGGCAGTGTTCTGATCAGTTCCCTGTGGACCCGCGCTGCGATGAGATGGTGTCCGTCGTCCGGCGGCGGTACCAAGGTGATCTGCCCTTCGCCGATCTCGGCGCGCCAGCCCTCCGGCCCGTCCAGTTCCTGCCAGGTACTCAGCAGGTAGTCCCACGACGGCATGTCATCCTCCGCTTCCCACAGCTCGGGCTCGACCAGCGACGCGGGCATCGTGGATTCCTCTCTCGGTTGCCCTGACGCTCCGCAACGTAGGGGCCGGAGATCGCTCCGCGAGTGCGTTCGCCTCAGCGTCCCACGATCGGGTGATCAAGAACCGGGACACGCACGGAAGGGCCGCCGGGCGGCCCTCAGGCCGGAACGGCCGTACCCGCCCCGGGCCGCCGGTGGAGGCGGAGGGAGACGGCGACGAGAGCCAGGGCGGTGATCGTCATGGCGGCGCCCGCCCAGGCGGTGGCGGCGAAGCCGAGGCCCGCGTCGATGACCGTGCCGCCGAGCCAGGGGCCGCCGGTGTTGCCGAGGTTGAAGGCGGCGGTGGTCGTCGCGCCCGCGAGGGTGGGGGCCGCACCGGCGACGTTGAACATGCGGGCGTTGAGGGCCGGGGCGGTGAAGAAGGCGGAGACACCCAGCAGGAAGGAGAGCGCGACCGCCGCGACGGGGAGGGAGGCGAGCAGGGCGAGGGCCGCGAGCAGGACGGTGGAGGCGCCGACGCCCCACAGCATCACGCCGAAGAGGTGCGCGTCGGCCACCCGGCCGCCGATGGTGGTGCCGACGAGCGCGCCCAGACCGAAGAGGCCCAGCACCGTGGGGACCCAGCCGTCCGCCAGTCCGGCGACGTCGGTGAGCAGCGGGGCCAGGTAGGAGAACGCGCAGAAGACGCCGCCCGCGGCGAGCGCGGTGACGGTGACCGCCAGCCACACCTGCCGGTCCCGGTAGATCGCCAGCTCCCGGGTGAGCCGGGGCCGCTCGGCGGGGAGCGGGATGCGCGGGATCAGGGTGGCGACGCCGACGAGCGCGACGGCCGAGGCCGCGCCCACCGCCCAGAACGCCGAGCGCCAGCCGAGGTGCTCGCCGAGGAACGCGCCCGCCGGGACGCCCAGCACATTGGCGATCGACAGTCCGCCGATCATCACGGCCATCGCGCGGGCCCGCGAGGTCACCGGCACCATGGCCACGGCGACGGCCGCGCCGACGGCCCAGAACCCGGCGCAGGCGAGCGCGCTGATCACCCGGGAGGCGAACAGGACCTCGTAGGTCGGGGCCACCGCGCCCGCGACCTGACCCAGGCCGAAGACGGTGATGAGGGTGATCAGGGTGGTGCGGCGGGGCAGCCGCAGGGTCGCCACCGCGAGCAGCGGCGCGCCGACGACCATGCCGATCGCGAAGGCGGATATCAGCAGCCCGGCCTGCGGGATGGAGACGCCCAGGTCCGCCGCGATCGGCGGCAGCAGCCCGGAGAGCATGAACTCGCTGGTGCCGAGCGCGAAGACGGAGAGCCCGAGGATGTAGACGGCGAGGGGCATCCGGCGCGGGGCGGCGGAGGAGGCGGAGGAGGCGGGGGCGGTGGCCGCGCCGGGCCCGGGGGACGCCTTGGTGAGGTCCGGTCCGGCGCCGGGGTGCGCCGCTCCGGTTGCGGTTCCGGGGTGGGCGACGGCCGGGCCGGGGCCTGGCTGGTGGCCGGGGGCCGGACGCGGGAGGTCGGCGGTGGCGCAGGCGGTCGCGGCCCCCTCGCCGGAGGTGGTGTCGAGGTGTTCCGGGGACTCGGGCATGACAGGTGCCAACACGGCGTTCGTCCCTGTCATTCCGTGGTCCGGGACCGTCTCACGATGCGGCCAGCAACTCCAGCTCCACGGTCAGGTTGTGCCGTGCCGGGCCCTCCCACCGCTCCTGCCCGTGGGGCGTACGGAACAGCCGGGGCAGGGCCAGGAGCTGCCGCAGGACCGCCGCCCGGCCGTCGCGGAACGCCTCCTCGGGGACGAAGGCGTACTCCTCGCGGACGGCGGCCGCGTAGGCCGCGTACGTCCGCGGGGCGGCGGCGAGGACGGCGAGGTCCGCGTCGCACAGCACCTCGCCGTCGGCGTCGCCCGGGGCCGGGTCGTGGGTGACGGTCAGCCGGACCAGGCGGGCGACCTCGGCGGTGCGGTGCGCGTCGAGGCCCAGCTCGGGCAGGGCGCGCTCGGCGAGGCGGGCCGACCTCTCCTCGTTCTCGGAGCGGTCGGGCAGATAGACGGCGTCGTGGAACCAGGCCGCGAGCCGGACCACGGCCGGATCGCGGGCGTACGCGGCCAGTTCGTCGATCCGGTCCAGCACGGCCACCAGGTGGTCGGTCGTGTGATAGCGCCGCTGGGGTTCGGCCCAGCGGCGCAGCAGGTCCTCGGCGTAGCGGTCGGGGTCCGGGCTGTCCTCCGACCGCGCCGGGAGGCCGGGCAGGGCCGCGCGCCAGCGGCGGCGGAGGTCGTCGTGGGCGGGGTGCGGGGGCGGCGGGGCGGCGGCGGGCATGGGCTCATTGTGCCGCCGGGCCCGTCCCGCCCGCCCCGCCCGGCGCTCCGGGCTCGGGCGGGGCCGGACCCGTACCTCAGAGGGCTTTGAAGGTCCGCAGCCGCAGCGAGTTGCCGACGACGAAGACCGAGGAGAACGCCATCGCGGCCCCGGCGATCATCGGGTTCAGCAGGCCGGCGGCGGCCAGCGGCAGGGCGGCCACGTTGTAGGCGAAGGCCCAGAACAGGTTGGTCCGGATCGTGGAGAGGGTGCGCCGGGCGAGGCGGATCGCGTCGGGCGCCGCGTTCAGGTCGCCACGGACGAGGGTCAGGTCGCCCGCCTCGATGGCCGCGTCCGTGCCCGTGCCCATCGCGAGTCCGAGGTCCGCCTGGGCGAGGGCGGCGGCGTCGTTCACCCCGTCGCCGACCATCGCGACGCTGCGGCCCTCGGCCTGGAGCCGCCGGACCACGTCCACCTTGTCCTCCGGCATGACCTCGGCGATCACCTCGGTGATCCCGACCTCGGCCGCCACGCTCTCGGCCACGGCCCGGTTGTCCCCGGTCAGCAGTACGGGCGCGAGCCCCAGGGCGCGCAGCCGGCGGACGGCCTCGGCGCTGGTCTCCTTCACGGCGTCGGCGACCTCCAGGACCGCGCGGGCCTCCCCGTCCCAGGCCACGACGATCGCGGTCCGGCCGGCGGCCTCGGCCGCTTCCCGGGCGGCGGCCAGCTCCTCGGGGAGTTCCATGGCCCACTCGTGGAGCAGCCGCTCGCGCCCGACGAGGACGGCGCGGCCTTCGACGACGCCCCGCACGCCCAGGCCGGGGACGTTCGCGAAGTCCTCGGGCCCGGGGAGCGGCCCGGTGCGCTCGGCCGCCGCGGTGGCGACGGCCCGGGCGACGGGGTGCTCGGAGGCGTGCTCCAGCGCGCCCGCGAGCCGCAGCACCTCGGCCTCGTCCGTGCCCTCGGCGGTGCGGACGGCCAGCAGGGTCATCCGGCCGGTGGTGACGGTGCCGGTCTTGTCGAGGACGACGGTGTCCACGGACCGGGTGGTCTCCAGCACCTCGGGCCCCTTGATCAGGATGCCGAGCTGCGCGCCGCGCCCGGTGCCGACCATCAGGGCGGTCGGGGTGGCCAGGCCCAGGGCGCAGGGGCAGGCGATGATCAGCACGGCGACGGCGGCGGTGAACGCGGCGGTCAGCCCGGCCCCGTTGCCCAGCCAGAAGCCGAGGGTGGCCAGCGACAGGGCGATCACGATCGGCACGAAGACGCCCGAGATCCGGTCCGCGAGCCGCTGGGCGGCCGCCTTGCCGTTCTGCGCGTCCTCCACCATGCGCGCCATCCGGGCGAGCTGGGTGTCCCCGCCGACCCGGGTCGCCTCGACGACCAGGCGGCCGCCCGCGTTCAGGGTCGCGCCGGTGACGGCGTCGCCGACCGCGACCTCCACCGGGACGGACTCGCCGGTCAGCATGGACGCGTCGACCGCCGAGGAGCCCTCGACCACCGTGCCGTCGGTGGCGATCTTCTCCCCGGGGCGCACCAGGAACCGGTCCCCGACCGTCAGCTCGCCGACCGGGACGGTCTCCTGGCGGCCGTCGCGCAGCACGGTCACGTCCTTGGCGCCCAGCTCCAGCAGGGCCCGCAGGGCCGCCCCGGCGGTGCGCTTGGACCGGGCCTCGAAGTACCGGCCGGCCAGGATGAACGCGGTGACGCCGGCGGCGGCCTCCAGGTAGATGTTCCCCGCGCCGTCGCCGCGGGCGATGGTGAACTCGAAGGGGTGGGTCATGCCCGGCTCGCCCGCGGTGCCGAAGAACAGCGCCCACAGTGACCACAGGAACGCGGCCGAGGTGCCCACCGAGACGAGGGTGTCCATGGTGGCCGCGCCGTGCCGGGCGTTCACGAAGGCGGCGCGGTGGAAGGGCCAGGCCGCGTAGGTGACCACGGGGGCCGCCAGGGTGAGGCTGAGCCACTGCCAGTACTCGATCTGGAACGCGGGGACCATGGCCATCGCGATCACCGGGACGGACAGCACCACGGCGGTGATCAGGCGCTGGCGCAGGTCGTCGCCTTCCGCGGGGGTCCCGCGGTCGTGGGCGTCGTGTGCGTGGCCTGCGGGATCTCGGGGGTGTCCGGGGGTCGCCGGGCGCACGGGGGCGGGCTCGTGGGCGGTGTAGCCGGTGGCCTCGACCGTCGCGATCAGGTCCGCCACGGCGACCTCGCCCGCGAAGCTGACCCTGGCCTTCTCCGTCGCGTAGTTGACCGTCGCCTCGACGCCGTCCATGCGGTTGAGCTTCTTCTCGATCCGGGCCGCGCAGGAGGCACAGGTCATCCCGCCGATGGCGAGTTCGACCTCTTGGGCCTCCCCGGGGGCCGGATGAACGGCTGCGGTCGGCATGTCCGCGCTCCTTCGTCGGTGTCCGCTGATGACAGAGTACCCCTAGGGGGTATCTGGTACCACTGTATACCCCTAGGGGGTATCGAGATGCAAGGTGCCGGGCTGTCGTGCCGGTCGGTGGCGGGGTCATGGGCAGGGGTGGGAACGGGCCAGGGGCGGGAACGGGCCAGGTGCGGTCCGGGCGGCTGCTTCAGGGCGGGATGGGCATTAGGCTGGACATTGGACTAGACCTCTCCGTCTCTTCCTGACCTCTTCGGCCGCTCGGGCCGAAGCGGCCGCCGCCCCGTATGTCCCGGAGGAATGGGCCCATGAGCAACCGTGCACTCCTTGAGGTGATCGCTCTCGACGCGGAGGACGCGGTCGCCGCGCAGGCCGGCGGCGCCGACCGGCTGGAGCTGGTCACCGACATGGCGGCCGACGGCCTCACCCCCTCCACGGCGACCTTCGCGCGCATCCGCGCGGCCGTGGACATCCCCCTGCGGGTGATGCTGCGCCGGACCGACGGCTTCGCAGCGGGCGGGCAGGCCGCCGTCGAGGCCCTGGTCCGCACGGCGGAGGAGCTGCGGGAGGCGGGCGCGGACGAGTTCGTCCTCGGGTTCCTCGACGAGCACGGGCTGCCGGACCTGGCGGCGGTCGAGCGCCTGGCGGCGGCGGTGGAGGGCTGCCGCTGGACCTTCCACCGCGCGATCGACCACGCGGCGGACCGGGGCACGCTGCGGAAGCAGCTCGCGGACGTTCCCGGCCTGGACACGTATCTGACGGCGGGCTCGGCGGCCGGCGTCGACGACGGCCTGCCGACGCTGCTCTCCGAGGCGGCACACCGCAGCGAGCCGGGCTACGAGCCGATGCTGCTGGTGGGCGGGGGCCTGCGCCTCGACCACCTCCCGGCGCTGCGGGCGGCGGGTGTCGAGGGCTTCCACATCGGCGGGGCGGCGAGGCCGGGCGGGTGGGACGCGCCGGTCTCGCCGGGCGCGGTGCGGGAATGGCGCGACGCGCTGGACGCGTAGCGGGCCGCGTCCCCCGGCCCCGACCGGGCCGGCCCCGGGCCCCCGGCCCCGTCGGCCCGGGCCGCCCGGCCCGTCGGCGTTCGATGCGTGGACGGGGCGCAGGTCGTGGGTCGGGCTGCTTCCGACTACCCGGCCCCGCCGGCGTTTGAGGCGTGGGGGTGGGACGGCTTTGCGGGGTTGGCCGGCCCCGACTACCCAGCCTTGCCGGCGTTCGAGGCGTGGGCGGGGCTCGGCTTCGGGGTGCGCCGACTCCCGGTGGTCGCGGCACGGCCTGCGGCCGTGTCCTCAATCGCCGGACGGGCTGGAGAGGTTGGCCCGGTCCCAGAGGCCGGACGGGTCGAAGCGGCGGGCCCGGTCGGGCGCGCGGCCGGGGCTCGCGGGGCGGGCCCGGTCGAAAGGGCGGCCGGGCCCGGTCAGATGGCGTACGGCCACGTCGTGAGCATCGACGCCCCGTACCACGCCCCGAACACCCCCGCCCCGGCCATGCACACCCCCGCCGTCCGCGGGTGCGCCGCGGCCAGCGCCCGGGCCGGGGGCAGCAGGAAGATCACCGCGGGGACCAGCATCCGCAGCTTGCAGTGGTAGTAGTTGCTCTGCCCCAGCGCGATCACCACCACCCCCGTCCCGTACACCAGCAGCGGCAACCACCCCGGCGTGCGCCAGGCCGCCACCGTGAGCAGGATCAGCACCAGGACGAGCACCGCCGTGCTCACCGGCACCCAGCCCGTCTCCCGCGCCAGCGCCCCCGGCAGAAAGCCGGCGAACTGCGCGCCCGTGTCCCAGTGCGTCCCCCAGCCCGCCTCCTGTACCCGGAACCAGCCGTCCCAGCGGCCCAGCCGGTCGCCCACCCACAGCACATACGCCGGTATCCCCGCCCCCGCCAGCGCGACCCCGGCCACCGGGCGCCACCCGATGCGCCCCTCCCGCACCACGAACTGCACCGCCGCCACCGCGACCGCCAGCGTCACCGCCGCCGCGGTCGGCCGGGTCAGCCCGGCCAGGCAGGCCGCCGCGCCCGCCGTCAGCCACGCCTCCCGCCGGCAGGCGAGCAGCGCCCCGGCGGCCAGCGCCAGCAGCAGCGCTTCGCTGTAACCCATCAGGAAGACCACGCCCATCGGCTGCGCGGCGGCCAGCAGCACGATCGCGATCAGGGCCGTCCGGGGACCGTGCAGCGAGAGCACCAGCCGGTGCACCGCGAACAGCGCGGCGAAGAAGGCGAGTTGTGTCGCGAGCAGGGCCGCCGCCTCCGGCGCGGTGCCCGTGACCGCGCCCACCGCCCGGACCGTCAGCGGATAGAGGGGGAAGAACGCCAGCTCGTTGCCGGTGAGTTCGCCCTCGGGCGTGTACGTGAAGCCGTCCGGGTAGCCGTCCGTCGCGATCGTGAGGAAGTGCCGGGCGTCCCACGCGAGCACGTGGTCCCGCAGCGTGCCGCGTTCGGGGCGGTGCAGCAGCGCGAGCATCAGCAGATGCAGCGCCCCCGCGGCGGCCTGCACGGCGAGAACCGGCCACGCCGCCCGCGCCACCGCACCCGCCCGGACGCGGACCCGGCTCGGGGCCCCCGGGGCAGTACCCGGCCCCAACTTCCCCGCGTCCGGGGCCGCCTCGGCGCTCCCACCGCACCGCCCGCCCCGAAGCGCCGGCCGGGTGGCGGCGGTCCCTCGCCCGGCGCACACGCGTCCGTCGGGCGCTCCACCCTCACCCGGGCGACGCCGCCGTCCCGTGGCCGGCGCAGTCGGTGGCGTCATCGGCGGGCTCCTCGCGTGGGTGGTGTGTCGCCCGTCCTACGCCCGGCGCGCCACGCGGGGTTGACGCCTGAGACCGGAGTCACACCCGGCTGCCCGTCCCCCCTCCGTCACCCGCCCGGCGGCGTGGTCGTCGCCGGGGGCGAGGTGCGCGGGCCACCGCCGGTCGGGGGCGGGCTGCCCGTGGGGCCCGCGCCCGGGGACCCGGAGGTGGCCGTGCCTGTCGCGAAGTCCGTGCCCGTCGGCGTGTCCGAGCCCGTCGGGAAGTCCGTGCCCGTCGGGAAGTCCGAGCCCTCGGGGGACTCCGGGGGGACGGAGACCGAGGCGTCGCCTGTCGGCGGTGCGGTCGGCAGCCCGCTCGGTCCGCCCGTCGGTTCGGTGCCGGACGGCGGGGCGGTGGGCACCACGTCCGGTGAGGCGGGCAGTTCGGCGCCCCGCGGCGGCCCCGACAGCGCGGCCACCGTGAACGCGACGACCGCCGCCGCGCAGGCCGTTCCCGCGCCCGCCGCCACAGCCAGCCGGCGGCGCCGGCGTCGCCGGCCCCCCGCCGCGATGGTGCCGAGCCCCGCCGGGCGGGCGTGCGAGGACGCCGCCCCGGCGGCGCCCCGCAGCAGCGCGGCCACCCGGTCGTCCGCGCGTTCCGGGGTCCCCCCGGGCGTCCCTCCGGTCGTCCCTTCAGGCATCACGGTCCTCCACGGCGTGGGCGGGGCGGGCAGGGTCGGAAGTACGGGACAGGTCACCGGCACGAGCCCGGGCCCGGTCACCGGCACGGGACGGGCCGTCCAGGCTGGTGGCGAGGGCCGCGCGGGCCCGGGCGAGATGGGTCTTGACCGTGCCCGTCGAGAGGCCGGTCTCCGCCGCGACCGCGTCCACCGGCAGATCGCAGACGTAGTACAGCGCCGCGCACTGCCGCTGCCGGGGCGGCAGCCGCCGCAGCGCCGACGCCACGTCCACCGCCCCCGGGTCCGGGACGCCCTCCGCCACCGCGCCCCCGGCCCCGCTGCGCAGCCAGGCCAGCCTGCCCCGGCGCGCCCGCCGCCACCGGCTGACGGCCAGCCGCCACGCGACGGTGCGCACCCACGCCTCCGGCCCCAGCCCCCGGTCCAGGACCCGGCGGCGGTCCCAGGCCCGGACGAACGCCTCCTGCACGACGTCCTGCGCCTCGTGGAAGTCCCCCGTCATGACGTACACCTGGCCGGTGATGCGCCCGGCGGAGTGCGCGTAGAAGGCGGCGAACTCCTCCTCGGTCAACGCGTCACTCCGGCCGGGGGCGCTTCGGCCGGGGGTGCTTCGGCCACGGGCTTTCCGGTCACGGCGGTCTCCTTGCTGGTCAGGTCGTACTCACACGCGACTACGCACCGCGCCCCCCGACCGGTTGACACGGTGAGACGCGGCTCACAGGGCGGCGGGGGCCGCGGGGCCGGCCAGCTCGTCCGGCAGCGGCTCCGCGTGCACCACGACCAGGCCCGAGACCGCACGGGTCAGGGCCACGTACAGCCGGCGCAGGCCGGTGCGCCGGTCCGGTTCGCCGGCGACCACGGCGGCGGGCTCGTCCAGGACCACGTAGTCGTACTCCAGGCCCTTGGCGAGGGAGGCCGGGACCAGGGTCAGCCGGGAGACGGCCGTGGTCTCCTCTCCGGGGGCCAGATACGGCAGGCCCGCGGCGGTGAGCGCCGCCGCCAGGGCCGGAATCCGGGCGTCCGCCGCGATCAGACCGATCGAGCCCTCCCGCTCCAGGGACTCGACGCAGGCCGCGACGACGGCCGCGTCCCGCCCCGGCTCCCGGGCGGTCCGGGCCGCGTCGGGCTCCGGCTGCGGGGCGGTCCCGGCCGTGTCCGGCTCCGCCCCGTCCGGCTCCGCCCCGTCCGGCTCCGCCCCGTCCGCCGGGCCGAGGGCCCGGACGGTGAAGGAACCGGGGTTCTCGCGGACCGAGGAGACCGGCGCGAGCCCCGGCGACATGTGCGGCAGCAGCCGCGAGGCGTACGCGATCACCTCGCGCGGCACACGGAAGCCCGCCGTCAGCTCCTCGACCGCCGCCCCCGGCTTGCCGAGGTGCGCCAGCGCCTGCGCCCAGGAGTCCGTCGCCCACGGGGTGGTGCCCTGCGCCAGGTCGCCCAGGACCGTCGCGGACCCGGTCGTGCACCGGCGGCCCACCGCCCGGTACTGCATCGGGGAGAGGTCCTGCGCCTCGTCGAGGACGACGTGGCCGAGCGACTGGGTGCGCCGCACCAGGTCCGTCGCCTCGTCGATCAGCACGGCGTCCGCCGGCGACCACTTCGCGGTGCGCGGGCCGCGCGGCGGCCGGGCCAGCAGGATCGCCGACTGCTCGTCCGGCGTGAGGAGGCCCTCCGCGTGGGTGGCCAGGAACTCCGCGTCCGACAGCAGCCGCAGCACCAGCTTCGCCGGGTCGACGGGTGGCCAGATCTCCTTGACCGCCGCCTTCACCGCCGCGTTGCGGGCGACCGCGTCCTGCACCCGGTCGTCCGGCGCCTCCCCGGACTCCTCCATGCGCACCAGCACCGCGTGCGCGATCCGCTGCGGCAGGGCCTCACGGGCGGCCCCGTAGCGGATGTCGCGGGCCAGCAACTCCTCCACGATCTCAGCCAGTTCGTATGCCGGGACGCGCCAGCGCCGGGAGCCGCGGACCACCACGACCGGCTCGGTGGGCGGCACGACGTGCGAGCGCAGTGCCCGGCGCAGGACCGCCGCCATCCGGGCGTCGCCCTTCACCACGGCGGCCTCGGCGGTGTCGGTGCCCCGCACCTCGACGTGGGCGACCAGCTCGTCCACCGTGGACTGCCTCACCTCCAGCTCGCCGAGCGCGGGCAGCACCTGCTCGATGTAGTGCAGGAAGGAACGGTTCGGTCCGATGACCAGGGTGCCGGTGCGCGCCAGCCGCTCCCGGTGCGCGTAGAGGAGGTACGCGACCCGGTGCAGGCCCACGGCCGTCTTCCCGGTGCCGGGCCCGCCCTGCACGCACACCGTGCCGGCGAGGCCGCTGCGGACGATCTCGTCCTGCTCGGGCTGGATCGTCGCCACGATGTCCCGCATCGGGCCGACACGCGGGCGCTCGATCTCGGCCTGGAGGAGGGCGGAGGTCCGGTCGGCCTCGTCCGGGTCGGTCAGGTGCTCGTCCTCGTACGCGGTCAGCCCGCCCCCGGTGTAGCCGAAGCGGCGGCGCAGGGCGACCTCGTGCGGGTCCTTGCGGGAGGCGCGGTAGAAGGGCTGGGAGACGGGGGCGCGCCAGTCGATCACCATGGGCGTGCCGTCGGCGTCGTGGACATGGCGGCGGCCGATGTAGAAGCTCTGGCCCTCCTGGGTGGTGGGGAGGTAGTCGAGGCGGCCGAAGAACAGCGGGGTGTGCGCGAGGTCGGCCAGCGCCTTGACGCGCTGCTCGATCTGCGACTCCAGCACGGCCGCGTTGACCCAGTTCGCGGTGACGTCCCGGATGTCGAGTCCTTCGACCTCCTCGCGCATCGCGCGCAGCGCGGCCCGGGAGGCGGCGAGGTGCGCCTGCTCGCGCGCGAGGGGGTCGTCATGGACCGGCGCGGCGGAATCCCCGCCGGGGCCGGGGCCGTGGCCGGGTTCGGTGGTCGGGGACGCGGGGTCGGGGACGTGCGCGGGCACGGGGCTGCCTCCGGCTCGACAGGACACAGCGGGCCGCCGCGGAAGGGCGCTGCTGCGTGATCAGGACATGGCGGACCGGCCGGTTTCCAACCGGGCGGCGGCACTCCGGCGAGGGAGGCGGGGAGGTCCCGGGCACGACCCGGGGCAAGCCGGCGATTCTAGCCAGCGGCCCGCCCGGCCGCGAACGCTTTTCCCCGCCGCCCGCCCGGCCGCGAACGCCCTTCCCGGCCGTGAACGCCTTTCCGCGCCGCCCGCCCGGCCGGGCCCTCCCCGCCGGATCCCGGGTCAGGGGCCCTCAGGGGCGTCCGTCCTCCTTGAAGGGGACGGCCTCTGCCGCGAGTCGTACGCGCGGGGGCCCGTGATCGGTCCCCGCGGCCGATGCTCCGAGCGGGTGAACGGGTCCACTCTGGATACATGAGCACAGCGACCTTCACCCCAGGCAACCCGGCCGGTCCGGGCCCCGCCCCGCGCCGCGGTGCCACGGCCACCGGCTCCGTCCACCACGCCCCGCACCGCCTCGGCAACGCCCTGCGCGCGGTCAAGGTCTTCACCGAGACCCTGTTCTCGGTGACGGTCCTGGGCGAATACGGCGAGGCGGCGGGCGTCCGCCGCCGCTGACCCGCCCCCTCGCAGCGGACCCGCCGTGTGTGTGAGTACGCGGCGGACCCGATGAGTACGTGCCTGAGTACCCGTGCGGATGGGCCCGCCCCGGCCGTCCGGTGTGCTGGACCCATGACCACGTCGAACCTGCTCCGCGACCCCGAAGAGGTCTCCACCGGCGGCACCCGCGTCGCCGCGCTGATCGGGCTCGCCCTCTTCGTGCCCGCGCTGCTGGGCACCTTCCTGCTGATGCTGACCGACGCCTACGAGCCGGGCGACGGCGCGGCGGGCGGCTTCGCCCTGGCCGCCCTGTGGGCACTCGGGCTCTCCCTGCTCCCCGGCTCCGTGGCGGCCGCCGCCTCCCGCGACACCCTGAGCCGCACCACCCGGGCGACGCTGCTGTGGCTCCAGTACGGCCTGCTGGTCACGGGCCCGCTGCTCGCCCTCGCCGACTGAGCCCTGCGAGGCCGCGACCCCGCGAGTCTGCGCCCTCGTGACCCCGCGCCCTCGCGCCCCCGTGCCGCCGTGACACCTCGACCCCGCTACGCGACGACCCCGTGACCCCGCGACGCCGCCGCTACGCCTGCTCGCCCTCCGGTTCCGCCGCCCCGGACAGCAGGTCGTCCGCGTCCACGATCCGGTAGGCGTAGCCCTGCTCCGCCAGGAAGCGCTGGCGGTGCGCCGCGAAGTCCTGGTCGATGGTGTCGCGGGCGACGACCGAGTAGAAGTGCGCCTTGTGGCCGTCCGCCTTCGGGCGCAGCACCCGGCCGAGGCGCTGGGCCTCCTCCTGGCGGGAGCCGAAGGTGCCCGAGACCTGGATGGCGATGGTCGCCTCCGGCAGGTCGATCGAGAAGTTCGCGACCTTGGAGACCACCAGCACGCTGATCTCGCCGTTGCGGAAGGCGTCGAACAGCTTCTCGCGCTGGGAGTTCGGCGTCTCGCCCTTGATCACGGGGGCGTCCAGATGCTCGCCGAGTTCGTCGAGCTGGTCGATGTACTGGCCGATGACCAGGATCTGCTGCCCCCGGTGCTTGCGGACCAGCCGCTCGGCGACCTTCCGCTTGGTCGCGGTGGTCGCGCAGAAGCGGTACTTCTCCTCCGTCTCGGCCGTCGCGTACGCGAGCCGCTCCGAGTCCGTGAGGTTGACCCGGACCTCGACGCAGTCGGCCGGGGCGATGTAGCCCTGCGCCTCGATCTCCTTCCAGGGGGCGTCGAAGCGCTTCGGCCCGATCAGCGAGAACACGTCCGACTCGCGACCGTCCTCGCGCACCAGGGTCGCGGTCAGCCCGAGGCGGCGGCGGGCCTGGAGGTCGGCGGTGAACTTGAAGACGGGGGCGGGCAGCAGATGCACCTCGTCGTAGACGATCAGGCCCCAGTCGCGGGAGTCGAACAGCTCCAGGTGCGGGTAGACGCCCTTCCGCCTGGTCGTCAGCACCTGGTAGGTGGCGATGGTGACCGGGCGGATCTCCTTCCTGGTGCCGCTGTACTCGCCGATCTCGTCCTCGGTCAGCGAGGTCCGCCGCACCAGCTCGTGCTTCCACTGGCGGGCCGAGACGGTGTTGGTGACGAGGATCAGCGTGGTCGCCTTCGCCTGCGCCATCGCCCCCGCGCCCACCAGGGTCTTCCCCGCGCCACAGGGCAGGACGACGACGCCCGAGCCGCCGTGCCAGAAGCCCTCCACGGCCTGCGTCTGGTACGGGCGCAGCGCCCAGCCGTCCTCGGCCAGCTCGATGGGGTGGGCCTCGCCGTCGACGTACCCGGCCAGGTCCTCGGCGGGCCAGCCCAGCTTCAGCAGCGTCTGCTTGATCTGCCCGCGCTCGGAGGGGTGCACGGCCACGGTGTCCGGGTCGATCCGGTTGCCGACCAGCGGCTGGATCTTCTTGGACCGCAGGATCTCCTCCAGCACCGGCCGGTCGGTCGTGGTGAGGACCAGCCCGTGCACGGGGTGCTTGGAGAGGGTGAGCCGCCCGTACCGGGCCATCGTCTCGGCGACGTCCACGAGGAGCGCGTGCGGCACGGGGTAGCGGGAGTACTCGACGAGCGCGTCCACCACCTGCTCGGCGTCGTGCCCGGCGGCCCGCGCGTTCCACAGCCCCAGCGGGGTCACCCGGTAGGTGTGGATGTGCTCCGGCGCGCGCTCCAGCTCGGCGAAGGGCGCGATGGCGCGACGGCAGGCGTCGGCCAGCTCGTGGTCGACCTCCAGGAGGAGGGTCTTGTCGCTCTGGACGATCAGGGGTCCGTTCACGTACGTGCATCCCTTCGGCGCGGGCCAAACCTCCAGTGTGCCGCACCCGGCGTCCCGGTGGGGGCTCCGCTCCTGGGAGAGGAACTGGGAAGCGAACGGGAGCACGGGAGGCTTCCCGGACGGGTGAAGGGGGTGGTGTTTGCTGTTTGTGTGGCGTTATCGTCGGGACCCGACGATAACGCCACACAAACAGCATGGCCGAGTGCGCAGAGAGGGGTCGGGATGCTACTCCGTTTCCGTGTCACCAACCATGCGTCACTGAGGGACGAGCAGGCTCTGTCCTTGATCGCTGACGGTGTGCGGCGGCCCGACCGGGCGGAACGGTCAGTGCCCGGAAGCTCGCACCACGCAGTACCGGTCGCCGCTGTCTACGGCCCCAACGCATCCGGCAAGTCCAACGCTCTGGGCGCGGTGATGTGGATGCGGTGGGCTGTCCTGTCATCGTTCCGCAGCTGGGACCCGGGCGGCGGCGTGCCCCGCCGACCGTTTCAGCTGCGCAGCGACCCGGGAGCCTTCCCGAGCACCTACGAGATGGATCTCGTCGTGGACGGGACGCGGTACGAGTACGGCTTCACGGTGGACGACGAGAAAGTGCTCGAGGAGTGGCTCTTCTACTTTCCGGAAGGAAACCGCCGACGGCTCTACGAGCGCACGGGGGATGGCCCGGCATCAGTGAAATTCGGTCGCTGGCTCACCGGGCGTCGTAAGACGATCTCGGAACTCCTGCGTCCCAACAGCCTGTACTTGTCCGTTGCAGCAGCTCAGGGTCATGAACGTCTCGGGGTGCTGTACCGGTGGTTCCGCAACGGGATCAGAGTTGCCACGGACAACGACTTCGCCGAACGGCTCGACTTCACGGTGGAGCTTTTCCGCCGGCCCGCAGATGGGGAGGTGCGGCAGATGCCCGCTTCTCTGGCAGAGCTGCTGCGCTTCGCGGACCTTGGGGTCGAAGGGTTGCACGTCCGGGACCAGGACGAGCACATGAAGGCGGAGCAGGGGCGGGTCACCGAGGCGCTAGAGAAGGCCCTGGGGAAGCGTCTGAGGAGGGTGGAAGGGTTTCCCCGCCATCGTGTCCAGGTGGAACACCGCACCCATGAAGGGGTGTTCGGGCTGGACATCCATGAGGAGTCGAGTGGGACCCGGACCTGGATCGGGATGCTCGGCCCGGTTGTCGTTTCCCTGCGCGACGGCGGTGTTCTGTGCGTCGATGAACTCGATGCCCGCCTGCATCCGTATCTCACGGATGCGCTTGTCGGTCTCTTCCAGAATCCCGAGACCAATCGCAACGGTGCACAGCTGGTGTTCACGACACACGAAGCGTCCCTCCTAGGGGGCAATGCCAGAACCGAACTCTTCCGTGACCAGATCTGGTTCACCGAGAAGGACGCCGATACCTGTGCTACCCGGCTTTTCCCCGTCACAGACTTCCACGTAAGGGATTCGAGGGCGGCGAAGGACAACATCGAGAAACGGTACTTGTCCGGTCGTTATGGGGCGTTGCCGTATCTCGACGACGCGCTCCTGAAGCGTCTGGTGAATGACCTGTCGAGCGGAGGGGCCCATGGGGCGGGGAAAGTCGCTGACCCGGGGGAGAAGTCGGCGCCCGGAGCTGCGTAGGGTCCTCATCTATTGCGAGGGGGAGTGCACGGAGGACCAGTACTTCCGAGGTCTGAAGACCGACCTCCGGGGAATCCCCGTGCAGATCGAACTCGGCCCGGCGCACGGGGTCCCCACGGAGTTGGTCCGGGCCGCAGTGAAACACAAGAAGCGAGCTCCCACGAGCCGAGCCGACCGCTCGGCGGCCTACGACGATGTGTGGTGTGTCATGGACGTGGAGGCACCCGTGCCCCACCCCGACCTCGCGTCGGCGTTGCGCACGGCAAGGGATCACGGCATCAAGGTGGCCCTGTCGAACCCCTGCTTCGAGCTCTGGTTGCTGCTCCACTTCCAGGATCTCCACGGCTACCGCACTTCGGTGGCCGCTCAGCGGGCGCTGGAACAACTCGACGTCTGTGGCTATCGATCCGACCGGAAGCATGTGGACTATGAGTCGCTGCGCACGTTGCACGGTCGGGCCTGCGCGCGGGCAGGAACGTTGCGAGCCAGTGCAGAGAAGGGCCACCTCAGCAACCCGTGGACCGATGTGGATGTGCTCGTCGGTGGGTTGCTGGACCAGAAGGCCGCAGCGATGCGCTGACTTGCGTCCCTATCCCGTACGCCGGTCGCGGGACCTGGCGGAACGTCGGCGGGCGGCCCCGCGGTTCAGCGGGGGCCGCGGCGGATGCTCTCGTAGACGCGGGCGAAGCCCTCGTCGCCGTGGCCCGCGTCGATCTGGCGGCGGATGAGGCGCTGGACCATGGCGACCGGCTCGTCGCCGACGCCCTGTTCCGCGGCGGCGGCGAGGATGTCGCCGAGGTCGGAGAAGCGCAGGCTCTGCTGGCCCGGGGCGGTGTAGTCGCCGCCGTCGACCACCTCCGCGTACTCGGCGAGGCCGCCGGTCATCGCGGACAGCCACGGCGCGGACCGGGCGGCGAACTCGCGCGCGGTGATCCCCGCCGGGGCCACCATGGCCGCGCCCTGGAGGAAGCCGGCGAACATCACGTACATCCCGGCGAGCAGCGCGAGGTCGTAGAGGGAGGCGAGACCGGCGTCCTCGCTGGAGAACTCGCTCTCGCCCCAGAGGTCCAGCAGCTTCCGGTGCTCGGTGAAGGCGGTGGCCGAACCGCTGTAGAGGATCGAGGAGCCGGGGGCGCCGATCATCTCGGGCACGGCCATGATCCCGCCGTCCAGGTAGTCGATACCCGCGTCGGCGGCCCAGGCGGCCGAGGTGCGGGCCTGGTCCGGGGAGGTGGTGGTGACGTTGACCAGGGTGCGGCCCGTGAGGTCGCCGGTGAGCGGGTCGAGCACCTCGCGGACGGAGGCGTGGTCCAGCAGGCAGACGATCACCAGCCGGCTCGCCCGGACCGCCTCCCCGGGGGTGGCGGTGGCCTCGGCGCCCAGCGCGACAAGCGCCTCCGCCTTCCCCGGCGAGCGGTTCCACACGGTGGTCGGGTGCCCGGCCGCGACCAGGGTGCGGGCGAGGGCGGCACCCATCGCGCCGAGCCCGAGCACGGTCACGGGTGTGGTGGCGGGCGCTGTTCCGGTCATGGTCTCGGCTCCTCGCTTCGGCAGGGTTGCGGCGGCGTTGTTCCGCCGTTGTCCCGATCGTGGTCGCTGCAGCTACCGTTGACCAGTACGGACTAATTGGTGGGGTACTTACCTTCTGGTGAGTACGGGGAGTACGGGTGCGGGGAGGCGGGCCGGGATGGCGGAGCGGACGGCGAGTGGCGGGCAGGGGAAGCCGGGCGGCCGGACCCGGTCCGGCCCGTACTTCTGCGGGATCGACGCGGCGATGGACGTGGTCAGTGGCAAGTGGAAGCCGCTGATCCTGTGGGAGCTGGACACCTTCGGGACGCGGCGTTTCGCCGAGCTGCGCCGGGGACTGCCGGGCGTCAGCGAGAAGATGCTGATCCAGCATCTTCGGGAGATGGAGGAGGACGGGCTGGTCCACCGCGAGGTGTACCGGCAGGTCCCGCCGAAGGTCGAGTACTCGCTGACCGAGGACGGCGTCTCGCTCAACGCGGCGCTGGCCCCGCTCGGCGCGTGGGGCACGCAGCGGGCGCGCCGGATCGGCGCGGAGAAGGTCGTGCCGGCCTCCGGGTCCTGAGTGCGCGTCCGGCTCCCGGGCCGGGGCGTCCCCAGTCGTCGGCGAGGCCGGTTGTCGGCTGGTCCGCGAGCTCAGTCGTCCGCGGGCTCAGTCGTCGGCGAGTTCCGCGACGCCCGTGATGCGGTGCAGCGGATAGGTGCGGACCTCCTCCGCCGTGTGGTCGTAGCCCGTCACGAAGCCGCCCTCCACCCGCACCGGGGCGATCACGCGCTGGCTGGCGGCGCCGTCCGCGTTGACGTAGCCGATCCAGAGGGCCGAGCCGGTGAGGGCCGCCGCCTGGACCGTGGCCAGGGTCTCGGCGGCGGTGGTGCGCGGGAGTTCGCCGTTGGCGAGGGGGCGCGCGGCGGCGGACGGGACGGGCTTGCGTTCCACCGTCGCCGCACGGTCGCCCGCCCGGATCGCGCGGACGGCCGCGCCGAGCAGGGTGCGGTCCGGGACCGGCGGGCCGTCCGGGACGGGCGCCGGGGGCGTGCGTGGCGGGGTGCGCCGGGCGTGTGCGCGGGTGATCAGGACATCGCCCTCCGCCGACTCGGCCGCCGGCGCGTACCCCATGGCGCGCAGGCCCGCCAGCAGCGTGCCGGGGTCCGCCTGGGCGGCCAGCACGGTGGGCGCGAGCCGGCGCAGGCCCAGGGACTGGGCGCGCCGGTCCGCCAGGATCTCGCCGAGCAGGGTGTCGTCGTCGCAGCGGACATAGGCGCCCGCCGCGCCGATGCGCAGGTGGCCGTGGCGCCGGGCCACGTCGTCGATCAGATAGCCGAGCGGCTGCGGCACCGGCGTACGGGAGTGGGCCGCGAGGAAGGTGTGCAGGTCGGACGCGGTGCGGCCGGCGTCCAGGGCGCGGCGCACCGAGCCGGGGGTGAAGCGGTAGACGGTGGCGCCGCCCTTGGACTCCACGTCGGCGAGGACGGACAGGGTCTCCGCGAGGGGGCGTTCCAGCGGGCCGGGGGCGACGGCGGTGAGGTCGGCCTGGAGCAGGACGTGGTCCAGCGGCTCGGGGAGAAGCGGGGCGAGGAGGGCGACGGCCCGGGCCCGGCGGGCCTCGGCGTCCTCCGGGGTGCGGCCGGTGCCGGGAGTCCGGTCCGCTTGCGGAGCGCCCGCTTCCGGAGTCCGGTCCGCGCCCGGAGCGCCCGCTCCCGGGGCGCCCGCTTCCGGAGTCCGGTCCGCGCCCGGGGCCCCGCCCGCTCCCGGGGCCCCGCCCGTGCCCGGCACTTCGCCCGCGTCCGGGAGGTCCGCGCCCGCGCCCGGGCCGGTCGCCTCCGGGGGCAGCAGCGCCCGCGCGTGGGCGGAGAGGGCGCCCCGCCCCGTCACGCCCAGCAGTTCGGCCTCGGAGAGGGTCCAGTCCACCGCCCGGTCGCGCAGATCACGCGCGCCCCCCGGTCCCGGAGCCACCGCCGCCGACGCCCGGGCCGACGCGTCCCCCCGCAGCGGGCGCTCCCAGCGCAGCCGCTCCCGCACCGAGTCCGGGTCCGGAACGGCCCCCTCCGGGAGGGCGGCGAGCAGCCCGAGGACCCGCAGCCGGACCTCCAGGACCGCCGAGCGGTCCAGGTCCGGGCCGAGCGCGGAGAGCGCCCGGCCCTTGCCGTCCTGGCCGCCGACCAGCCCCGGGGCGCGCGTCCCCGCCAGCCACGCCGAGGCCAGGTCCGCCCAGCGGTCCGCCGCCGGGCGCTCCAGCCACTCGTCGTACGCCGGGGTCGGCGCGTACCGCTCGTCCGCCTCGCCGTCGGAGGCCAGCAGCCCGGCCGCGTAGGCGAGTTCCAGCCAGAACGCGGCCAACGGCTCGCTCGTGTCCAGGGCCACCGCCGTGCGCTTGAGGTCGCGGACGGAGAGCCCGCCCGAACGCAGCACCGCCGGGCCGCCCTCGTGCCAGTCCTTCAGCAGGTCCTCGACGGTGGCGAGGGCCGTGTACGCCTGCCCGGCGGCCGCGCTGTCCACAACCTGTGGACGGCGCTCGGCGGTCACCACGGGCTCCGGCGGCACCGGCTCCGGCGTGCGGTGCGCCCGCCCCGCACGCAGATGCAGCGCCGCCTCCCGGGGCAGCACCACCGTGCGCGCCGACGCGGGCAGCAGCAGACCCCGGTCCCGCAGCCAGCGCACCGGCGGCGCGGGCGTGGCCGTGACCTCCCCGTACGGCGGACCCCACACCAGCCGGTCCAGGACCGTCAGGGCCTCCGGCGGGGCGGTGTCCAGCAGCCGCCCCATCCGCTCCCGGTCCGTGAAGAGGGCCGTCAACGCGGCGACCGCCGACACCGGATCGTGTGTCGGCGGCAGCCCGGCCGCCGCGACGATCTCCTGGAGGCGGCCCGGGGACATCCCGGCCGTCGCCTCCGAGACGGTCGGCCCGAGACCGGTCGGGGAGGGCCGGGTCGGGGAGGGCGCCAGCAGTTCACGGGCGGTGCGCACCAGCCGCAGCCGGTCGTCCCCGCCCCAGACCAGGGCCTGGCGGCGCAGTTCGGCGAGGGCGCCCGGCAGGGCGGCCTCGATCGCCGGGTCCGGTTCGTCTCCCGTGAGCAGGGCGCTCAGCGTCGCGTACGGCGCCGGGTCGGGGGCGACCGCGAGCGCCTCGGCCGTCTGGAGGGTGAAGCGGTCCAGGCGCTCCAGGGCGCGGACCACGGAGGCCCGGGTGCCGGCGCGGGTGGCGAGCTGGGTGACGTCGTTCGGCACCGGGCTCAGCAGATCGGGCCGGGCGCGCAGCAGCGCCGCCAGCTCCCCGTCGGCGCGTGCGCGCAGCGCCTCGGCGAGCGTGCGCGGTCCGGTGGCGCCGCCGCTGCCACCGCTTCCCTCGGGCATCGTCCCCATCCGCCCCACGGTAGCCGCTGGAGCGCTACCGTCGGGGGCAGGGCGGCCCGCTCCGCGGTACGCGGCGGGGTGTGAGGTGCGGCCTGGCCGTGGCGGCGGCGGGGCAGGGACGCGAACGACGTGAGCGACGCAGGGGAGCGCGGGGGACGGCCGTGGGGATCGAGAGCGATCAGCTCGTCTACGACTATCTGAGCCGGGTCGGCGACCTGGCCCAGCAGGCCCAGTTGCCGTCCGGGGACCGGATGCGGCTGGTGACCTCGCTGCGCGGCGAGATCGAGAAACAGCGGTCCCGGACCGGCGGCGGCAGCCCGGCCGGGGTCCGGCGCATCCTCGGCCGGCTCGGCACCCCGGCGGAGGTGGTCGCCTCCGCCGCGGAGACGGCCACGGACCGGGGTACGGCCACGGCCACGCCGGTGGGCTGGTCCACGGGCTCGGGCGCGTCCACGGGGGACCGGGACGCGGGGCCCGCGCCCGGCGTGCCGCTGCCGGACCCGGGAGCGGAGGGCCCGGGGCCGGACCGGACCGGCACCGGCGCGGACCCCGGCGCCGCCCGCACGGGACCCGCCGCCTCCGCCCCGGAGCCACGCCCGGCCGCGACCGCCCCGGCGGACTCCCCCGCCGGATCCGCACCTGCCGGCCCCGGACCGGCGGGGGAGGGGCCCGACGGCCCGCCCACCCGCCCCCGCGGCCGTCTCCGGATCCCCCGGCCCCGCCCCCGCGACAAGCAGGCGCCCGCGCTGGACGCGCCCGCCGCGCCGGCCGGCGCCTCGCCGCCCCACCTCGCGGGCATGGACGAACTTGGCCCCGCCGCCGCCCGCCCCGACTGGTGGCGGACCGAGACCGGGCCGTTCGGCGCCGGGGAACGGGTCGGTGGGTTCGTCGGCGGCATCGAGGTGCCCGAGATACTGCGTCCGCCCCCGGAGGAGGACGACCGGGCCCCGGGCACCGGTACCGGCGACGAGGACGCGGACGCCGGGGACGGGACCGGGACGGAGGCGGCCCCCGCCCACCGACGGCTGCGTGCCCGGCTGCCCCGGGTGCTGCGCCGGGCCGGCCCGCCCGAGGTGGTGGAGGCCGAACCCGTCGTGGCGGCGACCCCGGCCCGGGTCCGGCTCGCCAACCCGCTGCTGCTCCTCGCCGCCGCGCTGCTGCTGACCGGCGCGGTGCTCGGTTCCCTGCTGCCGCTCGCGGGCGGCTGGCTCATCGCGTACGGCTCACGGCGGCTGACGGCGGGGCAGTCGAAGACCGCCGTCCTCTATCTGCCCGGCGCGGCGGTGGCGGGCGGGCTGGTCTGGCTCTGGGGGCGGGTCAACGGCCGCTGGGGCGAACCGATCCCGCAGGACGGCATGCGCGAGGTGCTGACCGGGACCTGGCCGTGGGTCCTCAAGGGCGCGGCCGTCGCCACGGCCCTGTACCTGCTGTGGCGGGCCCGCACGGCGACCCGGGTGCGCTGACCCCGGGACGGGCCCCGCAGGTCGGGCCCGCCCCTCCGTCCCGGGCCCGGCCCGCCCTCGGGTCCGTCCCCCCGCCCCGCGCCCGTCCCGCCCTCGGGCCCGTCCCGCCCTCGGGCCCGCCCCTCCGTCCCGGGCCCGGCCCGCCCTCGGGTCCGTCCCCCCGCCCCGGGCCCGTCCCGCCCCCTCGGCACAATGGGCCCATGACCTCGCAGCCCGCCGCCCGGCCGCCGTTCACCGTCGGCTTCGACCTCGACATGACGCTGATCGACTCGCGGCCCGGCATCCACGCCGCGTACACGGCCCTTGCGGCCGAGACCGGGGTGTTCATCGACGCCGACCTGGCCGTCACCCGGCTCGGCCCGCCGCTCGAACAGGAGCTGGCGCACTGGTTCCCCGACGAGCGGGTGCGGGAGATGGGCGACCGCTACCGCGAGATCTACCCCGAGTACGCGGTCGGGCCGACGCCCGCGATGCCCGGCGCCCGGGAGGCGATCACGGCGGTGCGCGCGCTCGGCGGGCGGGCGGTCGTCGTCACCGCCAAGCACGAGCCGAACGCCAGGCTGCACCTGGCCCACCTGGGCATCGAGCCGGACGAGACGATCGGCTGGCTGTGGGCGGAGGCAAAGGCGGAGGCGCTGCGCGAGCACGGCGCGAGCGTGTACGTCGGCGACCACATCGGCGACGTGCGCGGTGCCCGGGCCGCCGGCGCGCTCTCGGTCGCGGTGCCCACCGGGCCCTGCGACGAGGCGGCGCTGCGCGCGGCGGGCGCGGACGTGGTCCTGGCCGACCTCACCGCGTTCCCGGCCTGGCTGGAGGGGCATCTCGTCGGCCGCCCGGCGGCCGTCTGACCCGCGAGGGGCCCGCGGCCCACAGGCGGACGCCCCCGCCCGGCCCCGGCCCGGCAGCGGACGGCGCGTGCCCGGCCGCGCACCGGCCCCGCCCCGGCAGCGGACGGCGCGTGTCCGGCCCCGCCCCGCGGCCGGATCCGGGCGCCCACCGCCCGAACGGACGGGCGGAATCCGGCCGGAGCGCGGTCAGGACCGAGCGGATCCGGCCTGACGCCGCTGCGCCGCGATGGACCGCAGCACCCCGGCCCCGGCGATCAGAAAACCCACTCCCATCAGCATCGACACGGCGTACGCCACTGTCGGGAACGGCTCGGTGCCCAGGAACAGCGGGGCAACAGTGACCAGAGTGGCCACCGCGCCGACGATGAACACGATCGCGCCGACGCGAACCAGACCGTCGCCCGGGGCGGCGGAGTCGGCGGAGGCGGCCGGAGGAGTAGCAGTCATTCGGCCAGGGTAGTTCCCCAGCGCGCAGGAACCGTTCGGGGACGTCTTGTCACCAGCCTCTGGACCATTAGCCTTGGGGTTGGCGGGTCAGGGCGACCCGCTGTAGTGCTATCCAGAGCCGGTTTCCGGCGCCCCGCATGCGGTGCCACCGGCGCCCCACGAGTACGAGGACGAGGACAGACGTGCCCACCGGCAAGGTCAAGTGGTTCAACAGCGAGAAGGGCTTCGGCTTTCTCTCCCGCGACGACGGCGGCGACGTCTTCGTCCACTCCTCCGTGCTCCCGTCCGGGGTCGACGTGCTCAAGCCCGGCCAGCGGGTCGAGTTCGGCGTGGTGGCCGGCCAGCGCGGGGACCAGGCACTGTCCGTGACCCTGCTCGACCCGACCCCGTCCGTCGCCGCGGCCCAGCGCCGCAAGCCGGACGAACTGGCGTCCATCGTGCAGGACCTGACCACGCTCCTGGAGAACATCACGCCGATGCTGGAGCGCGGGCGCTACCCCGAGAAGACCCAGGGCAAGAAGATCGCCGGCCTGCTGCGGGCGGTCGCCGACCAACTCGACGTCTGAGCCCGGAAGAACCTCCGCTCCCGTCCGCCACCACCACACCGACGTCACCGTCACACGAACACACGAAGCACCGTCACACGAACGCGAGCGCGTCCGGCCTGAGGGGCGGCACCAGCCCCTCGGCCGCCGCGCGCGTGAGCAGGCCCCGCACGGCCGCGTAGCCGTCGACGCCCAGATCGTGGGTGAACTCGTTGACGTACAGACCGATGTGCTGGTCGGCCACCGCCGGGTCCATCTCCTGCGCGTGCTCCAGGACGTACGGGCGGGAGGCCGCCGGGTCGTCCCAGGCCATCCGCACCGAGGCGCGCGCCGCGTCCGCCAGGCGCCGCAGGGTGTCCGCGCCCAGGGACCGCCTGGCGATGATCGCGCCGAGCGGGATCGGCAGGCCGGTCGTCGCCTCCCAGTGCTCGCCCATGTCCGCGAGGGAGTGCAGCCCGTACTGCCCGTACGTGAAGCGGGCCTCGTGGATCACCAGACCGGCGTCCACCTTCCCGTCTCGTACCGCGGGCATGATCTCGTGGAACGGCATCACCACGACCTCGCCGATCCCGCCCGGGACCGCGTCCGCCGCCCACAGCCGGAACAGCAGGTAAGCCGTCGAGCGCTCGCTCGGCACCGCGACCGTCCGGCCGGTCAGGTCGACGCCGGGCTCGCGCGTCAGCACCAGTGGCCCGCAGCCCCGGCCCAGCGCG
This sequence comes from Streptomyces sp. CNT372, assembly GCF_000377145.1. Classification (NCBI taxonomy): domain Bacteria; kingdom Bacillati; phylum Actinomycetota; class Actinomycetes; order Kitasatosporales; family Streptomycetaceae; genus Streptomyces; species Streptomyces sp. CNT372. The sequence continues at coordinate 367,153 of NZ_KB897779.1, read as the reverse complement.
CCGCCGCAGGGCAGCAGCGCGTAGTCGTCGAGCACCCAGGGCAGCACCGCGTACGACACCTTGAGGACGTCCAGCTCCCCGCGCTCGGCCATCCCGTTGGTGACGTCGATGTCCGCGAAGGTGACGTCCAGCTCCGGGGCGCCGGGGACGCGGCCGTGCGCCCAGGCGTCGAAGACGAAGGTGTCGTTCGGGCACGGCGAGTAGGCGATCTTCAGGCTCATGACGACTCCGGTCGGGACGGGGGCGGGTGCGCCCGCAGGACGGGGACGAGCCGGCCGAAGGCCCCGCCCAGTGCCGCGAGGGCGTCGCCGATGCGCCAGGCGGCGCGGTCGCGCGGGCCGACGGGGTTGGACACGGCGCGGATCTCGCAGACCGGCAGACCGTGCGCGACGGCCGCCTCCGCGACGCCGAAGCCCTCCATGGCCTCGGCGGCGGCCCGGGGGTGACGCGCCGTGAGCTCGGCGGCCCGCCCGGCGGTGCCGGTCACGGTCGACACGGTCAGTACGGGGGCGTGGACGGCGCCCGTCTCCCGCGCGAGGCGCGCGGACAGGGCGGCGGGCGGGTGGTGGACGGCGCGGCCGAAGCCGAGGGCGTCGACGGGCGTGAAGCCGTCGGGGGTCTCGGCGCCGAGGTCGGCGGCCACGATCGCGTCGGCGACGACGAGGGAGGCGACGGGCGCCCGGCCGGGGAAGCCGCCGCCGATACCGGCGGACACGACGAGCCCGTAGGCCCCGGGCCCGGCGACGGCCAGCGCGGTCGCGGTGCCCGCCGCCGCGGCGGCGGGCCCGACCCCGGCGACGAGGACGTCCAGCGGGCCGGAGCGCAGCAGCGCGTACCCGCCGGGCAGGGCGCCCGGTCGGCCGTCGCCGCAGGACGGTCCGGCGACGGCCGACGCCTCCGCCTCGACGGCGGTCACGACGAGGACGCGCATCCCGGGCACCCTCCGCTCCGTGCCGTTTGGGGACGGCGGGGTCAGGCGTCCTTCTTCTCGAACTGGAAGCGGTAGATGCCGATGACCTTCTTGCCCTGCGTCTCCAGGATGTTGACGTCGGCCTTGTCGGTCGGCTCACCGGTCTGCGAGGAGAAGAACGCGTTGCCGGGGATCGTCCGGTACGTCTTCTTGTACGGCTCCTGCTCGACCGGCTGCGTGCCGAAGAGCAGCGTCCAGCCGTTGTCGGCGATCTCCGGGTCCACGCCCAGGCGGACCTTGTCGTCCATGCTGAAGGAGATCTTGGTGGGGGTGCCCTTGGTGAGGCAGTCCTGGACCTCGGACTCCTTGAGGGCCTTGCCGTCGTTGTAGCAGGTGGCCTCGGTGTTGACGGAGTCCGAACCGACCGTCACGGTGGCGAGCGGGGTCGGCTTGTCGCAGGCGGAGAGGACGAGGAGCCCGGCGGACACGACGCCGAGAGCGGCGACGGCCCGGCGGCGCTTGCCGGAGAAGAACGCAACGGTCATGCTCCGAAGGCTATCGGGCCCGGTGGTCCCCGCGTCGCGGGGGTACGGCGCGGCGGCACGTTTGCCCCGTGGGGGCGTACGGGCGGCTGCGGCGGGCGTACGGGGGGCTGTGGCGGGCGGCTGCGGCCAGACGTAGGGCTGAGCCGGTCCCGCGCGGCCCTCTCAGGCGACCCGGGCGCGTCAGGCAGCACGGGCGCGTCAGGCGACCCGGGCGCGGCCGGGCTGGGTGCTGCGGCGGGAGGCCGAGAGCAGGCCGCGGCCCGCCGCGAGGGCCCCGGCGCCCACGATGCCCGCCGCCACCGACATGCCCAGCGAGCCGTTGAGCGGCAGCGCGATGCCGATCGCCCCGCCCACCACCCAGGACATCTGGAGCAGGGTCTCGGAGCGGGCGAACGCCGAGGTGCGGACCTGCTCCGGCACGTCACGCTGGATCAGCGCGTCCAGGGACAGCTTGGACAGTGCCTGCGAGAAGCCCGCCGTCGCGCCGAGGACCGCGACCATGCCCGTGCCGAAGAAGACCGCCGTGAGGATCGCCGCCGTCAGCACCAGGGAGAGCATCGTCGCGATGATCACCTCCGGGGCGCGGGCTCTGAGCCAGGCGCCCACCGCCGTGCCCACCGCGTTGCCCACCCCGGCCGCCACGCCCACGATCCCGAGCGACACCGCCGCCGACTGGCCCGGCAGCGGGTGCTCGCGCAGCAGGAACGCCAGGAAGAAGATCAGGAAGCCGGAGAGGGCGCGGTGGGCCGCGTTCGCCTGGAGGCCGTGCAGCACCGAGGGGCCGACGGTCCGCAGGCTCGGCTTCTTCTCGCCGTGCGTGAGCATGTGCGCCTTGCGCTCGCCCTTCGCCGAGTCGACCTTCGGCGGCATCGTGAAGGCCCAGTAGGTGCCGAGCACGAAGAGCACGCACGCCCCGTACAACGGCCACTCGGGTCCGATCATCTGGAGACCGACCCCGGCCGGCGCTGCGATCCCGGTCGCCAGCAGACCCGCGAGGGTGACCCGGGAGTTCGCCTTGACCAGGGAGATCTTCGGTGGCAGCAGCCGTGGCACCACGGCGCTGCGCACCACTCCGTACGCCTTGGAGGACACCAGCACGCCGAGCGCCGCCGGATACAGCTCCAGGCCGCCGGTGGCGACCGCGCCCGAGAGCAGGACGGCGAGCAGGGCCCGGGCGAGCATCGCCCCGGCCATCGCCGCGCGCCGGCCGTGCGGGATGCGGTCCAGGAGGGGGCCGATCACCGGGGCGAGCAGGGCGAAGGGCGCGAGGGTCACGGCGAGGTAGAGCGCGACCCGGCCGCGCGCCTCGTCCGTCGGGACGGAGAAGAAGACCGTGGAGGCGAGGGCGACCGTGATCATCACGTCGCCCGCGCCGTTGACCGCGTGCAGCTCGATCAGTTTGCCGAGACCCGACTCGCCCGCGCCGTGCGCGTGCGTCGCCCTGCGGATGCCGCGGGCGGTGCCGGTGAACGGACGGTGCAGGGCACGCCCTGTCGCCCGGCCCGCTCGACGGAGCGGCCCGGGCAAGTCGTCGGACGACCTCGCGGCTGCCACCTCGTCATAGTGCCCCAACGACCGCCGCCCCGAACCGTGATCGTGTTCCCGGCCCCGGCGTGTTCGCCGCGGGTCCGCCGTATGTCCGCCGCGTGTTCGCCGCCGGGCGGGTGCCCTTTCGGGGTCCGGCGCGGGGCGCGTCCCGGGTCCGGGGCGGGGTGCGTCCGGGGTCCGGGGCGGGGTGCGTCCGGGGTCCGGGGCGGGGTGCGGGAAGCCGTGCGCGGGGTACCGGTTCGGCTCGTGTTGGGACGGGCATGTGGGCGGGGAGCGGTGAAGGGGGTAGCGTGCACAGCGCGCCACCGGCGGTTGTTCTCGGCCGCGCGCCTCTTCGGCATCCCGCAGAATGGATGACGTCAGGTGTGCCCGGAAACTGATCGGTCCGGGCGCGTGGACGTCGATGCGGCCCCCAGGTCCGCTCCGCCCACCGCCCCGTACCTCCCGTGCCGGCGCGCGCACCCGTGAGACGGCGTAGGAGAGAAGCGAGACCTGTGAGTGCTGCGACGACGCGAAGCCGTACCCCTGACCGTCTGTGCGCCGAGGCGGTAGACCTCGCCCGGGAGGCGGCGGAGGAGACCGCGGCGCCCGGGGTGGTCGGTGAGCATGTGGGCCTCGTCTCCGAGGGGGACCGGGTCGTCACGCATCTCTTCGAGTGCAAGGAACCGGGCTACCGGGGCTGGCGCTGGGCCGTCACGGTCGCCCGCGCGTCCCGCGCCAAGGTCGTCACCCTGGACGAGACCGTCCTGCTGCCCGGCCCCGACGCGCTCCTCGCACCGGAATGGGTGCCGTGGAGCGAGCGGCTGCGGCCCGGGGACATGGGCCCCGGGGACCTGCTGCCCACCGAGGCGGACGACCTGCGGCTGGAGCCGGGCTACACGGGCGAGGACGAGGTCCCGCCGAACTCGGCCCTGGCGCCCGGCGCGCCCTCCCACGAGCTCGCGGAGCGGGTCGACGCGGAGGACGCGGAGCTGACGGACCGGGCGGATGCGGTGTCGGCGGGAGCCGACGGCACCGGGCGCGGCCAGATCGCGGCGCTCGCGGAGGAAATGGGCATGGCCCGCCCCCGCGTCCTGTCCCGGTACGGCCTGCACGCGGCGGCGGACCGCTGGGAGGAGGCGTTCGGCGCGAAGACGCCGATGGCCCAGGCGGCCCCGGCGTCCTGTATGACCTGCGCGTTCCTGATGCCGGTGGGGGGCTCGCTGGGCCAGGCGTTCGGTGTCTGCGCGAACGAGTTCTCCCCGGCGGACGGGCGGGTGGTGTCCCTCGCGTACGGGTGCGGCGGGCACTCCGAGGCGGCAATCATGCCGAAGCCGCCGGTGCCGTCGGCGCCGGTGCTGGACTCGGTGACGGCGGACGCGTTTCCGTTGCGGCCGGCGCGGGACGGGGGTTCCGTGTCCTCGGACACGGACGAGGCCTCGGCAGACCTGGGCCACTCCTAGCCCGGGGGAGCGCTTTTCAGCCTGTCCGGGCTGCGGTGGAGAGCGCGCCTTTCAGCCCGTCCGGCGTGTGAGGACACGGCCGTAGGCCGTGCTGCGACCGCCGGCCCGGGGCCGGGTTCGCGCCTCGTTCGCCGGCGGGAGGGGTCGGTGGCGGGTGTGCGTGCTTGCCGTCCGTGCGGGCGGCCGTTGTGGTCGGGCTTGGCGTGGAGCGCATGTCTTCTCAGCCCGTCCGGCGTTTGAGGACACGGCCGTAGGCCGTGCCGCGACCGCCGGTCCGCGGGCCGGGTTCGCGCCTCGATCGCCGGCGGGGCTGGGCAGCCGGCCTTGGCCCGGTCCGGGAAGGCGGGCGGCCGGGCCCGGCCCGGGCCCGCGAGGGCGGAAAGGGTGGGCGGCGGGGCGCGGCGTCGGCAGGACGCGGTACCTTCGCCACAGGCACACCCGCCCCACCCGGCCAGCCGAAACGCACAGCAGAGCGGAGTCGCAGCGTGAGCGTCCACACGACCGAAGGGGCCGACCCGTTCGGAACGGCGCGGCTGCGGCGCGGGGTGCTCGACTCCTGGTCCGCGAGCCCCGCCCGCTTCCGTGAGGACGCCAACGCCGAGGAGGACCTCGCCCTCGGCGGCTACCGCGACCGCCTCGTCGTCGAACTCGCCCAGAACGCGGCCGACGCCGCCGCCCGCGCCCGCGTCCCCGGCCGCCTCCGCCTCACCCTCCGCCCCGGCAGCGGCGACGACCCCACCGTCCTGGCCGCCGCCAACACCGGCGCCCCCCTCGACGCGGCCGGCGTCGAGTCCCTCAGCACCCTGCGCGCCAGCGCCAAACGCGAGGCCGCCGACGCGACGACCGCCGTCGGCCGCTTCGGCGTCGGCTTCGCCGCCGTCCTCGCCGTCAGCGACGAACCCGCCCTCGTCGGCCGCCACGGCGGCGTCCGCTGGTCGCTTCCCGAGGCCCGGGAACTGGCCCGGCAGACGGCCCAGGGCAGCCCCGGCCTCGGCGACGAACTCCGCCGCCGCGACGGCCACGTCCCCCTGCTCCGTCTCCCGCTGCCCGCCGAGGGCTCCGCGCCCGCCGGCTACGACACCGTCGTGGTGCTCCCGCTGCGCGACGGCGCCGCCGTCGACCTCGTCGAGCGCCTGCTCGCCGGGATCGACGACGCGCTGCTGCTCACCCTCCCCGGCCTCGCCGAGATCGTCGTCGAGACCCCCGACGGCGTCCGCGAGATCCGCCGCGTCCCCGACGACCGGCCCACCCCGGACGACCGCGGCGCGCCCGGGGTTTACGGCGCGCCCGAGGGCCACGGCGGCCCGTACGTCCGCATCGAGGACAGCGCCCGCGCCGACGCCCGCCGCTGGCGCGTCGTCCACCGCGGCGGGCCCGTCGAGCCCGCCCTCCTCGCGGACCGGCCCGTCGAGGAACGTCTGCGTCCGCACTGGTCCGTCACCTGGGCCGTGCCCGTCGACGCGGACGGCGCGCCCGCCCGTCCCGACACCGCGCCCGTCGTCCACGCGCCCACGCCCACCGACGAACCCCTGGGCGTGCCCGCCCTGTTGATCGCCAGCCTGCCGCTGGACCCGACCCGCCGGCACCCCGCGCCCGGTCCGCTGACCGACTTCCTCGTGGCGCGGGCGGCCGACGCGTACGCCGAACTCCTCGCCGCCTGGCGGCCGGTGACGACCGGCACGATCGACCTGGTGCCCGGCCCGCTCGGCAAGGGCGCGCTCGACGGCGCGCTGCGCGCCGCGATCCTGAACCGGCTCCCGCGCACCGCGTTCCTGGAGCCCGCCCTCCCCGCGACCCCGCCGGCCGACCTCGATCCCGACCCCGACCTCGCCCCCGAATCCGATTCGGACACCACCGGTCTGCCCGGCCGCGACGCCCCGCCCGCGCTGCGCCCCGTCGAGGCGGAGGTGCTGGAGGGCGCGGGCGCCGAGACCGTGCGAGTGCTCGCCGAGGTGCTGCCGAGCCTGCTGCCCGCCGGTCTGGAGCGCCGCGTCGAGCTGCGCACCCTCGGTGTCGCCCGCGTCCCGCTGACGGAGGCGATCGACCGGCTCGCCGGCCTCGAGCGCGCCCCCGACTGGTGGCGCCGGCTGTACGACAGCCTCGCGGGCACCGACCCCGACCGCCTGACCGGTCTGCCCGTCCCCCTCGCCGACGGCCGCACCACCATCGGCCCGCGCCAGACCCTCCTCCCCCTCGCCGACACCCCGGCGGACCTGGCCCGGCTCGGCCTGAAGGTCGTCCACCCCGACGCCGCCCACCCCCTCCTGGAGAAGCTCGGCGCCCTCCCCGCCACGCCCCGCGCCGTCCTGACCACCCCCCAGGTCCGGGCAGCCGTCGCCGCCTCGCTGGACGAGGGCGAGATCTGGGACGAGGACGCGGACACGCTGGACGCGGAGGAGCTGGCGGAGACGGTCCTCGCCCTCGTCCGGGACGCGGAGCTGGAGCCCGGCGACGAGCCCTGGCTCGGCGCCCTCGCCCTCCCCGACGAGGACGGCGAACTGGCCCCGGCAGGTGAACTGGTGCTGCCCGGCAGCGCGTTCGCCGCCGTGATGCGCGAGGACGAACTCGCCCTCTGCGACGCCGAACTGGCCGAGCGCTGGGGCGAACAGCCCCTCGCCGCCTGCGGGGTGCTCGCCGGCTTCACCCTCGTCCGCGCCACCGACGTCGTCCTCGACCCGGACGAACTGGAGCCCCGCGAGGGCGACTTCGCCGAACCGGACGACGTGGGACTGCTGGACGCGGTCGACGTCTGGTGCGAGGACGCTCTCGACCGGCTGCCCGAGAGCCCGCTCCCGCCGGTCGCCACCGAGATCGTCGCCGTCCGCGACCTGGACCTCGTGGACGACGACCGCTGGCCGCAGGCCCTCGCCCTGCTGGCGCGGCAGCCGCTGCGGGACGCGCTGACCCAGCCCGTGCGCGTCCTCCTCCCGGACGGCACCACCGAGTCCGTCCGCCCCTACACGGCCTGGTGGCTGCGCGACCACCCCGTCCTGGACGGCCGCCGCCCGGCCGGCCTGCGCGCGGCGGGCGCGGACCCGCTGCTGGACGGCCTGTACGAGGCGGCCGACACCACCGGATTCGAGGACGCCCAGGTCCTGCACGCCCTCGGGGTGCGCACCTCGGCCGCGGCCCTGCTGGACGAACCCGGCGGCGCGGCGGAACTCCTCTCCCGGCTGGCCGACCCGGACCGCCCGGTCCGCGCCGCCCAACTGCACGCCCTCTACACGGCCCTGGCCGAGCTGGACCCGGAGCAGGTGACCCTCCCGGACGAGCTGCGCGCGGTCGTCGACGGCGAACCGGTCGTGGTCGACGCGGCCGACGCGGTGGTGGCCGACACCCCCGACCTGCTGCCCCTCGCCGCCGGTCTGCCCCTGCTCCCGGTCGCCCCGTCCCGCGCGGCGGACCTGGCGGAGCTCCTCCAGGTCCGGCGCCTGAGCGAGGCGGTCACGGCGGAGGTGACCACCGAGGGTGAGGAGCACGAGGTCCCGGCCTCCGTCCGCACCCTGCTGGGCCCGGCCACCCCCGTGACCTACGTCGAGCACGACGAACTCCGCGTCGGCGACGTCGAGTTGGACTGGCGCCGCACCTCTGACGGCACCATCCACGCCGCCACCTTCGAGGGCGTCGCCGCCGGCCTCGCCTGGGCCGCCGGCCAGTGGCCCCGCCGCTTCGAGGTCGCCGCCCTCCTGGAGGACGCCTCCCGCACGGCGGAACTGGAACGGGACCGCTGGTTCGACGCGTGACGGCCGGCCGGGGGCATCGTGCCGATCGTTCGAGGGCGGGTGCGTGGGTGTCGTCCGTCCAGGCTCCTGACGCGCAAGTGGACCAGGGCGACGAGCGGGCGGTCGGTGAAGACCAGGGGAACGCGCCGAGGGTGTAGTCCCTGTCCTCGGCCCACTGAGCGGGCGCCTCGAACGGCGGCGTCGTTTAATGCGTTGACACCCCCGGAAGGCGACTTGTTAACCTGCAAAGGCCTTACTCGTTCTCGATTCGTCCTGGGCCTGAGAGTCCTGGAAAAGGGTGTGTTTATGTCCCGGCCCGCGCCGAGTGCGCCTCGCCGTACCGCGTAACCGTCCGCTGCCTTTGGCTGCCCGCTTTTCCGGGCGGCTGCCGGACGTGTTCTCCGGTGCTCCGATCCGCCTGTCCGCCGTTCTGAGGCGTTCTCGGGCTGCCGTCTGACGAGGCCACTCGGCCTGCTCTTGCTGTCGTGAACCGTTTCCAGCAAGGAGCACCCGGGTGTCCAGCCACACCACCCCCAACAACGACATTCTCGACCTCGGCACTTTCGCCTGCGCGTGGTGCGGACTGACCGTGTCCGCGTACGCCGCCGACGGCGCCCAGCGCGACCACTGCCCGTCCTGCCTGCACTCCCGGCATGTCGTCGACCGCGTCGAGGGCGGTCCGAGCGCCTGTGAGGGCCGGATGACCCCGATCGCCGTCGCCGTGCTCCGCACCGGTGACTGGATGGTGATCCACCGCTGCGTGCGCTGCGACGAACTCACCTCGACCCCGGTCCGCGCGGACGACAACCAGCTCGTCCTGATGCGCATGGCGGTCCGCCCACTGGCCCAACCACCTTTCCCGCTCGAAGCGTTCGGAACCCTCTGACCGCCCGTTCAGGAAAGGAGCACCGCCATGTCACGCCACAACCGCAGCGGTCGCGGCCGACGCCGGGCGCAACGGCACAAGGACGTACTGCACACCCAGGGGGGCCACCGGGCCAATGACTTCCGGTGCGCCTCCTGCCGGCTCGACGTGTCCCTGGACGCGCCCGGCACCGCGCACCGGAACCACTGCCCCAACTGCCTGGCCAGCCTGCACGTCGACCGGAAGGTCCCGGGCGACCGTGACGCGGACTGCCGTGGCCGGATGGAGGCGCTGGGCATGTCCGTCCGCAGCGACGGGGAGTGGATGATCATCCACCAGTGCGCCACCTGCGGCGAGCTCAGCGTCAACCGCATCGCCGGTGACGACAACCCGCTCGCCCTGGTCCGCCTCGCCCTGAGACCCCTCGCCGACCCGACGTACGCAGGCCGTGCCCTGCTCGCCCTCTGACAAGCACCACGAGTCCCACCACGGCCGCTTGCCCGCCACCGCCTCGCGGACGCGGTGTCAGGACCCTCCGCTCCCACGGGCGCGGAGGGGGCGGGGCGCTCCTGGCTCTGGACGTCGGTGATTCATCCGCGGGGCGGGGTGGGGCGGTTCTGCTGCGGCCCGACAACCCTACGTACAGCGGAAGTTGTCTCCTGGAGGCGAGGCCCCGCGTCTGCCCTGGTCGGAGCGCGGCCTCAGGGCCAGGTGCGATCGATGCGGTCCTGGCGAACGGCGTGCGCGGCGGGGCCGCCACGTGCGACAGCCGCGTGGATGGCATCTCGCCGGTCATGGAGGCGTTCGACCATGGCGAGGGTCCGGAGCTGCTGGTTGTCCAGGTAGAAGAGCACTGCCGAGCGCTCGCGGACGGGCTGGATTTCCCGGTCGCGCGTCTTGATCCTGCCGTCCTTGGACAGGGGGACCCAGGACCGCTCCAGGCCGTACATGATCCAGTCGGCGTCGGGGACGTCCTGGGCGTCAGAGTCGAAGACGTCCGCGATGCAGTGGATCGTCCAGCCGCGCGCCCTCAGTTCCTCGGCGACCCGGCGCCCGAGATTGCGGTCGAGGAAGAACTCAGGCGGCAAAGTGCACCACGGCGTCGCACAGGGCGGCGACCTGCTCCGGGGTCATGTCGTACTCATAGGCGATGTCCTCCACGGTCTCGCCCGCCTCCCACAGATCGGTGACGGCTCCGACCGGGACGCGGTTGGCCTCGATGACCGGGAGGCCCCGGCCGAACCGGGGGTCGATGACGACTGGTACGGAGTCCGGGTACTGGCGAAGGCGCAGGCTCGTGGGGAAGGCGTCGTCCGCGTCCCAGGACAGATAGCGCAGGTAGTCGGAGACGACCTCGTGGATGGGCGCCTGGCCGTCACGGGCCCGGCGGAGGTCCCCGAGGCCGTGCTCCACGAAGATGTCGACGCCATCGGTGGCGATGCGTTTGGAGACGAGGCCGTACGGCGTGCCGAAGGCCTCCCGGACAGCCGCCGCGGCTTCCTTGATCTCGCTCATCCGCAGGCCGTGGGTGCGGAGCGAACGCAGTACATGGGCCTCGGCGACCGCGATGAAGGGCACCGAGGGCTGGTTCCTGCGTACCGGCTCGACCTGGTGCACGAGGGGCGCGCCGGCGGCCGTGCCCTTGAGCCACGAGCTGAGCGTGGAAACGGGGATCTGAAGGTAGGAGGACGTCTCGATCGGGGTCAGCAACCCGTCCGTGAACCTGTCGATCATGTTCCACCTCTTCCTGGCACCGACGGGCCCAGCGTCGCACAACCAGCCTCCCCGACGGCTCGCGACGGCACACGCGCTGCTCAGCATGCCGCCTCCAGCACCCGCGCGGACTCCTCCGCTCCCGGCGGGCAGTCGCGGCAGCGGGCGCCCGGGTACGGGGCGCGGACGGCGCGCTCGCAGCCGTCGCAGGTCTGCCAGGGGAGGACGGGGGTGCCGGGGCCGGCCGGGGGAGAGGTGGCGGGCAGGGGCGGCGGGAGTTCGCGCAGGCGGTAGGCGAGGATCCGGGCCGGGCGGGCGCGGAGCGGGGCCGGGAGGCGGTCCGTGAGGTGGGCGGTGAGGTCCTCGGGGGCGACGCCGTGGGCGAGCCACTCGGCGACGGCCGGGGCGAGCGACTCCACCTCGCGGCGGGACAGGATCAGCCGGGGGTCGGCGAGACGCAGCGCCGCGAGGAGCGACGCGGCGCGGGGGTCCGGGCCGGGGTCCGGTTCGTGGGCCGGGCCGGGGTGCGGTTCGTGGGCCGGGCCCGGCGCAGGGGCGGCGGCTTCCGGGGCGGGGGCGGGAGCGGTTGGTGCCGGACCCTCCGGTGCCGGGCCCGGTATCGGCGCGGTCCGGCGGGGGCGCGACGGTCGTGGTGGCTGTGGTGGCTGTGGTGGCTGTGGCGGCGGGTCGGGCTCGGGCCCGGCGCCGCGCGGTGGCACGTCGTGGAACAGGGTGCGTGTGTGCAGCCGGCCGTCGCCGCCGCGTCCGACGAGCCGTTCCAGGTAGCCGTCCGCCTCCAGCTCCCGCAGCGCGCGGGCGATCAGGATCTCGCCCTCGGTGAAGTGCGCGCACAGGTCCTCGATGCGGATCCGCACCCCGTCCGGCAGGGACAGGATGTACGCCGCGACGCCGACCGTGACGGCGCTTCCCGTGCGCTGAGCGAGGCGGTTCGAGATCACCGTGAAGTCGGCGTCGAGCCGGGTGCGGACGTGGATCACCCCGGAACTCGGAGCTCCGGCGGGGGCGCGCAGGGGCGCGTTAGACTGCCGATCAGCCATCGGGAAGGTCTCGTCTTCCTGAGCGGTGAGGCCCTCGTTCGGGATTGCCGTCCCGGCGGGGGCCGTCATATGTCTGCGGTTGTTGCGGGGAACGTAACCGCCAACTCCCCACCCCTGCAAGCCGGTCACCCGTCCGGGTGACGCGGGAGGGGAGGGAGGGCGGGAAGGTTCTTTCCCCCAGGTTCTTTGGGGGATCCCGTGCCCCACCGCCCCCTGGCGAACCGGGCCCCGGAGGGACGTTGACGCCCGTCGGCCCACCGGCCCCGGGGCCACCGGGCCCCGGTCGGGTCAGCCCCGTCGCGGGGACTTGAGGGTGGCGACGAAGTCCGCCCACGCGGGGTCGGTGAAGGTGAGGGCAGGGCCGTGCGGGTTCTTGCTGTCACGGACCGGGACGTGGCCGGGGATGCCGTCCGCGACCTCGATGCAGTTGCCGCCCGCCTGGTTGCTGTAACTGCTCTTTCGCCAGGCGGCGTCGCGCGTGCCGGGAAGGGAGAGCGAGGTCACGGTAATCGTCCTCCAAGGCGGTTTGGATCAGGCTGAGGGACCTGCGCGGTGGCAGAGCGGCCTCCCGGAGCCGATCGTAGGTCAGTGCGAAGCGTTTGACGTCTTCGTTTTCCTCGAATAGCTGACCGTCGTACGCGCCTTCTGTGTAGGCGACTTCAGAGCCGTTAGGTAGCGTCAGGAGGGTCAGCGACCCGCCGAGCATGCCGTGCGCGCCGTGGTCGAAGGGGAGTACCAGGACCGTGATGTGCGGTTTGGTAGCTTCGCGCAGCAGACGGGTCAGCTGCGCTCGCATCACCTCCGGCTCGCCGATTGGCCGCCGCAGCACCGACTCGTCGAGGATCACCAGAAGCTCTGGCCGATCCGGGGCGGAAAGCCGCTCTTGGCGCTCCAGTCGGGCGGTCAGGCGTTCCCGTAACTGGACTTCGTCCTTGAGCGCGGGGTCGACCCCCAGCAGGGTGTGCGCGTACGCCTCCGTCTGGAGAAGGCCCGGAACCACGTGCGCGGTGTACTCACGGATCGCCGTCGCCCTGGCGGCGTGCGCCATGAACGTGCGCGACCAGTCCGGGAAGGACTCCCGGTGGACGTGCGGCCAGAGGTCGTTCAGCAGGCCGTCCGCTCCCAGCGCCGCGTCCAGGGCGCGGGCCAGTTCCAGCGTCGGCTTCGCGCCGGACGCGCGCTCGATCTGGGTGATGCGGGTGCTCACCACATGGACCAGCGCGCCCAGCTCCGCCTGTGTCAGCCCGGCCGCCAGGCGCAGGCGGCGGACCTGCGCGCCGAAGAGGGCCGCCATGGACTCCTCGGGCTCAACTGCTCTGGCCATGGGCTCACTTCCGTTCCTTACCGCTCGCGATGTAAGGCAGTCCGCCCTTCCGAGCGTAGGGCCGCCGGACCACTCTTGAACACGGAAAGTCACCATCCGCACACCAGTGGGTGGTGTCCGGGAGTGAGAGACCGAAGAGAACGGGACGGCGGAACGTGCTGAAGACCACGACGGACGGAGCGGCGGCGACGGCGAGTACGGGCGCGCGGGAACAGGACAGCCAGGTCGCGGAGTTCACCGCGATGTTCGGCTCCACGCGTCGGGGCGCGCGGCTCGCCCGCCGGGTCGCCGTCCGGCACCTGGCCGACTGGGGGCACCCCGCCGACTCCGACCTCTCCTCGACCGTCGCCCTGCTGGTTGCGGAACTGGCCGGCAACGCCGTGCGCCACGGGCACGTCCCCGGGCGGGACTTCCTGCTGCGGGTGCGCGCGGACGCCCGGCGCGGCCGGGTGCGCGTCGAGGTGTCCGACGCGTCCGACGAACTGCCCCCGGCCACCGCCACGACCCCGCCCGATGACGAGGTGTCCGGCCGGGGCCTGCTCCTGATCGACGCGCTGGCCGACCGCTGGGGCGCGGAGAAGCGGGACCCGGTGGGCAAGACCGTCTGGGCGGAGGTCGGGACGGAGGCCGATGGGGTGGAGGGCGGGGGAGACGCAAGCTAGCGGCGCGCGGTTGCCCGGTGCCGGCGGCTGTACGACCTGTCACCGCCGCCAGGGCGCGGGCCCGCAGCGGACGCCATCGTTCGCTCACCAGCAGCAGTGGCACGAGCCCCGCCCGTCGGACCTCAGTCGGGGAGTGCGACGGTGAGGTCAAGCTCCACGAGCTGGCCCGGGTAGCCGAGTTGGGCCACGCCCAGCAGCGTGCTCGCCGTGGTGAACGCGGGTGCGAGAGGGGACTCGCGGAAGATGCGCCAGGCGTTGGCGAGAACGCTGCCCCGGTCGCTGACCACGTAGATCACGGACCGCACGACGTGCTCCGGCCCGGCGCCCAGTTCGGCGAGCGCCGTCATGGAGTTGGCGGCGACCTGGCGGACCTGCGCGGTCACGTCCCCCTCGCCGATGAGGTCCCCGGTCACGTCCAGGGGGCACTGCCCGGCCAGATAGGCCGTCCGGCCCGTCTCCACGACGGTGATGTGGTGGTAGCCGGGGGTCTCGTGGAGGGTGTCGGGATTGATCCTGCGGATCGATGACGTCATGCCGGGCATGGTCGTCGGGGGCGGGTGGGTGCCGCAAGCGGATTGGGCGCCGGAGACGGGAGAGCCGACGGGCCGTTGGGCCGGGGACGGGTGGGCGACCGGGGGCGGGGGTGAAATCCAGCCGGAGGCCGTTGCTAGGATCCGCCTGATCTAGCCGGGAGGCGCAGGTCGGGCGGCCAGGGGGGCCGTGACCCGGCGAGCGCTCACATCCCCGGCCTGTCCCTGGGGAGGGAATCAGGTGCCACAACGCGCCCATGTCCGTCATGCCGCGGTAGCCGTCGTGGCGGCCGCGGCACTCGTCGCGCCACTGGCGCTGGTGGCGACACCCGCCGCCGCCGATCCGGCCGGCACGGTCGGTACCGCGGAGGCGCGGCAGGCCGGAAGCCTGTCCTTCCCGCTCAACCCGCGCAAGCAGCCCCGCACCGAGGAAGTGTGGAACGTCGGTCCGACCGGCTTCCTGCACGGCTCGGAGCGCCACAGCAGCATCAGCGGCCACGCCTCGGTGTGGACCGAGTACGCGACCGGCAAGAGCGTCGAACTCGTCAGCGAGGGCGGTGGCAGCGGCCCCGGCGCGGGGTACCCCGGCGCGGCAGGTGAGGGCTCCGACGTCGTCGCCTTCCAGGGCGTCGGCGGCGACAGCGAGAACGTCGACCTCAAGGACATGACGACCGGCAAGGTCACCCGCATCGAGGTCCCGGACGGGGACATCAACCAAGGGGTGTTCGGTTCCGCCGTCCTCGTCCAGGACTACAAGGGCGAGGACCCGGCGCGGGCGACGGGCTACTACCTGCTCCGTCCGCAGGGCGAGGAGGCCGTGGCCCGGACCGAGGTCACCGGTTGGCCCGAGGGCAGTGTCTTCACGAGCGTGCAGGTCCTCGGTGGTGACGCGGAGTCCGTGGTCCTCTCGTTCAGCACTACGCCCGACCAGTACGACGAGCCGGACCGGGTGGGTGTCGTCGACCTGGACACCGGTGGGCTGCGCTCCGTCGCGGGGCACTCGGCGCTCGGCCTCGCCCTGGATCCCGAGCACATCGGCTGGTGGGAGTACCGGGACCGCAAGCTCCACGTCCGGGACCGGGACGACCTCGACGCCGCCGCGCGCCTGGTCACCGTTCCCGAAGACCTCGACCCGCAGTACGCGATGTTCCTCGGCGGCGACTGGATGGTCGCGCCGCAGAAGGAATCGGGCGACTATTCGCTGGGCAGAGAGCTCGTCGCCTTCACCCTGGACGGCACCCGGCGCACGGTTCTGCTGGACAACGCGGACCGACACACCGACCAGTTCCCCGGGGGCGGAGCGTTCGCCCTGGGCGGCGACTCCGCCGAGGCGTGGTTCGCCCACCGGATCACCGTCGAGGACGGCGAGCCCGCGGTGCGCAAGCTGACCCGGATCGACCCCATGAACGCGAGGGCCGACGGAATCGCAGTGGCCGGCGGCTCGGTCACCACCGTGGAGAACACGGGTGTGAAGGCGGCCTCCGGCTTCTACCGCCGCGACCTCGCGCCCCTGGGTGAGCCGGAGACGGCCGGCGAGCCCACGTGGCTCGGCCGGGAGTCGGGCCGCTACGACTACACGAGCTGTGGGCAGCGCGCGTGCGAGTACGTCTTCGCCTCGGGCGACGGCCGGGTCGTCTACCCCGTGCGCTCCTCCCGCATCGAACTCGTCGCGCGAGGCGGCGGGGACGCGGTCTCCCGGGTGAACACCGGAGCGTTCGAGGGCCAGATCGTCGATGTCTTCGGTCGCTACGCGGCCTTCACCAGCGGCCGTCCCAGCTACCCGGGCGACCCTGACGTCGACGGCGAGCTGATCGTCGCCGACTTCGACGCGCCGGCCGGCTCCGGCATCGTGCTGCGCAAGCCGTACAGCGCGGCGACAATCTGGGGCAGCACGCTCTACACATCCACCGGTACGTCCGGTGAGGTCGAGCTGACCGACCTGGAGACGGGCAAGAAGACCGGCACACTCCAGACCGGCGCGACGTGCGCCATCGTGGACCTCCAGACGGCGGGACGCTGGCTCTCCTGGTCGTGCCCCGGCTTCGGCGCCTCCGGCGCAGTCGAACGGAAGACGGGGGCGAAGGTCACCTTGCCGAGGGGACAGGGTCTACTCGGCGACGGCTACTTCGTGAGCACCCCGTCCTGGAACTTCGCGGTCACCACCTTCCAGGACGGCACGCCGGAGACCCGCCACCTGGAGGAGCGGCCCGCCTGGAACGGCGGCCACGCCATGCGGCGCTACTCCTGGTCCGTCGACCGCTTCGGCGGCGGTCTCGCCTACCTGGACGACGAGCGCAACGGGAAGGTGCTCCCGAGCCCGGTGGCGCCTTCCGACCTCGCAGCCCTGCCGACCGGTGTGCCCGGCACCCTGACGACGGTCGACGGCGACTCCTGGCAGCCGCGCTGGCAGCTCTCCCGCCCGGCCTCCTCCTGGGAGCTGACGGTGCGCGACCAGGCGGGGAAGCAGGTGCACCGGGTCACCTCCGGCGCCACCCGCGGCCCCGTCCGCGCGGCCTGGGACGGCAAGGGCCCGGACGGCCGGACCGTCGCGGCAGGCGCGTACACCTGGACCCTGACCGTCGCCCCCGCCAACGGCGCGGGCCCGGCCGCGAAGGCGACGGGCACGCTGACCGTCACCGCGCCCCAGCCGCAGCTCACCGGCACGTTCGAGCCGGTGCAGCCGGCGCGGTTGATGGACACGCGCTCCGGTCTGGGTGCGCCGAAGGCGCAGGTGGGTCCGAAGAAGACGGTGACGCT
>NZ_KB897779.1:0-349327 GCF_000377145.1 Streptomyces sp. CNT372 | reverse complement strand
AACGTGACGGCGACGAAGGCGTCCGCCGCGTCGTACGTGTCGGTGTATCCGGCGGGTACGGAGCGGACGGCCGCGTCGAACCTGAACGTGGCGGCCGGGGTGACGGCGCCGAATCTGGTGGTCGTGCCGGTCAAGGACGGGAAGGTGACGTTCTACAACAACGCCGGGTCCCTGGACCTGATCGCGGACGTCTCCGGCTACTACACCCGCTGAGGCCACACGCCCCACAGCCAAGGGCCCCGTCGCACTCCGGTGCGGCGGGGCCCTTCGCGTGGCGACTCCTCACGCCGGGAAGCGCCGCCCCACCCACCGCCACGCGATCTCCAGGACCGCCGCCGCCGTCGCGGCGATGGCGACCGCAGTCCACGGCATCACCGTGCCGACGAGCTTCAGCGCGAAGAACTCCTGGAGCCACGGCACGACCAGTACCAGCAGGAACGCGCCGGCCATCGTGGCGACGAGGCCGATCCGCCACCAGGTGTACGGGCGGGCGACGATCGCCAGGACCCACAGGGAGACCAGGAAGAGGCAGAGCGTCGCCGCGCTGGTCTCCGCGTCCAGCGCGCCCGGGCCGCTGTAGTGCGAGCGGGCGAGCAGGTACGTGGCGAAGGTCGCCGTCGCCGCGATCACGCCCGCCGGGATCGCGTACCGCATCACCCGGCGGACGAAGTGCGGCTTGGCGCGCTCCTTGTTCGGGGCGAGGGCCAGGAAGAAGGCCGGGACGCCGATGGTCAGCGTGGAGAGCAGGGTCAGGTGCCGGGGGAGGAACGGGTACTCGACCTGCCAGCAGACCACCAGGATCGCCAGCAGCACCGAGTAGACCGTCTTGGTCAGGAACAGCGTCGCGACGCGGGTGATGTTGCCGATCACCCGGCGGCCCTCCGCCACCACCGAGGGGAGGGTGGCGAAGCTGTTGTTCAGCAGGACGATCTGCGCCACGGCCTTGGTCGCCTCCGAGCCGGAGCCCATCGAGACGCCGATGTCCGCGTCCTTCAGCGCCAGGACGTCGTTGACGCCGTCGCCCGTCATGGCGACCGTGTGGCCCCGGGACTGGAGCGCGCCGACCATGTCGCGCTTCTGCTGCGGGCTGACCCGGCCGAAGACCGCGTTCGCGTCGATCTCCTCGCCCATGGCCTCCCGTTCCGCCGGAAGCTTTCGCGCGTCGACGGTGGCGGCGGCGCCCGGCAGGCCCAGCTTGGCGGCGACCGCGCCGACGGCGACCGCGTTGTCACCGGAGATGACCTTGGCCGCGACGTTCTGGTCCTCGAAGTAGCGCAGGGTCTCCGAGGCGTCGGGGCGCAGCCGCTGTTCGAGGACGACGAGCGCGGTGGGCATCGCGCCCCGGGCCGGGGACGGCGCGTCCAGCGGGCGGGCGGCCCTGGCGAGGAGCAGCACCCGCAGGCCCTCGCGGTTGAGGGCGTCGACCTCGGCCAGGGACGGGTCGCCGGGGGGGAGCAGCACATCGGGCGCGCCGAGCAGCCAGGTCGTGGCCTGCCCGTCCCCGTCCCCGTCTCCGTCGCCGGGGCCCTCGGTGAGGGTCGCGCCGCTGTACTTGCGGGCCGAGGAGAACGGCAGGGTGGCGGTGGAGCGCCAGGAACCGCCGTCCGGGTAGGCGTCGACGATCGCCTGGAGGGAGGCGTTGGGGCGGGGGTCGGAGGCCCCGAGGGCGCCCAGGACCCGGCGTGCGTACGCCTCGTCGGTGCCGTTGAGGGGGCGCAGCTCGGTGACGTCCATGCCGCCCTCGGTGAGGGTGCCCGTCTTGTCGAGGCAGACGACGTCGACACGGGCCAGGCCCTCGATCGCGGGCAGCTCCTGGACCAGGCACTGCTTGCGGCCGAGGCGGATCACCCCGATCGCGAAGGCGACGGAGGTGAGCAGGACCAGGCCCTCGGGGATCATCGGGACGATGCCGCCGACGGTCCGGGCGATGGAGTTCTTGAAGTCGGTGTCCTTGACCACGAGCTGGCTGATGATGAGCCCGATCGCGGTCGGGACCATCATCCAGGTCACGTACTTGAGGATCGTGGAGATGCCGGAGCGCAGCTCGGAGTGGACGAGGGTGAAGCGGGACGCCTCCTCGGCGAGCTGGGCCGCGTACGCCTCCCGGCCGACCTTGGTGGCGGTGAACGCGCCGCCGCCCGCGACGACGAAGGAGCCGGACATCACCTGGTCCCCGGGCCGCTTGAGGACGGGGTCGGCCTCGCCGGTCAGCAGGGACTCGTCGATCTCCAGGTTGTCCGCCTCGACGATCTCGCCGTCGACGACGACCTTGTCGCCGGGGCCGAGTTCGACGACGTCGCCGAGGACGATCTCCGAGGTGGACACGGACACGGACACGGCCGTGCCGTCGCGCCGTACGCGCGGTTTCGCCTCGCCGATGACGGCGAGGGAGTCGAGGGTCTTCTTCGCCCGCAGTTCCTGGATGATCCCGATGCCGGTGTTGGCGACGATGACGAAGCCGAAGAGGCTGTCCTGGATCGGCGCGACGAAGAGCATGATCACCCAGAGGACGCCGATGATCGCGTTGAAGCGGGTGAGGACGTTGGCGCGGACGATGTCCACGGCGGAGCGCGAACTGCGCACGGGGACGTCGTTGACCTCGCCGCGGGCGACCCGTTCGGCGACCTCCGCGGAGGTGAGACCCGTCGCGGACGCGGCCGGCCGGCGGCTGGGCGGTGGTTCCCGGGGGTGCACGGGGTCGAGTTCGGCCCCCGCGTCGATGACCGGTGAGTGCCCGTCCGGCTCGGGTCCGTCGGTGCCGATGTCCGCCCGCTGAGTCATGGTTCAGACGGTACGGGGGCCACGGCCGCCTCACCCCCCGGAGGGGTGCGGGATCCGACCGGGGTCGTACGAGGATCGTGCCGGAGGACGACGGGGAGGGGCGAGGGCCGGCCAGGGGGAGGGGCCGGGTGGTCAGCCGCGGGGGGTCTCGGCGGTCCCGGCGTCCGCCTCCGCCGTCCCGGAAGCCCGTGCCGTCCCCGAGGCCTGTGCCGTCCCCGAGGCCTGTGCCGCCTGTGCGCGCTTGATTGCCGCGTCCCGGCCGCGGACGTACCAGATGCCGATGAGGCCGAGGCCGCCGCCCGCCAGACAGGTCCACACCCACCAGGTCAGGTCGCGGTCGTCGAACCAGCCGTAGAAGGGGACCTGGACGAGGAACATCACGAACCACAGGATCGTGCCGCCGGTGATGGTGGCGACGACCGGACCCTCAAGGGGTTCGGGTGCCTCGTGCCGGGGGGTCCACTTCGCCATGCGGACAGTGTAGGGCGGGGTGGGACGGGGGTGCCGGGGGCCTCCGGGGCGGTCGCCGACCGTGGCCGGGACGCCGGGCGGGTCGCCCGGGCCCTTGCGCCACAAGGCTCTACGCGCGGAGATAGCGATCTTTCATTCATATGTTCATACTGAAACCGATTACGGCTGACTGATTCCCGTCGTGGGAACCTCCAGGATCAGCCGCTTTTTTGTGCCACCCCCGTCCCCTCGCACGACTGAGGTTCCGCATGTCCCCCTCGGCCACCGCCACGGTCGACCAGCCCGACCTGCCGCCGCCCCCGGTCCAGCCCGTCGGCGGGCTGGACCGTTTCTTCAGCATCAGCGAGCGCGGTTCCAGCCTCGCCCGCGAGGTGCGCGGAGGCTTCGCCACCTTCTTCGCGATGGCCTACATCCTGGTGCTGAACCCGATCATCCTCGGCAGCGCCAAGGACATGTACGGGCACCAGCTCGACGGCGGGCAGCTCGTCACCGCCACCGTGCTCACCGCCGCGTTCTCCACCCTCCTGATGGGCGTCATCGGCAATGTCCCGATCGCGCTCGCCGCGGGCCTCGGCGTGAACACGGTGGTCGCCCTCCAGCTCGCGCCCCGGATGTCCTGGGCCGACGCCATGGGCATGGTCGTGCTGGCCGGTTTCGTGGTCATGCTGCTGGTCGCCACGGGCCTGCGGGAACGCGTGATGAACGCGGTGCCGCTCAGCCTGCGCAAGGGCATCGCGATCGGTATCGGCCTCTTCATCATGCTGATCGGCCTGGTGGACTCGGGCTTCGTCTCCCGGATCCCGGACGCCGCGCACACCACCGTCCCCCTCCAGCTCGGCACCGCGGGCCACCTCACCGGCTGGCCGGTCCTCGTCTTCGCGCTCGGCACCCTGCTCACCCTCGCGCTGCTGATCCGCAAGGTGCCCGGCGCGATCCTGATCTCCATCGTCGTGATGACGGTGGTCGCCATGGTGATCAACGCGGTCGCCGAGGTCCCGAGCTGGGGCCTGACCACGCCCGAGTGGCCCGGCAACCCGGTCGCCTCCCCCGACTTCGGACTCTTCTGGGAGTTCAGCCTGTTCGGCGGCTTCGAGAAGGTGGGCCTGCTGACCGGCTGCCTCTTCGTCTTCACCGTGCTGCTGTCCTGCTTCTTCGACGCAATGGGCACCATCCTCGGCGTCGGCGACGAGGCCGGGCTCATGGACAAGAAGGGCAACTTCCCGGGCATCAACAAGGTGCTGATCGTGGACGGCGTGGCAGTCGCGGCCGGTGGCGCCGGCTCCGCCTCCGCCAACACCTGCTTCGTGGAGTCCACGGCGGGCGTCGGCGAAGGCGCGCGCACCGGTCTGGCCTCGGTCGTCACGGGTCTGCTGTTCTCGATGGCGCTGTTCCTCACACCGCTCGCGACCATGGTGCCCTCGCAGGCGGCCACCCCCGCGCTGCTCGCGGTCGGCTTCCTGATCCTCGCCGGGTCCGTCCGGGACATCGACTGGGCGGACTGGACGGTCGCCGTGCCCGCCTTCCTGGCGATGGTGATGATGCCGTTCACCTACTCGATCACCAACGGCATCGGCATCGGCTTCATCGCCTTCGCCGTGCTGCGCCTGGCCGCCGGGCGCGGGCGCGAGGTGCCCGCCGCGATGTACGTGGTGTCGGCGGTGTTCGTCTTCTACTACGCGATGCCGGCGCTCGGCCTGACCTGATCCCCTTCGCCGGCCGCCGCCGGCTCCGCCGCCCGGCCCCCGGTCCCGGTCCGCTCCCGGGCGGGGGTCGTCGGCGTCCGCCCGTAGAACTTCTCGGTCTCGTCGACGGCCGCCGTGAAACGTTCGTCGAAGTCGTCCCGGACGAGGGTCCGGACCACGTAGTCCTGAACGCTCATCTGCCGTCGTGCCGCGTGAAGTTTGAGCCGGTCGAGCAGCCCACTGTCTATCCGCAGGCTGAGCACTGTCGATCCCATGCGTGCCAGGGTCACCGGGGGCCGGGCGTCCGTGCGTCACTTTCCGGCCGGAACTCACTCATTCGGGTGAGTCGTCGGCGCGGAACGTGACCGAATCACGGGCGCATACCGGCTGGTCTTTAGTCAGGGTAATGAGTTATGCTAAGCAACATGCCTGATCTGTCGCACGGCACCGACGCCGACGTCGCCGCCGTGAACGCCCTGCGGTCCGCCGTAATGCGGCTGGGCCGCCGCCTGAAGCACCAGCGCGTCGACGAGTCGCTGAGCCCGACGGAGATGTCCGTCCTCGGCACCCTCGCCCGCTGCGGCTCCGCGACCCCCGGCGAGCTGGCGCGCAAGGAGCACGTCCAGCCGCCGTCGATGACCCGGATCGTCGCCCTGCTGGAGTCGAAGGGGCTGGTCAGGCTGGAGCCCCACCCCGACGACCGCCGGCAGAAGGTCGTCAGCCAGACCGAGCGGGCCGAGGCCATGCTCGAAGAGAGCCGCCGCAAGCGGAACGCCTGGCTGGCCGGCCTCGCCGAGGAACTGGACGAGGAGGAGTGGGCCAAGCTGCGCGAGGCCGCTCCGGTCCTGGAGAAGCTCGCGCAGCTCTAGGACACGGTCCAGCGGGGCGCGACCGGCTGCGGATGCCATCTCCGGGGGCCGCCCGCACCATCACCAGAGAACGACGAACGAGCGAGCGACGAACGACCGACCGACTGACCCGCGAACGACCGCCCCGACCGACCGAACGAACGGATCACCGCACGACCGCCGACCACCGCACGACCGCCGAGCCGAGGAGGCGACCCCTTTGAGTACGGGACCCGGAGCAGACTCCGCCCCCGCACCGCACCCCGACGACAACACCGGCACTCCCACCACCGGCACCGCCGCCCCCAAGCAGACGATGTTCAGCTCGCTGAGGATCCGGAACTACCGGCTCTTCGCGCTCGGGCAGGTGGTCTCGAACACCGGCACCTGGATGCAGCGCATCGCCCAGGACTGGCTGGTCCTCACCCTGACCGGATCGGCCTCCGCCGTCGGCATCACCATCGCGCTGCAGTTCCTCCCCATGCTGCTGTTCGGCCTCTACGGCGGTGTGCTCGCGGACCGGCTGCCCAAGCGGCAACTGCTTCTCGCCACCCAGGGGGCCATGGGCCTCACCGGGCTCGCCCTGGCCGTGCTGACCCTCGGCGGCCACGTCCAGGTCTGGCACGTCTATCTGACCGCGTTCCTGCTCGGCCTGGTGACCGTGGTCGACAACCCGGCGCGGCAGTCCTTCGTCTCCGAGATGGTCGGCCCGGACCAGCTGCGCAACGCCGTCTCGCTGAACTCGGCCAACTTCCAGTCCGCCCGGCTCGTCGGCCCGGCCGTCGCCGGTGTGCTGATCACGGCCGTCGGCAGCGGATACGCCTTCCTCTTCAACGGGCTGTCCTTCCTCGCGCCGATCGCCGGTCTGCTGCTGATGCGCCCCGCCGAACTGCACAAGGCCGAACGCGCCCCGCGCGGCAAGGGGCAGCTCCGTGAAGGGCTGCGCTATGTCGCCGGGCGGCCCGAACTGATCTGGCCGATCGTCCTCGTCGGCTTCATCGGCACCTTCGGCTTCAACTTCCCGATCTGGCTCGCCGCCTTCGTCGACGAGGTCTTCCACGCGGACGCCGGCACCTACGGACTGCTGAACACCCTGATGGCGATCGGCTCCCTCGCGGGCGCGCTGCTGGCGGCCCGGCGGGGCAGTTCCCGGCTGCGGATGCTGGTCGGGGCGGCGATCCTGTTCGGCCTCCTGGAGATCGTCACCGCCTTCGCGCCCTCGTTCTGGGTGTTCGCGGCGCTGATGGTGCCGGTCGGCATGTTCGGCCTCACCGTCAACGTGACCGCGAACTCCAGCGTCCAGATGGCGACGGACCCGCTGATGCGGGGCAGGGTGATGAGCCTGTTCATGATGGTCTTCACGGGCGGCACCCCGCTGGGCGCGCCCCTGGTGGGCTGGGTCACCGACGTCTACGGCCCCCGGATCGGCTTCGCGGCGGGCGGCGCGGTCGCCATGCTCGCGGCCGTCGCGGTCGGCGTGGCCCTGGCCCGCGCGGGCGGTCTGCGGCTCTCGGTCGGCTGGCACCACGGCCACCCGCGGGTGCGCTTCGTGCCGCGGCGCGAGCGGCTGACGACGGCGGCGTAACAGGGCAACCGTCGGCTCAGCGGCTCAGCGGCTCAGCGGCTCAGCGGCTCACCGGCTCAGCGGCGGGGCCCGGCCCCACCCGGACGACCGGGTGGGGCCGGGCCCGCTTCAGCACAGGCTCCGGTACGGCACGCCGTCCGGGACGTGCAGGGCCCACTCCTCACGGGTGATGTCCCGGCCCACGCGTTCGCAGAGGCCCTCCGCCAGGGTGTCCGGGGCCAGGTCGAAGGTCTGGTGCGCCCCCGCGCCGAGGAGGTGCAGCACCCCGTCGGATCCCTTGCCTCCCCCGGCCCCGCCGCCCGGCCGCTCCCCGAACGCGACCACGTCGATCCGCAGTCCCGACGGGGTGAACGGCTGCCCCAGGGCGGTACGTGCGTCCAGATCCCAGAGCTGCACCGTGTCCCCGGCCGTGTACTCTCCCCCGCCGACGACGGCCGCGACCATCGTCCCGTCGGCCGAGAAGGACGGCGCCGCGATCCATTCGCCCTGGTGGGTGCCGCCGGCCACGGTCGGCCCCGCCAGCATCGCCAGCCGTTCGCGGGCCCGGCCGTCCCACAACTCCAGCCACCCCGTCTTCTTCAGCACCGCGATCCGCGACCCGTCGTGCGAGAACGCCACCCCGGACGCGGCTGCCGGGCCGAACGCGCCCTGGCGCGCCCGGCCCCCGGGCAGCTCCAGCACCGCCCCGGCCGTGCTGACGAACAGGCTGCCGTCCGGGCTGAAGACTCCGTGCCCGCCCATGTTCTCGAACCGGTGGATCCGCTTCCGTTCCCGGACGTCCCAGACCTCGACGGGGTCGGCGTCTCCCGAGGGGACACCGGCCGGGACCAGGGCGAAGGCCACGTAGCGGCCGTCCGGGGAGAGGATCGGTGACGCCACCCCGTGGCCCGCTGCCACCGGCAGCCACACGATCTCCTCGCCCGTACGCGTGCGGTGCACGGCGAGGCGCTGCCGCGCTGCCTCACCCTGCGCCGCGTCGGCATCCCCGGCGGGCCAGGTGGCGAAGGCGACGTACTCGCCCTCCCCGCTCACCGCGGCGGGGAGCGGGAAGCCCACCGCCTGGCCGGGACCGCGGTGCTGGGTGAACGGTTCGCCCAGCCGCTTGCCGGTGCGCATGTCCACGGCGGTCAGCTCCAGGGGCGCGGTCAGCTCGTCCGCCTCCCGCTCCGCGACGCTCCGCCGGACGAGTCCCACCCGGCCGTCGGGGGAGAGGGCCACACCCCGGGTGTCGAAGTGCTTGGCGCCGCCCTCCAGCGCGGCCGCGACGTGGAGCCGGTGCAGAACCCGCCCGGTGGCGTTCGTATGGGCGAGGGTTTTCGTGCGCTCGTCGAGGGCCGGCAGAGTGGACGGCGCGGGGGGCCCGTCGACCCTCCCCTGCACGGGGAGGGTGAACAGCGGGTCGGTGGGGTCGGCGCCCGACCAGACCCCGATGTGCCCGCCCTCGGTCCGGCCGACGACGTAGGACCCGCCGGCGCTGAGGCGGACGTCTTCGAGTTCGGCGCGGATCACGGCCACCGACCTGGTGTCCCGGGTGTCGACGATCTCGAAGGAGTCCTCGTCCTGCACCAGGACGCGGCGCCCGTCGCCGCTGAATCCGACGGCACCCGTGCACCCGGTGCCCTCCGCGACGTCCCCGAAGGTGTCCGCCGTGAGGTCCAGCAGGACGAGCTGCGGCTCGACGAGGCCCGTCGAGTGGCTGCACCCGGCGAAGCGCGTCCCGTCCGGGGAGAGCACGCCGTCGCCGACGCCCACCAGCGAGCCGCTCCACTCCCTGACCGTCCTCCCGTCCGGACCGACCAGCCGGAACTCGTCCCGCGAGCCGGGCTGCTTGAGGAGGACGTGGCCGCGGTCGGACACCTGGTCGGGGAGCCACCCCGCCGGGACCCGGGAGGTGTTCAGCACCCGGTCCTCCTTCATCGACACGACCTCCAGGGCGTCCTCGCCGTGCAGGACGAGTGTGCCGCCGTCCGGGCTGACCAGGGGGAGGTGGTTGTTCGTGGCGCGGGTCAGCCCCTTGCGGTCGAAGGAGGGGCGACGGTCGCCGGTGCCGTCCGGACCCAGCCGCCAGGAGCGGATGCGGGACGGGGAGATGCTGGTGACCCGGCTGCCGTCGACCGCCAGATGGGTGCCGGACAGGTCGCCGGTCGGGAGATCCGGCAACTGCACGATCTCGGTCACGCGCTGTGTGGCCGCCGCGTGCATCGCGGAACGGGCCTCCGGGGTGGGGGCGATCCGCCAGGCGGCCAGACTGAGCAGCAGGGCGGTGTCCGGTTCCGTGCCGCGCAGGCCCTGCGCGGCCCGCGCCACCGAACGGGCCGCCGCCTCGGCCTGCCGGCGCTCGTTCTCGGCGCGCTGCCGGCTGCTTTCCTGGAGCTGGGCCCAGGCGATCACCCCGGCCACCAGGGCGAGCACCGCGAGGACCGCGGTGGCCGACAGGATCTGCCGGCGGCGACGTGCGCCGCGGACCGAGTGCGCCCGGGACGCGGAGAGGAACCGCAGCTCCGGCGGGCTCGGGCGGAGCCCGTACGAGGGGCTCGCCGACCAGTCCAGACAGGCACGCAGGGCGCTGCCCTGGAGCAGGTCCTCGGCCCGTTCGCCCTGCTCGGCCCAGGCCGTGGCCGCGCGGCCGAGCCGGCGGTGCAGGGCGAGGCCCGCGCGGTCGGCCGCGACCGCCGCGCGCAGCCGGGGCCAGGCCGGCAGCAGCGCCGCGCTCACCGGCCGCACGGAGCCGTCCGGCGCCACGACCAGCACGCCCGCCCCGGCCAGCGCGGCGACGGCCTCGTGACAGCTGCGGCGTTCGCTCTCCGGGCGGTCGTCGTACAGCTCCCCGGGGGGTGCCGTGCGAACGGAATCCTGCGATCCGTCGGGTGCGTCACCGGGCACGACCAGGCGCAGCAGCAGTTCGTGCGCGGCGAACTGGGCCGCCGGGCGGAGCCCGGTGAACGCGGCCTCGGCCCGGTCGCCGAGGGGCGGGACCACGACCGTCTCCTCGCGCACCGGCCCGCCGCCCGCACCGGGGCCGCCCCCGTTGCCGGGGCCGGGCGTGTCCGGTGCGGCGGCCTGCCGGGCGCCGGCGGCCAGCAGGGCGGGGTCGGCGGCCGGGGGCGAGGCGGTGGGCGGCGGGGCGTCGGGGGCGGGGGACGCGGGGGTGGCCGGCCCCTCCCCGGCCGGGGAGGGCACGCCGGCTCCCGGGGGCGTGGCGTTCGCGGGGGCGGTCGGGGCTTCCGGGGCCGGGGCTTGCGGGGTCCGCGCTTCCGGGGTCGGCGCTTCCGCGTCCGGAGTCGCCGCGCCCCGAGCCGCCGCGGCCGGGGTGCCGCCCGCCGGTGCCGTGCCCGGCGCGGTGCCCGGCGCGGTGCCTGGCGCGGTGCCTGGCGCGACGAGACGGAGCAGCAGCTCCGACGCGGTGGGCCGCCGAGCCGGATCCTTCGACAGCGCCTCGGCGATCAGCGGGCGGACCGGCTCCGGCACTCCGGACAGATCCGGATCCACGGTGGCCGTGCGGTGTGCCACCTCCCCGATGTGCTCGCCCCGGAACGGCTCCGCCGACGTCGCCGCGTAGAGCAGCACGGCACCCCAGGCGAAGACGTCCGCCGCTGCCGTCGCCCGGCCGCCGGACAGCACCTCCGGTGCCATGTAGCCGAGCGTGCCCATCATGGCGCCCGTCGCGGTGAGGGACATGTCGGAGGCGCGGGCGATCCCGAAGTCGATGATCCGCGGCCCGTCCGGGCCCAGCAGGATGTTGCCCGGCTTCAGGTCGCGGTGGACGACCCCGGCCCCGTGGATGGCGGCGAGCGCCGTCGCCGCGCCGGTGGCCAGGCGCAGCACCGCGTCCTCGTCCAGCGGCCCGTGCCGGCGTATGCGTTCGGCGAGCGTGGGGCCCGGTACGAACTCGCTGACCAGGAAGGGGGTCTCGCCGTCGGCGGAGACGTCCAGGATGCGTGCCGTGCAGAACGACGCCACCCGGCGGGCCGCTTCCGCCTCCTTGGCGAAACGCTCCCGTACGAACGGGTGGGCACCGGGGCGGAGCACCTTGACGGCGACCCGTTCGCCCGCGCTGTCGTACGCCTCGTAGACCACGCCCTGGCCGCCCTCGCCGAGCCGTGCCGCGAGCCAGTAGTCGCCGATCCGTTCGGGATCCTCGGGTGCCAGCGGTTCCGTCAACGTTCGTTCCCCCCTGCGGAGTTGACGCCATGACTGCTCTCCGGGTGATCGTAGTCACCCGGTCGGAAGGTCAGGGAGGCGCGCCTGGGCAGGCCCGGCACCCCCGCGTACGCGCCGGGCCCGCCCCGGATACTGGGCGGCATGAGACTCTTCGCCGCCGCGCTGCCGCCCCCGGCCGTCGCCGACGAGCTGGCCGAGGCGCTCGTCCCGCTCCACGCGCTGCCCGGGGCGGACGGGCTGCGCTGGACGGAGCGGGCGGGGTGGCACCTCACGCTGGCGTTCCTGGGGGAGGTCGAGGACGCGCTCCGGCCCGAGCTGGCCGCACGCCTCGGCCGCGCCGCCCACCGCACGCCCCCGTTCCCGCTGCGGCTGCACCGGGGCGGGCGGTTCGGGCGGCGGGCGTTGTGGACCGGCGCGGCCGGGGGCGTCGACGAGCTGCGGCGGCTGGCGGAACGGGCCGGGGCTGCGGCCCGGCGCGCGGGTGTCGAGACGGGCGGGCACGAGCGGTTCACGGCCCACCTCACCCTCGCCCGGGCCCGCGCGGACCTGGATCTGCGGCCGTACGCAGAGGCCCTCGACGGTTTCGAGGGCACGCCCTGGCGGGTGGACCGGATGGCTCTCGTCCGCAGCCGTCCGCCGTCCGGCGGGGTGCCGGGGGAGCAGCCGCGCTACGAGGTGGTCGAGTCCTGGCCGCTGGAGGGGGCGGGTTAACCTCGACGCGTGAAGACGAAGACCCGCAACCAGATCATGGCCGCCGTGCTCGTGCTGCTGTTCGCGATCGTCGCGGTGGCCGGCGCGCTGGGCTGACCCGCCCGCGGCCCCTTCCCGGCGGGCCGACGGGTGCGGCCCCGGCTCGGGGGTGTGGCCCCGGCTGGGGGGGTGTGGCCCCGGCTCGGGGGTGTGGCCCCGGCTGGGGGGGTGTGGCCCCGGCTCAGTCGTCCTGGGGGCAGAGGTCGACCGCGACCACCTGGTTGCCCTGCGTCCCGTAGCCCGGGAAGGTCGCGGTCGCACCCGGGGCGACCGTCCGGCAGGGGACCTCGCCGCCGTCCAGGTACCTGAGCGTGAGGTGCTGGGCTCCCTCGCAGCCGTTGGTGACGAAGGTGTAGCGCCAGCTCGCGGAGTGGGTGACGCACTCCGGGGCCGGAACGGGGGCCGTGACCTGAGCCGGGGCGGCGGTGGCGGCATTGGCGGCGGGGGCGGCCGCTGTGGCGAGGCCCGTGCCCGCGCCCGCCAGTACGGCCGCGGCCGCGGGTATCGCGAGAAGAACTGTTGAACGCACGACGGAACGCATGAGGTTTCCAGCCTTCACTTCTCGAAGTCGTCCTTACGGAGCGAGCCTAGAGCGTCACGACTCGTGATTGAAAGGCTTTGCGGAAACTTGCGAAAGACCACTCGGGGGCGTGCGGCGCCGACGGGCCGTGCCGTGTCGACGGGCCGTGCCGACGGGCCGCGCCCCCTTGCTTCGAGCGGACTCGAAGGCGTTGGCTGACACCATGAAGTACACGCAGCTCGGACGCACCGGTCTCAAGGTCAGCCGACTCGTCCTCGGCACCATGAACTTCGGGCCTCAGACCGACGAGGCCACCAGCCACACGATCATGGACGCCGCGCTCGACGCGGGTCTGAACTTCTTCGACACCGCCAACGTCTACGGATGGGGCGAGAACAAGGGCCGTACCGAGGAGATCATCGGTACCTGGTTCGCCAAGGGCGGCGACCGCCGCGACAAGGTGGTCCTCGCCACCAAGGTCTACGGCCACATGGGCGCGGACGGCGAGGCGTGGCCCAACCACGACCGCCTCTCCGCCCTCAACATCCGCCGTGCGGTGGACGCTTCACTGAAGCGCCTGCGGACGGACCACATCGACCTCTACCAGTTCCACCACATCGACCGGCGCACCCCGGTCGAGGAGATCTGGCAGGCGGTCGACGTCCTCGTCCAGCAGGGCAAGATCCTCTACGTGGGCTCCTCCAACTTCCCCGGCTGGAAGATCGCCCAGGCCAACGAGACGGCCACCCGCCTCGGTTCGTACGGACTGGTCAGCGAGCAGTGCCTCTACAACCTGGCCGAGCGCCGGGCCGAGATGGAGGTCCTTCCGGCCGCGCGGGAGTACGGCCTCGGGGTCATCCCCTGGTCGCCGCTGCACGGCGGACTGCTCGGCGGGGTCCTCAGGAAGGAGTCCGAGGGCAGCCGTCGCGCGAGCGGGCGCAGCGCCGACGCGCTGGCGAACACCTCGGTCCGCGAGCAGGTGCAGGCGTACGAGGACCTGCTCGACAAGCACGGCCTGGCACCCGGCGAGACCGCCCTCGCCTGGCTGCTGACCCGCCCCGGTGTCACCGGCCCCATCGTCGGCCCGCGCACCCCGGAGCAGCTCGCCTCCGCCCTGCGCGCGGTCGAGCTGGACCTCGGCGACGACGTCCTCGGCTCCCTCGACGAGATCTTCCCGGGCCCGGGCCCGTCCCCGGAGGCCTTCGCCTGGTGAACACACCCGCGTGGACACACCTGCGTGGACACACCTGTGTGAACGCGCCAGTGTGCACACCCCCGCGTCAACGCCCCGCGTGAACCCGCCCGCGCCCGGGGCGGCCGTACGGGCGCGCGGCGGGGGACGCTGCCGGACGGCCTGGCGGGCAGGGCACGGGGCCGGGCCCTCGAAGGAGGACCCGGCCCCGGGGAGTGGTCGCGGGCAGTGGCCGTGGGCGGTCAGGACTGCGCGTAGACCGCCGTCGCGAAGGCCGCGATCTGTTCGTCGCTGAGGTTCTTGGCCACGTTCGCCTCGGTGATCATGCCGACCAGGCGGTGGCCGCCGTTCACGTCGATCACCGGAAGGCGTTTGACGTGGTGGTTCTCCATCGTCTCCAGGACCTCGGCGGCGCTCGCCTCGGCGTCCACCCAGTGCAGCTCGCCGGCGAGGGTCCCGGCCTGGACGGTCGCCGGGTCGACGCCCTCGGCGCAGCAGCTGATCACGATGTCCCGGTCGGTGACCATGCCCGTCAGGCGGTTGTTGTCCCCGCAGATGGGCAGCGCGCCGACGCCGAGATCCCGCATCATCATCGCCGCGTCCCGCAGTGACTGGTGTGCTCCCACACAGGTCGCACTGCTCGTCATGATGTCCTTGGCTCGCAACTCGTGGGCCATGGGTCAACCCCTCTCACGTATCGGCCCCGTTGTCTCGACGGTACGCCGGGTGCCCGGTGGGCGCCGTTCCAATCCGGACGGCACGACCCCCGGGACGACGAGTCCCGGGACGACGAGTCCCGGATCGTCAGGCCGCGACGCCGTACGCCCGGCCCACTCCCCACGCCTGGTGCATCGCGTCGGCGAACGCCCCCGCGAGCTTGGCCTCGCCCGTGGGGCCGGGGTGGGTGCCGTCGTAGGTGTCGGTGCGCAGGTCGTAGCCGGCCGGACGGGAGGCCAGCAGGAGGGGCGAGCCGGGGGCGTCCAGATCGGCGACGGCCTTGGCGAGCAGGACGTTGAAGCGCTCGCACTCGGCCGCGAAGGGAGCGTCGGTCTCGGCGCGGACATTCGGGATGACGGGCAGCAGGACCATCCGGACGGACGGGTTCGCCGCGCGGGCCCGGGCCACGAACTCCCGCACGTTCAGGGCCGTCTGCTCGGCGTCGGTGTAGAAGCCCAGGTCTATCAGGCCGAGGGAGACCAGCAGCACGTCCGGCCGGTGGGCGCGCACGGCGTCCTCGACGACCGGTGCCATGTGGAGCCAGCCCTCGCCCCAGCCGGCCAGGTGGCGGCGGGCCTCGGGCGGGAAGGCCGGGTCTGCGTAGCGGGTGGAGACGGGGGCGTTCGCCTCGGTGTCGTACAGCTCGTGGCGCGGGCCGACGATCGCGAACGGCTCGCCGAGGGCCGACAGGTGCTGCCACATCCGGTAGCGCCAGCTGAAGTCCCCGGCGCGCCCGATGGTCATGGAATCGCCGACGAACATGAAGCGCATGGCGGTCATCATCGCGGAACCGGCCGGTAACCGGGCAGTGATCGCCGGTGTGAGACCGGCCACGGCGCGCCTGTGCGGGCCCGGTCACGGCGCTTGTGGGCCCGGTCACGGCGGGGGCGGCGGGCCGGGGGCGGAGCCGGGACTCCGGTAGGCGGCGTGCGACCGCATGGGAGGTGGCAGGCTGGGGGGATGCGCCCGCCTGCCCTTCTCGCCGCTGCCGCCCTGCTCGTGCTGGCCGCCGCCGCGCCCGCCACCGCCGACGGGGACTCCGGGTTCACCATCGAGGACCCGAGGATCACCGAGTCCAGCGGACTGGCCGCGAGCCGCGCCCACCCGGGCGTCTACTGGACGCACAACGACCAGGACGAGCCCCGGGTCTTCGCCGTCGACTCCGCCACCGGGAAGACGGTCGCGACCGTCACCCTGCGCGGGGTCGGCACCCCCCGGGACATGGAGGCGATCTCCGTCGGCCCCGACGGCAACGTCTACGTCGGCGACATCGGCGACAACCTCGACGGCAGCTGGGACCACGTCTGGATCTACCGCTTCCCCGAGCCGAAGCAGCTCGGCGACCGCACGGTGACGGCCACCCAGTTCGACGTGAAGTACGCCGACGGGCCGCGCAACGCCGAGGCGATGATGGTGCATCCGGTGACCGGACGCGTCTACATCGCCTCCAAGAACGAGGACGGCGGCGGCCTGTACGAGGGCCCCGAGCGGCTGGCTGCCGGCGGGACGAACGTGTTCCGGCGCATCGGCGAGGTGCCGTGGGTGACCGACGGCGCGTTCTCCCCGGACGGGAGGGAGCTGGTGCTGCGCTCGTACTTCAGCGCGCGCGGCTACGTTTGGGAGGACGGCCGCCCCGGCGCCGACTTCCGGGTCCGGGCGCCGATCCAGCGGCAGGCGGAGTCGGTGACGTACACCCTGGACGGCAAGGCGCTGATGTTCGGCACCGAGGGCGAGCAGAGCCCGGTCGAACGGGTGGCTGCGCCCGCCCGCGAGGGCGGCGGCCCGGGAGGGGGCGGAACGGGCGGCTCCGGGGGGTCCGGCGCCGGGGAGCCGGGCGACGGCGACGGCGCGGCGGGCGAGGGGGACAGCGCGACGACGTACGGGGTGCTGCTCCTCGCGGGCGGCGCGCTGCTGGTCTTCGCGCTGCGCCGGCGGGGCGGCAAGTCGTCGTAGTCGTCTCCCCGGTGGTGGTGCCGCGGCGTCTCCGCTACGAGGCGCTGTCCGCCGCGTCCGTGGCCGCGTCCGTGATCGCGGCGAGGGCCGCCACCAGCGGTACTCGCCGACCGCGGCCGGGCCCGGGGGCCCGGCCGCGCCGCGCTGCGGCTTCCGCCGTTCCGGCTTCTTCGTGCTCCAGCCGACTACAGCTTCTCGATCACGTAGTCCACGCAGGCGGTGAGCGCCTCGACGTCCGCCGGGTCGATCGCCGGGAACATCGCCACCCGGAGCTGGTTGCGGCCCAGCTTGCGGTACGGCTCGGTGTCCACGATGCCGTTGGCGCGCAGCGCCTTGGCGACGGCGGCCGCGTCGATCTCGTCCGCGAAGTCGATGGTGCCGATGACCTGCGAGCGCTTCGCGGGGTCGACCACGAACGGAGAGGCGTACTTGGACGCCTCGGCCCAGCCGTACAGGGCGCGCGCGGAGGCGGCGGTGCGGCCCGTCGACCAGTCCAGGCCGCCCTGCCCGTTGATCCACTTCAGCTGCTCGTTCAGCAGGAAGAGGGTCGCCAGCGCCGGGGTGTTGTAGGTCTGGTTCTTGCGGGAGTTGTCGATCGCCGTCGGCAGGCTGAAGAACTCCGGGACATGGCGGCCGGAGGCGTGCACCCGCTCGGTGCGCTCGATCGCGGCCGGGGAGAACACGCCGATCCACAGGCCGCCGTCGGAGGCGAAGGACTTCTGCGGGGCGAAGTAGTAGACGTCGGTCTCCGCGATGTCGACCGGCAGGCCGCCCGCGCCGGAGGTGGCGTCCACCAGGACGAGCGCGCCCTCGTCGGCGCCCGCGACCCGCTTGACCGGGGCGGCCACGCCGGTGGAGGTCTCGTTGTGGGTGAGGCCGTAGACGTCGACGCCGGCCTCGGCGTGCGGCTCGGGGTGGGTGCCCGGGTCGGAGGAGACCACGGTCGGCTCGGCCAGCCACGGGGCCAGCTTCGCGGCCTTGGCGAACTTGGAGGAGAACTCGCCGAACGACAGGTGCTGCGACTTGTTCTCGATCAGCCCGTGGGTCGCGACGTCCCAGAAGGCGGTGGAGCCGCCGTTGCCCAGGATCACCTCGTATCCCTCGGGCAGGGAGAACAGCGCGCGCACACCCTCGCGGACCTCGCCGACCAGGTTCTTGACCGGGGCCTGGCGGTGGGAGGTGCCGAGGAGGGAGGTGCCGGTGGCGGCCAGGGCGTCCAGCGCCTCCGTACGCACCTTGGAGGGGCCCGCGCCGAAACGGCCGTCGGCGGGCTTGATGTCAGCGGGAATCTGGATATCAGCCACGAGCCGGAGCGTATCTGCTCGGCGGTCCCCGCGCGGCCCCGGTCCGGACGATGAGACCGCGGGAGGGAGGTTG
This sequence comes from Streptomyces sp. CNT372, assembly GCF_000377145.1. Taxonomy (NCBI): domain Bacteria; kingdom Bacillati; phylum Actinomycetota; class Actinomycetes; order Kitasatosporales; family Streptomycetaceae; genus Streptomyces; species Streptomyces sp. CNT372. Next base: position 331,290 of record NZ_KB897779.1, on the reverse strand, counting down.
CGGGGGGTGACGGGGGGTGCGCGGCACGGCGCGGGGCGCGCGGCACGGGAGTCCGCGCCCCCGTGCCGCGCCCGTGGGCTCACGCCCGGGGTGGTCTGTGGCTCACCCCCGCGGTGCTTGTGGCCCGCCCGCAGTGCCTTGCGGCTCACCTCCGCGCGGTGCTCAGGTGCTCCATGAGGGCGATCAGCACGAACTTGCTCGACGAGTGGTCCCGGGCGTCGAACTCGACCAGCGGCACCCCGGCGGGCAGCGCCAGCTCGCCCCGGATCTCGTCCTCCGAACGGAACGGCCCGCCGAAGTCGTTGACGGCCACGATGAACGGCGTGCCGTGGTGCACCAGCCGGTCGACGGCGAACCGCGCGGCCTGGACCGCCCGCGTGTCCACCAGCACCACCGCCCCGTAGGAGCCGTCCAGCACCCGGTCCCACAGGAAGCGGAAACGCTCCTGGCCGGGCGTGCCGAAGAGGCAGAGGACGGACCCGTCGTCGAGAGTGATCCGGCCGAAGTCCAGGGCCACCGTGGTCGCGGTCTTCGCCGGGGTGAGCACCGCGCCGGCGGAGGCGTCGCCGGCGTCGCTGATCGCCTCCTCGGTGTGCAGCGGCCGGATCTCGCTGACCGAACGCACCATCGTCGTCCGGCCGGTCCCGTATCCGCCGACCACGGCGATCTTCGTCGCGGCGGTCCTCTTCGCAGCGGCTCTCGTCGCACTGAGGGGCGTCCCGGCGCGGGTCATGGTGTCCGGGGGGAGTGTTTCTCGGGGGTGCCGGTCATCGAGCGGTGCCTTCCGGGGGTGCGGTGGGCGCGAGGTGATTCGCCGGCCTCTGAGCCTGCGTCCGATCACGAGTCCGATCAATCCGTGGTCACTATAGGAGAGCTGACGATCAGTTGGGCAAGGGTCCTGCGGTCCCGGCTTCGGTGCCGGTGCGCAACGTCCGCAACCGACCCGGTTTCCGCCCCGCCCCCGCCCCCACGCCCTCCCCGTCCCTGCGAACCGGTGCGGGCGGGGCCATGCTGGAGGCATGGCGCAGCGAACGAACCGTTCCGGCGGGTCCCCTGAGGAAGCGAACCGTTCCGGCAGATTCCCCGGAGAGGCGAGCCGTTCCGGCGCGTCCTTCGGAGATACGGGCGAACTGGCCCGCGCGCTCAGCCGCGCGGTCCGCGGCGAGGTCGACTTCACCGCCGCCGCCCGGGCTCTGGTGACCATGGACGCCTCCAACTACCGGCGCGTCCCCGTCGGTGTGGTGGCCCCGCGCGACCCGGACGACGTGGCAGCGGCCCTGGCGGTCTGCCGGGAGGCGGGCGTCCCCGTCGTGGCGCGCGGCGCGGGCACGTCGATCGCCGGGCAGGCCACCGGGACCGGGGTCGTGTTCGACTTCACACGCCACATGCGCGGCATCCTGAGTCTGGACCCCGAGACGCGCACGGCACGCGTCCAGCCGGGCGTCGTCCTGGACCGGCTGCGGGACGCGGCCGCCCCGCACGGGCTCACCTTCGGGCCGGACCCGTCCACGCACAGCCGCTGCACCCTCGGCGGGATGATCGGCAACAACGCCTGCGGCTCCCACTCGGTCGCCTGGGGCACCACCGCCGACAACGTCCGAGCGCTGGACGTGGTCACCTACGGCGGCGACCGGCTGCGCCTCGGCCCCGGCTGGGCGGGCGCCCCCGCCGGGCTGCGCGAGCTGGTCACCGCGCACCTGGCCGCGCTGCGCACCGCGTACCCGCCCGGTCTGCCCCGCCGGATCTCCGGCTACGCGCTGGACGCCCTGCTCCCCGAGAACGGCGCCGACACCGCCCGCGCCCACTGCGGCAGCGAGGGCACCCTCGCCGTACTGACCGCCGCGACCGTCCGCCTGGTCCCCGCGCCCGCCCACCGCGCGCTGGCCGTCCTCGGCTACCCGGACGAGAGCGCGGCGGCCGACGCGGCCCCCGGGCTGCTGCCGCTCGGGCCGCTGACCGTGGAGGGCATGGCGGAGGACCTGGTCCGCGACCCGGCGGCACGGGCGGGCCTGCCGCGCGGCGGGGCCTGGCTGTTCGCCGAGACCGGGGGCGCGAGCGCAGCCGAGGCGGAGGCGGCCGCCGGGGCCCTGGCCGCCGCCTCGGACGCCCTGGACGCGGCCGTGGTGTCCGACCCGGCCGGGCAGCGCGTTCTGTGGCGCATCCGGGAGGACGCGGCCGGCACGGCGACCCGGATGCTCGACGGGGCCGAGGCGTGGCCCGGGTGGGAGGACTGCGCGGTGCCGCCCGCCCGGCTCGGCGCCTATCTGCGCGACTTCCGGGCCCTGCTCGCCCAGCACGGGCTGCGCGGCACGCCGTACGGGCACTTCGGTGACGGCTGTATCCATGTCCGGATCGACTTCGACCTCACCGGCGCGGCGGGGGTGCGCCGCTTCCGGGCCTTTTCCGAGGACCTGGCCGGTCTGGTCGTCGCGCACGGCGGCTCCCTCTCCGGCGAGCACGGCGACGGGCTCGCCCGCGCGGAGCTGCTGCCGCGGATGTACGGGGACGAACTGGTGCGCCTGTTCGGCGAGTTCAAGGACCTGTGGGACCCGGCGGGCGGCCTCAACCCGGGTGTCCTCGCGCGCCCGGCGCCGCTCGACCGCGATCTGCGCTTCGAGGTGCTGCCGTCCGGCCCGGTCCCGGCCGCCTTCGGCTACCCGGACGACGCGGGCGCGTTCCCGCGCGCGGTCCGGCGGTGCGTGGGCGTCGCCAAGTGCCGCGTGGAGGGCCCGAGTCCGGGTCCGGGTGTGATGTGTCCCTCGTTCCGGGCGACGGGCGAGGAACGGCATTCCACGCGCGGCCGGGCCCGGCTGCTGCACGAGATGCTCGCGGGCGAGATCGTCACCGGCGGCTGGCGCTCGGAGGAGGTCCGGGACGCGCTCGACCTGTGCCTGTCCTGCAAGGGCTGCCGTAGCGACTGCCCGGTGGGCGTCGACATGGCCGCGTACAAGGCGGAGTTCCTGCACCACCACTGGGCGGGCCGGCGCCGGCCCGCCTCCCACTACACGATGGGCCGCCTGCCGCAGTGGCTGCGTCTCGCCACGCCCCTCGCGCCGCTGCTCAACGGGCTGGCGGGGGTGCGTCCGCTCGCCGCCCTCGCCAAGCGCCTCGCGGGCGTCGCGCCGGAGCGCGCCCTTCCGTGCCTGGCGCCGCGCACGTTCACCTCGCTCGCGCGGGAGTGGCTGCGCGGCCGGACCGAGGTGCTCGCCACCGGCCGGCTCACCGCCCTGTGGCCGGACACCTTCACCGACCGCCTCACCCCGTCCGTGGGCACGGCCGCCCTGCGCGTCCTGGCGGACGCGGGCGTCGGCGTCGTCCTGCCGCAGGGCCGGGTCTGCTGCGGGCTCACCTATGTCTCGACCGGTCAGCTCGACCGGGCCCGCGTGGTGATGCGCCGCACCCTGGACACCGTCGAGCCCCTCCTCGACCTGGGCGTCCCCGTCACCGTCCTGGAACCGAGCTGCGCCGCGACGCTCCGCACGGACCTGCCGGAACTCCTGGGCGGCGACCCGCGCGCGGCCGCCCTCGCGGACCGGGTCCGGACCTTCGCCGCGACCCTGGAACAGTGCGCCCCCAACTGGCGCCCGCCCCGCCTGGACCGCCCGGCCGCCGGCCAGACCCACTGCCACCAGCACGCGGTCCTCGGCGACACCGCCGAACGCCGCCTGCGCGAACGGGCCGGCCTGACCGGCGAACTGAGCGGCGGCTGCTGCGGCCTCGCGGGCAACTTCGGCTTCGAACGCGGCCACTGGGAGGTCTCCGTCGCCTGCGCCGAGGACCAACTCCTCCCGGCCGCGCGCGCGGCCACCTCCGGCACCGTCCTCCTGGCGGACGGCTTCTCCTGCCGGACGCAGCTCGCGGAACTGGGGGGATACCGGGCGCGGCACCTGGCGGAGGTGCTGGCGGAGGGGATGGATCAGCGGGAGGCGGGAGGGGGCGGGGCGAACGCGACACCGGGCGGCAGCGCGTAGCCCAGCCCGGCGAGCCGGGCGGCGACCTCGGTGGGCGGCCTCCCGGTCAGCCGGCGGCCACCTCGCGGATCAGGGTGATCAGGGCCGGGATCGCGGGGTGCGGGGCCGTGGGGCGCCAGGCGAGGTGGACGGGGGTTTCGGGGGCGTCGGTGAGGGGGCGGTAGACGACGCCCGGGTTGGGGTGCATCGCGGCGGTGGAAGCCGCCGAGACGCCGACCGCGTTGCCCGTCGCGATGGCCGCCAGCCAGTCGTCGGTGTTGCGGACGGTGAGGGTGCGGGTGGGGCGGGAGGCGGCGGGCCAGAGGTCGAGGGTGGTCAGGCCGGAGACCGTGTTGAGGACGACCGGCTCGGCGGCCAGGTCCGCGAGGGAGAGCGCCGCGCGTTCCGCGAGCGGACCGTCCGCCGTCACGGCCGCGACCCGGGCCTCCGTGAACAGCGGCGCGGTCGCCAGGCCCGGGGTGTCCACGGCGCCCCGCAGCACCGCCGCGTCCACCCGGCCCTGGGTGAGCCCGGCCGTGCGGTCGTCGACGCGCAGCAGCTCGATCGGGGTGTCCGGATGCTCGTGCGCCCAGCGGCGCAGCAGCGGGGTGGTGTACGTGCCGAGGGCCGACCAGGCGTGCCCGAGCCGCAGTGGGGGACGCAGCAGGCGGCCCGCGTCGAGGGCCTCGTCGAACGCGGTCACGACCGCCGCGGCCTTCTCGCGGAAGGCGTGGCCCGCCGGAGTGAGCGCCAGGTGATGGGTGGAGCGGTCCACCAGCCGGGTGCCGAGGTGGCGCTCCAGGGCGGCCAGCGACCGGGACACGCTCGGCTGGCTGAGGTTCAGCCTGGCCGCGGCCCCCGTGACGCTCGACTCCTCGGCGATGGCCAGGAAGCAGCGGAGGTGGCGCAGCTCGATGCTCATACGCCCGGAGCATAAGCGCAGCGAGACGGGCATTTCACGCGCGGCTCCCGGGTCCGTAGCGTGGGAGGGGCGCGTGGCGTGCGGAGTACGGGCGCGGGGCGAGAAGCGGGCGCGGCGAAGCGGGCGCGGTGTGCGCCGGGCGCGCACTGCGCGGGGCGATCGGAGGCAGGGGCAGTGGTGGAGGAGTCGCAGGGCACGGGCGGCAGGGCGGCGGCCCCGCGCCGGGACGCGGCCGTGCCGGAGGCCGCGGCGGCGTCCGTCGCGCTGCCCGAGGCCGCCGGCCCGGCCACCGACGCGGCCACCGGCACCGCATCCGCCCCGGCGCGCCGGGGCGGCATCCTGCTCGGTCCCGTCGCCCTCGTCGTCACCGGCGCCCTCTCCGTGCAGTTCGGCGCGGCCGTCGCCGTCTCCGTGATGCCCCGGACCGGCGCCCTCGGTGTCGTCACCCTGCGGCTGGTGCTCGCCGCGCTGGTGCTCCTCGTCGTCTGCCGGCCCCGGCTGCGCGGCCACTCGCGCGCCGACTGGGGGACGGTCCTCGCCTTCGGCGCGGCGATGGGCGGCATGAATATCCTCTTCTACCAGGCCGTCGACCGGATCCCGCTGGGCCCGGCCGTCACCCTGGAGGTCCTCGGCCCGCTGGCCCTCTCCGTGATCGTCTCCCGCCGGCTGGTGAACCTCGTCTGGGCCGGGCTCGCGCTGGGCGGTGTGTTCCTGCTGAGCGGCGGCGGCTTCGACCGGCTCGATCCGGTGGGTGCGCTCTACGCTCTCGCGGCGGGCGGTATGTGGGCGGCGTACATCGTCTTCAGCGCCCGGACCGGGCGCCGCTTCCCCCAGGCGGACGGGCTCGCCCTGGCGATGGTGGTCGCCGCGCTGATCAGCCTGCCGCTGGGCGTCTGGGAGTCCGGCACCAGGCTCCTGGAGCCCACCACGATCGGGCTCGGCCTCGCGGTGGCCCTGATGTCGTCCGTCCTCCCGTACACCCTGGAACTGCTGGCCCTGCGCCGACTGCCGTCGGCCACCTTCGCGGTCCTGATGAGCCTGGAGCCGGCGGTCGCGGCGGGGGCGGGCTTCCTCGTCCTCCAGCAGGCGCTCTCGGTGGCGGACGCGGCGGCCATCGCCCTCGTCGTCGCGGCGAGTATGGGCGCGGTCCGCACCCAGACCGCCCGCCGCGCGGGGCCGGGCCCGTCCCGGGCCGCCCGCGCCGCAGGGCCCGGCCGGTTCCGGGCCAACCGCCGGCGCGCCGGGACCACCACGGACTGACGCCCGCCCCGGCCGGGCGCACCACGGACGGACGCCCACCCCTGCCGGGCGCGCGGAGCCGGCGCTCCTCGCCCCGTCCGGGCCCCGCTCGCCCGTCCCGGATCGCCCGTCCGGGCGCCCCACCGCATCCGGCCAAAAATCAAGCAAGCATGCTTGCTTGATTTACGTCACGCTGCCATGCTCCTGGGCACACCGACGTGAGAGCCGCCGTGCCCCCGAGGGAGCGCATCGTGTCCGAACCGGCCGCCGTACTCGACGACCTGCGCAACGAGAGCGACGAACTCGACCGGCTGGTCGCACCGTTGCCGCCCGGACGGTGGGCGCTCGCGACGCCCGCCGAGGGGTGGACCGTCGCCCACCAGATCGCACACCTCGCCTGGACCGACCGGGCCGCACACCTCGCCGTCACCGACGCCGGGGCCTTCGCCGACGACGTGGCGAAGGCCCTCGCCGCGCCCGGCACCTTCGTGGACGACGGGGCCGCCGAGGGCGCCGCCCTGCCGCCCGCCGAACTCCTCGCCCGCTGGCGCGCCGGCCGCGAACGCCTCCTCCAGGCCCTGCGCCAGGCCCCTCCCGGCATGCGTTTCCCCTGGTACGGGCCGCCCATGAGCGCCGCTTCGATGGCCACCGCACGCTTGATGGAGACCTGGGCGCACGGCCAGGACGTCGCCGACGCCCTCGGCGTCACCCGCACCCCCACCGCCCGGCTCGCCCAGATCGCCCGGATCGGGGTGCGCACCCGGGACTTCGCGTACGGAGTGCACGGGCTGACCCCGCCGGCCGAGCCGTTCCGGGTCGAACTCACCGGCCCGGCGGGCGAGTCGTGGGCGCACGGCCCCGAGGACGCGGCCCAGCGCGTGACCGGCCCGGCCCTCGACTTCGCCCTCCTCGTCACCCAGCGCGCCCACCGCGACGACCTGGCACTGCGCGCGGAGGGCCCGGACGCGGACCGCTGGCTGGGGATCGCCCAGGCGTTCGCCGGACTGCCGGGCAAGGGGCGCGGGCCGGGCGGGCGTACGCCGAGCGGCCGGACCCGGGGAGACCGCCCGCCGGGAGAGCGGGCACAGGGCCCGGGAGAGCGGGCACAGGGCCCGGGAGAGCGGGCACAGGGCCCGGGAGGGCAGGCACCGGGCGGGCGCCCGCCCGGCCGCCCCGCCGGCGAGGAGCCCCGGTGACCGCCCCCGCCCCCCGCCCGCTCCGCGTCGGCAACGCCTCCGGCTTCTACGGCGACCGGTTCGACGCCGTCCGCGAGATGCTCACGGGCGGCCCCCTCGACGTCCTCACCGGCGACTACCTCGCCGAGCTGACCATGCTCATCCTCGGCCGCGACCGGCTGAAGGACCCCCGCCTCGGCTACGCCAGAACCTTCCTGCGCCAGCTGGAGGACACCCTCGGACTCGCCCGCGAACGCGGCGTCCGCATCGTCACCAACGCGGGCGGACTCAACCCCGCCGGACTCGCCGCCGCGATCAGGGACCTGGCCGAGCGGACGGGCGTGCCCACCGCCGTCGCGCACGTCGAGGGCGACGACCTCACCGACCGCCACCCCGGCGCCCTCACCGCCAACGCCTACCTCGGCGGCGCCGGCATCACCGCCTGTCTGGCGGCCGGCGCGGAGGTCGTCGTCACCGGCCGGGTCACCGACGCGGCCCTGGTCACGGGCCCCGCCGCCTGGTGGTTCGGCTGGGGTCCGGAGGCGTACGACGAACTGGCCGGCGCGGTCGTCGCCGGTCACGTCCTGGAGTGCGGCACCCAGGCCACCGGCGGCAACTACGCCTTCTTCGCCGAGTCCGGCCGCGACCTGCGCCGCCCCGGCTTCCCCGTCGCCGAGATCCGCCGCGACGGCTCCAGCGTGATCACCAAGCACCCGGGCACCGGCGGCTTCGTCGACGTCGGCACCGTCACCGCGCAGCTGCTGTACGAGACGGGCGGAGCCCGGTACGCGGGACCGGACGTGACCGCGCGGCTCGACACGGTGAACCTGACGGAGGACGGCCCGGACCGGGTCCTGGTCTCCGGGGTGCGCGGCGAGGCCCCGCCGCCCGCGCTCAAGGTCGGCCTCAACCGGCTCGGCGGCTGGCGCAACGAGGTGGTCTTCGTGCTGACCGGGCTCGACATCGAGGCCAAGGCCCGGCTGGTCCGCGAGCAGCTCACCGAGGCCCTCGGCAAGCAGCCGCCCGCCGAGACCCGCTGGGAGCTGGCCCGCACCGAGCACGCCGACGCCGACACCGAGGAACGCGCCAGCGCCTATCTGCGGCTCGTGGTGCGCGACCCGGACCCGGAGAAGGTCGGCCGCGCGGTGAGCGGCGCCGCGATCGAGGCCGCCCTCGCCAGCTACCCCGGCTTCCATGTCACGGCACCGCCCGGAAAGGGCGCGCCCTACGGGGTGTTCGAGGCCGGGTACACGGACGCGGCCGGGGTCCCGCACACCGCCGTCCTGCCGGACGGCACCCGGGTGCCCGTCCCGCCCGCCGCCCGGACCCGGGCGCTCGGCGAGGTGCCGGCGCCCGCGCTGCCCGAGCCGCTGCCGCCCGGCCTCCCGGTCCGCCGGACCGCGCTCGGCCGGGTCATGGGCGCCCGCAGCGGCGACAAGGGCGGGGACGCGAACATCGGCGTCTGGGCGCGGGGCGAGGACGCCTGGCGCTGGCTCGCGCACGAACTGACCGCACAGCGGCTGCGGGAGCTGCTGCCGGAGACGGCGGGGCTGCCGGTCGTACGGCATGTGCTGCCGAACCTGCGGGCGCTGAACTTCACGGTCACCGGCATCCTCGGCGAGGGGGTCGCGGCGCAGGCCCGGTTCGACCCGCAGGGGAAGGCGCTGGGGGAGTGGCTGCGGGCGCGCTGCGTGGACGTCCCGGAGGCGCTGCTGTGACGCCGTCCCGCGCACGTGAACGCGCCCGGCGAGGCCCCGGCCCCGGTTCCGGCCCGGGTTCCGGCCCGGGCCGGCGGGCCGACCGCGCCAGGTCCGGACCGGCGGACCCGGCCCCCGCACCGGCCGACCGCGCCAGGTCCGGACCGGCGGGCGGCGCCGGTTCCGCGTCGGCCGACCGCGCCAGGTCCGGACCGGCGGGCGGCGCCGGTTCCGCGTCGGCCGACCGCGCCAGGACCGGACCGGCGGACCCGGCCCCCGCACCGGCCGACCGCCCCAGGCCCGGACCGGGCCGCCCGGCCGACCGCGCCAGGCCCGGACCGGGCCGCCCGGCCGACCGCGCCAGGCCCGGACCGGGCCGCCCGGCCGACCGCGCCAGGCCCGGACCGGGCCGCCCGGCCGACCGCGCCAGGCCCGGACCGGGCCGCCCGGCCGACCGCGCCAGGCCCGGACCGGGCCGCCCGGCCGACCGCGCCAGGCCCGGACCGGGCCGCCCGGCCGACCGCGCCAGGCCCGGACCGGGCCGCCCGGCCGACCGCCCCAGGCCCGGACCGGGCCGCCCGGCCGACCGCGCCAGGTCCGCCCCGGCCGACACCCACCCCGCACCGGAGGTGACCCCGTGACCGTCCTCGCGTCCGCCGTCGACCCGGCGAGCCCCGAACACGCCGCCCACCGGGCCGCGATGCTGGAGAAGCTGACCGCCCTGGAGGCCGAGCACGCCAAGGCGCTGGCGGGCGGCGGCGAGAAGTACACCGCCCGCCACCACGGACGCGGCAAGCTCCTCGCCCGGGAGCGGATCGAGCTGCTGATCGACCCCGACAGCCCCTTCCTGGAGCTGTCCCCGCTGGCCGGCTGGGGCAGCGACTACCCCGTGGGCGCGTCCCTGGTCACCGGGATCGGCACGGTCGAGGGCGTCGAGTGCCTGATCACCGCCAACGACCCGACCGTGCGCGGGGGCGCGTCCAACCCCTGGACGCTGAAGAAGGCGCTGCGCGCCAACGAGATCGCCTTCGCCAACCGGCTCCCGGTGATCTCCCTCGTCGAGTCCGGGGGCGCGGACCTGCCCTCCCAGAAGGAGATCTTCATCCCGGGCGGGGCCCTCTTCCGCGACCTGACCCGGCTCTCCGCCGCCGGAATCCCCACCGTGGCCGTGGTGTTCGGCAATTCCACGGCCGGCGGGGCGTACGTCCCCGGCATGTCCGACCACACCGTGATGATCGCGGAGCGCTCCAAGGTGTTCCTCGGCGGCCCGCCGCTGGTGAAGATGGCCACGGGGGAGGAGAGCGACGACGAGTCCCTGGGCGGTGCCGCGATGCACGCCCGGGTCTCCGGGCTCGCCGACCACTTCGCCGCCGACGAGCCGGACGCCCTGCGCCAGGCCCGCCGGATCGTCGCCCGGCTCAACCACCGCAAGGCACAGGCCGATCCGCCGCTCGCCGAGCCCCCGAAGTACCCGGCCGAGGAACTGCTCGGGATCGTCCCGGAGGACCTGAAGACGCCGTTCGACCCGCGCGAGGTGATCGCCCGGCTGGTGGACGGCTCGGACTTCGACGAGTTCAAGCCGCTGTACGGGACGAGCCTGGTCACCGGCTGGGCGCGGCTGCACGGCTATCCGGTGGGGGTGCTGGCGAACGCGCAGGGGGTGCTGTTCTCCGCCGAGTCGCAGAAGGCGGCGCAGTTCATCCAGCTCGCCAACCAGCGGGACATCCCGCTGCTCTTCCTGCACAACACCACCGGCTACATGGTCGGCAGCACGTACGAGCAGGGCGGCATCATCAAGCACGGCGCCATGATGATCAACGCGGTCGCCAACTCGACCGTGCCGCATCTCTCCGTCCTGATGGGCGCCTCCTACGGCGCCGGGCACTACGGGATGTGCGGCCGGGCCTACGAGCCGCGTTTCCTGTTCGCCTGGCCCAGCGCCAAGTCCGCCGTGATGGGCCCGCAGCAGCTCGCGGGTGTCCTGTCGATCGTCGCCCGCGCCTCGGCCGCCGCCAAGGGGCAGCCCTACGACGACGAGGCGGACGCGGGGCTGCGCGCCATGGTGGAGGCCCAGATCGAGTCCGAGTCCCTGCCCGCCTTCCTGTCCGGGCGGCTGTACGACGACGGGGTGATCGACCCCCGGGACACCCGGACCGTCCTCGGGCTGTGCCTGTCCGCGATCCACACCGCACCGGTCGAGGGCGCCCGCGGCGGCTTCGGCGTCTTCCGGATGTGAGGCCCCCATGACCACCGCACCCCACTCCGCACCCCACTCCACACCGATCACCGCGCCGATCTCCACCGTCCTGGTCGCCAACCGGGGCGAGATCGCCTGCCGGGTCTTCCGCACCTGCCGGGAGCTGGGCATCGCGACCGTCGCCGTGCACTCCGACCCGGACGCCGGCGCACTGCACGTCCGGGAGGCGGACGCGGCGGTCCGGCTGCCCGGCGCCACCCCCGCCGAGACGTATCTGCGCGGGGACCTGATCGTCAAGGCGGCCCTCGCCGCCGGGGCCGACGCCGTCCACCCCGGTTACGGGTTCCTCTCCGAGAACGCCGGGTTCGCCCGGGCCGTCGCGGACGCCGGGCTGGTGTGGATCGGCCCGCCGCCCGCCGCGATCGAGGCCATGGCGTCCAAGACCCGGGCCAAGGAGCTGATGGGCCTCACCCCGCTCAGGGACCCGGCCGGGGTCACCGAGGCCGACCTGCCGGTTCTGGTGAAGGCGGCGGCGGGCGGCGGCGGGCGCGGGATGCGGGTGGTGCGCACGCTGGCCGACCTGCCCGGCGCGCTGGCCGCCGCGAGCGCCGAGGCGGCCGCCGCGTTCGGCGACGGGGAGGTGTTCACCGAACCGTACGTGGAGGACGGCCGCCATGTGGAGGTGCAGATCCTCGCCGACGCGCACGGCACGGTGTGGGCGCTGGGCACCCGGGACTGCTCCCTCCAGCGCCGCCACCAGAAGGTGGTCGAGGAGTGCCCCGCGCCCGGTCTGCCGCCCGGACTGACCGCACGCCTGCACGAGTCGGCGGTCGCCGCCGCACGCGCGGTGGAGTACCGGGGCGCGGGGACGGTCGAGTTCCTGGTCGGGCCGGACGGCCGGGCGCACTTCCTGGAGATGAACACCCGCCTCCAGGTCGAACACCCCGTCACCGAGGCCGTGTTCGGCATCGACCTGGTCGCCCTCCAGCTCGCCGTCGCGGAGGGGGAGGCCCTGCCGCCCGAGCCGCCCGCCCCGCACGGCCACGCGGTGGAGGCCCGGCTCTACGCGGAGGACCCGGCGGCGGGATGGGCGCCCCAGGCCGGTGTGCTGCACGCCTTCGAGGTCCCGGGCGAGCCCTGGCGGGACCGCACGGCTTGCGGCATCCGGGTCGACGCCGGGTACGCGGCCGGGGACAGCATCGGTGTGCACTACGACGCGATGCTCGCCAAGGTCGTCGCGTACGCCCCCACCCGCGCGGCCGCCGTCCGGCTCCTCGCCCGCGCCCTGGAACGGGCCCGGCTGCACGGCCCGGCCACCAACCGTGACCTGCTGGTGCGCTCCCTGCGCCACCCGGACTTCGCCGACGCCCGCCTCGGCACCTGCTTCTACGACCGGCACCTCGACGCACTGACCACCCCCGTGGCGGGAAAGGCGCACGCGGCCGTCGCCGCCGCCCTCGCGGCCGCCGCCGGCCGGTCCGGGCGCTTCGGCGGCGCCTGGCGCAATCTGCCCTCCCAGCCGCAGAGCGCGGTCTACGGCGAGCACGAGGTGCGCTACCGGCCCGCCCGCGACGGCGGCTTCACCGTCGAGGACGCGCCCGGCCTGCGCGTGCTGTCCGCGCGGTCCGACCGGGTGACCCTCGAAGTCGAGGGCGTGGCACGGGACTTCGTGGTCAGCGCGTACGGGGGCGACGACGGTCCGGTCCATGTCGAGGGCCCCCTCGGCCACCACACCCTGACCCGCCGCCCCCGTTTCACGGACCCCGCCGACCGGGCCGTCCCCGGCTCGCTGCTCGCGCCGATGCCCGGGACGGTGGTCCGCCTCGGCGAGGGTGTCGAGGCCGGCGCGACCGTCACCGAGGGTCAGCCGCTGATCTGGCTTGAGGCCATGAAGATGGAGCACCGGATCGTCTCCCCGGCCTCCGGCACGCTCACCGCCCTGCACGCCGCCCCCGGCCGCCAGGTCGAGGTCGGCGCCCTGCTCGCCGTCGTGCACGACTCCCACGAAGCACAGGAGGCATTCGCACCATGAGCCCCGCCACGAGCACCAGCGCCAGTACCAGCACCCACGCCCCCACCGGCCCCGGGACCGCCCCCGCCGGTCCGGCGACGAGCGCCGTCGAGAGCCAGGAGCGCAGGGACCTGCGCGCCGCCGTCGCCGCCCTCGCCCGCCGCCACGGCCCCGGCTACGACCGGGCCACCCTCTGGGAGGAGGCCGGGAAGCTCGGCTACCTCGGGGTGAACCTGCCCGAGGAGTACGGCGGCGGAGGCGGCGGGATCAGCGAACTCTCCCTGGTCCTGGAAGAGTCCGGCGCGGCCGGCTGCCCGCTGCTGATGATGATCGTCTCGCCCGCGATCTGCGCCACCGTGATCGCCCGCTTCGGCACCGACGAGCAGAAGAGCACCTGGCTGCCCGGCCTCGCCGACGGCAGTCTGACCATGGCCTTCGGGATCACCGAGCCCGACGCGGGCTCCAACTCCCACCGGATCACCACCACCGCCCGCCGGGACGGCGACGGCTGGGTGCTCACCGGCCGCAAGGTGTTCGTCTCCGGCGTGGACATCGCCGACGCCACCCTGATCGTCGGCCGCACCGAGGACGCGCGCACCGGGAGGCTCAAGCCCTGCCTGTTCATCGTCCCGCGTGACGCCGAGGGCTTCGGCCGGACCCCGATCGACATGGAACTCCAGGCCCAGGAACGGCAGTTCGAGCTGGTCCTCGACGAGGTGCGGCTGCCCGCCGGGGCCCTGGTCGGCGACGAGGACGCGGGCCTGCTCCAGCTGTTCGCCGGGCTCAACCCGGAGCGCATCATGACGGCCGCCTTCGCGATCGGCATGGGCCGCCACGCCCTGGCCAAGGCCGTCGGGTACGCGAAGACCCGGCAGGTGTGGAAGGACCCGATCGGCGCCCACCAGGCCATCGCCCACCCGCTCGCCCAGGCCCACATCGAACTCGAACTCGCCCGCCTGATGATGCAGAAGGCCGCCGCCCTCTACGACGCGGGCGACGACCTCGGTGCCGGCGAGGCCGCCAACATGGCCAAGTACGCGGCGGGGGAGGCGTGCGTCCGGGCCGTCGACCAGGCCGTGCACACCCTCGGCGGCAACGGCCTCACCCGGGAGTACGGCCTCGCCCGGCTGGTGACCGCCTCCCGGGTGGCCCGGATCGCGCCCGTCAGCCGGGAGATGATCCTGAACTACGTGTCCCACCAGTCCCTGGGTCTCCCCAAGTCCTACTGACAGACGGCATGGTCTACCAGGAGCGCCGCTCCCGGCCCGCCCGGGGCGCGGCGCACCCGGCCGCCCGCGACCGCGGGCCGCCACCACCGCAGGGAGGGCTGTCATGGTGTTCCGCAGCGTGTACCCCGACGTCCCCGCCGTCGTCGAACCCATCCACGAGGCCGTGCTGGGCCGTGCCGCCGACCGCGGCGACACGATCGCCCTGATCGACGGCGTGGCCGGCACCACCGTCACCTACCGCCAGCTCGACCTGTTCCACCGCCGGATCGCCGCCGCCCTGGTCGCCGCCGGGCTGCGCAAGGGCGACGTGCTGGCCCTGCACAGCCCCAACACCGTCGCCTATCCGCCCGTCTTCTACGGTGCCACCCGGGCCGGCGCCTCGGTCACCACCGTGCATCCGCTGGCCACCCCGGACGAGTTCGCCAAGCAGCTCCGGGACTCCGCCGCCCGCTGGATCGTGACCGTCTCCCCGCTGCTGGAGACCGCGCGCCGGGCCGCCGAACTGGTGGGCGGCATCGAGGAGATCTTCGTCTGCGACCGCGCGGAGGGGCATGTCAGCGTCACGGACATGTTCACCTCCACCGCGCCCGACGCGGAGGTGGCGATCGACCCGACCGAGGACGTGGCGGCCCTGCCGTACTCCTCCGGGACCACCGGCGTGCCCAAGGGCGTGATGCTCACCCACCGCTCCATCGCCACCAACCTGGGCCAGTTGGAGCCCTTCATCCCGATGGGCCCCGGTGACCGGATCCTGGCCGTGCTGCCGTTCTTCCACATCTACGGCCTCACGGCGCTGATGAACGCGCCGCTGCGGCAGGGCGCGACCGTCGTGGTCCTGCCCCGCTTCGACCTGGACACCTTCCTCGGCGCGATCCAGGAGCACCGCGTCAACGGCCTGTACGTCGCTCCGCCGATCGTGCTCGCCCTCGCCAAGCACCCGGCGGTCGACGGCTACGACCTCTCCTCGCTGGAGTACCTCGTCTCCGCCGCCGCCCCGCTGGACGCCCGGCTCGGCGAGGCGTGCTCCCGGCGGCTCGGCCTGCCGCCGGTCCGGCAGGCGTACGGGATGACCGAACTCTCGCCCGGCACCCATGTGGTGCCGCTCTCCGCCGAGGACCCGCCGCCCGGCACGGTCGGCCGGCTGCTGCCCGGCACCGAGATGCGCATTCTCGCCCTCGACGGCTCCGGCGAGGACGCCCCCGACGGCGAGGAGGGCGAGATCGCCATCCGGGGACCGCAGGTGATGAAGGGCTACCTCGGCCGCCCCGACGCCACCGCCGCGATGATCGACGCGGACGGCTGGGTGCACACCGGCGACGTCGGCCGGGTGGACGCGGACGGCTGGCTCTTCGTCATCGACCGGGTCAAGGAGCTGATCAAGTACAAGGGCTTCCAGGTCGCCCCGGCCGAACTGGAGGCGCTGCTGCTCACCCACGAGGCGATCGCCGACGCGGCCGTCATCGGGGTCACGGACGAGGAGGGCAACGAGGTCCCCAAGGCGTACGTGGTCAAGCAGGCCGGGGCCGAGGACCTGACCGCGGAGTCCGTCACCGCGTACGTCGCCGAGCGGGTCGCCCCCTACAAGAAGGTCCGCCGGGTCGAGTTCACCGCGGGCATCCCCCGGGCCGCCTCGGGGAAGATCCTCCGGCGGGAGCTGCGCGCGAGCGAGCGCGCGGCCGTGCCGCCGGGGGCCGCCAAGGAGTAGGACGCGTCCGGCCGCCGCAGGCCGAGAAGGAGGAGCCGCAGATGACCGTCCGCGCCACCACCGACCGGGGCGTCGCCACGCTCGTGCTCGACAACCCGGTCAACCGCAACGCGCTCTCCGCCGCCCTGGTGGGCGACCTCGCCGGGGCGCTCACCGCCTGTGCCGAGGACCCCTCGGTACGGGCGGTCGTCCTCACGCACACCGGGGGGACGTTCAGCGCGGGCGCGGACCTGAAGGCGCCGCCCAGCCCGTACGCCTTCGTCGCCCTGCTGCGGCAGATCGTCACCCTGCCGAAGCCGGTGGTCGCCCGGATCGCGGGGCACGTCCGGGCCGGCGGGCTGGGGCTGGTGGGGGCCTGCGACGTGGCGGCGGCGACCAGCGCCTCCGACTTCGCCTTCACGGAGGTGCGGATCGGCGTCGCCCCGGCGGTCATCTCGCTGCCCCTGCTGCCCCGGATGGACCCCCGGGCCGCCGAGCGCTACTACCTCACCGGGGAGCGCTTCGAGGCGGCGGAGGCAGCTCGCTGCGGGCTGCTCACCCTCGCCGCCGAGGACGTGGACGCGGCCCTCGCACCGGTCCTCGACGGGCTGCGCAAGGGCTCCCCGCAGGGGCTGGCGGCATCGAAGCGGCTGGTCGCGGCTAGGGTGCTGGAAACCTTCGAACGGGACGCCGAGGACCTGGTGCAGCGGTCGGCGAAGCTGTTCGCCTCGTCCGAGGCCCGCGAAGGGATGACGGCCTTCCTCGAACGACGGGATCCCGCATGGGTGCTGTGACCTCCTCCCCGGCCCCCTCGTCCGGTCCGGCGGCCGCCCCGGGCGCCACCGGCCCGAAGCAGGACCGCAGCCGCGCGACCCGGCAGCGGCTCCTGGAGGCGGCCGTGGCCTGTCTGGCCGAGGTCGGCTGGGCGGGCTCCACGGTCTCGGTGGTCGCCGAGCGGGCGGGCGTCTCCCGGGGCGCGGCCCAGCACCACTTCCCGACCCGCGAGGACCTGTTCACCGCCGCCGTGGAGTACGTCGCCGAGGAGCGCTCCCAGGCCCTGCGGGAACTCGCGCCCCGCAGCCGCCCCGAGGTGGTCGCCGCCCTCGTCGACCTCTACACCGGCCCGCTGTTCCGGGCCGCCCTCCAGCTGTGGGTGGCCGCCTCCAACGAGGAGCAGCTCCGGCCCCGGGTCACCGAGCTGGAGGCACGGGTGGGCCGCGAGACCCATCGCATCGCGGTCGGACTGCTCGGCGCGGACGAGTCGGTGCCCGGGGTCCGGGAGACGGTGCAGGGCCTCCTGGACATGGCGCGCGGCCTCGGCCTCGCCAACGTCCTCACCGACGACGCGGCCCGCCGGCGCCGGGTGGTCGCCCAGTGGGCGGCCCTGGTGGAACACGGGCTGGGCTGACCCCCGGGCGGGCCGAGTGCGCGGGCCGTGCGCGGCGGGAGGAGTGCGCGGGCTGTGCGCGGCGGGCCGTGGGTGCGGGCCGTGCGCCGGGGACACCGGGGCAGCCGGGCGCCCGCTCCTGGGATTCCAGGGTGTGTGACCCGCGTCACCTGGGAAACGGGGCGTCCGCAGTATCCTGTGCCCATGGTTCTGCTCGTACGCCGTCGCCACGTGGACTTCGTCCGCGTCACGAGCATGGGCTGTCGCCGTCCGGCCTGACCCTCCGCGGTCCCCTTCCCCGCCCGCTCCCCGGGCGATCCCCGCCGTCCCGGCGACCCCCGGCCCCGCCCCACCCACAGGCGGCCCCGGGACCCTGCACACCCAGCGGATGCCCACCATGTCGCACAGCACCCCGTCGTACCCCGGGACGCCCGCCCGTCCCGCCGCCTCGTACCCCGTGTCGCACCCCGACCACCGGCAGCTCCCCGTGATCGACCTCTCGGCCGCCGGCCGCGGCGGACGCGAGCGGGACCTGCTGCGGGCGCGGCTGCACGCCGCCGCCCACGACGTCGGCTTCTTCCAGCTCGTCGGCCACGGCGTCACCGAGGCCGAGACCGCGGCCCTCGACCGGGCGATGCGCGCCTTCTTCGCCCTGCCCGAGTCCGACCGGCTCGCCCTCGACAACGTCCACTCGCCCCACTTCCGCGGCTACACCCGCGTCGGCGACGAACGCACCGGCGGCAGCCGGGACTGGCGCGACCAGCTCGACATCGGCGCCGAGCGCCCCGCCCGCGTCCCCCGGCCGGACGAGCCCGGGTACTGGTGGCTCCAGGGCCCCAACCAGTGGCCCGCCGCCCTGCCCGAGCTGCGCACCGCGGCCCTCGCCTGGATCGACCGGCTCTCCTCGGTCGCCGGACGGCTGCTGCGCGAACTCCTCGCCTCCATCGGCGCGGACCCGGGCTTCTACGACGACGCCTTCGGCGACGGCGCCCACCCGCACCTGAAGCTGGTGCGCTACCCCGGCAGCTCCGCCGACGGCAGCGGCCAGGGCGTCGGCGCGCACAAGGACTACGGCTTCCTGACCCTGCTCCGCCAGGACACCGTCGGCGGGCTCCAGGTGGAACGGGAGGACGGCCGCTTCCACGACGTCCCGCCGCTGCCGGGCGCCTTCGTGGTCAACCTCGGCGAACTCCTCGAGGTCGCCACCGACGGCTATCTGAAGGCCACCAACCACCGGGTGGTCTCCCCGCCCGGGGCACGCGAGCGGTTCTCCGTACCGTTCTTCTACAACCCGCGTCTGGACGCCCGGATCGAGCCGCTGGACTTCCCGCACGCCGCCCTCGCCCCCGGGGCCACGGCCGACCCGGCGAACCCGCTGTTCGCCGAGTACGGCCGGAACGAGCTGAAGGGGAAGCTGCGGGCCCACCCCCTGGTGGCCGCGCGCCACCACGCGGACCTGGCGCTGCGCGAGTCCGGGGCCGCCCCGGCGGCCCCGGCGCCGGCGGGGATCCGGGCCCCGGGGTCGGCGTCGGTCCAGGGCCCGGCGTCGGAGACGGCTCAGGCCCCGGCGGCCGCGATGTCCTCGTAGCCCGCGATGTCCCGGGGGTCACGGGCTCCCGGGCCCACGTAGCGGGCGGACGGGCGGACCAGCCGGCCCGTGCGCTTCTGCTCCAGGATGTGCGCCGACCAGCCCGCGGTGCGGGCGCAGGTGAACATCGAGGTGAACATGTGCGCCGGGACCTCCGCGAAGTCCAGCACGATCGCCGCCCAGAACTCCACGTTCGTCGCCAGGACCCGGTCCGGGCGGCGGTTGTGCAGCTCCTCCAGGGCCGCCTTCTCCAGGGCCTCCGCCACCTCGAAGCGCGGCGCGGCCAGCTCCCGGGCGGTCCGCCGCAGCACCCGGGCGCGCGGGTCCTCGGCCCGGTAGACCCGGTGCCCGAAGCCCATAAGGCGCTCGCCCTTGTCGAGGGCCTGCTTGACGTACGCGGTCGCGTCCCCGGTCCGCTCGATCTCCTCGATCATGCCGAGGACCCGCGAGGGCGCGCCGCCGTGCAGCGGGCCGGACATCGCGCCCACCGCGCCGGAGAGCGCCGCGGCCACGTCCGCGCCGGTGGAGGCGATCACCCGGGCCGTGAAGGTGGAGGCGTTCATGCCGTGCTCGGCCGCCGAGGTCCAGTACGCGTCCACGGCCTTGACGTGCCGGGGGTCCGGCTCGCCGCGCCAGCGGATCATGAAGCGCTCGACGACGGACTGCGCCTTGTCGATCTCGCTCTGCGGCACCATCGGCAGCCCCTGCCCGCGGGCACTCTGTGCCACGTAGGAGAGGGCCATCACGGCGGCGCGCGCCAGATCGTCGCGGGCCTGCGCCTCGTCGATGTCCAGCAGCGGGCGCAGACCCCACACGGGCGCCAGCATGGCCAGCGCGGACTGCACGTCGACCCGGATGTCACCGGAGTGCACCGGGATCGGGAACGGCTCGGCGGGCGGCAGGCCGGGGTTGAACGCCCCGTCCACCAGCAGGCCCCACACATTGCCGAAGGAGACGTGACCGACCAGATCCTCGATGTCGACGCCCCGGTACCGGAGGGAGCCGCCCTCCTTGTCCGGTTCGGCGATCTCCGTCTCGAACGCGACGACTCCTTCGAGCCCAGGTACGAAGTCGGACATCAGGCGGCTCCTCACGATGGTCGGCAGGCGCGGGCGAACACCCGCGGGCGGGACAACCGGCACCCCGGTGATTCCCCGTTCCGGCGGTCGTCACCCCGCCGCCGGAACCGGGGCTGTACGGAGGGCACAGCAGCCCACGTCAGATTTTGGCCGGTCCCGACGATGCCGGGAAGCGTGACATCCGGCACACGCCGGCAACCGCCGAGGGAGGGTTCGTGGCACTCCGTGCCGGGCAGACTGCTCCACCGTTCCGGGTCCGGAGACCGGGCTCCGGCGGGCAGGGCTGCTGCGGCAGGATGTCCCCGTGACCGACCACGCCGACCGTGATCCCGCCGCCGGACGCGCCCCGCGCGGTGAACGCGCCCCGCGCGTCGACCGGAGCCCCGCCCGTCCCGCGCCGCCCGCGCCCGCGGTGACCGTCACCGGCCTCCCGGCGCCCGACCCGGACGCGACCGGGCTGGTGATCCCCGACCCGGCCGTGATGCGCGAGCAGTACCGCTCGACCCCGCTCGACGAGACGGCCCTCGCGGCCGGCCCGATGGAGCAGTTCGGCCGCTGGTTCGCCGAGGCGGCCGCCGCCGCGCTGCCCGAGCCGAACGCGATGGTGGTCTCCACCGCGACACCGGACGGCCGCCCGTCCTCGCGGACCGTGCTGCTGAAGAAGTACGACGCCGACGGCTTCGTCTTCTTCACCAACTACACCTCCCGCAAGGGCCGGGAACTGGCGGCCAACCCGTATGTCTCGCTGCTCTTCCCCTGGCACCCGATCGCCCGCCAGATCATCGTCGACGGGCGGGCGTCCCCGATCGGGCGCGAGGAGACGGCCGCGTACTTCCGCACCCGCCCGCACGGCTCGCAGCTCGGGGCGTGGGCGAGCGACCAGTCCGCGGTGATCGGCTCCCGCGCGGAGCTGCTGGACCGCTACGAGGAGCTGGCGGACCGCCATCCGGCGGGACGGTCCCTGCCGGTGCCGGAGCACTGGGGCGGCATCCGTGTCGTCCCCGAGCGGGTCGAGTTCTGGCAGGGCCATGAGAACCGGCTCCACGACAGGCTGCGCTTCGTGCGCACGGCGGAGGACGGGGAGGGCGCGCAGGGAGCGGGCGGCTGGCGGGTGGAGCGGCTGGCGCCCTGACGCGCCGCCCGGACGCGGCAGGCCATGCCGATGACGGCGGCGGACGTGGCTGGCGCCCTGACGCACCGCCCGGACGAATCGGAATCCGAACCCCGGCCCGCCCGGCCCGGGAACGCAGACGACCCGTGGGCCTTGGTCCCTCCGTCCGGATCGGAGGGAGCCGGCCGGACTTACCGGCGGCCCACGGGTCGGGTGACTGCTGGGTTTTCGGCAGACGACCTGCCGAGGTGCACAGAGTGCGACGGCAGGCCGTTAGCCCGCAGTCACCTCACGAGTCCGAAAAGAAACCATGTTTTCGGATCACCTCCTTTCGCGTGTGCCCACACCCTAGGAACACCCCGGGGGGTGGTTCAAGCGATTTACCGCCGAATTCCCGAACCGGCCCCGGACCGATCGGCGAAACCGTCGAAACCGCAGGTCACAGGCGTGCGAGGGTGAGCAGGTCGGCCATGTCGGAGACCGGCAGCACCGGGGAGGCGGCGGCTTCCTCCCGGACCTCCGGGTCCTCCTCCCCGTCCGTGACCAGGGCGAGCAGTGCGGGGACGGGCAGCGCCGGATGGCTCGCCGCCGCCCGGCGGACCGGCGTCTCGTCGTCCGCCGCCAGCCGGGCGACCAGGGCGGCGGGCAGTTCCGGGTCGCGCAGGGCCAGCACGCGTATCCGGGCGTCCGGGTCCCCGGCGAACCGCCGCAGGGTCCCGGCCGGGAAGACGGCGTGATCGGCGGGTCCGCCGCGCGTCTCGCCGCCGCGCCGGTGCCGGCGCTCCGCCCGCTCGGCGGCCTCCGGGGACAGCACGGGCGCGGCGGCGGCCGCCGTGTGCCGTACGAGGGCGTCCGGATCGTCCAGCAGGCTCTCGCGCGCCCCGGGCGGAAGGTCCCGGGCGGCCGCCGCCGAGCGGCGGAAGCAGACATAGGGCGAGGCCGCGTACGGGAGGGGGTCGGCCCGCACCCAGGGCACCAGGGTGAACCGCAGTGCGGCGAGGGCGATCTCGCAGGACAGGCCCTCCTCCGTCACCGCGAACGCCCCGCCCGCGCCTTCCGCCGCGCCCGCCGTCAGTCCGGTGTGGACGGCGGCGCGCAGGGCCTGCGGAGTGTCCTCGCGCAGGAACACCCGCACCCGCACGTCCGGGGCCGGGTCGGCGGCCAGCGCGTCCCGTACGGCGGCGGGCAGCGCGGGGTGCTCCGCCAGGGCCGCGCGCACCTCCTCGTCCGGGTCGGCCGCCAGGCGTTCGGCCAGGGCCTCGTCCAGGCGCAGATGAGCCACCACCCCGGCCCGGGTCACCGGGTCCGCGAGCAGCGCCCCGTGCAGGTCGGCGGGCGGCACCGGCCGGGGCGGCCGGGGCGCGTTCACGGCGCAGGCCGCCGCCCGCACCTCGGCCGCCTCGTCGGTCAGCAGCCGCCGCCGCACCTCCTCGGGGGCGTCCGTCCACCACCGCGCCAGCTCCGCCCGGACGGCCGGGTCGGGGTCGGCCGCGAGCCCGGCGCGGAGGGGGCCGGGGGTGCCGTCCGCCGCCGCGAGGGCCTTGCGGACCTCGGCGGACGGGTCCTCGGCCAGCAGGGCGGCCTCATCGGCCGTCAGGTCCTCGGGCCGGCCGGCCAGGACCGTGCGCACCAGGGCGTCCGCGCCGCGCACCAGCCGGGACCGGGCCTCGGCGGGGGCGTGCCGGTTGGCGGCGAGGCAGTAGGCGGCCCAGTCGTCGCCGGAAGCGAGGACCGCCTCGGCCGTCTCCGCGGTCAGGTCCGTCCGCTCGTGCGCGGCCCGGCCGCGGGCCGTGCGGTGACGCAGCAGACGCCGCAGCAGGGCGGGCGAGAGCGCGGGGTTGCGGGCGAGGCCGCACAGGACCGGGTCGTGCGGGGCGGTCCGCTGCGCGGCAGGGGAGGTGTCCTGCGGTGCAGGGGCGGTGTCCTGCGGGGCGGGTGCGGGGGAGGGGGCCGGGCCGTGCGGGGCCGTCTCGTTCGGCATGGCCGGTCATCGTAGGCGCGGAGGCGTCGGGGACCGGCCGAAGTTTGCGGGAACCCTATGTGTTCCGGGTCACGTTGACGTTGAATGAACGCGAGGGGATCGGACCATGGACGCGTCCTGCAGGGGGTGCCGGGATGAGTGCTTCCAGGAGTGAGATCACCGACGACGTCGGGCCGGGGGAGCCCGGTCCGGGCGCGCCCGCGTCCGGAGCCGGAGCGGGTCCGGACGGGTCGGCGGAGTGCGCCCCGCACGGCGCGGATCTGCTCGCCGCGCTGCTCGACGGGATGGACGCGGCGCTCTGCGCGTTCGACGCGCAGGGCACGGTCACGCACTGGAACCGGGAGGCCGAACGGGTCCTCGGCTGGACCGCGGCGGAGGCCGTGGGGCGGCGGGGGCTGGCCGGATGGGCCGTGCGCGAGGCCGACGCGGACGAGGTGCAGGGGCGGCTGATGGCGTCGATGGACTCACCGGGCCGCGAGGTGCACGAGTTCGCGCTGCTGCGCAAGGACGGCGGCCGGGTCCTGGTGCGCACCCAGTCCGCGCGGGTCCCCGGCGCGGACGGCGAGCCGGCCGGGGTGTACTGCGCCTTCACCGAGGTGCACGCCCAGATCGACCTGGAGCGTTCCATCGCCCTGAGCGAGGCCCTGTTCGACGACGCGGCCTGGGGCGTGGTCCTGGTCGACGTGGACCTGCGGCCCGCGGTGGTCAACGCAGAGGCCCTGCGGGTGCTGGGCGCGGGGCGCTCCGGGGTGCTGGGGCGGCCGCTCGGGGAGGTCGTCGTCCAGGGCGTGGAGGAGCTGGAGGGCGCCCTGCACCATGTGCTGGCGGAGGGCCCGCCGCGGGGTCTCGCGGACCTGTGGGTCACGGTGGCCGGGCCCGACGGCGAGCGCCGCCGCTGCTGGCGGAGCGGCTTTCTGCGGCTGGCGTCCCCGCTGGCCGAGCAACCGGTCCCGCTGGGCGTCGGCTGGCTGTTCCACGACGTCACGGACGCCCGGCTCGCCGAGCAGGAGGCGGACCGGCTGCGTTTCCGGGCGGGCCAGTTGCACCGGGCCGGACGGGCGGTGGCGGAGTGCGCCGACCCGCTGGAGGCGGCCCGGGTCTGCGCGGACTTCGCGCTGGCGGGCTTCGCCGACCACGCCCTGGTCGACCTGGTCGAGGACGAGGGCCGTCGCATGGTCCGTGCGGCCGTGTCCCCGGGGCGTGCGCCCGGCCCCTCCCCGGGCACCGCGGGCGGCGGTCTGCCCGTCCGGTACGCCAAGGGCCACCCGGCCCTCCAGTCCCTCGACCGCCTCGGCCCGGTCCGCGCCGGCGCCCCCGACCCGGACGCGGCCGACGACTGGGCGCACCGCCGACAGTGGCCGGCCGGCAGCGTCCACGCCCTCTGCACGGTCCTGCGCGCCCGCGGCCGGACGGTCGCCGTCCTGACCCTCCTGCGCACCGCGAACCGCCCCGCGTTCACCCCCCAGGACGCGGTCTACGCGGAAAGCCTCGCGGCCACGGCGGCGGGCGCCCTCGCCCTGCCGGTCGCCTGACGGCGGGACGTCTCGCCGGGTACGGACCCGGCGCGCGTCGGGCGTGGGCGCGTGGCCCGCACTCGTGCGCGACGACCGCGGCGGCGGCCTGATCCGCGTCGGGCGTGGGCGCGTGGTCCGCACGCCGGGGCGATGTCCGCCTTCGGCGAGCCGGTGTACGCCGGCGCGGGCCGGCTCGCACACCCGGCTCGGCCGCCGGCTCGGGCCGGCCGTTCCCCGGCTCGGGCCGCGCGGCCCGGCCTGTGTGGATCCCGGACCGGCCCGCGTCTCGCGCCGGCCTCGTGGCCGGCGGCAGGCGCCGGGGGGTGGCCGCGGTGTGTCGTCGGCCTTCGGCGGGCCGACCCCCGTGGGCAGGGTCCTTCGCCGACGGCACGGACCCGCCCGGCGGCCCGGGCCCGGCGCGCGTCGGGCGTGGGCGCGTGGTCCGCACCCTGGGGCGATGTCCGCCTTCGGCGAGCCGGCCGTTCCCCGGCTCGGGCCGCGCGGCCCGGCCTGTGTGGATCCCGGACCGGCCCGCGTCTCGCGCCGGCCTCGTGGCCGGCGGCACGCGCCGGGGGGTGGGCGCGGTGTGACGTCGGCCTTTGCCGGGGCGACCCACCGTGGCCGGTGTCCTTCGCCGACGCCACGGACCCGCCCGACGGCGCGCTCCCGCCCGACGACATGCCCCGCTCGGTGGCCCGGGCCGCACGGGACCTCCGGTCACCGGCTCGGCGTTACGTCGGCCTTCGGCGGGCCGCCCACCGTGGCCGGTGTCCTTCGCCGACGCCACGGACCCGCCCGGCGGCCCGGGGCCGCCCGGGACCTGTGGCCACCGGCCCCGGGCCCGCCCGGTGGGGTCGGTGGGGGTCAGTGGCGGAAGAAGATCCGGTCGCGGTACTCGGTCATCACGCGCCCGTTCCACTCGTGCCCCCCGTCCACGTTGCCCGAGCGCAGCAGGGGCGGCTCGATGCCGCGTTCCGCGAGTTGTTCCGCCGCCGCGGCCATCGTCGCCTGCATCAGGGCGCTGGTGACGACCGTGGAGGCCGGGGCGAACGGGGCCTCGATGCCTTCGTGGGTGAGTTCGGCGTCGCCGACCGCGATCTTGGAGTCGAGGACGATGTCGCAGTGGTCCTTGAGGAAGGTGCCGGAGGTGTGCCGGGAGCGGGTCTCGGTCGCGTAGGCGACGGAGGTGACGCCGATGACGGTCAGGCCCAGCGCCCGCGCGTTCATCGCCATCTCCACCGGCAGCGCGTTCCGCCCGGACAGGGAGATGATCACCAGGACGTCCCCGGCCTTCGCGGGGCTGGAGTCCAGGACCGCGCTCGCCAGGCCGTCCACCCGCTCCAGCGCGGAGCCGAGCGTCGCCGGCATCACGTCGACGCCCACCGCCCCGGGCACGGTCAGCAGGTTCATCAGGGCGAGACCGCCCGCCCGGTAGACCACGTCCTGGGCGGCGAGGGAGGAGTGCCCCGCGCCGAAGGCGAAGAGGCGTCCGCCCGCGGCGACGGCGTCCGCGACGGCCGTGCCCGCGGCCGCGATGTTCGCGGACTCCTCGTCCCTGGTGCGCTGCAGCAGACCGATCGCGGCGTCGAAGAACTGACCGGCCAGCTTGCTCTCGCTCATCCCGAGCCCTTTCCGGAGGTGGTTACGAGGGTAGTGCGCGCGGGTGACGCGGGACGGGGAACATCCGTGTCGCGGATCACGTTGAGGTCTGGACCATTGCTCTGTCAATACGGGGTGAGGGCATGTGCGGCACGGTTGTCGGCGCGATGCGCAAGAATTGAGCCGGGGCCACGCACGACTGTTTCCACGCCACAGCATCGAGGGGCACGTATGTCCGGACTGATCGACACGACGGAGATGTATCTCCGCACCATCCTCGAGCTCGAAGAGGAAGGTGTGGTGCCCATGCGGGCCCGTATCGCGGAGCGGCTGGACCAGAGCGGTCCCACGGTCAGCCAGACGGTGGCCCGGATGGAGCGCGACGGTCTGGTCACCGTCGCGGGGGACCGGCACCTGGAGCTGACCCAGGAGGGCCGCCGGCTGGCGACCCGTGTCATGCGCAAGCACCGGCTCGCCGAATGCCTGCTCGTGGACGTCATCGGTCTCGAGTGGGAGCAGGTCCACGCGGAGGCGTGCCGCTGGGAGCACGTGATGAGCGAGGCGGTGGAGCGCCGCGTCCTGGAGCTGCTGCGCCACCCCACCGAGTCGCCGTACGGCAACCCGATCCCGGGCCTGGAGGAGCTGGGCGAGGAGGCGGAGGCCGATCCGTTCCTGGACGACACCATGGTTTCGCTGGCCGAGCTGGACCCGGGCAGCGACGGCAAGACGGTCGTCGTCCGCCGGATCGGCGAGCCGATCCAGACGGACGCCCAGCTGATGCACACCCTGCGCAGGGCCGGGGTGCAGCCCGGGTCCGTGGTGAGCGTGACGGAGTCGGCGGGCGGGGTGCTCGTCGGCAGCAGCGGCGAGGCGGCCGAGCTGGATGCGGAGGTCGCGTCGCACGTCTTCGTGGCGAAGCGGTAGCCCCGCGCGTGCAGGCCGTGCGACGGCCCCGGAGCACTCCGCTCCGGGGCCGTCCGTATGTCCGTATGTCCGGGGGTTGCTCGCCCGGGGGGCACGGGATGCTGCCCGAGGCCCCCGGGCGGCGGGGTGTCCGGCCCGGCGCCCCTGGGGTGTGACGCGTCCGGTTTCCGCCCGGAACGGCAGCGGCCGGTGCGCGGCCCGTGCCACTCTGAAGCCGGGGCATAGGACGAGGCATATGACCCACGGCCGGGGAGGGGAGCCACGGTGCTGCGCCGTACGCCGGACCTGCCCGTGCCCGCCGTGCGCGGGCCGGGTGGACGGGAGAAGTCCCGGCACCCGAGGGTGCCGGGACTCCGCCTCCCCGATCCGACCCGGAGCCCCGAGCTCCCAGGGTCGGTCCCCTCGGACCGGTCAATCCCCGAGCGGTCCGCCTCCCGCAGGGAATCTCCCCGCGCCGCCCGCGTCCAATCCCGCCCGGCAGTCACTCGAACGAGGGGTGTTGCGTGGCGGAACCGCGTTTTCGAATAAAGGTTCGATAGTGTGGGCGGTGCTCGACAGCAACCGTTCGAACCGGGGGAAGAAGGGGGTGCCAGGCCAGATGGTGCGGCGCATCGACGTGACCGGAGCCGACGGCGTACGCCTGGCTGCCTGGGAGTTCGCGGACCCGCCCAAAGGGCGCGGGGAGCACGAGCACGCGCCCGGCGTATTACTGCTCCACGGGCTGATGGGGCGCGCCTCCCACTGGGCGCCCACCGCCCGCTGGCTGGCCGAACGCCACCGCGCGGTCGCCCTCGACCAGCGGGGCCACGGCCGCAGCGACAAGCCCGCCGAAGGACCGTTCACCCGTGAGGCGTACGTGGCGGACGCGGAGGCGGCCGTCGAACAGCTCGGCCTCGCCCCGGTCACCCTGGTCGGCCACGCGATGGGCGCGCTGACCGCCTGGCAGCTCGCCGCCGGGCGGCCCGACCTCGTCCGCGCCCTGGTCATCTGCGACATGCGCGCCTCCGCCCTCGGCGCGGCCTCGCAGCGCGACTGGGAGGAGTGGTTCCGCTCCTGGCCGGTGCCCTTCGCGACCCTCGCGGACGTCCGCAAGTGGTTCGGCGAGGACGACCCCTGGGTGGAGCGCCCCAACCCGGCCCGCGGCGAGTTCTTCGCCGAGGTGATGGCCGAGGGGCCGGACGGCTGGCGGCCCGTCTTCTCCCCGCGCCAGATGCTCGACGCCCGCGCCTCCTGGGCCCTGCACCCCCACTGGGACGAGCTGGCCCAGGTCCGCTGCCCCACGCTGGTCGTCCGCGGGCTCGACGGGCGGCTCGGCCGGGCCGAGGCGCAGGAGATGGTGCGCGTCCTGCCGCGCGGCGAGTACGGGGAGGTCGCCGACGCGGGCCACCTGGTCCACTACGACCACCCCGCCGGCTGGCGCCGCGCGATCGAACCCTTCCTGGACAACGTTCTCCCGGCCTGAACCAGCCTGAACCGGCCCGAACCGGAATGAACCGGAATGAACCGTCCTGAGCCGGTGTGACCCCGGCCCGGGGTCACACCGGCTCAGGACGCGCCCGCCCGCCCGGTCTGCCGGCCGCCCGGTCCCGCCCGCGTCAGCCCTTGCTGACCGCCGTCAGGATCTCCGGCAGCCGCCCCGCCGTGCGCGGGGCCGCGAGACGGACCCCCGCCCACGCCAGCAGCGCCCCGTACGCCGCGCCCACCGGCAGGACGAGCCAGAGCCCGCCCGCCTCCGAGACGTGCAGCCAGATCGACAGCACCAGCACCGGCGAGGCCAGCAGGGCCGAGGCCAGCAGTCCGCCCATGATCGAGATCCAGGCGAGCCCGCCCTGCCCCGGCGCGACGTTCTTGTACGCGCTGTCCTGCGGGATCGAGTACGGGAACAGCGCCGACGCCACCGCCCCCGTCGCCGCCAGCGCCCCGAGCAGCGCGAACGACAGCCCCAGCACCTCCGGGAGGTCCCCCCAGGCGTCGAGCATCGCGACCGTCACGGCGCACACCAGAACCGTGTACGGGACGGTGACCAGCAGCATCGCCAGCGCGCGGGCCCGCAGCTCCTCGTACGCGTCCCGGGTCGTCGAGATCGTCGTCGCGACCATCCAGAAGCCCGAGTAGTCCTGGCCGAACTGGTTGTAGGTCAGCATGCCGAGCATGCCCGCCGCGAAGCAGGCGAAGTAGACCGAGCCGGTGCCCTGGAGGGCGTTGAACACCGGCACGATCAGGCCGAGTGCCAGGGAGGTCACCCAGGCGCCCCGGGTCTTCGGGTCCCGCCAGATGTAGCGCAACGCGCGCTGCACCACCGCGCCCGTCCGGCCGTCGGGCAGCAGCCGGCCGAGCCCGGCCGAGGAGGTGGGCTCGCGGCCCGGGTCGGTGGTGGCCGCCGCCATCGTGGACGCGTCCGGCGCCGTCATCAGCGTGGTCAGGCTCCGCTGCCACCACCCCAGCAGGGCGACCAGCGCCAGCGCGGAGAGGGCGAGTTGCACGAGCGCCGTGCCGAGGGAGCCGTCCGCCGCCGAGCCGACCGCCGCGACCGCCGAGGCGGGCGGAACCCAGCGCACCACGGCCTCAACCGGCTCCAGCGAGGCCAGACCGCCCGCCTGGTTGATGCGCTGCGCACCGAAGTTGACGACCTGGATGCCCACCGCGACCAGCAGACCGCTCAGCACCGCGAGATCGCGGCCCTTGCGGGAGGTGAGCAGCCGGATGTTGGCGGCGGCGACCGCCCGGGCGAGGGCCACGCACACCAGCAGGAGCAGCGGCACCGCGAGGACGGCCACCGCCGTCGCCGCCGTGCCCTGCGCCAGTGCCAGGACCGCGCCCAGGGCGAGGCAGAGGGTGAACAGCGGGCCGATGCCGACCAGCGACGCGCCGAGCAGGGCCGTCACCAGCGGCCCCGGCCGCAGCGGCAGCATCACCAGCCGGCTCGGGTCGAGGGTCTCGTCGCCGCTGGGGAAGAAGAGGGGCAGCGTCGCCCAGCCGAGGGCGACGATCCCGGCCAGCAGCACCACCACGGTGGACGCCTGCTCCTCGCCGCGCAGCAGGATCAGCCCCAGGAGCTGGCCCGCCGCGAGCAGCAGGGTGAACACCAGGGAGATCACGAACACGGCCGTGCGGCCGGTCGACTGGTGCAGTCCGTTACGCAGCAGGGCGAGTTTCAGCCGGACCACGACCCGGGTCAGTGCGGCGGTGCCCAGCGCGGGCCGCCCCGCGCCGCCGTCCAAGGGCGCCGGGCGCAGTACGTCGGTGGCGCTCACCGGCCACCGCCGCCGAGCCAGTCCAGCGAGGCGCCCGTGTCGCGGCCCTGCGCGCCGACGAGTTCGAGGAAGGCCGACTGGAGGGTGGGCGCGGAGCCGCGCACCTCGGCCAGCGGGCCCTGTGCCCGGATGCGGCCCGCTGCCATCACCGCGACCCAGTCGCACAGCGATTCCACCAGCTCCATCACATGGCTGGAGAAGACGACGGTCGCGCCGGAGCTGGTGTAGCGCTCCAGCACCCCGCGGATCGTCTGCGCGGACACCGGGTCAACGCCCTCGAACGGCTCGTCCAGGAAGAGGACTTCGGGGTTGTGCAGCAGGGCCGCGGCCAGTCCGATCTTCTTGCGCATGCCGGTCGAGTAGTCGACCACCAGCTTGTTCCCGGCGCCCGCGAGGTCGAGAACGTCGAGGAGCTGCGCGGCGCGCTTGTCCACCTCCTCGCCCGGCAGACCGCGCAGCCGGCCGTTGTACGCGAGGAGTTCGCGTCCGGAGAGGCGCTCGAACATGCGCAGGCCCTCCGGGAGCACCCCGATCCGGGCCTTGACCTGGACCGGGTCCCGCCAGACGTCGTGCCCGGCGACCAGCACCCGGCCCTGGTCGGGCCTGAGCAGACCGGTGACCATGGAGAGGGTCGTCGTCTTCCCGGCGCCGTTCGGGCCGACCAGGCCGATGAACTTGCCCGCGGGCAGGGCCAGATCGATCCCGGACACGGCGATCTGCTCGCCGAACCGCTTCCACAGCCCTTCCACCTGGACGGCGGGCGGGACCGTGTGCTCCCCGCCCCCCGCCGTGCCGTCCGTCTGCTCCGGCATGCTCACTGCCTCCTGTGCTCCCCGTCGGTACGGCCCTCAGCCTACGGAGGCCCCTGGTGAGCGCACAGGGTCTGGAGCGGGAAGCCCCAGCAGGTCGGCATTGCCGGAACCGTCCCCCGCCGGAACCGTCCCCCGCCGGAATCGGTACGGCCCCGCCGGGCCAGGCGCCGGCGCGGCCCGGCCCGGCTCAGCCCTTGCGGGTCCGCCGCTCCGCCGCCTCCCGGCCGCAGGCGTACGCGAGCGGGCTGATCAGCTCCTCCGCGTCCGGCAGCCAGCGGTTCGCGGGAGTGGGGCGGCGGGCCCACTGGACCGCGCCCCGGCCGCCGATCCGGGTGGGCGGGGCGGCGATCCAGTGGCCCTCGCCCCGGGTGACCAGGTCGATCGCGGAGGGCATCCAGCCGAGGTTGCGGATCAGGTCGGGGGCCTTCGCGGACGCCCCGGGCAGGACGAAGAAGAGCATCCGGCGGTCCGGGGTGCAGGTCACCGGGCCGAGCGGCAGATCCATCCGCTCCAGCCGGGCGAGGGCCAGGAAGCCCGCGGACTCGGAGACCTCCAGGGCGTCGAAGGAACGGCCCGTCGGCAGCAGGATCGACGAGCCGGGCTGCTTGGTCCACATCCGCCGGGCGGCCGACGCGCTCCCGGTCGCCTGCCCCGCCCAGTCGGGCCGGTCCGGGTGGGCGCCGGGCGCGGCGCAGCCGGTGTCGCCGCAGGAGCAGCGCTCCGCGCCGTCGACGGCCTCCAGCCAGGTGCCGGGGAAGACGTCCCAGTGCCGCTCTTCCGCGTACCGCACGGCACTGTCCAGCAGTTGCTCGCCGCGCTGCTGGGGGATCCGAGCGGCTTCCGTGACTCCCAAGGTCTCATCCACGCCACACTCAACTGCGGCGATCACCTCCGGTTACGGCCCGCCCGCGTACGCGCGTCGGCGCATCGGTCCCGCATGCGGGGCGCACGGATGCACGTCCGGGGGCGCGCGTGAGGGCGGGCCGCCCGCAGCGGGTAGCCACTGCGGCGGGGACACGTGCGGGCCGCTTCCCGTGCGCGCGCCCGGCGGGCGGCAGCAGCCCGCGCACCGGGAGCACTTGTACCTGGAGCACTCGTAACGGGAGCACTCGCACCGGGAGTACGTGTACCGCGGCAACAGCAGCAAAGGTAATCAATCCGACCAACTGTGCATTCTCCGTATACCAGCCGGGCAGTGATCGACTCATCGATCATCCAGGCACCAGGGGGTACTTCATGGCAGCCAGGCCGCTCGTCGCACGACAGCCGAACGAACGGTTGCAGGCGCTCATCCAGGAGGCCGGGTGCTCCAACGCCGGTCTCGCCCGCCGGGTCAACGTGGTCGGCGTCGAGCGCGGCCTCGACCTGCGGTACGACAAGACCTCGGTGGCGCGCTGGCTGCGCGGGCAGCAGCCGCGCGGCCGGGCGCCCGGGGTCATCGCGGAGGCGCTCGGCCGCAAACTGGGCCGCACGGTCACGATCGACGAGATCGGCATGGCCAACGGCAAGAACCTGGCCACCGGTGTGGGCCTCCAGTTCGCGCCGACCGTGCCCGGGGCGATCGAGCAGGTCTGCGAGCTGTGGCGGTCCGACGTGGGCCGCCGCGACTTCCTCTCCGGGTCGGCGGTCGCCGCGTCCGCGCTGGTCGAGCCCAGCCGGGACTGGCTGATCACCGGCGCGGACCCGCACGTCGCGCGCTCGGCGGGCGCCCGGGTCGGCGCCTCGGACGTGGCGGCGGTGAGGGCCACCACGGCGGCCCTCACCGAACTGGACCACCGCTTCGGCAGCGGGCAGGTCCGCCCCATCCTGGTCCACTACCTGAACAGCGTGGTCTCCGGTCTGCTCTCCGGCTCCTACCGGGAGGCGGTCGGCCGCGAACTGTTCGCCGCCGTCGCCCGGTTGACCGAGCTTGCGGGTTACATGGCCGTCGACACGGGCCAGCCCGGCCTCGCCCAGCGCTACTACATCCAGGCGCTGCGGCTCGCCCAGGCCTCCGGGGACCGCGCCTACGGCGGGTACGTCCTGGCCGCCTCCATGAGCCATCTCGCCGCCGAGTTGGGGAACCCGCGCGAGATCGCCCAGCTGGCGCGGGCCGCGCAGGAGGGCGCACGGGGCCGGGTCACACCCCGCGCCGAGGCCATGTTCCACGCGGCGGAGGCCCGGGGGCACGCCCTCCTGGGTGACGCGCACACCTGCCACGAGGCGGCGGGCCGGGCGGTCGCCGCGCTGGAGCGGGCCGAGCCCGGCTCGGGCGACGACCCCGACTGGATCGCCCACTTCGACCAGGCGTACCTCGCCGACGAACTGGCCCACTGCCACCGCGATCTGGGCGAGGCGGACGCGGCCGCCCGGCAGGCGCGCACCGCGCTGGCCGGGCTCCCGGAGGCCAAGGCGCGCCGCCGGGCGATCGGGCTGGTCCTCCTCGCCTCGGCGCAGGTCCAGCAACGTGAGGTGGACCACGCCTGCCGCACCGGCATGCAGGCCGTGGAACTCCTCGACACCCTGCGCTCCAGCCGTGGCGCGGAGTATCTCGACGACCTGCGGCAGCGGTTGGAGCCGTACGCGCGGGAGGCCGCGGTCCGCGAGTTCACGACCCGGCTGGATCTGCGCACGGCGGCCTGATCGGCGCGGACCGTCCCTCCCGGGGGCGGGTGTCCGACCCCGAACCGGCCCTGGGGCGAGGGCGGGTGAGGGGCGCGGGCCCGCCCCGGCGCGCGCCCCGGGAAGCGGGGTGGCGGCGGGCGTTCCCGGTGAACGGCCGTGCGGGCGGGGCGCGAACAGCGTCCTGTGTCCCCATCGTGTCACTGCTGCCGCACGTGTGTGCGGCGGCCTCCGGGCACCCGGTAGCGTGAACCGACGATTCCGTAGGTCCAGATGTAGGAGTCCCGGTGACGCACAGCGGACAGGGTGACGAGCAGCACCCGCGGGCCGCGCGGCCCGCGCACGAGGGCGTCGTGCTGCCCGCGGACGGCAGCGAGCCCCTCATACCCGGCGCCCACCAGGGTCCGCAGGCGGCTCCCACGGGCGGACGGCCGTGGGGGGAGCCCTGGGGCCCGCCCCAGGGACAGCCCCCGGCCCCCGGCGGCCCGGGCACGGGCCACGGCTCCCCTGCGTACGGCTCCCCGGCCGCGCCCGACCTGCCCGGCCACGGCCACCCGGGCGGCGCACCGGCCCCGCTCCCGGGGCAGGCTCCGGACGGCTACGGCTCCCCGGCCACGGGCGGCTACGGCTCCCCGGCAGCGCCCGGCTACGGGTACCCGCCCGCGCCCGGCGCCGGGTATCCCGGTGGGTACCCGTCTCCCGGACCGGGCCAGGCGACCGGGGCCTACGGCTACCCCGCCGCGCCCGCACAGCCCGGCTACGGCTACCCCGGCCCGGAGGCCGGATACGGCGTCCCCGCCGCCCAGCCCCTGCCCCCGCAGCACGGCACCGGCGCGTACCCGGAGCCGGCGGACCGGGGAACCCACGGCGGCCCCGGGCCCCTGCCGCCCGCTCGGGCCCCCGAGGGCGACGACCGGACCCAGCTCATCCCGCCCGTGTCCGGCGGCCCGCTCCCCGTGCCGGGGCGGTCCGGTGCGGAGGAGGACCACACCCAGCTCATCCCGCCCGTGTCCGGCGGCCCGTTCCCCGTGCCGGGGCGGTCCGGTGCGGAGGAGGACCACACCCAGCTCATCCCGCCACAGACCGGGGTCGCGCCCGTCGGCCCGGGCGCCGGGCCCGGGGCCCCCGACGCGTCCGACGCCACCCAGTACATCGCGCCCGTCCGCAGCGGCGCCGGGCCCGGGGCGCTGCCGCCCGAGCGGCCCGCCGAGTCCACGACCTTCCTCGGCACCAAGCGCCCCGCCCCGCAGGCCCACTCCGCCCCCGGCGGCGAGGACGACGCCACGCAGTACATCGCCCCCGTGCCGCCCGCCCCCGCCGGCGCCCCTTTCGGCATCCGCCCCGGCGCCCCCGGCGACCGCCGGCCGCCCGCGGAGTTCGACAGCCTCTTCCGGTCGGACGCCGCCCCGTACGCCGCCGCCCCCGTCGATGCCACGGCCCAGCTGCCGCGGATGGACGCCGGACCGCCTCCCGGCCCCCGCCGGCCGGCCCGGCACGGCGGCGGCCACCGCTACGACGACCAGCCCCCGTTCCCCACCCAGCGCCACGACGACGACCCACCGGAGCGGCGCCGGTCCGCCGTGCCGGTGGTGGCCGCGCTGGTCGTCGGCTGCGCCGTGCTCGGACTCGGTGTCGGCGCGGTGATGTTCGGCGGGGACGACTCCTCGGACGAACCGGACAAGACGGTCGCCGCGTCCTCCTCCGCCCCGGTCGAGAGCAGCCCGTCCTCCCAGGCGCCGCCCGATCCGGCGAAGACCCAGGCCGAGGCGCTCGACAAGCTGCTCGCCGACAGCAACAACAGCCGGGCCGCGGTGATCCGTTCCGTCGAGAACATCAAGCAGTGCACCAACCTCGACCAGGCGGTCACCGACCTGAAGGCCGCCGCCGCCCAGCGCCGCGACCTGGTGACCCGGCTCGGCGGGCTGACCGTCGACGCCCTGCCCGACCACGCGGCGCTGACCGCCTCACTGAACGAGGCGTGGCGGGCGTCCGCCTCCGCCGACGACCACTACGCGGCGTGGGCGGAGCAGGCCAAGGGCAAGAAGGTCTGCAAGAACGGCAAGGCCCGCGCCACCTCGCAGACCGCGCAGGGCAACCGCGCCAGCGGCGAGGCGACCCGGGCCAAGAACAAGGCCGCGCCGCTGTGGAACGCCATCGCCCGCGAACACGGCCTCACCGAGCGCCGCAGCCAGCAGCTGTGACGACGAGGGGGCGGGGCCGGCCGGCCCCGCCCCCCACGTCCAGGCGCCGCGTCAGGACGCCGCGGTCAGGGTGTCCGCGACATCGACGAACTCCTCCCGCTGAGGCACCAGCCGCCCCTCCCGGACGACCTGGAAGGTCACACTGCGGTTGACGATCCGCGGGTAGTCCGGCACGCCGAGCATGTCGTCGTGACCCCAGCGCAGCTCGGGGGTGAGGCCGTCGGTCGAGACCGTCAGCCCCTGGTCCAGGGCGTACGCGATGCGCCGCGGGGTGATCGTGTCGCTGTCGAGCGCGGCCACCACCCGCTCCAGGACCGTGTACGCGATCCAGGTGGTCTGCACCCCGGGGTCGGCCGGGTCCACGGCGTTGTCGCCGAAGGCGTGCTCGTCGATCACCTCGCGCATCGCCGCCCAGCGGCTGTCGTCGGCGGCCGGGTACCAGCTGGTGATGTACGCGCCCTCGAACGGGCCGGAGCGCCCGCCCGTCCGGTCCACCAGCGGCTGGCCGACACTGCCGATGACCGAGGAGATCCGGATGTCCCGGCCGTCCTCGGGCAGGCGGCGGTAGGAGTCGAAGAAGGTCTCCGTCCGGTCGCCCAGGGCGGCGGTCACACAGCCCGGCCGCGCCGTGCTCCCGGACTTCCCGGCGGACCCCGTGGTGCCCGCGCTCCCGGCGAGGGTGCCGATCCCGCCGCCGGGCTCCGCGGCCCGCTTCCGGGCCAGCTCCGCCTGCTCGGTGTAGTCGGTCGCGTCGTCCCGCGCGATGATGTCGGCCGTGGAGGCCCCGCTCCGGCCCTTCTTCAGGCCCGAGGTGAGCAGCTGGGAGAGATCGTCCCCGGCCAGGCTGTCCGGGCGCACCAGGGACACGTCCCCGCAGGACCCCGCGAGCTGCTGCCCGTTGCCGGCCAGCAGGGCGGGCTGGCCGCCGTTGACGGGGTAGGACAGATAGCTGGTGAACTCGTCCGCGGAGATGCCGTATCCGCCGATGAAGGGGATGCCGGCGGCCTCCAGCGGGGCCATGAACGAACCGTGCTGGCTGTAGGAACCGACCACCGCGACGACCTCTTCCTTGACCGCGCGGCGGGCGCAGGCGGAGGCGCCCTCGGGGGAGTTGCGTTCGTTGCAGGTGAGGACGCGCAGCTCGTGGCCGTCCAGCCCGTCGCGGGTGGCCGCCCAGCGCGCGTAGGCCCGGGCCATCGCGGTCATCCCGGGCATGTTGGTGGCCTGGGTGTCCACGGGGGCGAAGGTCATCACGGTGACGGGCTCCCGGGAGCCTTTCGGGTCTCCGGGGAGGACGCCGCACCCGGCGACGAGCGCGGCCCCCGCCGTCACGGCCACGGCGGCCGTCGTACAGAGGACTCGGACCCGGGACACGGTCCTGGACGGGCGGGGGGACGGGGAACGACGCCAACCGGTCATGACTCCGCACACTTCCTCCCCACGGGGAACACCGCAGTGAGCGCTCTTCAACGCTCGGTGACCGGAAAGTGAATTGCGGGGGCGGCTCAGGGTGATCGAAAAGGGAACGTACGATCGAACTCGTGCAGCAAGGTTCGGTCAACCCTTCCCGTCGCGGCCGTCGCTCCTCCACCATGGGCGGCATGCCGCTCACTGACATGCCCTGGTGGCGCTGGCGCGCCAACGTGCGCTCGGCGCTGCACATGCTGTCCGACCCCGTCTTCCACCAGGAGTGCTGGCTGGCGGGCCGGGAGGGGTACGGCGACGTCACCGACGCCGTGTACCGCCTGGTCGAGGACACCTGGCTGGACAACTGGTCGGCCGAGAAGTACGTCGGCACGATCTTCCGCGACTCCGGCGAGGCCGCCCTCGTGGACGTCGCCGTGCTGCGGGTGCTGCGCATCATGCACCAGGTCGGCGCGGACGCCCCGGTCTCCGCGTACCTGGAGCACCACGGCTGGCCCGAGGCCGTGCGGGCCGCGCGGG
Organism: Streptomyces sp. CNT372; assembly: GCF_000377145.1. Taxonomy (NCBI): domain Bacteria; kingdom Bacillati; phylum Actinomycetota; class Actinomycetes; order Kitasatosporales; family Streptomycetaceae; genus Streptomyces; species Streptomyces sp. CNT372. The sequence goes on along the minus strand of NZ_KB897779.1, from coordinate 293,191 downwards.
ACGCGCACGTCCGCCTCGCCGCCGGCGACGGCGAGGACCCGGACGCGCCGCCGCGCTCGCTGGACGTACTGCGGATCATGACCAGCGCGGCGTCCTGACGGCCGCCGCCCGGGCCGGGGCCGCCGCGTCCGCGCCAGGGGCCGCGTCCGCCGGTCGGACGGTGGTGCGGATCGGGGCGGGGACTGTGGCAGGCTACGGGGATGACCGACCAGTATGTCCTCACGCTCAGCTGCCCGGACAAAAAGGGCATCGTGCACGCCGTCTCGAGCTATCTCTTCATCACCGGCTGCAACATCGAGGACAGCCAGCAGTTCGGCGACCAGGACACCGGCCTCTTCTTCATGCGGGTGCACTTCTCGGCCGAGACGCCGGTCACCGTGGAGAAGCTGCGCGCCAGCTTCGCCGCCGTCGGGGACTCCTTCGGAATGGAGTGGGAGATCCACAGCGCCGTCGAGCGCATGCGGGTCGTCCTGATGGTCAGCAAGTTCGGCCACTGCCTCAACGACCTGCTCTTCCGGGCGCGCACCGGGGTCCTCCCGGTGGAGATCGCCGCGGTCGTCTCCAACCACACCGACTTCGCGGACCTGGTCGCCTCCTACGGCATCCCCTTCCACCACATCCCGGTGACGAAGGACACCAAGGCCGAGGCCGAGGCGCGGCTGCTGGAGCTGGTGCGCGGGGAGGACGTGGAACTGGTCGTCCTGGCCCGCTACATGCAGGTCCTCTCGGACGACCTGTGCAAGCAGCTCAGCGGCCGGATCATCAACATCCACCACTCCTTCCTGCCGAGCTTCAAGGGCGCCAAGCCGTACCACCAGGCGCACGACCGCGGGGTGAAGCTGATCGGCGCGACCGCCCACTACGTGACAGCGGACCTCGACGAGGGCCCGATCATCGAGCAGGAGGTCCAGCGGGTGGGCCACCAGGTCAGCCCGGAGCAACTGGTCGCCACCGGCCGGGACGTGGAGTGCCAGGCGCTGGCGCGCGCGGTGAAGTGGCACGCGGAGCACCGCATCATGCTCAACGGCCGCCGCACGGTCGTCTTCGCCTGAGGCCGTGAGGCCATGAGGCCGTGAGGCCATGAGGCCGTGAGGCCATGAGGCCGTCAGGCCCGGGGCCGGCAACCTCCTGACAGGCCGGGGCCGGACACCTCCTCGGACAGGCCTCAGAGCCGGCTGAGCGCGGCCGCCGCGAAGAGGACGTCGCTGATCGCCTCGCGGTCCCCGTCCTGCCCGGCCGCGGCCTCCTGCGGGGAGACGTGCCCGGCGACCAGCCGGCAGAACTCCACCCCGTCCAGGGCCACCTGGGCGACCGCCCGGTCCGCCGAGCCGACCGCCGCGGGGGAGTCCAGCGCGATGTACCAGTTCCCGCCGCCGGGGCCCTCGACCTCCAGGTGCAGCGAACGCCCCGGTGAGCCGGGCGTCACCAGGTGCCGCGCCGGGGAGGCGAGTCCGGCCCGGCGGCGGTCGGCGAGGGCCGCGGGCAGCAGCCGGGCCGCCAGGTCGATCATCCGGTGCAGATGGGCGCCGCTGGGCGCGGTGTACGGGTAGTCGACGGCGCCCGCGATGTCGTCGGCGTGGATCCAGCACTCGAAGGCGCGGTCGAGCAGCGCGTCACCCAGCGGAAGGGCGAACGCGCCGTAGGAGACCGGGAGTTCCGCGACGCCCCGGCCCGCGAAGGAGACCGTGCGGATGAGCGTGTGGGTCTGCTCCCGCCACGGTTCGCGGATTTGGCGGCCCGACGGCAGCCTCCCGCACTCCCAGAACACCTCGGTCCGCCGGCCGGGCCGCCGCGGCGCCTCCGGGCCGAGCGGGTCGTCCAGGCCGAGCGCGGCGGCCACCAGGCCGTCGACGCCCATCAGATGGGCGATGACCCCGGCGACGGTGGTCCCGCGGTCCGCCTGCCGTTCGCCGTCGAACCACTTGAGGCGCACGGGAGCGTGCCACTCGCCGTCGCCGATGTCGCACAGCAGGGCGTCGAGCCGGGCGGTCTCCGCGTCGTAGGCGTCGGCCCAGTCGGGCACCGGGATACGGGCGGGGCGGCGGCCGAGGCAGTTCTCCAGGACCTGGAAGCGCAGCAGCGGGTCGAGGTCCAGATCGCGGTCGGCGTGCAGCAGCCCCACGGCATCGCGCAGCCGCAGCGCCTCCTCCGCGCAGGGCGCGCAGTCGCCGAGGTGCTCCTCGACGGCCGCGGTCTCCTCCGCCGAGCACGCGGACAGCGCCCAGGCGCCGAGCAGCGACTTCAGCACACCGTGCGAGGGCGGTTCGGCGGCTTCGGCCGCTTCGGGCGGAACCGCCGGGGTGGCCGCTTCGGGCGGAACCGCCGGGGTGGTCGTTTCGGGCGGAACCGCCGGGGTGGCCGGTTCGGGCTCCGGCGCGCCCGGTTCGGGCGGCACCTCCGGCTCGACCGCGGCAGGCGGGGCGTCAGGGGCGGGCCGGCCGTCGTCGCGGTCCGTCGCCCCGGACTCCGGCCGGGCGCCGAGGACGGGCGGACGCGACCCCCGCGCGGGGTCCTTGCGGTGCGGCAGCGCGGGCCGGCGCGGACGGTACGCCTCCGGCGGCAGATCGTCCGCCGCCCCGCGCGGACCCGGTATCCGCGGTGCGCCCCGGACCTCGTCGCGGCCCCGTTCGCGGTCGTCGCCGCCGTCCCCGCCGCCGGTCCCGCCGTTGTAGGGCCCGTCGTCGTGCGCGCTCACAGGGCGCGTCCGTATCCGGGCGGCGAGGAGCCCTCCAGCGGGCGGGTGTGCGCGGTGGAGAGCAACTGGAGGCCGAGCCGCAGCCGGCGGCGGGCCTCGTCCTCGGTGACGCCCAGGTCGGCGGCGGTCTGCCGGTAGTCCCGCCGCTGGAAGTACGCCAGTTCCAGGGCGGCGCGCAGCGGGGCCGGCATGGAGGTGCGGATGTAGTCGGCCCGGGCGGCCACGGCCGCCCGCCGCACCCGCTGCTCCAGTTCCTCGGTCGTGCCCTCGCCGCCCGCGGCCAGGGCGGCCGCCTCGGTCCGGCGGAGCCGGTGCACGGCCTGGCTGTTGGTGAGCCGGGCGACCCACGCGCGCATGGATCCCTGCTTGGGGTCGTAGGCGTCGGGGTTCTCCCAGATGTAGCCGAAGACCTCGCGGGTGACCTGGTCCGCGGCCTCCTCGTCCTCCAGGACCCGGTGTGCCTGGCTGTGGACCAGGGACGCGAACCGGTCGTACAGCTCGCCCAGGGCGGCGGCCTCGCCGCGCGCGAGACGCTGCTGCATCCTGCGGTCCCAGCGCGGTGGTGCGTCCTTCGCCATGCTGCCCCCAGTCCCTGCGGTGCGTCGTACCTGCGGCGCTGTCCCGTTCCCGCTACTGCCCGCGTCGGCCCGGGCCCACCGTACGTCCTCATCGAATGTAGTGCGCCATGTGGCGTGTGTGCTCCCCTTTGCGACAAGTACGGACAGAGGCCCCTCGCGCGTGATAGGCCCCGGAAGCGGTCGCGGAAGGGGGAACTCCGGGTGTCCTCCGTCGCGTTTCACGCATGCACGGCAGGGCAGGGGCGAGTGGAAGGGCGGCTTCCGGTCTTCGGGCCGCCGGTGCGCGAAGGGGTCCGTTGATGATGCTCAAGGTGGCCGAGGCCCGGCAGGGCGGATGGACCCTGCTGCATGTGTCCGGCGAACTGGATCTCGTCTCCTCGCCCGTGGTGCGCCAGCGGGTGCACGACGCGGTCGCCGCCGGCCGCCGGGACGTGGTGCTCGACCTCTCGGAGGTCCTCTTCTGCGACTCCAGCGGGGTCGGGGTGCTGGTCGCGGCCCGCCGCCTGATGCGCTCCTGCCGGGGGCGGCTGCGGCTGGTACTGCCCGCCCGGGGCGCGGAGGACGGCTCCCATGTGAACCGCGTCCTGGCCGCGCTCGGCGTCCGCCGCCTCTTCGACGTGTACGCGGACGCGGACTCGGCCGCCGACGAGGAGGCGCGCCCCCTCTCCGCGTAGCGCGGCCGGCCGGTGCCGTGCGCGGGGCCGTTGCGCGGTTCCGGCGGGGCTGTGCGCGGTGCCCGGAGGGGCTCCTGTGTGGCGAGGCCGTGACCGATCCGGTGACCGCCCGGTACCCGCGGAGGCCGCCGGGGCCGTACGCTCCCGGCATGGACAGCGCAGAGTACGAGCGGAAGATCGCTTCCCGCTTCGCGGCCTTCGACCAGAACGGCAACGGCTCCATCGACCGAGAGGACTTCAGCAAGGCCGCCGCCGCGGTTCTCGCCGAGTTCTCCGTCGCGGCGCGCTCCGACAGGGGGCAGGCCCTCTACGGCGGGGCGGAGGCGTTCTGGCAGGGCATGGCCGGCATCGCCGACGTGGACGGCGACCAGCGGGTCAGCCGCCAGGAGTTCGTCACCGGCGCGGCGAAGAGACTGCGCGACGACCCCGAGCGCTTCGGCGAGATCGCCCGTCCGTTCCTGCACGCCGTGATCGCCGTCGCCGACGAGGACGGGCAGGGCGTCACCCCGTCCGCCGCGGCACGCGTGCTGCGTGCCCTCGGTGTCGCCGAGGAGGCGTCGGAGCAGGCCGCCCGCGCCCTGGACGCGGACGGCGACGGCCGGATCTCCGAGCAGGAGGTGCTGACCGCCTTCGCGGCGTACTGCGTCACCCCGGAACAGCCCCACTAGATCCGCAACGGCCCGACCGGATGCGGTGATTCGCACGGGCTCCGGTCCCACCCCGCGCGGAAGGCGGGCGGGACCGGAGCCCGGCCGCTGCTTCGACCCCAGTGTTCTGACCGTGTTCTGACCCGAGTGTTGTGGCCCGAGGACTCCGGGGCGTCACCCTGCGTCGACCGTCGCGTCGATACCGGGTTGTGTCCTCGGAAGGGGTCGTCACGGCCCGGAGTCGTCCTCCGGCTCCGGTACCCTCCATGGGATGCGAGTCGCTGCGAGGACGGAGTTCCCCGGCACGGCCACAACGGCCGCTCCGGTGCCGTCGATGCGCGCTGATCATCCGGCGTGCGTACGGGCCGCGACCCTGTGTTCGAGTCCCCGCGCGGTGCGTCGCACAGTATGCACCACGGGTACTCCTTCTCGCTGGAATATGCCCGAAGCGCTTGTTGCGGTGACTGTACGTCAACCATGCTGTCCGGCAAGGGAATCACGTTCCGTGATGGCAGTGAGGCGCAAGGCGATGTGTCCGCCGGTTCGGATGGTGTGAGCGGTGCAGGTGCTTCAGGTGCAGTTGGAGATCGGCCCCGACCCCGCGGAGGTGGGGCGAGCCAGGAGATGGGCCCGTTCACGTCTGCTGGGCTCCGGCGTCCGTGACGACGAGCCGCTGGCCGAGACCTTGATCCTGCTGATCTCGGAGCTCGTGACCAACGCCGTGGTCCACACGGGCTGTCCGGCGGTGCTGCGGATGCTCTTCGGCGCCGGCCCCGCCGACGCCGGCACGGTCCGGGTGGAGGTCGCCGACGCCAGCGCCGCCCCGCCGAGGCCCCGCCGCGCCGAGGGCGACGACACCAACGGCCGCGGTCTGGAACTCGTCGACGGGCTGGCGGACCGCTGGGGCTGGACGGCCGAGGGCGACGGCAAGGCGATCTGGTGCGAGGTGGACCGATGTCCCCGCTCCGCCACCGCCCCGCTCGGCAGCCGGCCCGCCCGGGCCTCCTTCGGCGCCGACTCCTACGGCTCCCTGCGCGCGACGGCCGGCTGACCAGTCCTCCCGTCCGGGCCCGCCGGACGCCCCAACTCGGGCGGCTCCGAAGGGGATCTCCCCTGCGGCAGGTCCAACGGCCCTCCCGGACGTCCCCCACCACCGGCGGCAGGTCCAACGGCCCCCGCTCTCCCATACATCCCGTACCACCTCCGGCTCCGCCACCGGCCACCGCCGGGCCGACGGTGACGGCGCGTACCGCCCGGCAGGCCCGGGTGGTACCCCGCCCGCGTGCCCGGACCCGGCCGGTGCGCGTCAGAGCGTCGCCGAGCGGAAGGTCCGCCGGTAGACGGTCGGGGTCACGCCCAGGACCGCCGTCAGATGCTGGCGCAGGGACTGCGCGGTACCGAACCCGGCGTCCCGGGCGACCTGTTCCATCGACAGCTCGGTCGTCTCCAGCAGCTGCCGCGCCCGTTCCACCCGCTGCCGGGTGAGCCACTGGCCGGGGCTGAGCCCGACCTCCTCTCGGAAGCGGCGGGTGAAGGTGCGGACCGACATCGCCTCCCGGCGGGCCAGGTCGCGCAGTTGGATCGGCTCGTGCAACCGGTCCAGGGCCCAGGCGCGCGCCGCGGTCGTGGTGGCGAGCTGCGGTTCGGGGAGCGGGCGGCGGATGTACTGCGCCTGGCCGCCGTCCCGGTGCGGGGGCACGACCGTGCGGCGGGCGACGTCGTTGGCGACCGCCGTGCCGTGGTCGCGGCGCACGATGTGCAGGCAGAGGTCGATGCCGGCCGCGACACCCGCCGAGGTGAGCACGTCCCCGTCGTCGATGAACAGCACGTCCGCGTCCACCCGGACCTCGGGGAAGAGCTGCTGGAAGTGTTCGGCGGAGGACCAGTGGGTGGTGGCGGGCCGCCCGTTCAGCAGGCCGGCCGCGGCCAGTACGTAGCCGCCCGTGCAGATGGAGACCATCCGCGTGCCGGGGCGCACCCGGGCGAGGGCCCCGGACAGTTCCGGGGTCAGCCGGCCCTCCCCGTACACCGGCCCGAGCCGGTACGAGGCCGGGACGACGACGGTGTCGGCCGTGGCCAGGGCCTCCGGCCCGTGCTCGACCTGGATCGCGAAGTCGGCGTCCGTCGGGACCGGTCCGGGGCGGATCCCGCAGGTGACGATCTCGTACAGCGGGGCGCCGCAGGCGCTTCTGGCCCGGCCGAAGATTCGGTGCGGAATGCCCAGTTCGAAGGGGAGCAGCCCGGGCAGCGCCAGGACCACCACCCGGTGCGGCGCCCCGGCCCCTGCCCGATCCGTCCCCGCGCCCGGCTCCGTCCCAGCCCTGGCGCCCGGCTCCGTCTCCTGGTCCATGGCCCGATCCTAGCGAACCCTGTCTTCCCGGCCAGTCGTCCGGTGATCGCGCGGACACGAGTCTGGGTGACGTGACCCAGACAAGCTCTCCGCCCGCGGGTTCCCCGACCCCCGGGGCCGCCCGGCCAAGCCCCGGCCGGCGCCGCCCGCCCCGTGTCCACCGCGCCTGGTCCGTCGCCGCAGTCGCCTTCGTGACGATCATCGGCGCGGCGGGCTTCGCTTCCCTCCCCGGACTGCTGATCGAGCCCCTGCACCGGGAGTTCGACTGGTCGCGCGGCACGATCGGCTTCGCGATCTCGGTGAACCTCGCGCTCTACGGCCTCACGGCCCCCTTCGCGGCGGCCCTGATGGACCGTTTCGGCATCCGCCGCGTGGTCGCCGTCGCGCTGTCGGTCATCGCCGCCGGCTCCGTGCTCACCGTGTGGATGACCGCCGCCTGGCAACTGGTCCTGTTCTGGGGCGTGCTGGTCGGGCTGGGCTCCGGGTCGATGGCGCTCGCCTTCGCCGCGACCGTCACCGACCGCTGGTTCGTCAAGCGGCGCGGGCTGGTCACCGGCATTCTCACCGCGGCCGGCGCCTCCGGGCAGCTGGTCTTCCTGCCGCTGCTGTCCTGGCTGGTGGAGGGCCACGGCTGGCGTCCGGCCGCGGTCACCGTCGCGCTCACCGCACTCGCCGTGGTGCCGTTCGTCTGGCTGCTGCTGCGCGACCACCCGGCCGACGTGGGCGCGGCCGCGTACGGCGCGGAGGGCTTCACGCCCAAGCCGGACCCGGTGCCGGGGGCGGCCCGCCGAGCGGTGGCGGTCCTCTTCCGGGCCGCGCGCACCGGGCCGTTCTGGCTGCTCGCGGGCACCTTCGCGATCTGCGGTGCCTCGACGAACGGCCTGGTCAAGACGCACTTCGTGCCCGCCGCGCACGACCACGGCATGCCGATCACGGCGGCCGCCTCGCTCCTCGCGGTCATCGGCGTCTTCGACGTCGTCGGCACCATCGCCTCCGGCTGGTTCACCGACCGCTTCGAGGCCCGCCGGCTACTGGCCGTCTACTACGCGCTGCGCGGGATCTCCCTGCTCTTCCTGCCGATGCTGCTGGCCCCCTCCGTGCATCTGCCGATGATCTTCTTCATCGTCTTCTACGGCCTGGACTGGGTGGCCACCGTCCCGCCGACCATCGCCCTCTGCCGCGAGCACTACGGCGAGGACGGCGCGATCGTCTTCGGCTGGGTCCTCGCCTCCCACCAGGTCGGCGCGGCCGTGGTCGCCTTCGCGGGCGGTGTCGCCCGCGATGTCTTCGGCAGCTACGACGTCGTCTGGTACGCCTCGGGCGCGCTCTGCGCGGTCGCCGCCCTGATGGCCCTGGTGATCCGCCGCCCGGCCCTGACAGAGGTGGTCCCGGGGGTGCGCTGAGCCGCCGCCGTGCGGTACGGTCACTCTGTTGAACGCGTTCAAAAGCGGGGGGCTGAGATGGTCGCGACGACGGTGGGTGGGCCCCGGCCCGTGCGGCATCAGGCGTACGAGGGCTGGGTGTGGAGCGCGGTCCTCGCCGCGGCCTCGGCCTGCGGCGGGCAGCTCGCCGTCCTGCTGGTGGTGTGTGCCCTGCTCCCCGCGCGGGAGGAGGCGTACTACGCCCCCGGCCCGGCCGTCGGCTTCCTCGTCATGCTCCCCTGCGCCCTGCTCGGACTGGTCCTGGCCGGGTTCGCGCACGCCTGGACGCTGGTGCTGCCGGCCCTCGCCCTCGGCCGCGCCGCCGCCCGCCGTGCCGGTGACCCCGTCCTCGGCTGGGCCCTCGCGGCCACCGTGCCGCTTGCCGCCGGATACGCCCTGGCCGCACGGCTGCTCACCGGCACCCCCTGGCTCCCGGCCCTGCTGTGGATCGCGGGCGCCGGTGTCCTCCCGGTGCTCGCAGCGGTGTGGACGGTGCACCGCAGGGCGCGCGGACGGCTCGCCACCCACGGGCGGATCGTCGGGGAGTGGACCCTGTTCACCCTCGGCGGCCTGGCACTCGTCCCCCTCGCTCTCTGGTTCGGGACCTCGACCGGCCACCTCGCCTTCTACCGGCCGCCCGAGATCGGCCGCGCCGAGGCCGTGGGTACCTGGCGGGCCGAGGACGGCGACACCGTTGTCCGGCTGAGGGCCGACGGCACCGCGTTCCTCTTCGGCGTCCCCCACGAGGGGGGCGAGTTCTTCACCACCACGTTCTGCGACGGCACGGGCACCTGGGCCCATGACGCGGGCGACGGGGACCGGCGCGCGGGCGTGACCGTCGGCGCGCCGCCCGGCTGCGGCGCGGCTGCGGGCCGGACCTGGCTGTTCGCGGGTACGAAGGAGAAGCCCGAACTCTTCGTGGTGATCGGCGATCCGGACGCGGGCGAGCTGTACGTGCTGCGGAAACAGGAGCCGTAGGGCCCCGGTGGAGGTTCAGCCCCGGGCGACCGCGCGGGCGATGCGGCCCGCGTCCAGGGCCAGTTCGCGCAGCATCCCGCTGATCGGGTTGGTGAAGCCGGTGAAGTACAGCCCGGGGGCCCCGGCGGTGCAGCGTCCGCCCCGGACGCGCGGGCGGCCGGACGGGTCCAGGACGTCCAGGTGCCCCACGAGCCCTTCCAGGGCCGGCCGGTAGCCGGTCGCCGCGATCACCGCGTCCGGCGCGACCAGGGTGCCGTCCGCCAGGGCCACCTTGGTGTCCTCGAACGACTCCACGGCGGCGACCACTTCGACTGCGCCCTCCCGCACGGCGGTGGTCAGCCCGGGGTCCAGGACCGGGATCGCGCCCGCGCGGGCGCGGGTGGCCAGGCCGGTGGCGGGGCGCGGCAGCCCGTGTGCGGTCAGGTCGGGCATGGTCAGCCGGGTCAGCACCCGGCCCGCGCCGTCCGCGACCGGCAGCGGGAGCCGGCGGATCAGGATGGCGGACCGCTGGGACGGCCAGCCCATGGTCGACCGCCGCACCAGATGCGGCGCGGTCCGAACCGCAAGGCGCACCCGCGCGGCCCCGCCCCGGGCCAGGTCGACGGCGATCTCCGCCCCCGTGTTGCCCGCGCCCACGACGAGGACGTCCTTGCCCGCGTACGGGCCGGGGTTGCGGTAGTCGCGGGCGTGGATCAGCTCGGGCGTGAACGCCTCGCGTCCGGGCCAGTCGGGCATCCGGGGGGTGTGGTGGTGGCCGGTGGCGACCACGACCGCCCGTCCGGTCAGCTCACGCCCCCCGCTGGCGCGGAGCAACCAGTCGCTGCCGTCGGCGCGTTCGATCCGGGAGACCTCCACGCCGGTGACGATCTCCAGCTCGTGGTGCTCCGCGTACGCGTCGAGGTAGTCGACGAGGTCCTCGCGGGCGATCCAGCGGCCGCCGGCCCGGGGGATGGGCAGGCCCGGGAGGGCGGACAGCCGGCGGGTGGTGTGCAGGCGGAGCCGGTCGTAGTGGCCGCGCCAGGACGCGCCCACGGCGCCGGATCGCTCCAGCACGACGGCCCGCACACCCCGCCCCCGCAGTGCGGCGGCGACGGCCAGACCGCCCGGTCCACCGCCGACGACATAGACGGGCCGGTCGTCCGTGCGGTCGATGCCCTTGATGCTGCCCATTTCTCCGGCCATGAACGGAGAGCGTAAATCTTCCGATTTCTTGATGGGTCTCAGTCAAGACCGGGTTCGGTTGCGAAAGGGTCACGCTCGGGTGACTGTGCCCTGAGTGAAAGTGACGTCAGGTCAGGAAACGGGGCGTTTCACCGGCCGTCCCGGGGTCGTGACCGCACCCTTGGCCGCCCCGGGGCCGTGACCGCACCCCCGGCCGCGGTCACGGCCAGAGGAGTTCCCGCATCCAGCCCCCGCGCCCGTCCCCCCGCCGGTATCGGAGCCGTACGTGCCGGCGCCGGGCCTCGCCCTGGAAGAACTCGACCTCGCGCGGACGCAGGACGTACGCCGTCCACGTCGGCACGGGGGCGGCCGGCTCCGCCTGTGCCCGCTCCCAGGCTGCCGCCGAGGCGCGGGCCAACTCGGCTGCCGAGCCGAGGACTTCGCTCTGCCGTCCGGTGAGGGCGGCGGCCAGTGCCCCGGTGGACCGGGCGTGCAGATCCGCCTGCCCCTCGGCGGACGGGCGGGCCGTGACCGTGCCGCGCACCCGGATCTGCCGGGCCTGCGCGGGCCAGTAGAAGCCGAGCGCCGCCTCCGGGCGGGCGGCGAGCTGGCGGCCCTTGGCGCTGGTGGCGTGGGTGGCGAAGTGCCAGCCGTGCTCGTCCGCGTCGTGCAGCATCAGGGTGCGCAGATCCGGGCGGCCCCGCTCGTCGGCGGTCGCCAGGGTGGCGGTGTGGGGCTCTGTCTGCCCGGCCGCCACCGCCTCGGCGAACCACCGGTGGAACAGGGGAAGGGGATCGCCGGGTGCCGCCTCCGGGTCGAAGGAGGGCAGTTCCGGCAGGTCCCATACGCGCTGGGCGCGCAGCAGGTCCCGGAACTCGGCCTGGGTGACGCTCTGGTCCTCGTGCTCCTTGTGCTCCTCGTGCATGGCCCCATTGAAGCGCGCGGTGGCGCAAACACGCGGCGGCGGCCACCTCGTGGGGTGGCCGCCGCCGGTGTGACAGGACGTGGGGTCAGTGGGGCTATGCGTTACCTCGTCGGCTTTCTGCCGGTGATGCCCAGGTGCACCAACAGCGCGAGATTGGGCTTGAGTTCGGCCTGCTTCACACCCCAGGTGCTGAAGCCCTTCTGGTGCGAGGCGACCGCCGCAAGCATCGCGACCAGGGAGCCCGCCATCGCGCCGGGGCTCACCTCCTTGTCGACCTTGCCCTTGGACTGGAGTTCCGCCACCGCCTCCGACAAGGAGTTGGTGACCGAGGTCATGATCTTCATGCGGATCTTGTAGAAGCGCTTGTCGCCCTCCGCCGCCCCGAGGTCGACGACCCGGAGGATCGCGTCGTGGCGACGCCAGAAGTCGAGGAATCCCTCGACGAGTTCCTCGGCGGTGAGCCATCCGGCCTTGCCGGTCCAGGAGCGTCCGGCGACCAGTTCGGTCAGTGACGCCCCCTCCTTGGCCATCTCCTCGGCGAGTTCGAGGACGGCGCCTTCGACGTCGGGGAAGTACTGGTAGAACGTCGCGGGCGAAGTGCCCGCCTTCCGTGCGACGTCGATGACCTTGACGTCCCGGTACGGCGAGGAGCTGAGCATCTCGCTGAGGCAGTCGAGCAGTTTCTGCCGCGTCGCCTGACCGCGTCGACCGGCCACGCGACCGTCGACGGTGCGTACTTGTCCTGTCATGCCGTCAGCTTACCGAGGGGTGATCAGCGCGCGATTCGGCCGACTGCAAATGGGGTGGCGATCCACAGAGGGATAAGTGTTATCAACAGCCTGTGGACAAAATTCGTGGACGAGGTGACGTCGGAACCCCCCGAAAGTGGGGTGTGAACTCGGACAAAAGCCATTTGTCGATCTTCTGTTCGAATAGTTTTCGCGCGCACCGGCCGGGCCGCCGTTAGCTTGAGTGTGACGGGCACCACGGTGAAGGGATCACGTCGATGGCCGGATTCGTACCGGGAACACCGTGCTGGGTGGACGCGGCCCTCCCTGATGTGGCAGCGGGCAAGCGGTTCTACGGCGCCCTGTTCGGTTGGACGTTCACCGACCGCGGCGGGGAGCCCCTGCCGGGCGGCGGTACGCGGGGACGCTGGGCGGACGCGTACAGCGACGGGCGGCTCGTCGCGGCGCTGACGCCCAAGCGGGACGGGCGGATGCCCACCGTGTGGGGCGTCTACCTGGCCACCGAGGACGCCCGGAGCACCGCCCGGCTGATCACCGCGAGCGGCGGGCAGGTGATCAACGACCCGCTGCCGGCGGGCACGGAAGCGGTCACCGCCGTGGTGGCGGACCCGGGCGGCGCGGTCTTCGGCCTGTGGCAGGCGGCGGAGCGTGAGGGCTTCGAGAAGCACGGCGACCCCGGTTCGTACTGCTGGACCGAGGTCTACACCCGGGCCAAGGAGCGGGTGGACGCCTTCTACGAGGGGGTCTTCGGCTTCCAGGGAACGGACCTGCACGGGCTCGGCTCCGAGGACTTCCGCATGTGGTCGCCGGCGGGAACGGAGCCCGGCGAGAGCTCCGCGGTCGGCGGGCGCAGTGTCATCGACGACTCGCTCCCGGCGGAGATGCCGGGGCACTTCCTCGTCTACTTCCGCGTCGAGGACTGCGACGCGGCGGCCGAGACGGTCGCCCGGCTGGGCGGCCGGGTGCGGACGGCGCCGTACGACATCCCGTACGGGCGGATGGCCGTCTTCGCCGACGACCAGGGCGCGCAGTTCGCGGTGCTGGCGGAGGCGGCGGCGCCCTCGGGCGGGGGCGGTACGGGTGCCGCGAGCGACGACGAGGGCTGGCCGCACGACGCCCCCGGGCCGGTCCCGGCCCCGGACGCGCCCCCGGGCCACGAGCCCTCGGAACCCGCCCCGGCTCCGGAGCCGCTCCCCGGTCCGGACCGGACCACCCAGGCTCCGGAGCTGCCCCCCGGCCCCGACCGGACCGACCCGGCGGCCGAGCCCGGCCGCCCGGCCGGGGGGCGCGGCGAGTCCCCCGGCTCCGCCCGGGCCGAGGACACGGAGCAGCAGCCCCCGGGCAACGGCCACTCGGAGGTCCCGGTCGGGCGCGCCGAGCCGGACGACGAGGGCGGCGGATCGGCGGGTTCGGCCGGGTCGGGCAGGCCCGCCGAGGGCGCAGGGTCGCCCTCCGGCAAGCCGGACCGCGCCGACGACCCCCATGAGCCCGAGGAGCCCGGCCGCCCGGCCGGCGGACGCGGCGAGTCCGCGGGCTCCGCCGGGCCCGCCGGGTCCGCCCCGGCTCCGGAGGAACCCCCGGCCGAGCCCGGCCCCGGGAAGCCGGACGACGACGGCGACGGCGACGAGCCCGGGGGCTCACCCCGGTCCGCCGGGCCCGCGTCCGGCGAACCGGGCGGCGGCGACGGCGGCCCCGACCGCCCGGACGGCGACGACGCCCCCGCCCGGCGCGGATGACCCGCCGGGCCGGGCGTTCGCGCGGCCCGGTCCGCGCCCCCGGGGCCGGCGGACGTCCTGCCGGTACCTGCCCGCGGGCGGCGCACGCGTCGCCCCGGCCTCACCACCGTGTCCGATAAACGGTGAGACACCCCGATCCGCCCCCGGGTTCGCAACAGCCGCCCCGGACAGGAAGAATCAGGGTGCTCACCGCTGAGGGCTCAATGGTGAGACCCTGCACGGGGCGGCAAGAGACGGGCTCCACGACGAACGGGCCCGTACGGGGAGGTGGGACGCAGGTATGGAGGCGCTGACGCAGCACGACCCGAGACGGATCGGTCCGTTCGAGGTGCTGGGCCGGCTCGGGGCCGGCGGCATGGGACTGGTGTATCTCGCACGGTCGGCGTCCGGCCGCCGGGTGGCGATCAAGACGGTGCGCACCGAACTCGCCGAGGACCAGCTCTTCCGGGTCCGCTTCACGCGCGAGGTGGAGGCCGCCCGCGCGGTCAGCGGGTTCTACACGGCCGCCGTCGTCGACGCCGACCCCCGCGCCGCCGTGCCCTGGCTCGCGACCGCGTACGTCCCCGCGCCCTCCCTGGAGGAGATCGTCAACGAGTGCGGGCCGCTGCCCGCACAGGCGGTGCGCTGGCTGGCCGCGGGTATCGCCGAGGCCCTGCAGTCGATCCACGGCGCCGGTCTGGTGCACCGCGACCTGAAGCCGTCGAACGTGCTGGTCGTCGAGGACGGCCCGCGGGTGATCGACTTCGGTATCGCGTCCGGGGTGTCCAACACCCGGCTGACCATGACCAACGTCGCCGTCGGCACCCCCGCCTACATGTCGCCCGAGCAGGCCCGGGACTCCCGCAGTGTCACCGGGGCCAGTGACGTCTTCTCCCTCGGCTCCACCCTGGTCTTCGCCGCCACCGGGCACGCCCCCTTCCACGGCGCGAACCCCGTGGAGACCGTGTTCATGCTGCTGCGCGAGGGGCCGGACCTGGAGGGGCTGCCCGAGGAGCTGCGGCCGCTGATCGAGCACTGCATGCAGATGGACGCCGGGCTGCGGCCCTCCCCGGAGGACCTCCAGGCGCAGCTCGCCCCGCATCTCTTCTCGTCCGGGCACGACGACAGCGGTACCGCGTCCGCCTGGCTGCCCGGCCGGGCCACCGCCATGATCGAGGCCCGGCGCGGCGGGGGCGGGCGCACCCCGGGGCGTGGTCCGGCCCCGTCCCGTCCGCCCGAGCCGCCCCGGCCCCCGCACGCCCCGCCCGAGCCCTCGTGGGCCGCGTCCGGCGACCCCCGGGGCGGCGGAGCGGCCGGTGACAGCGGGCCGGTGCGCCTGGCGGGCGCGGGCGTGGCGATCGGGCCCGGCCCGCGGGTCGCGGACGCCTCCCGCGCGGCAGCGGTGGACGCGGGACCGGCCACCGGCTGGATCCGCCCGCCCGGCGGGGTGAACGGCTCCGAGGCGCACGGCGCGGCCCCCGCGCCCCAGGCCCCGCCGGTGCCGCTGCAGGAGGGCGGCCCCGGGCACTGGCGTCCGTGGCGCTTCCGGATGTCCAACGACGTCTGGGGGACCCCCGCGGTCGACGGCGAGCTGCTCTACGTGACCTCCTTCGAGGTGCACGCGCTGGACACCGGCACCGGCCGGCGCCAGTTCAAGACCCGGGACGTCGCCTGGTCCATGGCCGTGGACGGCGGACGCATCCACGGTTCCGACGGGCCGGCCCTGTACGCCCTGGACGCGGGCAGCGGCGCCGAGCGCTGGCGGCTCCAGAGCGACGCCTGGGTGTACTCGCTCAAGGTCGACCGGGGCACCGTCCTGACCGGCACCCGCGGTGGCGGGGTGCAGGCCCGGGAGGCGTCCAACGGCGAGAAGCTCTGGGAGATCACCGGCGCCCAGACCGACTTCGAGACCGCCGAGGCGGGCCCCGCGATCTTCGGGGACACCGTCTACGTGTGGAAGGACGCCCGGCTTCGCGCCCTGGACGCCCGGACCGGCGAGGAGCGCTGGTCCTACCCGATCGGGGACGCGGCCTCCTGCGGAAACGTCCCCGTCCGGGTGGCCGCCGCGCCCGACGGCTACGTCTACGTCTCGGCCGGCACCCGGGTGCTCGCCTTCGACATCGCGACCGGGCGGGTGCGCTGGCACTTCGAGGCGCCGGCCGTCTTCCTCTGCCCGCCCGCCTTCGCGCCCGGCCCGGCCGTCACCGGCGGCGGGGTGTACCTGGCCGACTACCTCGGCACGGTCTACGCCCTCGACGCGACCACCGGCAAGGACCGCTGGCGGATCGCGACCGAGTCCCGGCAGTCCGTGGAGCCGGTCCTCGTCGCGGCCGGGAACATCCACGTCGGCAGCGGCAGCGCGCTCTACACGCTCGACGCCGTCACCGGCACCCCGATGTGGCGGTTCGCCGCGGGCGGAGAGGTCGTGGGCGCGCCGGTCGTCGCGGACGGGCGGGTCCACTTCGGCTCGGCGGACCACGTCCTCTACACCCTGGACGCGACCGGCGGGCAGCTGCGCTGGAAGCTGGCCACCGGTGGCGAGATCACCGGCAGCCCGGTGGTGCGCAACGGTGTCGTGTACGCGTGCAGCAAGGACCGCTGCGTCTACGCGCTGGACGCTGTCAAGGGCACGGCCACGGGCCGGGGCGCCGCCGCGCGCTGAGCACGGCGGGGGCCCTCGGCACACCGGCCGGCGGGCCCGTCGCGGGCGCGGTCCGCGGCGGGTGGCGGTGCCCCGGGGGCGGGCGTAGCGTCGGGACGGGGAGCGGTCACGACCTGACGGGGGGACGGCGCGCGGCGCCGGACGACCCCGACGGCTGACTCGGAGGAGGGCCGCTGATGGTCCGCAACGTCCTCGGCTCGATCCTCGCCCTCGCAGGAGCGGCGGCCGCCGTATGGAGCCCCTTCCGTGACTGGTACGACGGCCGTCCCGGCCGCGACTACCGGATCCAGGACTTCTTCAACGGCATCACGGACACGGGGGCGGCCCTGGCCTCCTCGGTTCTGCTGCCCTTCGCCTTCGCCGCCCTGATCACCGTCCTCGGGGTGCTGCTGCGCTCCCGGCTCCTGGTGGCCCTGTCCGGGCTGATCGTGCTGGGCTTCACCGTGCTGTGGATGGTGCGCCAGGGCCAGGCCGCGGGCAGCCTGTCGGTGGGCGACGGCGGCGGTCTCGGGGACGGGGTGGCGCTCGCGGCGGGCGGCGGGGTGGTGCTGCTGCTGGCCGCGCTGGTGATGAGCGGCCGTCCGCGTCCGGCCGGCCGGGACCTCGACGGGGAGCCGCACACCGTGTCCCCGGAGGACGACTGGGGGCCCTACGGGCCGGACCCGACCGGCCCCGTGCCCTACCGCCGGGGACCGTACGAGCTGCGCCCGGACGAGCGGCGGCCCGGTGACGGGCGCCCCGGCGGCGACCACTGGGGGCCCGACGGACCGCCGACGCTGCCCGGCCCCGGGCCCGGGCCCTCGGGCCCCGGCCCCGGACAGGGGCGGGGACAGCGGGACGAGCAGTGACCTGTCGCCCGCATCGGCACCGACGGCGACGCCCCGGCCGAGGGCGACGCCCCAGCCGACGGCGCGTACCCGGCCACCCCGAGCCGGGCCGGCCGCACCGGACCCGCCCCGGGACACACGGCGCCGGCCCGGCACCGCGAGCGCGCGGTGCCGGGCCGGGCCCGTTCTGTGGGCGGCGGGGGCGGCGGGGGCGGTGGTTCAGCCGCGCAGGCGGACCGGGATCTCCTGCCAGCCGTAGGCGATGAACGAGGGCACCTGCTTCAGCTGGTCCGGCTCCACCGCGAGCGCCAGGTCCGGGTAGCGGTCGAAGAGCGCGGGCAGGGCCGTGATCGCCTCCATCCGTGCCAGCGGCGCACCGATGCAGCGGTGCACACCGATACCGAAGGCCATGTGGTCGTCGGCGGCCCGGGTCGCGTCGAAGGCGGCGGCCGTCTCCCCGTAGTGCGCCGGGTCGTTGCCCGCCGCCGCGTACGTGGTGAGGATGGCGTCGCCCGCCGGGATCAGCGCCCCGTCGACCTCGACGTCCGTCACCGCGAACCGCAGCGGCAGCGAGGCGATCGAGGGGTGGACCCGCAGCACCTCGTCGATCACCTGGTCCCAGGAGATCTCCCCGGCCCGCACGGCGGCCAGTTGCTCCGGGTGGCTCAGCAGGGCCACCACCGCGTTGCCGATCAGGTTCACCGTCGTCTCGAAGCCCGCGCCGATGACCAGCAGCAGGGTGTAGAGCAGTTCCTCGTCGCCGAGGCGGTCGCCGTCCTCGTCGCGGACCCGGATCAGCTCGGTGGTCATGTCGTCGCCCGGGTTCTGGGCCTTGTACGCGATCAGCCCGCCGAGCACCGTGCCGATCTGCTCCTGCACCCAGGCGGCGTGCTCGGGGGTCGGGTCGGAGGTGTCCATGATGGCGGCGATCAGCGCGGCGGTCGCCTCGTGCAAGTGGTCCGGCACACCGAAGAGTTCGCAGATCATGCGCATCGGCAGGGGGTGCGCGAAGGCGGCCTTCACATCGACCACCGAGTCGTCGGCGCCCGCCGCGTCCACGTCCGACAGCAGTTCGGCGGTGATCGCCTCAACCCGGTCGCGCATCGCCTCGGTGCGGCGGGCGGTGAAGCTCGGGGCGACCAGCCGGCGCAGCCGGGTGTGGTCGCTGCCGTACGTGGAGAGCATGTTGACCACCCCGACCCAGCCGAGGATCCAGCTCCACTCGGGGGTTTCGAGGACCTTCGGGAAGAGCGCCCAGTGCTTGCGCGGGTCCTTGCTGACCTGCGGGTCCAGGATCAGCCGCTTCAGGGTGTCGTACCCGGTCGGCGCCCAGGCCGGGATACCGCCCGGCAGCTCGACGGGTACGACCGCGCCCTGCGAGCGCAGCCGGGCGCTCTCGGCGACGATGTCGGCGCCGAACGGGTCGATGGCCACACGCGAGGACACGGTCATGCGCGGTCTCCTGCCTGGTCGGAAGCAACGGAAGCGTCGGAAGCATCGGGGGAGAGCGAAGGGATGCGGTCGGGCGTGCGCGGGGTGAAGCGGACCGGCAGCGCGGTGAGCGAGCGGTGGAACGGCCCCGGACGCCAGGTCAGCCGCTCACGGGCGACCACGGGCTCCATGTCCGGCAGCCACTGGGTCAGGCGCTCCACCGACTCGGTGGCGATCAGCAGCGCGGGCTGCTTCACCGGGCAGGCGTGCGGCCCGGCGCCCCACGAGACGTGGGAGGCGTCGTGCGGATGGTGGCTTCCGGCGAAGTCCTTCTCCGCGAAGTGCCCCATCGCGCCGAAGGAGATGACGATCGGGACGGCCGCCTGGATCCACACGCCGTGGAAGCTCACCGACTCCCGCGCGTAGTGCACCCCGTAGTTGGCCAGCGGGGTCTCGTACCGCAGCACCTCCATCACGGCGTCCATCACCGGGCGGGCGCCGGAGGTGAGGGTGGAGTAGTAGGCGGGGTTGCCCAGGATGCGGGAGAGGGCGTTGGAGATCAGGTTCGCCGAGGGCTCGTGGCCCGCGCCGAGGGTCAGGAACACCTGCCAGACGACCTCCTCGGGGGTGAGCCCCAGGGGGTGGTCCAGCAGCCGGCTGGTCAGGTCGTCGCCGCGCCGGGCGGTCTTGGCGGCGATCAGCTCCATGACGTACCGGCCGTACTCGGCCTCGCCCTCGGCGGAGCGCTCGCCGCCCTCCATCATCGCGCCGAGCGCCGCGTCCAGCCGGCCCGACTCGCTGTCGGGCAGCCCGAAGAGGTTGTTGAAGACCAGGGCCATCATCGGCCGGGCGAACTGGGTGACCAGGTCCGCCTTTCCGTCCGGGCCGAAGCGGGACACCAGGATGTCCACCGCCTTGTGCACCCGCTCGCGCAGCTCGTGCGGCTCGACCAGGTCGAAAGCGTCCAGCAGGGTCTGCCGGTAGCGCACGTGCTCGGCGCCGTCCGCGAACAGGGCGTTGGCGCGCCAGCGCATCATGCCGAGGATCGGGGAGTCCTCCGAGACGGTCTTCTCCCACGGGCGCGGGTCCACCGAGAACGTCTCGGTGTCGTGCAGCAGGTCGAGGGCCGCGCGCCGGTCGGTCACGATGTACGCGAAGACACCGGGCGCCAGTTCGGCCCAGCCGATCGGGCCCTGGGCGCGCAGCGTCGCGTAGTACGCGTACGGGTCGGCGGCGAAGCCGTCCTCCCACAGCCGCACCGGCGCGGTGAGGGTGAAGGCGTCCGAGCGGGCGGGGTACGCGGTCACGTCGCCTCCGGGGCCATGCGGTCGATCAGGTGCTGGACGAGGGCGAGCAGCGCGTCCACGGACGCGTTGGTGTCGCGCGCGTCGCAGGTGACGAGCGGGGTGTCGGGAGCCAGGTCGAGCGCCTTGCGCAACTGCTCCTCGCTGTAGCGCTTGGCGTCCGGGAAGGTGTTGAGGGCCACCGCGTACGGCACCCCGGACTCCTCGACGAGCCCGAGGACGTCGAAGGAGGCGTCGATCCGGCGGGTGTCCACCAGGACCAGGGCGCCGAGGGCGCCGTAGGCGATGTCGTCCCACAGGGGGCGGAAACGCTCCTGCCCCGGGGTGCCGAACAGATAGAGGACGACCGAGTCGCCGAGGGAGACCCGGCCGAAGTCGATCGCCACCGTGGTGGTGGTCTTGTCCCGGACCCCGGCGAGGTCGTCGACCTGCGCGGACGCCTCGGTCAGGTGCTCCTCGGTGTGCAGGGGGCGGATCTCGGAGACCGAGTCGATCAGGGTGGTCTTGCCGACCCCGAACGGGCCGGTGACCAAGATCTTCACCAACTCGCGTGCGGAGTCCGGCAGATGGGCCACGTCGGCGGGGACGGCGGGGCTGTGCATCCGGTCAGAGCTTGAGGGCGCGGAGGCCATCGGCCACTCTCTTCAGCAGGTCGCGGTCGGGCAGGGCGGCGGAGGGGACCGGCGGGCGGGCGCTCACCAGCCCCTGGTCGATCAGGGCGGCGGCCAGCACCCGCACGGCGGAGACCGGCAGGCGCAGCAGCGCCGCGCTCTCCATCACGGTCAGGGACCCGCCGTCCAGGAGGTCCAGCAGGGCGTGCTGGGCCGGGGGCAGCCCCGCGGGGGCGGGGCCGCCCGGCCCGGTCAGCACGGACAGACGCTCCAGGCTGTTGCGGCTCGGCCGCGCCACCCCGCCAGTCGACAGGTAGGCGGGGACCAGCGGGCGGCCGCCCCGGCGGCGGCCCGTCATGCCGGGAAGCCGCCGTCGGCGCGGGGCGCCGCGGCCATGGCCTTCTCGCCGAGCCGGGCGACCTGCGAGTGGACGCGGTGGCCCAGCAGGTCGAGCCGGACCTCCGGGCCGCCGTAGGCGGCCACACAGGTGCCGTGGTCGGTGGGCGCGACCAGGATGTAGCCGTGGTCGGACTCCACGACGACCTGCCGGAGCTGGGCCGCGGGGGCGTCGGCGAAGGCGGCCGCCGCGGTGCGGCAGGCCCCCTGCACGGTCGAGACGATGGCGGCGACGCGCTCGGCGGAGTCCTGGGCGAGGGCCGCGGAGAAGCCGGACACCAGACCGTCCCGGGTCAGCAGCACGGCCGCGCGTACGTGCGGGATCTCCAGGATCGGGTCGAGCACCCAGGCGGAGTCACCGGTCTCGCGGGCGTTCATCGGGGGTCGCTCCCTTCGGGGGCGGCGGCCGCCTGGCGCGCCGCCCTGGTGGCGGACTGCAGGGCCCCGAGAGCCGCGGCGGACTCCTCGGGGGTGCGGGCGGGGGTGGCCGGCTGCCGGGCCGGCGCGGGGGACTGGGCGGGGGTGCGGCGGCGGCGCTGGGGGAGCGCGTCGTCGTCACCGTCTTCGGGGGCGGCGGTTCCGGGCAGGGCCGCGGGTGCGGTCGCCCTCGCCGGGACGGGGGCACCGGAGGCGGGCGCGGGCCGGGGCGCCGCGGGCCGGGCGGGCGGCTCGAACGGGGAGCGGGGGCGCTCCCGGACGTCCTCGGCGGGGCCCGGGTGGTCGTGGTCCGGCCGCTGCTCGTGCTCGGGCTCGGCGGCGGGCCGGGTGGAGGGCGCGGCGCCGGCGGCGGCCGGGTGCAGCACGGGGTCGATGTACGACAGCAGGTGGTTCTTCACCAGCAGGACCGCGCGCACACCGCCGTACGGGGAGGGCGTGGAGAGGTCGACGGTCAGGTCGAACTGCCGGGTGAGCTGGCCGATCGCGGCGAGTCCCATGCGCGGCGGGTCGCCCAGCTCGGAGAGGAGGATCGGGTCGCTGCCCGCCACCATCCGCTGGGCGCGGGCGCGTTCGTCGGGGGCCATGCCCACACCGGCGTCGTCCACGGTGACGGTGACGCCGTGGTGGGCCCGCTCCAGGTTGACCACGACGGCGGTGTCGGGGGAGGAGTGGCGCAGCGCGTTGTCGAGCAGCTCCGCGACGATGATGGCGACCGGCTCGACCGCGTGCGAGACCAGCGCGGTGCCCGGCTCCAGGTGGTGGTGGACCTGGACGCGGTGGTAGCCGACGAGCCGGGCCTGGCCGCCGGTGACCGCGTCGACCAGGTGGGACTCCTCGCGGGCGAGGCCCACCCAGGCGCCGCAGACCACGGCGGCGACCTGCGCGCGGCGCAGGGACTGCTCGTTCTCGTGGTCGAGGGCGTAGAGGGTCCCCGCCAGTTCGGGGTCGTCGTAGCGCTGCTGGAGGCCGTGGAGGACGTCCTGGAGGCGGTAGAGGCCGGCCTGGATCTCGCGGGTGGCGCCCCGCATGCCGGCGCGGGCGGCGGCGTCGACCCGCTTGCGCTCGTGGGCGATGGCGCCGCGCAGACTGTCGAGGACGCCGTCCAGTCCGGCGCCGGCGGGCCCGAGCGGGCCGGGCACCTGGACGTGGGGGTGGGCGCTGCGGGTGGCCTCGGCGGGCATCCGGCGCTCGGTGAGGTGTTCCACCTCCGCCGCGAACGCCGCTCCCGCGCGCTCCAGTTCGCCGCGCGCGGCGTCCAGCCGCTCGCGCAGAGCCTCGATCTCGGTCTGCTGCCGGGCGCGGGCGCGGCGGGCGCGCAGCAGCCCGCCGCCGAGGGCGAACGCCGACAGTGTCCCGGCGGCCAGGCCGCCTGCGGCCAGCTCCGGTATCTCGATCATTGTGGTGGACCTCGGGGGAAGGCAGGGGGGTGTGATCCGCGACGGGGACGCGGACCCGCCCAAGTACACACCGCAACCGTACGGTTGTGCTCGGTTTCCGTCCAAGATCCTTATGAAATTGTCCGCACGCTGCCCCATTACGGGCGAAGTGTCTGAGTGTGCATCAGGCCACAGTCGGTTGTTGAACGTTGACCTTCAGGATGCGCTGTCCGGCAAGCGGACGCGGCGGCGAGGCTCCCCTCCCCGCCGCCGCGTCCGTCCCCCGTCGGTTGGCCCCGGGACCGCCTCCGTGTCCCCCGTCGTGCGGTCCCGGGCCCGTCTCAGTCCCTCGGCGGAGCCGGGGAGTGGTGGTCGCCCAGGGTGGTGGCTCCGCCGCCGCCCTTGGGGGGCTTCAGGGGGCCGTCGGCCGGCGGGGCCGGCGCGTGGTGGTCGCCCAGCGGCTTCACGGCGCCGTCCCCGGGCGGCGCGGGCGAGTGGTGGTCGCCCATCGTGGTGATCTCGTCGGGTCCGTTCTCGATGCCGCTCATGTCGTCCCCCATAAATTCGACCGGTTTCTGTTCGGTGGCCTCCTGCCCGGCAACTCCCCCGAGGGCCGCCGGACAGAAGGCCACTGGACCTTTCGGTCCGTGCGATCCGCCTGCCCCCCGACGCGACGCATCGCATGCCGAGGAGCATGTCGGACGAGCATAAACATTCGATGAACGGCCTGGCCCGGCGTTTTTTCCGGGGCCGGGACCGGCCACGGGCCCGAACCGGCCCCCCGGGAGCCCGAACCCGGCCCCGGGGCCCAACCCGGCGCCGGGGGCCCTGCGCGAGGGGTGCCGGGCAGGGCGGCCCGCGCAAGGCCCCGGGGGCGCTGCTCAGGCCGCCCGCACCGGGGCGGCCAGCAGCCGCCGGGCCTCCTCCGCCTCCGCCGTCCCCGACCTCTCCAGCAGGGACAGCGCCTCCCGCCAGCAGGCCCGCGCCCGGTCCGCCTGCCCCAGGCCGTCCAGCGCCCCGCCCAGGGTGATCAGGACCTTGCCCAGGGTCCGGTCCCCGCCGATACAGCCGATCGCCCGCGCCTGCTCCGCGTGCCGCGCCGCCCGGGCCGGGCGGCCCGCCGCCAGATGCACCTGGGCGATCCTGAAGTGCGTGGTCCCCTCCCACAGACGCTGCCGGTTCACCTCGAACTGCGCCAGTGCCTCGTGGAGTTCCGCCAGGGCCTCGCTGTGCCGGGAGGCCGCCGTCAGCGCGATCCCCAGCGCGAAACGGGCGTTGGCCAGCCGCAGCCGGTGCCCTATGCGCTCGTACAGCGCGACGCCCTCCTGCGCCAGGGTGATCGCATCGTCCGCCCGGCCCGTCACCACGTGCACCCGGGACAGGTTGCACAGCGCGCTCGCCTCGCCCGGCAGGTTGGCGTCCGCGCGGGAGCCCTCCTGCGCCCGGCGCAGATACTCCTCCGCCTCCGCGTTGCGGCCCTGGTTGAACGCGATGATGCCCCGGTCGTTGTCCGACCAGTAGGCGACCGGGACCGGGTCCTCGGCGCGGTGCGCCAGCTCGGCGGCCCGCCCCGCCTCCTCGTCGGCCTCCGCGTAACGCCCCGCGACCAGATGGACGTTGGTGAGGGAGGTCCGGGCCCGGGCCTCGGTGCGCACGTCCCCCGCCGCGCGGGCCGCTTCCACCGCGGCGAACGCGGCCGTCTCGTACGTCTTCGCGTTCGCCCCGGACTCCGCCAGGTTCTGCACCGCCCACAGCAGGTCCACCGCGCGGCGCAGCTGCGCCCCGGGGGCCGCCTGACGGGCGCACGCCAGCAGGGAGTTGGCCTCCGCGTACAGCCAGTCCTGGGCCGTGCCGCGGTCGGCGAAGGACAGGCCCGCCGCGTCACCGGTCGGCTCCAGGTGGTCCACCAGGCGGTCGCCCGGCCGCTCCATCGCGTACACCCGCGCGGCGGTCGCCAGATAGAAGTCCAGCAGCCGCGACAGGGCCGCCTCCCGCTCCGCCGGCCGCTGCTCGTCCCGCTCCGCGCACGCACGCGCGTAGAGCCGCACGAGGTCGTGGAAGCGGTACCGGCCCGGGGCGGCGGACTCCAGCAGGGAGGTGTCGACCAGCGCCTCGACCAGGTCCTCCGTGTCGTGCGGAGGCAGGTCCAGCACGGCCGCCGCCGCGGCCAGCGAGATGTCCGGCCCGTCGGCCAGCCCCAGCAGCCGGAACGCCCGCGCCTGGGCGGGCTCCAACTGGCCGTAGCCCAGCTCGAAGGTGGCCTTCACCGCCAGGTCGCCCGCCTGGAGCTCGTCCAGCCGGCGACGCTCGTCCGCCAGCTTGGCCGCGAGGACCGAGACCGTCCAGGTCCGCCGGGACGCCAGCCGGGAGGCCGCGATCCGGATGGCCAGGGGCAGGAAGCCGCAGGCGGCGACCACGTCCAGGGCCGCCTCGCGCTCCGCCGAGACCCGCTCGGCGCCCACGATCCGGGTGAAGAGCTGAAGTGCCTCGTCCGGGGACATCACGTCCAGATCCACCAGGTGCGCGCCCGCCAGGTCGACCATCCGCACCCGGCTGGTCACCAGGGCGGCGCAGCCGGGGGTGCCGGGCAGCAGCGGCCGGATCTGGGCCGCGTCCCGGGCGTTGTCCAGCAGCACCAGGACGCGGCGGCCGTCCAGCATCGAGCGGTAGAGGGCGGCCCGTTCGTCCAGGGTGTCCGGCACGGCCGAGTCCGCCGCGCCGAGGGCCCGCAGAAACGCGCCGAGTACCGCCTCGGGCTCCGCCGCCCGGCTGCCGGTGCCCTGGAGGTCCACGTACAACTGGCCGTCCGGGAACCGCGCCCGGGCCCGGTGGGCGACATGGACGGCGAGGGTGGTCTTGCCGACGCCGCCGATGCCCGCGAGGGCGGAGACCGCCATCACCGAGCCCTCGGCGGTGGCCAGCCGGTCGCTCAGCTCCCGCACGAAGGCGTCCCGTCCGGTGAAGTCGGGGACAGTGGCCGGTAGTTGGGCGGGCCGGGTGATCCGCACGGTGGGCGCGGGCTCCTCGGCCGGGGCGGCCAGTTCCGCGTCCGCCCGCAGGATGCGCTCCTGGAGGCTCGCGAGTTCGGGGCGCGGGTCGACGCCCAGCTCCTCGGCGAGCAGCCGACGGGTGTCCGCGTACACGGCGAGGGCCTCGGCCTGGCGGCCGCTGCGGTAGAGCGCCAGCATCAGCAACTCGCGCAGCCGTTCGCGCAGCGGGTGCTCGGCGGTGAGCGCGGTCAGCTCGGAGACCGCCTCCTGGTGCCGGCCGACCTCCAGGTCCAGACCGAGGCGGGTCTCCAGCAGCTGGAGGCCCCACTCGGCCAGCCGGGCGCGCTGGTTCTCCGCGTAGGGGCCGGGGACGCCGGAGAGCGGTTCGCCGTCCCACAGCCCGAGCACCTTGTTGATCAGGGCCCGGGCCCGGGCGCGGTCGCCCGCCGCGTGCGCCTTGTACGCCTCGGCGGCCAGCTCCTGCGCCACCGCCAGGTCGAGCGCGTCCCGCTCGATCCGCAGCGCGTAGCCCCCGGACTCGCTGACCAGCGCCCGGGCGTCCAGCGCCTTGCGCAGGCGGGAGGCGTAGGTGCGGACGGCGGCCAGGGCCTGCGGGGGCGCCTGCTCGCCCCAGATCGCGTCGATCAGCTCGGATGCGGTCGCGGTCCGTCCGTCGCGGAGCAACAGCGCGGCGAGCAGGGCGCGTTGCTGCGGGGAGCCGGACGGCAGGGTCTCGGAGCCCCGCCTGACCCGGACGGGCCCGAGCACCGTGAAACGCAGGCCGGTGCCGTCGTCGGCGTTCTCCTCGCCGCGAGGGCCCGTGTTGTCGTCGGCGCGCGGGCCGGCGTTGTCGTCGGCGCTCGCCTCGCCGCGCGGGCCGGCGCTCTTCTCGCCGCGCGGGCCGGTGCCGTCGTCGGCGTGCGGAACGCGCTGCTTCGGTACATGTGGCCCGCTGTCACGGTCCATTGGCTGCCCCCTGCCGGTACTGCCGGAATCGCCCTCGACAGTCTGCCCTGTGGGTGGTGGCCGCGTCAGCAGCGGGAGGGCGCCTGCGGGGCTCCGGTCGTGTGACGCGCATCCCAGCCGGACCGCCGCGCTGATCAGGGTCGATACACGGTTCCGGGTACCGGGCTCGCGGGGTGCAGGAGTTCGGTGACCGTGACGAAGGTGTAACCGCGCTTCTTCAGCTCGCTGACGATGCCGGGCACGGCGGGCACCGTGCCGTCGTAGATGTCGTGCAGCAGGATGATCCCGTCCCGGCCGGCCTGGTCGAGGATGCGCTTCTCGATCAGAGCGGAGTCGGTGGTCGAGTAGTCCTTCGCGGTGGCGCTCCACAGCACCTGGGAGAGCCCGAGTTCCTTGCTGACGGCGGTGACGTCCTCGTTGGTGCGGCCCTGCGGCGGGCGCATCAGGGTGGGCTTCTCGCCGGTGATCTCGGCTATCGCGTCCTGGGTGCGGCCCAGTTCCTCGCGTATCCCCTCCCTGTCGAGCTGGTCCAGACGCTTGTGCGTCCAGGTGTGGTTGGCGACCTCGTGGCCCTCGGCCGCGAGGCGGCGGACGGTGTCCGGGTACTTCAGGACGTGGTTCTTGCCGAGCAGGAAGAAGGTGGCGGGCACCTTCTCCTGCTTGAGGTGGTCCAGGAGCGCGGGGGTGTCCTTGCCGGGGCCGGCGTCGAAGGTGAGCGCGATGCACTTCGCCTTCTCACAGTCGACGGCGGGGCGGGCGGCGGCGGCCGCGTTGCGTCCGGCGGAACCCGCCTTCGGTTCGCGCTCGGCGGCTGCGCCCTCGGGGGCGTCGGCGCGGGCCTCGGCGGGCGACACCGATCCGGCGCAGCCGCCGAGGGCGAGCGTCGCGAGCGACACCGCGGCGAGGGCGGAGGCAACCCGGGACCGGGTCGCGGCCGTCTTCCGGGGTGACGCCGGCCCGGGAGCGGGCATGGCGGCGGGCGCGGTGGTCGTGGCGGCCGGTCCGGTGGACGCCGGGGTCGGCGCGGCTGCGGGCATGGCGGTGGTCCCCCTCGGTGGTGGCTTCAGTGCGGTGGTGCGGTGGTGCGGGCGCGCCGGGGTGGCGGCGGGATGCCGCGGCTGGTCGGCCGCGGGCGCCGCGTTGACTATACACACCGCGTATACGTGTGGTGTATAGAGGGGGGCCGGGTGCCGGACGGGAGGTCGTCGATCCGGTGGGGCGCGCAGTGGACCCATCCCGGTCCGTGCCCTGCGGGCGGCGGTGCGCCGGTCCGGTCCGTCCGTGACCTGCGGGCGGCGGTGACGTCCGCGGGCCTATACCGCCGCGCGGCCCCGGCGCGGAGGCCGAAATCGCGTTGAGCGCCCGCCCGTGACGTGCTACCCCTTGCGGGTTCGGCCGGCGGGCCGGGCACGGGACGAGGGCAGGGGAGGGCGGGCCGTCATGGTGCGCGGAGAACTGGTGGGGCTGCGGGCCATGGGCCCGGCGGACGCGGACGCGCTGTGGCGCTGGAACCACGACGCGGAGGTGATGCGCTGGATGGACGACACGTATCCCAGCACCCGCGAGCACGTCGAGAAGTGGCTCACCGACCGCCCCCGCAACACCTACGGCGACGTCCTCTTCGGCATCGAGGCGCTCTGGAACGGCGACGGCGCGGGCGACGGCGGCCGGCTGGTGGGCCTGGTCGCCCTGCGGGACGCCGAGCCGGAGACGGGGATCGCGACGCTCGACCTCTACCTCGGCGAGAAGGACTGCTGGGGCAAGGGCTACGCGACGGACGCGATGCGCACGGCCTGCCGCTACGGTTTCGACGCGATGCGCCTCCACAAGATCCGCCTCACCGTTGTCGCGGACAACAGCGCGGCCCGCCGCGTCTACGCCAAGGTCGGCTTCGCCGAGGAGGGCCGCCTCCGCCAGACCTTCCGCCGCGACGGCGCCTGGCACGACGAGATCCCGATGGGGCTGCTGGCGGGGGAACTCCGGTAGGGGGAGGTCTGGTTACGGGGCAGTTCGAGGCCCGGCTCCGGGAGCACTGCCCCGCCAGGTCAGCGGACCGCCTCGTCCATGAGCACGTAGAGGAGCCCCACGAGGGAGCCGCTGCTGACGATCTCGCGACGGTCGATCATGCGCCGCACGTCGGCGAGCGGGATCCACTCGACCCGGTCCGACTCGTTCTTCTCTGCCGGTGGCCCTTCGTACGTCGCCCCATGAGCCCGGAAGACGTGGTGCTGGGAGTCGGTGATGCCGTTGGCCGGCTCGGCGTAGATCAACGGCTCGACCGGGCCGGGCCGCCAGCCGGTCTCCTCCAGCACCTCACGCCGCTGGTTGACCACGGCTGCCACGGCCAGGTGCCGGAGCTTCACGACATGGTGTTCCCAACGGTGCCCGTCCGGGTTCTGACGGCCCGGGAGGCGCGGGGAAGGGGTCCGTGCCCGCGCCGCTCACGCAGGGGCGCCTGCCGTCAGTCGTGGCGCCCTCGCCCCAGCGGGCAGACGTTCCACGAGAAGCGCCTCAGCCGCGCCTGCGCCACATGGGCGGCGGTGTCGCCGTAGCCGACGTTGAGATGGCGGCCCAGGACCACTACGGCCACGTTGGCGGCGCCCGCCGCCTTGAGCGCGGCCGCGGCCGACTGGGCGTGGTTGCCCGTGGTCCAGGTGTCGTCCAGCAGGAGGACGCTCTCACCCCAGAGAGCCGACGAGATATAGCGTGAAGCCGAGGCGACCCTGCCCAGGGCTGCCGCGTCGGGGATCGGAGTCAGCAGGTCGCGGTGGCGGGGGCGGGTGATCGCGACGACCTCGGCGGCCATCGTCCGCAACGGGTGTTCTCTGCGGCCGCTGGTGCTCGGCACCGTCGTGACGACATCGAAGCGGCGCAGTGCGCAGTGCGCCGCTATGCAAACCTCGTGGAGGGCGAGGAACTGCCACAGGACGGCCGACAGGCCGGTCCGGAAGTACTGCTGCTGAGGGCCGGCGGCGTTCTTGTAGCGCCACAGTTCGTTGGCGTACTGCTCGCCCTTGAGGGAGAGGCTGATGGGTACGACGGCATCGGCCACATGCGGGCCGTGGACCACGCGGGCCTGGTGGCAGGGCCAGCAGGTCGGGTATCCGGCATTCACCGGCCCCCGGCACACCTGGCACACGCCTGGCCCCGGGGAAACGGGTGGACGAGGAAGTTCGCGTAGCGTGCCGACAGTTCGGCGACCGTTGCCATCCGACAGCGCCCGCTAGGCCCACGTCAGATCGCCGGTGACCGGCACGAGGGAGCCGAGCCGGTCGAACACGTCGTCCGGGCCGTCGATCACGGTTGTGTTGGGCCGCGCCGCGTACTCGCGGGCCCATTCGTGGGTCATCAGGGAGCGCATCAGGAAGACGCGGCGGCCGTGCTCCAGCGCCAGCCGGGCCTGCATGCGCGCGCCGCTGCGGTAAGCGGCCTCGACCACGACGGTGGCCAGGCTGTAGCCGCTCATCACCGCGTTGCGCATCGGGAAGGACGTCTTCGAGGGCGGTGCGTCGGGCCAGAACTGGGAGATCACCAGCCCCTTGTCGGCGATCTCCTGCTGCAGGCGGGCGTTCTGCGCCGGGTAGGTACAGCGCAGGCCGGTCCCGACGACCGCGACGGTACGGCCCCCGACCGCGAGGGCCGTCCCGTGGGCGGCTGTGTCGATCCCCGCGGCCAGGCCGCTGACCACGGTGACGCCGCGTTCGGCAAGCCCTCCCGCGATGGCACGGGCGTGATGGACGCCCTCCGGCGACGGTGTGCGGGTGCCGACCACGGCCACGCGCAGATCCTCGGCGACGCAGGTACCGCGCAGGAACAGGAACGGAGGGCGCTGGTGGACCAGCCGCAGATAGAGCGGATAGTCCTCGTCCAGGATCGTCACCAGGCGCATGCCTTCGCGTTCCCAGGTCGCGATCTCTTTGACGAGGGGTTCCAGGTCCACCGGGGGTTCCGGGTTGAAGAGGGCTCCCTGCCCCGAGGCGTCGAGAGCGTTCTCCAGCACCTCGCGGGCGCTGCCGACGGCTTCGATCCGGTCGGTGAGCTCGGGCCAGGGGCGATCGCCGCGTCGCAGCAGGGCGACGAGGGCGGCACGCTCCAGTTCCTGGTCCATGCGGTCAGTATAGGAACGCCGATCGGAGGCCGGGCCGGGCCTGCGCCCCGTGTGCGGGAGGCGCGCGGGAAAATTTGGAAACGGGTCAAAACGGACGTTGCTGCGGTTCTCGCAGAGTGGAAGATGGCGCCTCGCTCCTCGCGATTCCGTAGCGAGAGGTGTCTACAGCCTTCGGATCGATGATCGAAGGCGGAAGCGCGTCTTCACTTCGTATGTCGCTCTGCCGGATTCCGTTCGTCCGGATGTGGAAACCGCAGCACTTAGCGTCCTGTCCCATGACACAGCTCGAAGCGCGGCCCCAGGCCGGAGACCCGGTAGGGAGCGTGCCCGGTGGGGGCGGCGGCGAGGCCGGGGTGCGGAGGAAGGGGCTCGGCGGGAACTCGGTGGGACTGACGGGGAGTGCCGTCATCGGCATCTCGACCGTCGCCCCCGTCTACTGCCTGACCTCGACCCTCGGCTCGACCGCCGGGGAGGTCGGGGTGCAGATGCCGGCCGTCTTCCTGGCCGGGTTCCTGCCGATGCTGCTCGTCGCCTTCGCCTACCGCGAGCTCAACCGCGTGATGCCCGACTGCGGGACCTCCTTCACCTGGACCGTGAAGGCCTTCGGGCCGCGGATCGGCTGGATGTGCGGATGGGGGCTGGTGATCGCGACGATCATCGTGCTGTCCAACCTCGCCGGAGTGGCGACCTCGTACTTCTGGCTGCTCGCCGGGGAGATCACCGGCAGCCCGTCCGTCGCCGCGCTGGACGGGAACAGGGGCGTCCATATCGGCACCTGTCTGCTCCTGATCGCCGTCGCCACGGCGATCAGCTACCGGGGGATGACCGCGACCAAGGGCGTCCAGTACGCGCTGGTCGGGCTCCAACTGCTGGTCCTGGCCGCCTTCGTGACCATGGCGTTCACCAAGGCGGACGCCTTCGCCGGGTCCCTGGACTTCTCCTGGTCCTGGATGAACCCCTTCGCCGTGCAGTCCTTCGCCGCGTTCACCGCGGGGCTCTCCCTGTCGATCTTCATGTACTGGGGCTGGGACGCCTGTCTGACCGCCAACGAGGAGACCGTCGGCAGCACCAGGACCCCGGGGCGGGCCGCGATGATCGCCATGGTCGTGCTGGTCGGCTCCTACCTCGCGACCGGCGTCGCCGCGCAGATGGCCGTCGGCTCGGGCGAGCAGGGCCTCGGGCTCGCCAACCCCGAGACCTCCGACAACGTCTTCGCCGCCCTGGCCGGCCCGGTGATGGGGCCCGGGCTCGGCGTCCTGCTGTTCGTCGCGGTCCTCGCGTCCGCCGCCGCGAGCCTCCAGACGACGTTCATCCCCGTCGCCCGCACCGTGCTGGCCATGTCCGCGTACCAGGCGCTGCCCGCCTCGTACGCCCGCGTCCACCCGCGCTTCCGGACCCCGGGCCGGGCCACCGTGATCGCGGGCATCGCCACCGGCGCGTTCTACACGGTGATGACCCTGGTCAGCGAGCACGTCCTCGTGGACACGATCTACGCGCTGGGTCTGATGATCTGCTTCTACTACGCACTCACGGCCTTCGCCTGCGCCTGGTACTTCCGCCGCGAACTCACCCGCTCCGGGCGGGACCTGGTCTTCAAGGGCGTCTTCCCGGTCCTCGGCGGCACCCTCCTCGCCGCGGTCTTCGGCAAGACCCTGTACGACATGTGGGACCCGGCCTACGGCTCGGGCTCCTCGGTCCTGGGCATGGGCTCGGTCTTCGTGATCGGTGTCGGGCTGCTGCTGCTCGGCCTGGTGCTGATGCTGGTGATGCAACGCCGCAGCCCGGCGTTCTTCCGCGGTGAGGTGCTGACGAAGGAGACGCCGGCGCTGGTCGCGGCGGACTGAGGCCGGGCGGCGGGGCGCGGCGACGAGGTCGCGGCCCGTACCGCCCCCCACGGCCCCGCTCTCGCCTACCGTGTCCCCATGCGGATCGCGACCACGGTCTTCCTCACCGACGAGACGATCACCCCCGTGCGCCTGGCCCGCGAGCTCGAACAGCGGGGGTTCGCCGGGCTCTACCTTCCCGAGCACACCCATATCCCCGCCTCGCGGACCACCCCGTTCGCCGGGGGCGGCGAGCTGCCCCGCGCATACGCGCGCACCCTCGACCCGTTCGTGGCCCTCGCGCAGGCGGGGGCGGTCACCACCTCCCTCGCCCTGGCCACCGGCATCACCCTCGTCGCCCAGCACGACCCGATCGTCCTCGCCAAGCAGATCGCCACGCTCGACCATCTCTCCGGCGGCCGCTTCACCCTCGGGGTCGGCTTCGGCTGGAACGTGGAGGAGGCGGCGGACCACGGCGTCACCTGGTCCGCGCGACGGGAGCTGGTCCGGGAGCGGATGCATCTGATGCGGGCCCTGTGGGCGGCCGAACCGACCGCGTACGAGGGCGCGCTCGCCTCCGTGAGCGCCTCGTACGCCCATCCCAAGCCGGCCGGCGGAGCGCCGCGGGTGCTGGTCGGCGGGGGCGCGGGGCCGAGGCTGTTCGCGGGGATCGCGGAGTACGCGGACGGCTGGCTGCCCATCGGCGGGCGCGGCCTGAAGGAGTCCGTCCCCGAGCTGCGCGCGGTGTGGGAGGCGGCCGGGCGCGATCCGGAGGCGCTGCACGTCGTCCCGTACGCCGTCCGCCCCACACCGGGCAAGCTCGCCCACTACGCGGAGCAGGGCATCGAGGAGGTCGTCCTCCAACTCCCGCCGGGCACCGAACTGGAGGTCCTGCGGACCCTCGACGACTACGCGCAGTATCTGTAGCGGCGTGGCGACAGGGCGATGGGGGAGGGGCGCGACGGGCAGGGGCGCGACGACGGGATCAGGTCAAGTTGCGCGTCCCGTCCGCCGCCCCGTGCCGGGCCCGAGAGGGCCCGAGGCCGCTGCCCCGCCCGCCCCGCCCCACCGCTCCCGCCGGCTCCCGGTGGCCGGGCGATGAGCAGGGCGTGACCTGCGTCCTGCCGGGATCGCGGGCCGCGCTCGTATGCTCGGGGCATGAGCGATCACCAGGGGGAACACCCGCCCGCACGGCCCACCGGGAACGCTATGCGCCGCGCGCTGAGGCGAGCCCGGGACGGGGTCGCGCTCGACGTCGGCGAGGCCGCCGTGCTCCTCCAGGCCCGGGGCGCCGACCTGGACGCGCTCACGGAGTCGGCGGGCCGGGTGCGGGACGCCGGGCTGAAGGCCGCGGGCCGGCCCGGGGTGATCACGTACTCCAAGAGCGTCTTCATCCCCCTCACCCGGCTCTGCCGGGACAAGTGCCACTACTGCACCTTCGTCACCGTGCCCGGCAAGCTTCGGCGCAGTGGCCACGGGATGTACATGTCGCCGGACGAGGTGCTGGAGGTCGCCCGGCGCGGCGCCGAACTCGGCTGCAAGGAAGCCCTGATCACCCTCGGCGACAAGCCCGAGGACCGCTGGCCCGAAGCCCGCGAGTGGCTGGACGCGCACGGCTACGACGACACCCTCGCCTACGTCCGGGCCATGTCCGTCCGCATCCTGGAGGAGACGGGGCTGCTGCCCCACCTCAACCCGGGCGTCATGTCCTGGACGGACTTCCAGCGGCTCAAGCCCGTCGCCGCCTCCATGGGCATGATGCTGGAGACCACCGCCACCCGCCTGTGGTCCGAGCCCGGCGGCCCCCACCACGGCTCCCCGGACAAGGAGCCCGCCGTGCGGCTGCGCGTCCTGGAGGACGCCGGACGCTCCTCCGTCCCGTTCACCAGCGGACTCCTCATCGGCATCGGCGAGACGTACGAGGAGCGCGCCGAGTCGCTGTTCGCGCTGCGCCGGATCGCCCGCGCCTACCACGGCATCCAGGAGCTGATCCTGCAGAACTTCCGCGCCAAGCCGGACACGGCGATGCGCGGCATGCCCGACGCCGAACTCGACGAACTCGTCGCCACGGTCGCCGTCGCCCGGCACATCATGGGCCCCTCCGCCTGCCTCCAGGCCCCGCCCAACCTGGTCGACGGCGAGTACGCGCGCCTGCTGCGCGCCGGGATCGACGACTGGGGCGGCATCTCGCCCGTCACCATCGACCACGTCAACCCCGAACGCCCCTGGCCGCGGATCGACGAACTCGCCGAGCGGTCCGCCGCCGAGGGCTTCGAGCTGCGCGAACGGCTCTGCGTCTACCCGGAGTTCGTGCGCCGCGGCGAGCCCTGGCTCGACCCCCGGCTGCGCCCGCACGTCGACGCGCTCGCCGACCCGGCCACCGGCCTCGCCCGCCCCGGCGCCCTGCCCACCGGACTGCCCTGGCAGGAACCGGACGAGGGCTTCACCGCCACCGGCCGCACCGATCTGCA
This sequence comes from Streptomyces sp. CNT372, assembly GCF_000377145.1. Classification (NCBI taxonomy): domain Bacteria; kingdom Bacillati; phylum Actinomycetota; class Actinomycetes; order Kitasatosporales; family Streptomycetaceae; genus Streptomyces; species Streptomyces sp. CNT372. The sequence continues at coordinate 257,895 of NZ_KB897779.1, read as the reverse complement.
CCGCACCATCGACACCGAGGGCCGCACCGGCGACCGCCGCGAGGACTTCGACCACGTCTACGGCGACTGGGACGCCCTGCGCGAGGCCGCCGCCCCCGGCATGGTCCCGCAGCGCATCGACACCGACGTCCGCCACGCCCTCGGCGTCGCGGCCGACGACCCGACGCGGCTCACCGACGACGAGGCCCTGGCCCTGCTGCACGCCGACGGCCCCGCCCTCGACGCCCTCACCCGGATCGCCGACCAGCTGCGCCGGGACGTCGTCGGCGACGAGGTCACCTACATCGTCACCCGCAACATCAACTTCACCAACGTCTGCTACACCGGCTGCCGTTTCTGCGCCTTCGCCCAGCGGCGCACCGACGCCGACGCCTACACCCTCTCCCTCGGCCAGGTCGCCGACCGGGCCGCGCAGGCCTGGGACATCGGCGCCGTCGAGGTCTGCATGCAGGGCGGCATCCACCCCGACCTGCCCGGCACCGCGTACTTCGACATCGCGCGGGCCGTGAAGGAACGCGTCCCCGGCATGCATGTGCACGCCTTCTCGCCCATGGAGGTCGTCAACGGCGCCAGCCGCACCGGCCTGTCCATCCGGGAGTGGCTGACCGCCGCCAAGGAGGCCGGGCTCGACTCCATCCCCGGCACCGCGGCGGAGATCCTGGACGACGAGGTCCGCTGGGTCCTCACCAAGGGCAAACTCCCCACCGCCACCTGGATCGAGGTCGTCACCACCGCCCACGACCTGGGCATCCGCTCCAGTTCCACCATGATGTACGGGCACGTCGACCAGCCCCGGCACTGGCTCGGCCACTTCCGCACCCTGGCCCGCATCCAGCAGGAGACCGGCGGCTTCACGGAGTTCGTCACCCTGCCGTTCATCCACACCAACGCGCCCGTCTACCTCGCGGGCATCGCCCGGCCCGGCCCGACCACCCGCGACAACCGGGCCGTCACCGCGATGGCCCGGCTGCTGCTCCACCCGCACATCCCCAACATCCAGACCAGCTGGGTGAAGCTCGGCGCCGAGGGGGCGGCCGAGATGCTGCGCTCCGGCGCCAACGACGTCGGCGGCACCCTGATGGAGGAGACCATCTCCCGGATGGCCGGGTCGAGTTACGGCTCCTACCGCTCGGTGCGCGACCTCACCGCCATCGCCGAGGCCGCCGGCCGCCCCGCGAAGCCGCGCACCACCCTCTACGGCGAGGTCCCCGAGGAGCGGCGGCGCGCCGCCGCCGCGTCCGACGGGCACCTCCCGGAGCTGCTGCCCCTGCTCTCGGACTGACCGCCCGGCCCGGACACCCGGAGGACGTCCACCGGCGGTACGGGGCGGCCTGGGCGGCCCCTCCGGCTACTGAGGGCCCGGCCTGACCCGTTCCGCCGCGTGGGCTCCCGGCGCGAGCCCCCGGGGCTTCCGGCGCGCCGGGCCGGGCGGGGTCGTTCGATTACAGTGCTGGGCCGGGCAGTGTGTGCGTGCTGCGCCGGGGCAGTGTTCGTTCGACGTCGGGGAGGGACACGGTGGGCGCAGCCGGGACCGTGTGGGGCCGGGCCGAGCAGCAGGACTTCCGTGCCCGGGTACGCGGCGCCCTCCTCGGCGGTGCGATCGGCGACGCCCTCGGGGCCGGCGCCGAGGGCCGGACCCTGGACGAACTCCGGGAGGCGCACGGTCCCGAGGGCCTGGTCGACCTGGTCCCCGTCGCCGGCCGCCGGGGCACCGTCACCGCCGCCACCCAGATGACCCTGTTCACCGTCGACGGGCTGATCCGCGCCCAGGTCCGCCGGGACACCGGCGCCTGGCACCCGCCGACCGACCTGCACCGCGCGTATCTGCGCTGGGCCGCCACCCAGCGGTACTGGGGACCGGACGAGCGCCGCAAGGACATCGGCTGGCTCGCGCGCGAGGAGTGGCTGTACAGCCGCCGCTCCCCCTCCCGGGAGTGCCTGACCGGGCTGGGCGACGAGGTGATGGGCACCGTCCAGGCCCCGAAGAACCCGACCGCCAGGGACGCGGGTGCGGTGGTCCGCTCCGCGCCCTTCGGGCTGCTGGTCGGCTGGGAGCCGGAACTCGTCTGCCAGCTCGCCGTCGAGTGCGCCGCGCAGACCCACGGGCACCCGACGGCGTATCTGTCGGCGGGCGCGTTCGCCGTGATCGTGCACGGTCTGGCCCGGGGCGGGACGCTGGACGGCGCCGTGCAGCGGGCCCTGGCCCAGCTCGCGGCCCGGCCCGGCCACCAGCCGGTGACGGACGCGCTCAAGGAGGCCCTGGGCGCGGTCCGCCAGGGCATCCCGGCCGCCGGGCGGGTCACCGCGCTCGCCGGGAGCGGCTTCGCCGAGGAGGTCCTCGGCGCGGCGGTGTACTGCGCCCTGGTGGGGGAGGACGTCCGGCACGGCCTGCGGCTCGCGGTCAACCACGACGGGGCCTCGGACGCGACGGGCGCCGTCTGCGGCGGGCTGCTCGGCGCGCTGCACGGGGAGACGGCGCTGCCGCCCGCGTGGCTGAGCGAACTGGAGGGGCGGGGGACTCTGCTGGAGATCGCGGACGACTTCGCGATGGAGATGACCCAGGGCCCCGCCCTGCACAGCCCGACCGCCTCCGCGCCAGGGTGGCTGGCGCGCTATCCGCGGGGGCTCACCGAACTGGGGCCCTGACCGACCGGTCCGGGCCGGCGGGGGTCCGCCCCGACCGGGTACGACGAAGGGCCGCACGGACGGGGTGTCCGTGCGGCCCCGGTGGTGGCCGGTTCGGGCCCGCTCGGCCGGGACGGCGATCCAGTCGAGTGGGCTCCGCGGCGGGCGTTCCTGCTTTCCGGGCCCGTGGCCGGATTTCGCTGCGCGGGCTCAGACGAGGTCGGCCGGAGCGTGGGCCACGTCGGCCACGAACGCGTTCCACGAGTCGGGGCGGAAGGTGAGGACCGGGCCGGCGACGACCTTGGAGTCACGCACCGAGATCGCTTGTACGACAGGGGACTTGACTTCGACGCAGGCGCCGTTGCCCGTGGAGTAGGAGGACTTGGTCCAGGTCTCCGTGGCGCCCTGGGTGATTGCCATGATTGCTCCGCTTCGGCAAGTGGGGGTGATGTGCGCCAACGTTCTTGCTGGCGTGATCGACGCTACTCGCCGGGCCCCGGGCGTGAAGGAAGCATTCACTCGACCGGATGATGTGCGCCGGCGGAACCTTCCGTCACGCCCGACCCATGGTGTACCTTTCCGCCCGCTCCGGACCGTTCCCTTCCCTTCCCGCGCTACTCCGCGAACTCGTCCGGCGACTCCTGGGCGTACTGCTTCGCGATCTTCGCGATGAACTGCCGGGTCTGGTCCACGTTCAGCGCCTGGGCGCGCAGGTGCTCGTACATCACGCTGTACTTCTGCACGTCGTTCGCCTTCTCCAGGTACAGGTCGCTGGTCACGCCCTCGATGTAGACCACGCTGGAGTCCGAGGCGTCCGGGAACTCCAGGATGGCGTACTGGCCGTTGATGCCCGGGTGCGCGCCCATCTCGAAGGGGAGCACCTGCACGGTGACGTGCGGCTGGTGCGACAGCTCCACCAGGTGCTCCAGCTGCTCCCGCATCAGCTGCCGGTCGCCCACCCGCCGCCGCAGCGCCGCCTCGTCCACGACCGCCCAGAGGCGCAGCGGATGCTCGTCGTCCTTGACCCGCTCCTGGCGGCGCAGCCGTACGCTGACCCGCTTCTCCACGTCCGCCTGGCCGCTCTCCGGCAGTGCGCCCGCGATCAGCGCCTCGGCGTACGGACGGGTCTGCAGCAGGCCCGGCACGACCTGCGGTTCGTAGACGCGCAGACTCGCCGCGTCCGTCTCCAGGCCGATGTAGACGCTGTAGGGGATGTCGCCGAAGGCGTGCCACCAGCCCTGCTGGCGCGAGTCCTTGGCCATCTGCATCAGGGAGTCGACGATCCGGTGGTCCTCGACTTCGTACACTCCGCACAGATCGCGGACGTCGCGCTGGCTGATGGAGCGGCGGCCGTTCTCCAGGCGGCTGATCTTGGACTGGGAGACGAGCAGGCGCTCCGCGACCTCTTCCGCGGTCATGCCCTTCATCTCCCGGAGCCGGCGCAGCTCCTGGCCCAATCGGCGTCTCCTGACGGTGGGGTTGACGTTGGACGCCACGGAAACTGCACCTCCGGCTGCGTTGTTCTGCGTGATCTGCGTTGCGCTGCGTGTCTACTGCTCAGCAGATTGCCACCAATGGTCGTATCCGCGTGGGGAAATGGCCACACACGCGAACGCGCGGGACAGCGTCAGACGCTGTCCCGCGCGTTCCTGCGGCTCCCGAACCGGGTCTGGGGACGTCGGTGCGGCGGTGGTGGTGCGGTCCTCGTGGTGCGGTCCTCGTGGTGCGTGTTCGTTCGGTGCGTGTTCGTTTGGTGCTCGGTGCTTGGTGCTCGGTGCTCGGTGCTCAGTGCGCGGCGACGCGGGCCATGCCCGTGCGGCGCGGCTGCATTGGCACGGGGCCCGGCCGGCTCACGCCGCCGCCCGCAGCCGGTGCGTTGCGCCGCGGCTGGGCCGCGACACCGTTCTGGACGTCCATCACGGCGTGCGCCACGAGGCCGCCCATCGGGTCGTGCCGGATGAGGTCCCGCAGACGGGACCGCGAGGAACGACCTTCGTTGCCCGGGTACAGGTGCTTGCCGAGCCCGACCGCGTGGGCCAGGGCGGCGAGCGCCGCGGTCCGCGGGTCCGGCGGTACACCGGTGCGGATCGCACTGTCGAGCCGGGCCCTGATGTCCCGGCTGATGGCCGTGTCCGTCGCCTGGTAGCGAGTCGTCGGCAGCACCCCGCACATCTGGCCCTCGACGGCATGGACCATGCCGCACCGCTCCAGATGCGAGAGATAGATCTGGCGCAGCCCCAGCCGGGGCCCGCCGATCCAGTGGACCGCGCGGACCGGGCTGCCGCGCCTGCGCAACAGCTCCAGTGCGGAGTCCAGAGTCGGATCTCCGGTCGGCCGTGGCATCACCACGGCGATACGATCCCCGTCAGGGGCTATCCGTCCTGCCAGGGCCAGCTCCACTAGCTGAGCTCCTGCCAGACCGAGGTCGAGCGACTGCGGCTGCGCTGTGGTACCCGTGGCCGGGTCCAGAGCGAGCAGCAGCAGCTCTTCCGGAAGTGTTCTGCGGCTCCTGCCCATCCATGCCTCCCCGCGTGGATGAATGACAGGGTGACCCCTCTCACATTGGTCTGTCGAGGGGGCCCGGGTGCTTTGTTAGGGAACCGATAGGTATGTCGTTCTCGTCTAGCACGAGGGCCAAGCGCTCACACAGGACACTGGTAGATGGTTCGGACACGGCGAGCGCTCGGCGGTGAGCGCTCGTAGTGATACCTGTACGACACGCATCATGCGCCAGTGGCATACCGGTGGCATATACGCAGGATGCATGTCGCATGACTCATGGAGGAGGCACGGTGGCGGGCGAGTCCCCCGACAGGTCGGAGCAGCGGGAGTCGTCGGGGGAGACGGAGACCGGGCGGGACCCGCGTCTCGCGGTGCTCCGCGAGGGGGCCCCGGGGTCCCCGGCGGACGCCGGTCCGGCCTCCTCGTCGACGGAACCGGAGGCGGAGCGGGCGTCGTCCCCCGTGGCGACGGACCAGCGCACGGCGGTCTTCCGGCTGCCGCAGCGCGAGGCGTCCGACGTGAACGCGGACGTGGACATGGACGCGGACGCGGACGCGTCACCGTCGGGTGACGGGGGCGACGCGGACGGTGACTCCCGCGACGGTTCCTCCCGTGACGGTTCCTCCCGCGACGGAGGGGACGGCGCCGGTGGGCCCGCCGGGTCGGACGCCGCCGCCGCTGCCGGGGCGCCCGCCGCGGGGAGCGACGCGCGACTGCGCGAAGCGGTGGCGGCGTGGGTCGCGACCTCGGACGACGACGAGGACACCCCCGAGGCGGCCTCCGGGGAGCCGGAGGCGCCGAAGCAGAATGCTTCCGCCGCCGCAAAGACGGAGACCGCCGACGTGGACACGGGCGCGGACCCGGCGCCCGGCGACGCCGAGCCGGAGCCCGCCGCCGCCCGTGCCGACGCGGACGAGGCAGACGACGCGGAGCCCGAGCCGGCCGCCGGCGAGGTCCCGGCGGCCTCCGGCGACACCGAGCACGGGCCCGAGGCCCCCAGGGCGGGCGCGGAGCCCGACGGTGACGACGACGAGAAGCCCGCCGCCCCCACCGCGGACGCCGGCGCGAAGTCCGCGACCCCCAAGGCGGACGCGGAACCCGCCACGGACGCCGGCGCGGAGCCCGGGACCGACGACGAGAAGCCCGTCGACCAGCCCACCGCCATGTTCGCGATGCCGAAGCGCCCGGTGGTCGACCAGCCCACCACCGCGCTGAAGCTCCCCACGCCCGCCGCCGACCCCGCGAAGCCCACCGAACCCGGGAAGCCCACCGGCACCGAGAAGCCTGTCGGCACCGCCACCGCCCCCGGGAAGCCCACCGCCCCCGGGGAGCCCGCCGGCACCGGCACGAGCCCCGGGAAGCCCGCGCCCCCCGAGGCGGACGCCGAGGCCGACCGCCCCGCGAGCACCTTCGTGCCGCTGCGGCGCGACGAGCCCGCCCCCGCCCCGGCGGGCGCGACCCGGGCCGAGCCCGTCGCCCGCGTCGAGGCGGACGCGTCCGCCGGCGCGCCCGCCGCCTCCCTGGCCGAGGCCGAGCGCACCCGGCAGCAGCCCATGCCGCCGCTGCCCCCGCTGGACCTGCTCGCGGAGCTGACCAACACACCTCCGCCGCCCGAGACGCCGACCCGCACCCTGGTGCGCCGGGTCAAGATCTGGACCCCGCTGGTCCTGCTCCTGCTGATCGTCTTCGCGGTCGCACAGTCCTTCCGCCCGCTCCCCGAGCCGCAGCTCGCGCTCACCGCCGACTCCGAGTACGCCTTCGACGGCGAGCGTCCCTCGCTGCCGTGGCCCGGGGAGGGCCAGGGCCAGATCGTGGTGTCCGGCCTCGGCACGGTCGGGCAGTTCGGCGAGGAGAAGCCGGTCCCGATCGCCAGCGTCACCAAGACGATGACGGCGTACATCATCATGCGCGACCACCCCTACAAGCGGGGCGAGGACGGGGCCTCCATCACGATCGACGCCCTCGCGGAGAAGGAGGGCGGCTATGACGCGACCAACGACGAGTCGACCCTCAACACCGTCAAGGAGGGCCAGAAGATCTCCCAGCGCGACGCCCTCAGCGCCGTGATGATTCCGTCCGCGAACAACATCGCGCGGCTCCTCGCCCGCTGGGACGCGGGCTCCGAGGAGGCGTTCGTCAAGAAGATGAACGACACCGCCAAGGAGCTCGGGATGACGAACACGACCTACACCGACCCGTCCGGGCTCGACGCGACGACCGTCTCCACCGCGGCGGACCAGGTGAAGCTGGGCATGGCCCTGGTGAAGAACAAGGCCATGGTGGACATCACCCGGCAGGCGCAGTGGACCGACCCCTCGGGCAAGGTCCACCCGAACTACAACCACCTGCCGTACAAGATGGGTGCCATCGGCATCAAGACCGGCTCCACCACCAAGGCCGGCGGCAACCTCCTCTTCGCCTCCTACAAGGACGTCGGCGGCTCGACGCAGACGATCGTCGGCGCGGTCCTCGGCCAGCACAAGAGCCCGATCCTCAAGACCGCCAACGACGTCAGCCAGGCGGTTCTGACGAAGACCCGCGAGACGCTGGAGGCCAGGAAGGTCGTCTCCAAGGGGGATGTCGTCGGGTACGTGGACGACGGTCTCGGCGGCCGGACGCCGGTCGTCGCGACCAAGGACATGACCGTCGTCGGCTGGTCCGGGTTGACCGTGAAGTCCGACATCACGGACGGCGGCAGGACGATCCCGCACAACGCCGAGGCGGGCACTGTCGTCGGCAGCCTGACCGCCGGATCGGGGGCCGGGACCATCAGCGTCCCGGTCGCCCTCCAGGCGGACAAGACCGAACCCGGGTTCTCCGACAAACTGACCCGGATCGGATAACGACGCCCGGGCGCCCCGGTCCGCCGGGGCGCCCGCGTGCTAGCGTCCCGGCGTCCGGGGCGCCGGGGCAACCCGGGGGCGTCCGGGGTGCGTCCTCAGGGGCGAGGCAGACAGGGACAGGACGGGGAGAGCCGCAGTGACCACCGCCGAGCCGACCCGCGCCCACGACCCCGAGGCACACCCGGCACCCGTCCCCATCCCCGCGCCCGCCACGGAACCGGTCCCGGAGCCGGACCAGGACCCGGACCTCGACCAGGACCCGGACCTCGGCCAGGACCCGGACCTCGACCAGGACCCGGACCTCGACCAGGACCCGGACCTCGACCAGGACCCGGACCTCGGCCAGGGCCCCCGACCCGGCGTCCCCCGGAGGCGGCGCGCGGAGCTGCTGAGGCACCCCGTCACCGTCGTCACCGCCGCGGCCGCCGCCGTCCATCTCCTCTGGTTCTTCTTCCTCGCGAACACCGGCGGCGACATCGCCGCCCAGGACGCGTGGGCCGAGTTCGTCGGCCGCCACCCGGACTCCGCGTACAACCTCGCCTGGTACGGCGGGATGCACCCCGTCTCGTACAGCGTGGTCTCGCCGTATCTGATGTCGGTCCTCGGGGTGCGCACCACGATGATCCTCGCGGGCACCGTGTCCTCCGCGCTGACCGCGCTGATCCTGGTGCGGCTGCGGGAGGTGCGCAACCCGGTGGCCTGCGGGTTCGCCGGGGTCTTCGCGTTCCTGTGCAACGCGCTGTCCGGGCGGGTCACCTTCGGGCTCGGGATGATGTTCGCCCTCGCCGCCGTGGGCGCGGTGTTCTGCTGGCCGCACCGGTGGCGGCACAACCGCTGGGCGAAGGCGGCCGTGGCCGCCCCGTTCGCCGGCCTCGCGACGGCGGCCAGCCCGGTCGCCGGGCTCTTCCTCGGCGTCGTCGCGGCCGCCCTGTTCCTGTGCGGGCGGCGCCCGGGCGCGTACGTCATCGGCATCCCGCCGGTGGTCGTGGTCGCGCTCTCCGCCTGGCTGTTCCCGTTCTCGGGGACCCAGCCGATGTCCCTGGGTACGACCTCGCTGCCGTTCCTCTTCGGCGTCCTGACCTTCCTGCTGGTGCCGCGCGACTGGCGCACCGTACGGGTCGCGGCGGCCGTCTACTCCCTTGGCACCCTGCTGACCTGGCTGATCGACTCCCAGATCGGGTCCAACGTCTCCCGGTTGCCGATGCTCTTCGCCGGGGTGGTGCTGCTCGCCGCCCTGCCGTGGACCGCGCCGCGCTCCCGCCGCTGGTACGCCCTGGTGCTCGCGTTCGCCGGGCTGAACGCCTGGATCGGTTTCAAGAGCGTCGACGACATCGTGCGCACCGCCCCCACCGCGTCCTGGAACCGCGAACTCGCCCCGCTGGTGGACCGGCTCCAGCGGCTCGGCGCGGAACGCGGCCGGGTCGAGGTGGTCCCGGCGAGCAGCCACCGCGAGTCCTCGGCCCTCGCCCGGTACGTCAACCTCGCGCGCGGCTGGAACCGGCAGGCCGACATGGAGCGCAACCCGCTCTTCTACGACAAGGAGAAGGTCCTCACCGCCGACGACTACCGCGCCTGGCTGGACCGCTGGGCCGTGCACTACGTGGTCCTCCCCGAGGGCCGGCCGGACAACAGCGCCGTGCAGGAGGCGGAACTCGTCGGCGGCGGCCTGCCCTATCTGACCCGGGTGTGGGGCGACCGGAACTGGCAGGTGTTCGCCGTCCAGTCCCCGGTACCGCTCGCCGACCCGCCCGCGACCGTGCGGCACGCCGGTGCGGGCGAGATGACGATCCAGGTGACGTCCCCCGGGCGGGTCCTGATCCGCGTTCCGTACTCGCCGTGGCTCAGCCTGGTGGACGAGGAGGGCGAGAGCGTCGAGGTTCCGCAGGAGACGGAGGCGTCCAGGCTCCGCGAGGACGGCGCGCCGAGGGACTTCACCAATCCGCACGGCTGTCTGCTGAAGGCCGACGAGGACGTCGAGGGCGACGAGTGGACCGAGCTGCTCGCCCCCCGCGCGGGCGTCTACCGCCTGGCCGCCCCCTATCAGCTCCCGCGCGGGACACCCTGCCCCGAAGAACTGCGCTGACCGGCCGCCCGCTCCGCACCTCATGTGCGCGGCGGTGTGAACGGCCGTGATTCTTACCGCCGTTAACACTTATGCGCCCTCGCGGGCTCGTGCATAGTGGAGCCGCCTTCACGGCATACCGATCAGTCGGCCAACGGGGTCCGGTGCGACATGGCGTACGAGCGGCACGAGCGGCACGAGCGGCACGAGCTGCGCGAACGGCACGAGCTGCGCGAACGGAACGACGGCGACGGTGCCGCACGGGTGCTCCGCACCGGGGTGGTGGCCCTGGCGCTGCTCGCGCTGGGCCCCGCCCTGACGGGCTGCGGACCGGGCGACCAGGACGGCCCGCCGACCGGCGCGGTCGTACCCACCGCCGCGGGCCCCGGGCTCGGCGGACCCCCGCAGCGGATCATCCCCTCCCCGGACGACCGGACCTCGGCCCCCGACCCCTCACCCTCCGACCCCTCACCCTCCGCCTCCCCGTCCCTGCCGCGCCCCCGGCCGAAGCCGCCGGTCTCCGCCACCCCGCCGGAGCACCCGGACGGTCCCTCGTACGAGGCGTGGGCCGGGCCCGGCTGCACCGGCGGCGGTCGCTACGAGGAGGACGGGCGCTACACGGACGGCGACGACGGCTGGTACACCGTCCACGCGGGCGGGCACGAGGGCGACGGCTGCGACGGCCGCTTCAGCGCGGTCCCCATGTCCGGCTCGCGGACGGAGGACGGCGGCGGCTCGGCGACCTGGTCCTGGTTCGTCGGCAGCGGCTACCGGACCTGCACGGTCGCCGTCGTCGTCCCGGAACCGGCGCGCGGGCGGGAACGCGATGTGGCCGGCGACCCGGCCACGTATCTCGTCCTGGCGGACCCGGGCGACCCGGACAGCGCGGTGCGCACCTTCGACGTCGACCAGACGGCGCTGCGGGGGCAGGGCGTGGTGATCGAGAAGGTCCCGGTGCACGACCGGCGGCTCACCGTCCGGCTCGTCGACCGAGGCGTGGACTGGGGGCGGGGCAGGTCGGGGGCGCACCACGCGGCGGCGCAGATGCGGGCGGAGTGCGGGGCCTGACACCGGTCCGGGGGCGGCCGCGTCAGGCCGTCACCTCCGCCAGCCCGGTCGCACGGCCCGGTGCCACCACCGTGCTCGTGGCCGGGGCGGCCGGCGCGGCGGTGGCCGCGGTCGGGGCCGTCGCGGGCAGCAGGACCGCGCGGGCGACCGCGTCCGAGTCGCCGAGGGTCACCGAGTCCACACCGGGGCGTATCCCGGCCGCGGTCACCCAGTGCACGGACTCGGTGGGCACGCCGTGGGCGAACCGCCTCGGATGCGCCCGGCCCGCCGCGTCCACCACGTGGTACGGCCGCCCGGTGACCTCCAGGCCCCCGGTCTCGTAGCTGCCCGCGCCGTGGCCGCCCGTCCCGTGGCTGCCCGTGCCGTAGCCGCCTGTGCCGTGGCTGCCCGCGCCGTAGCTCGCGGGGTGCCCGGTCGGCGCGGGGTTCCCGGGCGGTGCGGGGTTCCGGGCCGGAACACGGAACGGGCGCCCCTGGCCGGTCGCCAGGAGATGGCGCAGCAGCGGGTCCGCCGTACGGCGTACATCCGGTTCGGGCAGCCGGGCCTCGACGAGCAGCCGGCCCGTCATGCGCACACCCGGCACCGCCGACTCCAGCGCGAAGCCGTCCGGGCCCGCGACGACCCGGGTGCCCGGGCCCGCGACGCGCAGCACGCCCGCCTCGATCAGTGCCGTCATCTGCTCGATCCGCAGGGCGGGCGGCCCGATGGAGAGGAAGGCGTTCAGCGGGGTGTACCAGCGGTCCAGGTCGTCCCGGTGCGAGCGCCCCTCCAGACCGCCGTGGTCCACCGCGAGGCGTATCTCGTTGCGCAGGTCCCGCAGGACGTCGAGGGCGGCCTTCAGCGGACCGGAGACATTGCCCCGGCGGGCCTCGTGCACGTCGGCGCGCAGATGGTCCAGCAGCCAGCGGGTGAAGTCGGCGTGACCGGTGAACCGCCGTGCCCCGTACGGGCGGTCCAGACGTTTCCAGTCCCAGCGTTCGGCGGCCCCGACACCCGCGGCCGTGAGCAGCCGGTCCTCCTCGACGCCGGGCGCGGCCCCGGGCCAGCGGACGGCGAACTCCTCGACCTCGCCCGCGCTGACCCGGCAGGCGAGCAGCGCCTCGTAGTAGACGCCCTCCACCTCCTTCGCGATCAGCGGCCACAGCTCGCGGCGGAAGTCCAGCGGCCCGGCGGCGCGCAGCCGGGCGACCCGGTCCGGGGTGAGCAGCCTCGGCAGCCGGCGGCCGTGCGCGCCCTTCTCGTTCTCGCCCCGCGCGTGGTACGGCACCCCGCGCCGGGACCCGGCGCAGAGCAGCGGCTCCCGCCCCGACGCCCGGTACACGAGCCCGTGCGCCGTGCGCACGAACGTTCCGCCGCGCCCCTCGGTCAACAGGGCCATGTGGTCGAAGAAGTTGAGCCCGAGACCACGCAGCAGGACCGGCTCGCCGGGCGGTGCGAGCCGGTCCAGATCGAGGTCGGCGGGGTTGGCCGGGGGCACATAGGCCAGCCCGTGGTCGACGGCGAGGCCGGCCAGTTCCCGTTCGGGGGCGGACATCCGGGCGGGCACATGACCCTGTGTCAGCACCACCGCGTCCAGGTGCCCGAGGCGGGTGCCGTCCGCCAGCCGGACCTCCTGCCACCGCGTGCCGTCGGTGTCGTCGACGGCGACGGCCCGGCCGGTGTGCGTCCGCACCGTGAGCCCGGCGGGCGCGCCGCGCACCACGCGCCTGAAGACCCACTCCAGGTAGTGCCCGTACAGCGCCCGGGTCGGATAGGCGTCGGGGCCCAGGGCGCGGGCCTCCCGGACTGTGGGCTCCTCGTACTCCGCCGGCCCGGCGTACTCCGCCTCGCCGTCCGCGAGCCGCCGGGCCCACTCGTACAGGCTCGGCCCCGGCTCCACCGGGCCGTCGACGCGGACGCTCTCGTCGGTGAACAGAGTGATCTGCGAGGCCACCGTGTTCATCAGGAGCCGCCGCGACTGGTCCGTCCGCCACACCCGTCCGGCCCCGGGCCGGCAGGGGTCGACCAGATGGATCTCGACGGGCCGCCGGGGCGTCAGGACCCGGGCGTTGGCGCAGAGCCGCTCCAGGACGGACAGCCCCCGGGGCCCGGCGCCGACGACGCATATCCGCAGGCGGTTGTGGTCGGGGAGTCGATTCATCCGCGTCACCCTAGTGGGCGCTTCCGGACGCCTCACGGGGACGCCGATTACCGCCCGTGAATGCCCCGTTGGGATCGTTTCTGCGCGTCTTCCGCCCGGCTGTACGGACTCATCGGGACATCTCCGGCCCGGCGGAACGCGCCTCGTGGACCGGGTCAGCGGATGTCGGCGCCGTACACGTGGGCGACCGCCATGACCATCAGGACCCGGCGGTCGGAGACCATCGCCGACCGGTACTCGTCCCAGTCCGGGTGCTCTCCGGCGGCCTTGCGGTAGTAGTCCACCAGCGCCTCCACCTCGGGCCCGTGCGGGTCGGTCCCCGGGCCGGTGAGGGTCACGTCGCCCTCGGCGGTGGCCCAGGTCCGGCCGTCCGGGCCGGTGACCTCCAGTGCGGCCCGCGGGTCGCGGCGCAGGTTCACGGTCTTGGCCCGGCCCTCGGTCATCGACACGTAGAGCAGCTCGGCCTCGCGGTCGTAGAACGGCATCACGGGGGAGAGCTGGGGCCGCCCGTCCGACTTGATGGTGGCGAGCACCCCGAGCCTGCTCTCGGCGAGCAGGGCTCGGGGGTCGAACGGGGCGTGCTGGGCGGGCGTCTGCCTCATGTGATCGGTGCTCCCGGGAGTGGCCGTCGGCTTCCCGGGGATTGTCGCCCCTCACACCGGTGTGAAGGTCAACCGACGCACCCGCTCAGCCGGTCAGCGCACGTCGACGAAGTCGCCCGCCGTCTTGACCGCCGGGGTGGTGACGGTGCCGGCGAAGTTCCAGCGCCAGTAGCCGTCCCGGGTCGCCTTGACGGTCGTGCGGAGCTTGCCCGTCCCGTCGCTCCTCACCGTCTTGACGGTCGTGTAGGTGTTGCTGTCCTTGGGGCGGAACTGGAGCTGCACGGGCTGCTGGGTGTAGCCCGCGTAGACGTAGCGGTCCCAGTTGGCACGGGCGAGCTTGCCCGTGACCGTGATGGTCCGGTTCTTGACGACGGGTTCGGGCGAGGCGTCGACGGTGAGGGTGGAGCGGCGCTGCACGAGGTGCTTGGAGTGGTCGCCGCCGTAGTAGTCCCCGTCCTTCGAGGAGAGCTGCACGTACACGTTCCACGGCCCGGCGAGGGTGTTGCGGGGCAGGTCGATGTCGCGTCGCAGCTTCACCGTGAGCTTGCACGTGGAGGTGGTGGCGCTGTCGGCCTTGCAGGAGGGGGTGCCGTGGAAGGACCAGTAGTCGTCGCCCAGTTCACGGTCGAGCTGGAGGAACGCGTGCCTGGTGCTGATGCCCGAGTCGTCGGAGGCGGTCACCGCGATGGTGAACGACTCCGTCCGGGAGGTGCCGAAGACGACGGCCTTGCCGCCGTTCACGGACACCTTCTTGATGACGACGGGGGTCTCCGCCGCGTGGGCGGGCGCGACGGCGCCGAGGGCGGAGCCGCAGAGAGCGAGAGCGCCGACGAGCAGGGCGCCTCGGGAGGGTGTGCGCATGGGGTTGTGAGTCCTTCGGTGGGGGTGGTGAGGGGTGGTGTGTCTTTATCTGGTCCGGTCCGGGTGGGCCGGTGGTTCCTGCCCGGGTCCGGTGCGTCAGGCCCGGTTGGGCCGATCCGGCTCGGATCCGGTGGTTCCGGCTCGGGTGGGCCGGTGCCTCGGGTCCGGTTCCTCGGGTCCGGGTGGGCCTTGTGCCTGGGATCCAGTGGCGTGGTCGCCGGTGACCCGTGACCGTGCCGTCCCGCCGGGCGCTACCCGGCCAGGACGTCGCCGAAGTAGGCCAGGCCCGCCGGGCCGCCGACCGACGCGGCGCCGAAGGTCGTCGAACCCGTCGCGGTGACCCCGCCCGTCCCCGACCTGAAGAACCAGACCGAGCCCGCGCCGTCGTTCTCGGCGTAGGCCCCGGCGACCAGTTCGGCGCGGCCGTCCTTGTTGGCGTCCGTCAGCTCCACGGCGGCGCCGAAGCGGTCGCGGGCCTCGGCGGCGCCGGGCACTCCCGCCGTGTCCTGGGTGAAGGTCTTCGCGCCGGTGGCGGTCAGCCCCTTGGACGAGCCGCGCAGCACGGTGACCGCGCCCGCGTCCGTCCGGCCGCCGACGTCCTCGCCCGGCACGCCGATCGCGATGTCCGCGTAGCCGTCCCGGTCGGTGTCGCCCGCGGCCAGGCTCCAGCCGAAGCTGTCGCCCTTCCGCGCGGTGCCCGGGATTCCGGCGGTGTCCTGGGTGATCCGGGCCGGCGTACGGCCGGAGAGCCCGGCGGCGGTGCCGTAGGTCACCGTGATCGCGCCCCCGGGACCGCCGTTGGGTTCCCCGGCGGACTTCTCCATGAAGTTGCCGGTGACGACATCCCCGTAGCCGTCCTTGTCGACGTCGGCGATGACGGCCTCGTAGCCGCCCGCGAGCTTGCCCGCCGCCTTCAGACCGGTCGCGCCGCCCTTGTAGAGGACGCTGCGGGTCGCGTACCCGCTGCCGCTCGCCTGCTGGCCCATGACCAGCAGGTCGGTGGCCTTGTCGCCGTTGACGTTCCCCGCGACGAGCCTGTCGGCGTTGATGCCGGTCTGCGCGGAGGTGTCGATGCCGGTGAGCCCGGCGGCCTTGCCGGTGCGGGAGACCGGCCCCTTGAAGACGTTCAGCTCGGGCATGGAGATGTTGGCGGCGGCGAGGTCGGTGCGCCCGTCGCCGTCGAAGTCCCCGGTGGCGACGCTCCAGCCCAGCTCGGTGCGGTACTCGGGCAGCGGCGAGGAGATGTCGACGCCGGACTTCAGCCCGTCGGGGCCGCCCCAGACCACGGTGATGACGCCGGAGGAGTCCGTCTTCCCGATCCGCTCGCCGTGCACGCCCACCACCAGGTCGGTGTATCCGTCGCCGTCGAGGTCACCGGTGGTGAGCCGGTCGCCGAAGTAGTCGCCCGACTCCGGCACCCCGGGAATCCCCGGTGTGGCCTGGCTGATGATCGTCCGCTTGGACTTGTCGAGCCCGTTCTTGGTGCCGTACACGACGGCGACATAGCCGGCCTTCGCCTTGCCGCCGGCCTTCCCGAGGGGCGCGGCGACGGCCAGGTCGCGGTAGCCGTCGCCGTTGAAGTCGCCCGGCGTCCCGGCCGGCGCGGCGGCGGCCGGACCGCCGGCGGCGAGCAGCAGCCCGCCGGCGAGGGCGGCCGCGGTGGCGGTCGCGAGGGTGGTGCGGAGGTACTGCTGCATGCGTGTCTTCTTCTCCTACGGCACGCGGGACGCCGTGACGGCCGTCCGATCCGGTGTGCCGGACCGAGCACCGCGCCGCGGGTCCGTGCCGAACAGCAAGGCGGACCCCGCGCACCTGTGCCGTCCGGTGCAGTGGTGACCACCGGCGCGCGCCGAGGGTTGTACGCCGGGCGGGGCGTTCTGCGTCACGAGTGCGGGCTCAGGAAGTCGGCGGCCGGGACGGCGCGCAACTACGCCTCCCACGCGATGCAGAAGCCCCAGGTCCTCCCGTGTCCCGATGCGGCCGGTCGCGACCGTCATCGCCTGCCTGTTCGTCCTGGCGGGGTGCGGTCCCCGCATGTACGACCCGCTTCCCGCGCGGCACGACGTCAAGTCGGCGGAAATCGTGGGGTCGTGGGTCGCCATCGACGGAACGGAGGTCACTCTGCGGCCCGACGGACGAGCGGCCGTCAGGCTCCTGGACTGGCAGGAGTTCGACTTCGACGACCGATGGCGGCCCTCGGGGACGGGGGAGTGGGAACTGGCCGACGAGCGTGCCGGGTGGAACGACGGTCAGCACGTCCGGCTGACTCCCACCTCACGTACGGCGTCGACCACGCGTCGTACCCCAGAACCCGGCCGGCGACTCGACCTCCAGTCCGGCGAGGCGCCCGAGACCTGCACATGGACCTTCGAGCTGCAGCGCGACGACGAGAGCCAGTTCTGTGGGAGAAATTTCGGAGACCATCTCTCCCTCCGCTTACGCAAACGGCCCCGGACGAGGCGTCCGAGGCCGAGGAGCACTCTCTCTGGAGAGAGAATCCCCAGGTCAGGGCCATGCGTTGGTGCCCCCGGCAGGATTCGAACCTGCGACACCCGCTCTAGGAGACGGTGGGGCTAGTTGGGCGCTGACCTGGGTAACTCTGACTTCGGTGCCTGCGGCACCTGAGCCCCGCTGCCAGCCACCGTTCCCCGTGAGTCCCCGTTCCATCTGGTACGCCTGTGGCACGGGCTGACCCTCTCGATGCGAATCACGGGCAGGGAGGTCGCTGGAGTCTCCTCGCCTGCCCATCCGGGGCCTGAGAGTCGACTATGGACGGTAGCGGTCGGGACGGTTGCTGTACGTCTCTGCTGTACGGCACGAGCGTCAGTGGTCTGCGCCCTCAGTGTGTGCTCGGCTGCGCTGATAGCTGGCAGAGGCCGGAATGATCCAACAGGGCAAGACCGCAGCACTGATCACCCCGGACCACGGCTGTGGCACGTTGCGCTGAGCAATGACATTCAGGGCGATGAGAACCGCACCCCAGCCAATCAGCAGAGGCTTCCGCCCTACGTGACGCATGACGCTGGCGAACGTTCCGAACCACTGTTGTCGCTTACCGGGCTGAGGCTTCATGGCGGGACCGTACCGGTGAGGGCAAGTGGTCCGGCAGAGGTCGGTGTAGCGGCTTTGGGCTGGAGCTGCCATGGGGCGAGAGATCGGGGCCCGTACGCTGGCCGCGAATCGGGCAGTCTCTGTACCTGCCCGCAATAGCCCGATGTGGGCCCCGATCTTCGAGGCTCGTCCCATGGCGGCTGCGTAAAGCCGCGGAGCCGACCGCCCCAGCCACAGCCGTCTGAGCCTTGACCGCTGTCAAGTGAGGCTCTCGAGGCCGAGCTTGGCCAGTCGCGACCGGATGGCGCTGCGTTTCCGGCCGAACTGCTTCCTACGGGCGTCGAAGTCACGTTCTCCTTGTTGGTAGAGCGCGAGGAGGTGGGCGTCGTCCTCTGGTGACCACGGGTGGCCCATCCGTGGAAAGCGAGACCGTAGCTCTTCCGGTGTCTCACGCTTCCTCCCGGCATCGCCGTGAGGGCAGACGGACTCGATGATGTCGAGTGGGAACTGTCCGACGTGGGTGCCGGTGACTCCGGGCCCGCCGCGATTCCCGGCCTTCGTCTCGCCCCCAACAGGCGACAATGCCCGGCATCGCTGCGCCGACGGGATGTCGACCTCGCCGGGCGCGTGGTCCTGGTCCAGCGGGCCCAAGCGGAGATGCAGGACGGCAGGCTCTTCGACAAGGCTCCGAAGTCCGCGGCCGGTGTCCGCCCCGTCGCCTTCCCGGACGAGCTCCTGGCCGACGTGCCCGAACACCTGGAGCGCTACGCGGGGGCCGGCCGCGACGGTCACGTCTTCCTCGGGCCCCAGGGTGGGCGACTCCGGCGTAGCAACTTCCGCGACGACTGGATCAAGGCGCGCACAAAGGCCGGGCTCTCCGGTGATGTGCACTTCCACGATCTTCGACACACGGGCAACACCTTGGCGGCGGCCGGTGCCAGCACCGTGAGCTGATGACCCGCATGGGTCACAGCACTGCGCGGGCCGCGCTGATCTATCAGCACATGACCGCCGACCGGGACCGTGCCATTGCGGATCGACTGGGAGCCATGATCCGTGAGAGACCGGGCGGCGCGGGGTCGTAGTGGCACGTCCGTGGCACAGCCGCGATCATGCGAAAGGGCCAGTTCGAGGAGATCGCTCCTCTGAACCGGCCCTTCGTGTTGTGCCCCCGGCAGGATTCGAACCTGCGACACCCGCTTTAGGAGTTCGATCTACGCCCGCGCCTGGCCTCGTCGTCGGCTGGTTCGGCGGTCGTGCGGGGGTGCTGCTGTGTGCCGCTGTCCGGGCTCGTTGATGTCAGCGCTGGATGTCAGCAGAACAGCTCTGGAACTGGGCAGGCATCTAAGAGGCCGTTTGACCAATTGGTCCAGCGCAACCAGACATGCCGACCTGTACACCGCCACAGCGAGCTACAGACCCATCACGACGAGTTGCTCTTCAGGCCCGAGAAGGTCGGGCGAGTCCGTCGATTAAGACGAATGGCTAGCTTGGTCTAGAGCGGCAGTGTTGGCACCGTGCGTTGGAGTCCACGCTTCGGGCTGGCAAGGCAGCCGACCGTCTGGGATTCGAGCCTTCTGCGAAGGAGGGCACGAAGTCGGAGGTCACATCGCCGTTAGCGGGCGGGATGCCTCGATCATGTCAGCGGTTGCTCAGGCTCTGACCTGCCGAGACTACGGACAGTCACAGCATGGGGGAGTTGTATGGGTCTCCCTGGATACGCTCCGTCGCTACGCTGATCTACGATCACGGAGCGTATCCAGGGAGACCCGAAGTCAGCCACTCATTGGTCGAAATTTTACCTATACTTGGCTGAAACTTTGCAGTGTGCGGTCGATTGCGTGTTCCCTCCTGGAGTCGAGAGGTTTGACGCAACTCAAGGAGGGGTGGACACTGGTTGCGTGTTCCCTCCTGCTGCCGGGAGGATACGCGCAAGGAGGTGTGACGTGGACTTCGTATCCGTTAGGCAAGCTGCACAGAGCCTGGGTGTGGATGACTCGCGCGTGCGCCAGTTGCTGCATGACGGTCAACTGCGAGGCACGCGGGTTGGTGGGCGCTGGATCGTAGACGAAGACAGCGTCCGTGAACGCAGGCTGGCCTCTCCTGAGCCTGGTCGCCCCTTGTCGGCACGGAACGCGTGGGGTGCTCTCGCCATGCTGTCGGGCTGTCGGCCTCCTGGTTTGTCGGACCCGGAGCGCTCTCGCCTGCTCGCCCGCCTACGGAATCTCGCTGCCCATGGGGATCTGCCAGCTGCGCGTATGCAAAAGCTCCTTGCTGCTAGGGCTGAAGTACGACGCTACCGCGTCCACCGCAGTGCGTTGCAGGTCTTGCTGGCTGACTCGGATGTAGTGCGTGCAGGCGCCAGCGCCGCTCCAAGGGTGGGCGCTGACTATGTGGCTCCTGGGCGCGCTGAGGTCTATGTGCATCCAGACCGGCTAGTACGGCTGGAGGCCGCATTTGGCCTCGTCCTCGATGCAGAAAAAGGCAACCTTGTTGTGCGAGTGCCGCCGGCCAGCGCCTGGTCTTTCCTTGTGTCCGCGGTACAAGAAGCGAAGGAAGGGAGAGACGCTCCAGCTCCGGTGATTGCGGCTGACTTGCTCGATGCGAAGGAAGACCGAGCGGTCGTTGCAGCAGCAGGCATTCTCGAACCGTTGCTTGCTTCGTCTGCAGCGAGCCTGGCGGGGGCAGCGTGAGGGATGTCCAGGTCCGAATTGAGTCGGATCTACTGACTGGGCCGCTGGTGGGTCTTTGGGGGACCCTCTTGGACCTTTCTGAGAAGGTCCCCCAGGATTGGACGCTTATCGGCGGTCAGATGGTGCTATTGCACGGGTTGGAGCACGAAAGAAATCCGCCTGCAGCGAGCCTTGATCTTGACGTGCTAGCAGATGTCATCTCTGATCAGCGAAGTCTGCGCATGCTCGTAGCTGCCCTGGGCGAGTTGGGGTTTGAACCCGCGGGAGTATCTCCAGAAGGTAAGACGCACAGATATAAGCGTGATGATCCCACGGGAAATCTCGTCGTTGACTTGCTTGCTCCAGACAACCTTGGGCTGCGCGCTGATCTCACCACCACGCCCCCAGGTACGACGCTGGAAGTCCCTGGGGGGCGGCAGGCGGTGCAGCGCAGTGAAAGCATCTCTGTACAGCTCGGCGATCGCGTCGGAACAATCCATCGGCCTAGCTTGCTAGGTGCGATTGTCGGCAAGGCTGCGGCCCTAGGGATCCCTACCTCGCCTAAGGAAAAACACTATCGTGACCTGGCATTCTTGCTCTCATTGCCAGTCGACCCCTTCGGCATCAAGCAGCAGTTGACGAATGGAGATCGCAAAAGGCTCAGGTTGGCAAGCGCTCTGTTAGCTGCAGATCACCAGGCCTGGAGGGCGCTGGAGGATGCGGAAGCCCGGGCAGATGGTCAGGCGATGTACCGGATCCTGACGTCTGATTAGAAGCGAGCAGGCTTTCCGTGGGTTCCGGGACCAAAGCAGGAGGGGTACGCCTGAGGTCGGTGGAGCGGCTTTGGGCTGGAGCTGCTTTGGGGCGAGTGATCATGGCCCCGTAAGCTCATGGCGAGTCGGGCAGTCAGTGGACCTGCCCGTAAAGCACGACGTTGGGGCCATGATCTTCGAGGCTCGCCCCAAAGTGGCTGCCTAAAGCCGTGGAGCCGACCGCCCCAGCCACAGGGGGTGTCTCCCACCTCATGCCCGCAGCCGCCGAGCGCGCCGCCGGGCGCGGCCAGCCGGGGCGCAGACAGGAGGCAGGCCGCGCCGCAGAGGCGGCGCGCGCCCGCGCCGTGCGCGGGCTCTTGATGATGTAGGGAAAGTTGTACCGCGCCCCCTTGATGATCTACGCGGTCGTACCCACCACATACGGATTTCCGTACGTGCTCCTTCTCGCTACGCTTGCGCTGGCGTACGCAACACGACGACAGGGAGCGTGCTCACCGGATGGGACCGAAGTCAGAGCGGGTCTACCGAACGATCCGAGAGTGGATCGCGACAGGCAAGTACCTGCCAGGCTCCAAGCTCCCGTCTGAGCGGACCCTGTCGGAAGAGCTGGACATCGGCCGTACGGCACTCCGCCAGGTGCTCGCCAAGCTCATCACCGAAGGCGCCATCGAGGTGCATGGCCGTAGCTCGTACCGGGTGCCTGATCGGTCTGTGACGACTGAGGCGCCCACGGATGTCGAGCCGTGGCAGATCCATGGTGAGCGGACGCTGTACGACAACCGTTGGGTGACGCTCAGCCTCGTCGACGTCGAGCCTCCCGGTGTTGAGCGCTTCGAGCACCACGTAGTGAAGCTGCACCACGTGGCCATCGCCGCCATCATCGATGACCGAGAACGCGTGCTGATGATGTGGCGGTACCGCTTCGTCCCCAACTCGTTCGGCTGGGAGCTGCCCGGCGGCATCGTCGACGAGGGCGAAGAGCCCTTGCAGACGGCTTTGCGTGAGGTCGAGGAAGAGACCGGCTGGCGCCCGGACGCTCTTGAGCACGTGATCACCTATCAGCCCATGGTCGGCATGGTCGACTCGCCGCATGAGATCTTCGTCGGCCAGGGTGCCAAGCTCGTCGGTGAACCGACAGATCTCGAAGAAGCTGGGCACATCGCTTGGGTTCCCCTCTCCGACATTCCAGGGCTCATGGCGCGCGGCGAACTGATGGGCTCCGGGACGCTCGTCGCCCTACTCCATGTCCTCGCGTCACGGGGTGTTGGAGCTTCGCCTACAACCGCTGCGTGAGCTGTTCGACTCGACGTCGCTGGCGTACCGATCCCGTGCGGCTGGCGAGCAAGCGGGCCTGGCGTAGGTGGTCGTGGGCCTGGTCGTACTCGCCGCGGGCCATGTGCGCCTGTGCGAGGTCGCAGCGCAGTCCTGCAGAGGCTCGTATGAACGTGGGATCGGCAGTATCGAGGGCCGCATAGAGGCTGCTGACGGCTTCGTCGTCGCCTATGAGGGCGAGCGCGTTGCCGCGCCACCTGGTGAGGTGGCCCTCGTTCAGGAAGATGCTGAGCATGTCCGGGTCCCGAGCTTCCTCTCCTGGCGGCAGGCATCGCGCAGCGTTCTCCAGCGCCCGCCGGCACTCGTCCGCCATACCCGCTCGGGCGCATATCTCGGCTTCGGCCGCGTACAACCACGCTGTGAGGCGCGGGGACATGGCCTTGCCTCCAAGTCGCTGAGCGTCGCGTATCAACTCGACCGCCATGGGGGCGCGGCCCGCGTCGCAGAGCACGTAGGCCTGCTCGGCTGTGGCGTGCGCGAGATACATCGGCTCGTCGGCTTCCTGGGCGGCACGCTTGCCCAACTCATAGTGCCGCCAGGCGCGTTCTACCGCTCCGACGTCCAGCGCCTGCCACGCTGCCAGCGTCGCTGCCCCGACCAGAGCCAGAGCGACCGGACGCCGGGTTTCAGGGAGTACAGCGAACGTGAGTGCGTCCTCAAGGGTAGTCAGATGGGCGCCCATCTGGTCTACGAGGCTCGCAGCCCCCATCTGCCGGTCCATGGTCCTGAAAAGCTCCGTCTGGTCCATGAAGGTCTTCACCATGGTCAGACTGACGGTGCGAGCCGCATCGATCCGGCCCATGAGTTCGTCGTATCCGTCCGCCGTGGCTGGCGCGGCTGCGGTGTCCGTCCTGCCCATCAGTTCGTCGTCGGTGATGCCGAGCAGAGCGCGGAGGATCTTCGCGTAGCGGGCCGAGATAGGGCGCCGACCGTTCTCCCACTCCGAGACGTACACCCGCAGACTCGCCGTTGATGCGACGGTGAGCATGTGCTGTCGCGCATGGCGCTCAATCTCGCGGACCAGCCGCTCTTGCGACCACTCTCGTGCGCTCCTTGCTGCCTTGAGTCCGTTCGTCACGTCGCGCCGCCCTGCTTGGGTTGTTGAGACCTCCTAGCAGCATCCCTCACATCACCCCAGGTCGGCAGGGGTTAACGCGACAGGTGTTAACCCCTGTTGGCTACCGGGTCGTTGGCGGAAACGGTTCTCTTGAATCGTCGCCGTAAGGCGAGTTGAAGTGCCGGACCGGCGACACCGCTTGACATCTGGTGCGCACCAGTTGCAGTCTGTTGGTGCGCACCAGTTGGAAGCGCAAAGGCCTGCGGCTTAGCTGCGGGCACATCGCCAACGCACGGGAGCGGCGACCCACCGCCAAGCAAGTACGCCGCTCCCACCCCTGAAAGGGAGTTCCATCATGCGTCAGATTCCCGTCGACACCTCCGCCGCGACCGTGATGATGGCCAAGGCTCCGCAGCCGAAGGTCAAGGACCGCCGTACTGGTGAGATCGCCCTCGACAAGGACGGCGTGACCCTGATGACCGTGGAGGTCATGTTCTCCACCCCGGACGAGGTCGAGATCCTCAAGCTCACCGTCCCGCAGTCGGGCGTCTCCGAGGACCTGACCATGGGCACCCCGGTCGCGCTGACGGGCCTGGTCGCCTCGGCGTGGGAGAACGAGTTCAACGGTCAGAAGCGCCACGGCATCGCGTTCCGCGCGGTCGCGGTCACCTCGCTCGCCGCTGCTGCCTCGAAGCCCAAGGCTGCCTGATCATGACCTGGTTCATGGTCGCTCTGCTGCTGGTCGTCGCCTCCGCAGTGATCCTGCGGTGGCGGCGTCCCGCCTGGTACTGGCTGACCTTCGGGGTCACCCTCGCCACGGTGAGGGTCCTGGTCCGCTACGCCTCGGTCATGGATGCCTGCGGGCTGACGGTTCCGCCGTCCCGCTGGCGTCTGGCTCTGGCCCGGGTGGCGAACCGGGAGGTACCGCAGTCCCGCCCGCCGCGCATCCTGCGGATACGTCCGACCCGCACCGGCCTGGTCCTGCGCCTGGGTCTGCGTCCGGGACAGGACGCCTTCGACGTCGCAGCGTCCGCAGACCGGCTGCGCCACTCCTTCGGCCTGTACGGCGTCACCTCACGTGAGCTGCGCTCGGGTGTGGTGGAGGTGCGGATGACCGGCTACGACGTGCTCAGGCGGGTGCAGATGCCCGCGAAGACCGACGCCCGCCCGATGCGGGTTCCGGTCGCCTTGCGCGAGGACGGGTCGGTGCACTACCGCGACTACCGGACCGTCCCACACGGCCTGACCCTCGGTGCTACCGAATCGGGGAAGTCTGTCTACCAGCGCAATCTGGTCGCCGGGCTGGCTCCGCTGGATGTCGCATTGGTGGGCATCGACTGCAAGCAAGGGGTGGAACTGTTCCCGCTGGCGCGCCGGTTCTCCGCGCTCGCCGACAACCCTGACACCGCCCTCGCCCTGCTCGAAGCGCTCGTCACGCACATGGAGGAGGTCTATCAGCTGATCCGGGCCAACCAGCGGATCACGGTGAACGTGCCGGATGCGGAGATCGCCGCCGACATCTGGGACCTGCCTGCCGACCTGCGCCCGGTCCCGGTCGTGGTCCTGGTCGACGAGGTCGCCGAACTCGCCCTCTTCGCCACCAAGGACGACGAGAAACGACGCGACCGCATCATCACCGCTCTGGTCCGGCTCGCCCAGCTCGGCCGCGCCGCCGGCATCTACCTGGAAATCTGCGGGCAGCGCTTCGGGTCCGAACTCGGCAAGGGCATCACGATGCTCCGGGCCCAGCTCACCGGCCGGACCGCGCACCGCGTCAACGACGAATCCTCGGCGAACATGGCCTTCGGTGACATCGCGCCGGACGCCGTCCTCGCCGCGATCCAGATCCCGACCGACACCCCTGGGATCGCCGTCACGGGCGACGCGTCCGGCGGCTGGGCCCGTATCCGTGCCCCGCACACCTCGCTGCGCGAGGCCGTGAACATCTGCAACAAGCACGCTGAGCGCACGCCGGACCTGCCCGCCCTGGCAGCCTTCCGGCCCGCGCTCGCCCCGGCGCCCTCGGCCCCGGTGCCGCCGTCCAAGACAGCCCCTGCCACGGCCTGACCTCACCCCCGCTTCCCCGGCTGGCGCGACCGCTTCGTGCCAAGTCCCTACCCCCTCCATGCCTTACGACAGGAAGGAGCCTCCTCGTGTTCTGCGAGCACTGCGGCGACGTCGACGGCGATGAGACCGGCATCGACCACGACGAGCGTGACTGCCCCTGGTACGACACCGACAACGGCTCCGTGACCATCGACCCTGACCAGCTGACCATCACCCTCCAGGCCACGGCCGACGGCTCCCCGGCCCTGCGTGCCGCGATCGGCCTCCTGGTCGACCACGGCCTGTGGATCAAGCGCCTGGCCGAACGGCCCGGCCTGCTCCTGATCGACTACTCCGGGCCCGACCCCGAGCCGTACGGCGTCGACTGGCTCAAGGTCGTCGAGGCCCTGGCTGCGAAGGAAATGCCCGCCTCCAGCGGGGAACTGCGCATCCTGGCCCTCGCTGCATCGCTCGCCGACACCGCCGCCCGGATCCCGCTCGGCGACGCCGTCACCGGCCTCGACACGACCAACCTTGCCCTGGTCCTGAAGGCCATCACGTTGGCCAACGGCCGACCCGTGGCGGAGTGACCGCGATGGCCTCGCGACTGCGCATCGACGCCGTGCTCGTCCAGGCGGTCATTGCGGGGGCTCTGTCCTTCGCCCACCTTCACGACCTCGCCGCCGCTGCCGGACAGGACGGCTGGAAGGCCTGGGCCTACCCGGTCTCAGTTGACCTGCTCCTCGTCGCCGCCTGGCGACGCCTGCGCATCGACGGCCCGTCCCGGCTGGCCTGGTGCTGGTTCGTGATCGCGCTCGTGGCCTCGCTCGGCGCCAACGTCGCCACCGCCGGACTCCTCGACCTCGACCAGGTCCCCGCCTGGCTGCGGATTCTCGTCGCGGCCTGGCCCGCGCTGGCCTTCATGGGCGGCACCCTCCTCGCCCACTCCGCCGAAGACCGGGCGCCGGATCCGCCGGCACCCGCGCTCCACCTCGACCCCGACCCCGAACCGGACATCGGAGCAACGGAGTTGGACGCCTCGACCTCATTGCCGCCAGTGGTTGAGGACACTCCGGCCCTTCCCGCACCTGCGCCCGTCCCGTCTCCGCCCGCGGTTACCGCTCCGCCCGTTCCGGCCGCGCTCGTCGACCACGCCCGCAAGGTCGCCGACGACCACCAGGCCCGGACCGGATCGCCGATCGACAGCGACACCCTGCGCGCCCGCCTCGGCGTCCCGCCGCAGCTGGCCGACGCCATCGCCGCCCAACTCGCCTGACCCGAAGGGAGAACCACGGACATGCCTGCCCGCGATCACTTCCACTCCGTCATGCGGATCGGCCCCGTGCAGATCGGCACCCACCGCGACCGCAACGGCCGCACCAAGCACGCCGCCGTGTGCACCAACGACCGCTGCGGCTGGTCCGCCGACTACTCCAGCTCCTCCGCCGCTCAGCTCGCCGCCCGTACCCACCGCTGCACCGTCCGCTAGGAGGCCACCACCCGTGGAAGTACCGCTCTGGTTCGCCCTCGCCGCCATCGGCTACCTCGGCATCAAGCTCATCCGCCCGCCGCTCTGGCTGGTCCTGGTCCTCCTCCTCGGCGGCTACCTCATCGCCGACAGCCTCCTCGCCCCCGTCATCGACACCGCCGTCAAGTAACCCGCCCGAGAAGGGAGATCCGCTGATGTTCCGCCCGAAGATCCCGACCATGCCCCAGCCGACCGGCCTGATCACCCCGCCCGCCGCCATCGAGCCGACCGCCGTCATCCAGCACCAGCCAACCACCACACCCGCACCGGTCACCCCGGCTGCGATGTCGGCCCGGCCCACGGTCCAGCTCACTCCGGGCGCAGTCGTGGCCCTGGTCGGTGGTGGCACGGCCGTGGTCCTGGTGGTCGGCGCCGTTCTGGTCTCGATGCTCCTCGCGGTCGCCGTCACCGGCGCCTCGGTCGCCGTCTGCGCCCTGGTCGTCCGCTCGCTCATCAACACCGAAGCCAAGCGCCACTGACCGGCCCCCGGGCGGCCTCAACCGCCAAGTCTCCGCCGCCCGGGAGCCCTGCCCCTGCCGAACCCCGAAGAGCCGGAAGGAACCCCCAGCATGACGCACCCCACCACGCCCCGCATCTGCCCCCACTGCGACGGGCACGCCTCCGCTGCCATCACCCTCGGCGGCCGTGACGCCCGCGGTCACCTGCGCACCATCACCGCGCGCTGCCCGGCCTGCCAGGGCACCGGCACCACTCGCACCCGCAGCACCCGGGAGGGTGCCCGTGCCTGACCTGCTGCTCGACCCGACCACCCTCGGCGACCTGCTGAGGGTGGCTTCGGCGTCCGACTACGACCGCTGGCACGAGCAGATCCGCCGCACCGGCGGCTGCGCCGACCCCATCCACCTCACCGGCTGGACGATTGCCAAAGACAAGGTCACCGGCGAGACCCTGCACCATTACGCCACCGAGAACGAGCCGGGCGGACGCCTCCGCCTCGCCTGCGGCAACCGCCGCGCCTCCCGCTGCCCGTCCTGTGCCTGGACCTACGCGGGCGACACCTACCACCTCATCCGTGCGGGCCTCGCTGGTGACGACCGCCGCGACATCCCCGCCACCGTCCGCGACCACCCGCGCGTCTTCGCCACCCTCACCGCCCCCTCCTTCGGCCGCGTCCACAACCGCCCCGACCATGGCGCCTGCCGCTGCGGCACCCACCACTCCGCCGACGATCCCGCCCTCGGCACCGCCCTCGACCCGGCCACCTACGACTACGCGGGCGCCGTCCTCTTCAACAACCACGCGGGCCAGCTGTGGCAGCGCTTCACCAACCGGCTCCGCCGCGAGGTCGCAGCCCGCGCGGGCCTGACACAGCGAGAGCTCAAGGAAACGGCCCGGCTGTCGTACGGCAAGGTCGCCGAGTTCCAAAAGCGCGGGGCCCTGCACTTTCACGCCGTGATCCGCATCGACGGCCCGGACGGTCCGGACACGCCACCGCCGTCCTGGGCCACGGTCGACCTCCTCACCGACGCCATCCGGGCGGCTGCCGCGCACTCCTACACCTCGGTCTCGGTCCCCGCCGCCGACGACCAGCCTGCCCGCACCTTCCGCTGGGGCAGACAGCTCGACGTACGCCCGGTCAAGGCCTTCGGCGACGGCTCCGACATCACCGAACAGGCCGTGGCCTCCTACGTCGCCAAGTACGCCACCAAGGCGGCCGAGAGCACCGGAACCCTGGACCGCCGCATCGGCGAGCTCTCCGAACTCGACCGCCACCAGGTCCCCGACCACACCCGCCGCCTCATCCAGGCATGCAAGCGGCTCGACCCGCTGTATCCCGACCGCCGCCTGTGGGCCTGGGCTCACATGCTCGGCTTCCGCGGCCACTTCTCCTCCAAGTCCCGCCGCTACTCCACCACCCTCGGCGCCCTCCGCCAGACACGCGCCGACTACCGCGCCGCGCAGGAACGCGAAGCGCTCGCCCTGGACGACCGCGAGCCGGACACCGTGCTCGTCCTCGCCGACTGGCAGTACGCCGGACACGGCCACACCCCCGGCGAATCGGCCCTCGCAGCCACCATCGCCCGCGACCTCCAGCACAACCGCGAAACAGCCCGCGAAGCCCTACGCGATCAACTCGCCCTGGAAGGAGCCGCAGCATGACCACTGCCACCCCTGAATTGCTGACCGTGCCCGACGTCATGGCGCGGCTCAAGGTCGGACGCTCAAAGGTCTATGACCTGATCCGAACTCGCCGCCTGATCTCGATCAAGATCGACGGTGCCCGCCGCATCCCCGCTGACGCAGTCCGGGACTTCGTACTCGGCCAGATTGAGGAGTCTGCCTGATGGCTGGCCAGCGCAAGCGCAACCCGAACGGGGCGGGCACGATCACCAAGCGCAAGGACGGCCGCTATCAGTGCGCCGTCTACGTGCTTCAGCCGGACGGCACGCGTGCCCGTAAGTTCGCCTACGGCAAGACCTGGCAGGAGTGCGACACCAAGCGCCGGGAACTGCTCGCCAAGGTCGACCAGGGCGTGCCCGTGCCGACTCGCTCGGCCAAGCTCTCCGAGTGGCTGCCGTACTGGCTGGACAACGTGATCAAGCCTCGGCGGAAGCTCAGCACGTACGACAAGTACGAGTCGCACGTCCGGCTCTACCTGGTGCCGCTGCTCGGCTCCAAGCGGCTCGAATCCCTCGCCGTCGCCGACGTGCGCCGCTTTCTCGTCCGTCTGGAGAAGGAGACCACTGCGGCAACGGCCAAGGAATCGCACCGCGTTCTGCGTTCCGCCCTGTCCTCCGCCTGCCGCGAGGAGCTGATCACACGCAACGTCGCCAAGCTCGTCGAGCCGCCCCGTACGGACAACCGGGAGCTGAAGCCCTGGAGCCTGGACGAGACGCTCGCCTTCCTCGCCGCGTCCCGCAGAGACCCGCTCTACGCGGCCTTCGTGCTCGCCATCGCCATGGGCCTGCGCCGGGGGGAGATCATCGGTCTCCGCTGGTCTGACCTCGACCTTGAAAACCGCGTCCTCCACGTCCGCCAGCAGACCCAGCGGCGCCGTGGTGTCCTGTACGACGACGACCCCAAGAGCCGCCGTCGACGCGTCGTCCCGCTGCCCGCGCTCTGCATCGCCCCGCTGCGCTGGCACCGGATGCGGCAGTCGGCCGCGCGCGTCAAGGCGGGAGAGCAGTGGCACGAGTCGGGCTACGTTTTCACCACCCGAACCGGGCGCCAGGTCGAGCCGCGCAACGTGTATCGCTCCTTCACCCGCGTCGCCGAGTCCGCCGGCCTCCGCGTGATCCGGCTGCACGACGCCCGGCACGGGTGCGCCACGCTGCTAACCGCTGCCGGGGTGGCTCCTCGCGTAGTGATGGAGATCCTCGGGCACAGCCAGATCAGCATCACCATGGACGTGTACACGCACGTCGTGCAGGACACCCAGCGCGAGGCCATCAGCCACATGGATCGGCTGCTCAAGAGGCGGCCCGGTCGTGGGTGATCGCCCTCGTTGATGTCAGAAGTGGATGTCAAAGGCCCCGGACCATGATCGGTCCGGGGCCTTTTGGCTGGTGCCCCCGGCAGGATTCGAACCTGCGACACCCGCTTTAGGAGAGCGGTGCTCTATCCCCTGAGCTACGAAGGCGGGGTTCCGTCGGGTGGCCGGCCCGCAGGCGGTGCGGGGTGGGGTCCGACAGGTGGTAGGTCCGGCCGGAGGGCTGGGCCACCGCCGACAGTGTAGCGGGTGGGGTGCGGTGCGTACCGGGGGTTGTCTGCCCGGCGCGGGAGGGGCGGGTGATCGTGCGCGTACGGAACGTCGCAGGTCCCGCCCGTCGGGAGGGGGCCGCAGGGAAGGTGGGGGAAAATTGCCGGGATCGGGCAGTGAAATGTCCCGCAGGAACGTGAAACCATCGTGTTGTACCGAGTGGTGCAGTGCGTGGGACGGGGTGGTCGGGCATGGGCTGGTTTCTCGGACTCGGCATTGCCGGCGTGGTCGTCCTCGCGCTGTCGCTGATCTTCGACGGGCTCCTGGAGGGCCTCTTCGACGGGATCGGTGGGGGCCTGGACGGGCTGCTCTCGCTCCCGGTGATCGCGGGCTTCGTGTCGATGCTCGGGTTCGCCGGTGCGATCACGCTCGGGACCACGGGGCTCGGCGCCGGGGTCGCCACCGCGGTCGGTGTGGTGGCCGGGGCCGGCGCGGGCTGGCTGACCTGGCGTTTCAGCAGCGCCCTGCTGCGGGACGGCGACGCGGACACACCTCGCGGCGACGACCTGGTCGGCAGCTCGGGGACGGTCGTGACCGGGATTCCGTCCGCCGGTTACGGCGAGGTGCTGGTGTACCTCGCCGGGCAGCCCGTGAAGTACGCCGCGAAGAGCGCCACCCCGGTGGCGCGCGGGACCGAGGTCTGGGTCGAGTCGGTGCTCAGTCCGACGTCCGTGGCGGTCCGCCCCGTGGACCGCTGACGCTCCGACGTAGGCGACAGCACCGGCTGTCGGCCCGACGGCCCGCCCCCCTCCGAGGGCGGATCCACGGCCGCACCACCGACCTGTACTTGTCCGGTTCCACTCAAGGGGATTCGCCATGAGCCCTGTACTCACCGCAGTGGTGGGAGTCGCCGTACTCCTCGTGCTGCTCGCCCTCGTCGTCGTCACGCGGTACAAGGTCGCCGGTCCCAGTGAGGCGTTCATCGTCACCGGCCGCCGCGGGAAGACGTCGACCGACCCGGAGACGGGCCGGGTGTTCACCGACAACAGCGGCCAGAAGGTCGTGGTCGGCGGCGGCGTCTTCGTCGTGCCGTTCGTGCAGCAGAAGTTCACGCTCGACCTGTCCAGCCGGCACATCCCCGTCGCCGTGCGCGGCGCGGTCACCCTGCGAGGCGTGAAGGTCAACCTCGAAGGTGTCGCGATCGTCAAGGTCGGCGGCACGGAGGACTCCATCCGGGCCGCCGCGCAGCGCTTCCTGATGCAGCAGGGCGGCATCGTCGGCTTCACCCAGGAGGTGCTGTCCGGCGCGCTGCGTTCCATCGTCGGCCGGATGTCGGTCGAGGACATCATCCGCGACCGCGCCGCCTTCGCCGGGCAGGTCGCCGAGGAGGCGGAGGCGAGCCTGTCCGGGCAGGGCCTGGTGCTGGACGCCTTCCAGATCCAGGACATCACCACCGAGGGCACCTACCTGGAGGACCTCGGCCGTCCGGAGGCCGCGCGCGCCAAGCAGGAGGCGGACATCGCCGAGGCCGTCGCCCGGCGCGCGTCCGAGCAGGCGCGGCTGAAGGCTGAGGAGGAGATCGCCATCGCGCAGCGGACCTTCGAGCTCAAGCAGGCCGAGATCAAGGCCGAGACGGACGAGGCCGCCGCCCGCGCCGCCGCGGCCGGCCCGCTCGCCGAGGCCGACCGCCGGCAGGAGATCCTCAGCCAGCAGGAGAAGGTCGCCGAGCGCCAGGCCGCGCTGACCGACCGCGAGCTGGACACCCAGGTCCGCAAGCCCGCCGACGCGGCGCGCTACCAGGCCGAGCAGGAGGCCGAGGCCCGGCGTATCGCCCTGGTCAAGCAGGCCGAGGCCGATGCCCAGCGTGACCGGCTGACGGGTGAGGGCCAGAAGGCGCACCGCGCCGCGCTCGCCGACGCCGTGCGGATCGAGGGTGAGGCGGAGGCCGCGGCCATCGCGGCGAAGGGTTCCGCCGAGGCGGAGGCCATGCGGAAGAAGGCGGACGCCTTCGCCCAGTACGGCGACGCGGCCGTGCTGCAGATGCTCGTCGAGGTGCTGCCGCAGGTCGTCGGCAAGGCGGCCGAGCCGCTGTCCGCCATCGACAAGATGACGGTCATCTCCACGGACGGCGCCGGTCGTCTGCCGCGCGCGGTCGCCGACAACGTCGCCCAAGGGCTCGAACTTCTCGGCTCCACCACGGGTGTCGACCTGGCACAGCTGCTTCAGGGGATCACCCAGAAGGACGGGACGCCGGCGGCGGGCGGAGCGGTCGCGGGGGCCTCGGCCCCGGGTGCCGGGTCGTCGGACGACGGGACGATCGAGGTCAAGTCCGAGTAGGGAAGGCCGGGCCGGTCGCTGGACGCGTCGGCGACGCAAGGGACACGCCGGCGACGTACGCGGACGGACCGGGCCACGGACCGGGCGCGGCTGGGGGAACGTTTCTCCGCCCGCGCCCGCGTGGCGTGCAGGAGACCTGGAGGGCCGGTCAGCCGCCCGGGCGGACCGGGCCCTCCTCCTCGCGGGCCCGCCCCTGCAACCGCCAAGCCGTCCGGAGACGCGGTACCACCGGCACACGCAGGGCGCACGCGCAGGGCGCACACGCGGGCGAAGGCGCGGGCGCGGGATCCAGCGCCCGGCCCGGCGCCCCGGCCCGGTGCCCGACGGGCCGGTCGGAGAGTCCGGCGAGGAGCCCACGAGACGCGCGGTCCGGGCCGGTCCGGGCGGAGCCCGCCCCGGCCCGCCGGGAGCACGCGCCCCGTCCGTACCCGCCTTGACCAGGGGGCGGGCCCCGCATAGCGTCGCCGCGTGCCGAACACGCCCACGCCCGCGTCCCCTTCCGCGTCCGGGGTCGGGCCGCCCGACCCGTGGCTCGCCCGGCTCACCGCCCCCGGCGCGCCCTTCGAGGTCGTCCGCGGCGAGGACGGCGCGCTGGAGTACGTATCCGGGCCGCGCTCCCTGCGGGAGTTCGCGGAGACGGCATGGGCGTACGGGGACCGGCCGTTCCTCCTCGCGGAGACGGGCTCGTACACCTACGGCGAGTTCTTCGCCGCCGCGAGCGCGCTCGCCCGCCATCTCACCGGCGCCCACGGGCTCGCCCCCGGCGACCGGGCAGCGCTGGTGATGCGCAACCACCCCGAGTGGCAGATCGCCTTCTGGGCAACGCAGCTGGCGGGCCTTGTCGCCGTACCGCTCAACACGCACTGGACCGAAGGGGAGCTGGCGTACGCGCTCGACGACTGCGCCCCCCGCGCGCTCCTCGTCGACGGGGAACACCTGCCGCGCGTCGACGCCTGGCGCCGGCGGACCGGGGCGCGCTGCGTCCTCTTCCACGGTGGCCCCGGCCCGGAGGGCACGCCCCACGGGGTGGACCGCTACGAGGACTTCGGCCCGCCAGACCCGTACGCCGGGCCCCCGGACGTCGATGTGCTGCCGGAGTCGGACGCCACCGTCTTCTACACCTCGGGCACCACCGGACGCCCCCGGGGCGCGGTCGCCACCCACCTCGCCCAGGCGGGCGCCACCGTCCACCCCCGCTACCACGCCACGGTCTCCGCCCTCGGGCGCGGACTGCTGCCCGGCCAGGGCGGCACCCCGGTCGCGCTGACCACCTTCCCGTTCTTCCACGTCGCCGCGTTCACCACGGTCTACGCGACGATGGGCGTCGGCGGCACCCTGGTGCTGATGCCGAAGTGGGACGCGGACGCCGCCGTCCGGCTGATCGACACACACCGCGCGACCCACTTCTCGGGCGTCCCGACCACCGCTCTCGACCTGCTGGACGCGGCCGGGCGGGCCGGGTCCGCGCTCGCTAGCCTCACCCACCTCGGCACCGGCGGCGCGCCCCCGCCGCCCGGTCTCCTCGCCCGGCTGACCGCCGCCCACGGCCACCGGATCGAACCGCGGAACGGCTACGGGCTGACCGAGACCAGCGGTGGCGTCCTGGCCGGCTCCGGTGACGCATACCGGTCCCGGCCGGACAGCGCGGGCCGTCCCGCACCCGCCGTGGAGGTCCGGATCACGGGTCCGGACGGCGGTGTGCTGCCGGACGGCGAGGTCGGCGAGCTGTGGCTGCGCGGCCAGGGCACGGTGCGCGGCTACTGGGGCGACCCGGCCGCGACGGCGGACGCGTTCCGGGACGGCTGGCTGCGCACCGGCGACCTGGCGAGGCGCACCGGCGACGGCACGGTCACCGTCGTGGACCGGCTGCGGGACATGGTCCTGCGCGGCGGCGAGAACGTGTACTGCGTCGAGGTGGAGGGCGTGCTGCACGCGCACCCGGACGTGGTGGACTGCGCGGTGCTCGGGGTGCCGCACGCGCGGCTGGGGGAGGAGGTGGCCGCGGTGGTGCGGCTCCGCCCCGGCGCGGCGGCCGGGCCGGAGGAGTTGCGGGCCCACGCCGGCCGGACGCTGGCCGCGTACAAGGTGCCGTCGCGGGTGGTCCTGCGGGAGGCGCCCCTGCCGCGCAACGCGACGGGCAAGATCCTCAAGCAGGCCCTCCGCGCGGAGTTCGCCCCTGGCGGCTGACGCCGAACACCTGACGCCTGACGGCTGACGCTTGACGGCTGGCGCCGGATGCCTGACGCCTGACGGCTGATGTCGGACGCCCGGCGCCGGACGCCGGACGCGTAACGCCCCACGCGGCCCGCCGGACGCCGGACGCGTAACGCCCCACGCGGCCCGCCGGGCACCAGGCGTCGGGCTCAGGAGCGGGTGATCCGGACCCGGTACGTCCCCTTCTCCTCGCCGACCACCGCGATGCGCACCCCGTGCTTGTCGTCCGTGAAGGTCTCGCCCGGCACGAAGGCGGCGTCGGACAACTCGGCGTGCACATTGGGGCTGCGGGTGCAGCCGCCGCTGTCCCGCCTGCTGTCCGCGACGGTGATCGGGCCCTGGCCCGTGTCCACCCCGGAGCGCACCTTGTAGACCAGCACGCCGGGACGGCACACCTCGTCGTCGTTGCCGCCCCTGGTGCGCACCTCGACGGCGTAGCCGGTGTCCTCGCCGAGCGGCACCACGGCCATCTTGGAGCCGCCCGGGGTGGCCAGGGGGGTCAGCGCGTACTCGGTGGTGCCGGGGGCGGCGGCGCAGCGTATCTGCTCGTTGTCCAGCCAGCCGAGCTTCCACTTGTGCCAGCCGAGCAGGTCGTTGTTGGCCCCCCAGTCCTCGGACATGATGTCCCAGTGGCCGACCGCACCGCCGCCCTCGGCCGTGTAGAGGTCGGGCAGGCCGAAGACGTGGCCGTTCTCGTGCGGGAGGACGCGGTAGCCGGTCTCCTCGTACGAGCCCGAGCCGTCGTCCTGGCGGCTGTAGACGAACGAGGTGTTGGCGAGCGGCACCCCGTCCGCGTGCGGGGCCTCGCCGTTGCCAGAGAAGGTCACGGAGAGCACGGTGTCCAGCGCCGAGGGGCCCGCGTTGGGGGTGACGAGGACGTTGACCAGGTCGTAGGCGCTGAAGTCGACCTCGGGGTCCGCTACTTCGACCAGGTCCTCGACGAGCTCCCGGTAGCCGGGCTCGTAGGGGGAGCCGCGCTCTATGCCGTAGTCGGTGAACGGGCGGGGCATGCGCAGCCAGTCGCCCACCGGGGCGTGGGGCCGGTAGCTGAGCCGCCCGTAGGAACTGGTGCGGAACCATTCGGAGGTCTGCGGGAAGAATTCGGCGAGCCGGTCGAGCGCCGAGCCCTCGCCCTCCGCGTCCGGGAAGTCGATCATCAGGTTGAGGGCGCTGATCTCGCCGGTGGAGGGCGTGTAGCCCTCGGGGGTGGGCAGTCCCACCGACATCTGGACGCCCAGCGGGGCCGGCAGGCGGCAGGGGCCCAGCCCGGTGGCGTCCGGTGCGGCGTCCGGGCCGGCGGTCGCGCGGGTGGAGGCGGGAAGTGTCCCGCTCGCCGTGGTCAGGGCTGCCAGGGCGAGAGCGGCGATGGCGGCCAGGGCCCCGAGGCGGCGCGGACGGGGGTGCGGCGCACTGCCCCCCGGCCGCTGCGACCGGGTGCTGCTCCCGCCGGATATCCGGTGGTGGGGCTGCTGCATGCGTCCGCCTCGGGTCCGCGGCAGCAGGCCGGACCCTCGCTGCGCTCTGCGGCTCAGCCTGTGCCGGGGGTCCGGGGGGCGCGCGCCGGACTGAGCCGATCGAGGGGTCTTTCGGGCAGCGCGATTGGATCGCTGAAGTGTGGCGCAGGTCACATCGACCTGGGGAAATAAGCGGGGACTGCTTCCCCGTTTGCACTCGTGTCCCCGCGAAACGGGGAAGCCCTCCCCGCTTTGGTGGAGCCGGCCCGCTCAGGCGGGACCGACCCGCCCGGGGGAACCCACCCGCCCCGGCGGGACCGACCGGAAGGACGTGGAGCCGTGAGCCCCGCCGCCACCGAAGCGCGCCGCACCCCGCGCCCGCGGGCCGACGCCCTGCGCAACAGGGAGCGGATCGTGTCGGCCGCGCGCGAGATGTTCGTCGAGAACGGGCCGGACGTCCCGCTCGACGAGATCGCCCGCCGCGCGGGCATCGGCAACGCCACGCTCTACCGCCACTTCCCCGACCGCGCCGTGCTCGTCCGCGAGGTCGTGCTGTCCGTGATGGCGCGGACCACGGCGGCGGCCGGGACGGCGACGGCCGAGGAGGCCGACCCGTTCGCGGCGCTGCGGCGGTTCGTGCACGCCGCGGCCGACGAGCGCATCGGCGCCCTGTGTCCGATGCTCTCCGGCGCCTTCGAGAGCGACCACCCCGATCTGCTCGCCGGGAAGGACCGTCTGGAGGAGGCCGTCCAGGGTCTCGTCCGGCGGGCCCAGTCGGCCGGACGGATGCGCGGGGACGTCGCCGTGGGCGATCTGATGGTCGCGCTCTCCCAGCTGACCAGGCCCCTGCCCGGCACCGTGTGCCCGAACATGGACCGTTTCGTCCACCGCCATCTCCAGCTCTTCCTGGACGGACTGGAGGCGCCCGCGCGCTCCACCCTGCCCGGTTCGGCAGCGACCTTCGACGACCTGCGGAGCACTCCATGACCGCACGCGGCCCACGCGCCGCCTGACCTCGCTTCGCGGCCCCCGGGCCGCCCGACCCCGCGGCACGCGCACCGGACGGCAGAACCCCGTCCCGCGTGACCCACGACCTCACCCCGCCCGGGGGCGTCCCGCCGACGCGACCCCGCCGGGCGGACCTCACCGCCACACGCGCCGTGCGTGCGACGGGACCTCTCACCGGCACGCGCGGCTCCGCGTGCCCTCAGCGAACACCTAGGTGGCCCGACCCATGCCGAAAACGCCCGATCTCTCCCTCCCTGATCCGAACCGCTGGAAGGCCCTGGTCTTCATCGCCCTCGCCCAGCTGATGGTGGTGCTGGACGCGACGATCGTGAACATCGCGCTCCCCACCGCCCAGCAGGACCTCGGCATCTCCGACGGCAACCGGCAGTGGGTCATCACCGCCTACGCCCTCGCCTTCGGCGGACTGCTCCTCTTCGGCGGCCGGATCGCCGACATCTGGGGCCGCAAGCGCGCCTTCGTCGTCGGGCTGCTCGGCTTCGCCGCCGCGTCCGCGCTCGGCGGCGCCGCTACCGGCGAGGCCATGATGCTCGGCGCCCGCGCCCTCCAGGGTGCCTTCGGCGCCCTGCTCGCCCCGGCCGCCCTGTCGCTGCTGGCCGTGATGTTCACCGACGCCAAGGAGCGCGCCAAGGCGTTCGGCATCTACGGAGCCATCGCCGGTGGCGGTGGCGCGGTCGGCCTGATCCTGGGCGGCTTCCTCACCGAGTACCTGAACTGGCGCTGGACCTTCTTCGTCAACATCCCGTTCGCGATCGTCGCGGCGATCGGCGCCTACCTGGTGATCCGTGAGCCCTCCGGCGCCCGCAACCGCTCGCCGCTCGACCTGCCGGGCGTGGTCCTCTCCACCCTGGGTCTGGTCGCGCTGGTCTACGGCTTCACCCGTGCCGAGTCGGCGGGCTGGTCGGACGGCCTGACCGTCGGCATGTTCATCGCCTCCGCCGTCCTGCTGCTGGCCTTCGTCGTCACCGAGGCCAAGGTGTCCTCGCCGCTGCTGCCCCTGCGGGTGCTGACCGAGCGCAACCGTGGCGGTGTCTACCTGTCGCTGGGCCTCGCGATCATCGCGATGTTCGGGCTGTTCCTCTTCCTGACCTTCTACCTCCAGGTCGTGAAGGAGTACTCCCCGGTCATGACGGGCTTCGCCTTCCTGCCGATGATCGTCGGCATGATCGTGGGCTCGACCCAGATCGGCACCCGGCTGATGACGCGCGTGCCGCCGCGTCTGCTGATGGCGCCCGGCTTCCTGGTCGCCGCGGCCGGCATGCTGATGCTGACCCAGCTCGACGTGAACAGCTCCTACGCCGGCCTGATCCTGCCCGCCCAGGTGCTGCTGGGCCTCGGCATGGGTACGGCGTTCATGCCCGCGATGTCGCTGGCCACACACGGGGTGGACCCGGCCGACGCCGGTGTCGCCTCCGCGATGGTCAACACCTCGCAGCAGGTGGGCGGCGCGATCGGCACGGCGCTGCTGAACACCATCGCCGCCTCCGCCACCACCTCGTACATCGCCTCGCACGCGGCCGACGCGCGGGACCCGCGGCTGCTGGAGCTGCAGGGCATGGTGCACGGCTTCTCGTCCGCGATCTGGTGGGCCGTGGGCATTCTCGTGGCGGCTGCCGCGATCGCCGCAGCCCTCGTCAGCACGGGCCGTCCGGACATGGGTCCGGCTGGTGCCGGGCCGGGCGCCGGGGGAGGCGCCGAGGACCAGGTCAGGGTGCCGGTGGTCGCGCACTGACCCCGGCGCCGGGGCCGCGAGTGCGGAGAGGCGCCACGTCGGAGGGCCCGGCCCGGGGCGAACCACCCCGGGCCGGGCCCTTTGCCGTGGGTGCGGGCGGCGCCTGCCCGTCGGCGCCCGCGTCCTGTGCTCACCCGCGTCGTGCTCCAACCTGCGTGCTGCCTCACCCGCGTCGCGCTCCAACCGTCCTGCGCTCACCCGCGTCGTGCTCTCAGCCGTGCCCTGCTCTCAGCGGAGCCAGGGGAGGTCGGCGCCGGTGTCCTGCGGTTGCAGGCCCTCCGCTATGACCTGCATGATCTCGCCGAGCTGGCGGACCTGTTCGGGGGTGAGCCGGTCGAACATCGCCTGGCGCACGGCCTCCACATGACCGGGCGCGGTGCGCTTCAGGACGTCGTACCCCTCGTCCGTGAGCACGGCGTTCTGGCCGCGCCGGTCGGAGGGGCAGTCCTCGCGGCGCACCCAGCCGTTCTTCTCCAGCCGGGCGACTGCGTGCGAGAGCCGGGACCGGGTGATCTTCGCGTCGATCGCCAGCCGGGTCATCCGCATCCGGCGCCGCGGTGCCTGCGCCAGCTGCACGAGCAGGCCGTAGTAGACGTGCGGCATGCCCGCGTCCCGCTGGAGCTGGCGGTCGAGGTGGTCCTCCAGGAGAGTGGTGGCGTGGAGGTACGAGCGCCACACACGTTGCTCGTCCTCGGTCAGCCATCGGGGTGCGACGCCTTTGTCACCAGTGGATGCCAAGTTCATGGATCCACTCTACGACCCTATAATTGAAAGTTGAACTAATTTGGCCTAGGGTGTTCGGTACTGCAAGCTTGAACTTTCAAGTTGAACAGGAGTCCGAGCCGCCATGAACGCCGCCGCCGTGCCCGCCGGGGGGCGCGTACCCGCGCCGGAGCGCCCGTCCGTGGGGGAGCGCGTACCCGCGAGCGGGCGCATGCCCGCCCTCTATCTGTCGCACGGCGCCCCACCCCTCGCCGACGACCCGCTCTGGCCCGGGCAACTCGCCGCCTGGTCCGCGGAACTCCCCCGCCCCACCGCGATCCTCGTCGTCTCCGCGCACTGGGAGGAGGCCCCGCTCGCCCTCGGCGCGACCGAAACCCTTCCCCTCGTCCACGACTTCTGGGGCTTCCCCGAGCGCTACTACCGCGTCCGCTACGAGGCGCCCGGCGCGCCCGCCCTCGCCGACGCGGTGCGCGGACTGCTGCGCCGGGCCGGGACGCCGGTCCAGGACGTGCCCGACCGGGGGCTCGACCACGGCGCGTACGTCCCCCTGGTCGAGATGTTCCCGGAGGCGGATGTCCCCGTCCTTCAGATCTCCCTGCCCACCCTCGATCCGGGCAGGCTCCTGGAGATCGGGCGGCGGCTCGCGCCGCTGCGCGACGAGGGCGTGCTGATCGTCGGCAGCGGCTTCTTCACGCACAACCTGGCCGCCCTGCGGCACGACGGGGTCCCGGCCTGGTCGGCCGAGTTCGACGACTGGGGGCGTGAGGCGCTGGCGGGCGCGGACGTCGACGCCCTCCTCGACTTCGGGAACAAGGCGCCGGCCGGGCGCCTGGCCCACCCGCGCACCGAGCACTTCGCGCCCCTCTTCGTGACCCTGGGGGCGTCGGAAGGGGAGCTGGACCAGGGGCGGAGCGTGATCGACGGCTTCTGGATGGGACTCGCCAAGCGGTCCGTCCAGTTCGGCTGACGAGGTCGCGCGAGTCGGCTGAGGAGGTCGCGCGCGAACCGGCGGATGAGGTCGCGCGCGAGTCGGCTGGGGGGGTCGCGCGGGGTCGCGACGACAAAACGGGCATCCTGAGCAACCGCGCGGGGGTACCGGACGTCTAGTGGGGCAGAAGCGCAGACGCGGACGGCGTTGTCCGCGGGGCGGAACCCGGTACCCGAGGGTGACGGTGGTCTCACGCCCGGTGCGGCCGGACGCGGCCGTCCAGGGCGCGGGTCCCTCGGCCCTCTCGCCCTGACCTGCGGATCTGCGGTGGGTGGGGCCCCGGCCGGGGGGCGGGAGCCGGACAGGGTACTGCATGATCGCGAAAATCGATGCCTCGCATGGGAATTCTGTCCTGATTCCAGTCGTTGTTTCCATCGGATGCAGGGCACCCGAGAGGGTGTCGCGACCTACTCAGCAAGGGAGCTCGCATGGCAACCCGTGCCGTCGCCCGTCGGCAGTCCGAGTCCGGAGGGGCCGACAGGGCAAGCAGCGTTCGCGCCGTGGGCGGGGAGATCGCCGACCGCGACCTGGTCGGCATGTACCTCGACGAGATCGCGCGCACGCCCCTGCTCGACGCCGCCAAGGAGGTCGAGCTGTCCCAGACCATTGAGGCAGGGGTGTACGCCCGCCAGATCCTCGACGGGGTGGTGCAGAGCGACACCAAGGCGACGCGGGAGGAGCTGGAGGCGCTCGCCGAGGCCGCGGAGCGCGCGAAGGACGTCTTCATCCGCTCCAACCTCCGGCTCGTCGTCGCCGTCGCCCGCCGGTACCCGCGCAGCGGGCTGCCCCTCCTCGACCTGATCCAGGAGGGCAACGCCGGCCTGGTCCGCGCGGTCGAGAAGTTCGACTACGCCAAGGGCTTCAAGTTCTCCACGTACGCCACGTGGTGGATCCGGCAGGCGATCACCCGGTCCATAGCCGACCAGTCCCGGACCATCCGGCTCCCCGTCCACCTGGTGGAGGAGCTCGGCCGGATCCGCCGTGTGCAGCGCGAGTTCAACCGCGAGCACGGGCGCGAGCCGGAGGCAGCCGAGGTCGCCGCGGAGCTGGGCTCCTCCGAGGAGCGGGTGACGGACGTCCTGGACTGGGCCCGTGACCCCGTCAGCCTCAACATGTCCGTGGACGACGCGGGCGAGACCCAGTTCGGCGATCTGCTGGAGGACACCTCGGCGGTGTCCCCGGAGCAGTCGGTGCTCACACTGCTGCGCAGCGAGGAGCTCGACGGCCTGATCGGCAAGCTGGACAACCGCACCGCCTCCATCATCCGCATGCGGTACGGCATCGAGGACGGCCGCGAGCGCACCCTCACCGAGGTCGGCAAGGAGCACGGCCTCACCCGCGAGAGGATCCGCCAGATCGAGAAGCACGCGCTGCTGGAACTCAAGAAGATGGCCCGCGACACGGGCTTCGACGCGGCGGCCTGACGCAACCCCGCGAGGCGGCCCGAACCGGGCCGCCGGGCGCGGTTGCGTGTCCGGGGTGCCCCGCCCGGTCGGCGTGCCGTCAGGGCCCGGGCGGTGCGGAGCGGGCCAGGCGGCCGGCCAGCGCCGCCATGTGCTGCCGCAGCACCTCCGGTCCGTGCACGGTGAACTCGCAGTCCACCAGGGCCAGTCGCATCGCCAGCCACTCCACCGAGTCCACTGAGCGCCCGCGCAGCCGGCAACTGCTCTCCCCCGTCGGTTCCGGCGGGCCGAGCTCTCCCGGCAGCTTCGCCGCGACGAGCGACGCCGGCGCCTGGAACTCCACGTCCAGCTCGTGCTCCTGCTGCGGCCGGGACATCGTGTGGCTCAGCAGCTCCGCCGCGTCCCCCACCGGCGCCTCGCGGGGGGTGAACCGCGCACCCGTCGCGAACGGCTCCGTCACCCGGTCCACCCGGAAGGTCCGCCAGTCGTCTCGCTGGAGGTCGTACGCGACCAGGTACCAGCGCCGTCCCGTGGACACCAGCCGGTACGGTTCCAC
Organism: Streptomyces sp. CNT372; assembly: GCF_000377145.1. Classification (NCBI taxonomy): domain Bacteria; kingdom Bacillati; phylum Actinomycetota; class Actinomycetes; order Kitasatosporales; family Streptomycetaceae; genus Streptomyces; species Streptomyces sp. CNT372. The sequence goes on along the minus strand of NZ_KB897779.1, from coordinate 214,639 downwards.
CTGCCGCCGGCTCTCCGCACCGTCGCCCGCCCGGTAGGCGAACCGCAGGTGCTCGTGCCCGGTCACCGTGCCCGCGATCACCGTCAGGGTGCGGGGGTCGATCGACGCGCCGTCGCCCCGGGTCAGCGGCAACGTCGCCGCCTGGAGCGTCGACACCCGGTGGCGCAGCCGGGACGGCAGCACCTGCTCCAGCTTGGCGAGCGCCCGTACGGACGCCTCCTCCACCCCCTCGATCGCGTGCCCGGCGCCGGCCCGCAGCCCCACTGCGATGGCGACGGCCTCCTCGTCGTCGAGCAGCAGCGGCGGCATCGCCGCACCGGCCACCAGCCGGTAGCCGCCGACGGCGCCCTTCGTGGCCTCGACCGGGTAGCCGAGGGCGCGCAGTCGGTCGATGTCCCGCCGGATGGTGCGCGCGCTGACCTCCAGGCGCTCGGCCAGTTCGCTCCCGGGCCACTCGCGTGGCGTCTGGAGCAGTGACAGCAGATTCAGCAGCCGTGCCGGTGTGTCCGTCATGGGTCCAGGATGCTCCTCGTACAGGACATGATCTGACCTATATGGCCGACAGACTTCTCGCATGAGTTCACAGCAGCCCAGGGCCGAGGACGCGGCCACGACGACGGGTACGGATACGAGCGCGCACCTGGCGCACACGGAGGGGGGCCCGGCAACGGGGAGCGGGCCGGCTCCGGGTGCGGGCGCGGTGGGGGACCGGCGGCGGTGGATCGCCCTCGCCGTGGTCATGACGGCCGCCTTCATGGACCTGGTCGACGTCACCATCGTCAACATCGCCATCCCCAGCATCGAAGGGGACCTGGGGGCATCCTTCGGCGCGATCCAGTGGATCACCGCCGGATACGCCCTCGCCTTCGCGGCGGGTCTGATCACGGGCGGCCGGCTCGGCGACATCTACGGCCGCAAGCGCCTCTTCCTCGTCGGCATCGCCGCGTTCACCGCCGCGTCCGCGCTCTGCGGGTTCGCCCCGAACGCGGAGACCCTGGTCGCGGCCCGGCTGCTCCAGGGCGCGTCGGCCGCGATGATGGTGCCGCAGGTGCTCTCCATCGTCCATGTCACCTTCCCCGCGCACGAACGGGGCAAGGTCTTCGGCCTGTTCGGAGCCGTCGTCGGACTCGGCGCGGTCTCCGGTCCGCTGCTGGGGGCGCTGCTGACCCAGTGGAACCTGTTCGGCCTCGAATGGCGGCCGATCTTCCTGATCAACCTGCCGGTCGGCATCGCCGGTTTCCTGCTGGGCCGCACGTACATCACCGAGTCACGCGCCGCGAAGGCGCTGCGCCTCGACCTCGTCGGCGTCGCCCTGATCACCCTCGGCCTGCTGATGCTGATCTACCCGCTCACCCGTGGACGGGAGCTGGACTGGCCGCTGTGGGGGCACCTGTGCATGGTGGGCAGCCTGCCGGTGTTCGGTGCCTTCGTGCTGTACGAGCGCCGCAAGGCCCGCCGGGACGGCTCCCCGCTGGTCGAACTCGCCCTGTTCCGGGTGAAGAGCTTCGCCGCCGGTATCGCCGTGCAGCTGACCTTCGGCATCGTGCTCGGCATCTTCTTCCTGGTGTGGACGCTGTACATGCAGATCGGCCTGGGCTGGAGCCCCTTGAAGGCGGGCGTGACCGGGGTGCCGTTCTCCGTGGCCGTGTCGGTGGCGGCGGGCCTCTCGGTGCAGCTCCTGGTGCCGCGCTTCGGGCGCAAGGTCCTCCAGGCGGGCGCGGCGACGATGGCCCTCGGGCTGCTCCTCTACATCTGGGAGGCCGGCCGGTACGGCACCGCGATCGAACCGTGGCAGATGGTGCTGCCGCTGGTCGTGATGGGTCTCGGCATGGGCCTGATCGTGGCGCCCCTGACCGACGCGGTCCTGTCCGAAGTGCCGCGGGAGCACGCCGGATCGGCGTCCGGGCTCATCAACACGACGACCCAGATGGGCAACGCCCTCGGACTGGGGCTGGTCTCGGTGGTCTTCTTCGGCACGGTCGACGAGGCACACCCCTCGCCCGGCGCGGCGGGGGCCGTGGGGGCGGTGTTCTCCGACGCGTTCCGGCACTCGCTGTGGTGGGTCGCGGCGGTCCTCGGGGCGATCTTCCTGCTGATGTTCGCGCTCCCGGCCCGGCCCAAGCAGCACCAGGAGACCGCGGCGGTCGCGGACGGGGACGGTCCCGGCGAGGGGCCGGGGACGGCGGCCGACGCGTCGCCCGCCGGTCACGCCCCCGGTCATGCCACCGGGGGAGCGGGCGAACCGGAGCCCGCGCTCACCCGCTGACCCTCCGCCTCCCGGCCGCCGCGCGCCGGGTCCCGGGCCCCGACAGGGCCGCGGGACCCGGCGCGCGGTACGTCAGTGCCCCGGGCGGCGGGCCCCGGGCGCCGGAGTCCGCAGCCCTTGACGGGTCCTGGTCAGCGGACCTGGGCGCGGAGTTCCATCGCCTGGCGGGCCGCTCGCTCCTCCTCGTACACCTCGCACATATGGCGGCCGTCGGGGGTGGCCGTGTGCTCGACCTCCCACAGGCTGGTCTCGGTGCCGTCCATGAGCAGGAACGCGTGCTCGTAGAGCGTGAATCCGGCGTCCTTGCCGTCGACCCGGTACTGCCGGCCGAAGACCTGGGTGATGTGGTGCGCGAACGCGGCGCGGAGCCGCAGCGCCGTGCGCTCGCCGGGACGGTCCGCGTTCTCCGCGCGGCGCAGCACCCGGCGGGCGTGGTCCGGGGAGTCGTCGATCGTGTACACCGGCGGGAGGGGCGGCGGAGGCGGGGACATCAGCGCGGCGAGCAGATCGAGGTCCGCGTCGAGGTCGGAGGCGGGCGCGTCGGCGTCCGGTGCGAACGGCCCCGCGCCGAACGGCCCCTGGCCCAACCGCCCCTCGTCGTCCCCGAGTCCGGGGAACCCGGCCGGGAGGCGGGAGGCGGCGAGCCGGGCCTCCTGCTCCTCCGCGTACACCTCGTGCTGCTCCGCCTCCTCCCGGCCGGTGCTGTGCACCAGCTCCCACAGGACGAGCGGACTGCCGTCGCTCAGCAGGTAGGCATGGCGGTACAGCGACCGGTGGAACCCCGAGGAGTGGTGCGAGGAGTGCAGTGAACCGGCGTGTGCCAGCGCCGATTCGAGGCGCTCCACCACGGCGTCGGGCAGGTCGAAGGAGTTGAGCGCCCGGCCGAGGAGTCGCGCGATGTGGGTTCCGGTGGTCTCGTGCGGGTCGATGGGATCGTTCAAGAGGGTCTCCAGGCCGTCGCCACACGTCACTTTGCGATTGCTCAACGTAGCGCCTGGGGCGGACAGTGCGGTCAAGCTTCAGGTAAAACGACGGGCGCACGGACGGGAGTTCCCGTCCGCCGTATGTCTCCGCGCCGGGCGGCCGGGGCCGTCAGCCGGTGCCGTAGAGGTCCCGGTAGGCGGGGAACAACCCGCCGGACCCGTCGACTCCCCGGGCCGCGCGGACTGCCCGGACGATCGCCTCGGTCACCACGTCCGCGCCGGCCGCGAGGATGTCGTTGAGGGCGAGCGGATTGCCGGCGTCCAGCGCCCGTACGCCCGTGGCCAGGGCGAACACCGTGTCGCCGTCGTTCATCAGATGGACCGGGCGGACGGCGCGGGCGATGCCGTCGTGCGAGGTGCCCGCCAGTTTGTGCGCCTGGGCGCGGGTCAGGTCCGCGTCGGTGGCGACCACGGCGAGCGTCGTGTTCAGCGGCTGCGGTCCCTGCCGCTCCCGGGCCTCGGCGACGCGGAGCAGCGCCGCCGCGTGCACCTCCGGCGCCGGTTCGGCGGCGCGTTCGGTGACGTGCGCGCCGTAGAGCGCGCCCGTGCGCGGGTCCACGGCGGAACCGGCCGCGTTGGCGACGACGAGCGCCGCGACCGTGATCCCGGAGTCCAGCACCCGGCTCGCCGTCCCGACCCCGCCCTTGAGCGCGCCGATGACAGCGCCCGTCCCGGCGCCGACGGAGCCCTCCGCCACGGGTGCGCCCTCCTCCTGCACGGCGGCCGCCGCGACGGCCGCCCGCCCGGTCGCGGCCGTCGGCCGGGCCTTCCACTCGCCGCCGCGGCCCAGGTCGAAGACGCAGGCGGCCGGGACGACGGGAACCACCTGCGCCGGGTCCGGCCCCACCCGCACACCCCGGTGCCGCTCCTCCAGCCAGGCCATCACCCCGGCCGCGGAATCCAGGCCGTACGCGCTGCCGCCGGTGAGGACGACGGCCTCGACACGCTGGACGAGGTTGCGGGGGTCGAGTGCGTCGGTCTCCCGGGTGCCCGGCCCGCCGCCCCGGACGTCGACGGCCGCGACCGCGCCGCCCTCCGGTGCGAGGACGACGGTCGTACCGCTGAGGGCCCCGGGGCCGGGGACGGCCGCGTGGCCGACCCGCAGGCCCCGTACATCGGTCAGTCCGCCCGCCGGCCCGCTCGGTGTGCTCCGCGGTACGGAGCTGTGGTGGTGGCCCATGAAGCCACCGTAGTTGACGGCCTCTGGGCGGAGCACGGGCGAGCGGAGCCCGGTGGGCGCCCCTGCGCCCACCGGCCCGGAGCGCCGATCCGCGGCTGAACAGGCCCGGGGCGCGAGCGCTACCCTCAGGTCCGCCCCACGAGCGGCTACGGCGACCCGCATACTGCCCTGCCCGCGCCGGGACCCGGTGCGGGCACCGGCCAGGAGCCCGAGCGGTCCTCCCGGCTCACCGAGTGGATCGTGCCGGCGTGCACGGTGGTCGTCGGCCGATTGTGGGCGCTGACCGTGGTCGTCACCAGCTGGATGCAGGGAGAGACCGCGGCCGCTTGGTGGGGAGCAGGATCTCTCTGCCTGCCCTTCCTGGTGGCCCTGGCGATCCGGTGGGTCGACCCCAAGACCGCTGACCGGGCCGGCCGCGCCGGCCAGACCGCTGTCCGAGCCAGCCGCGTCGGCCAGGAGACGGCCGCAGGGGGCGCGGGGCTCGGGAGGGCGCCGGAACCGGTGCCGCCGGGGCGGGTCGGCGGGCGGCGGGCCGGCCGTACCCTGGAGGGATGAGCACCGCCCCCGCCCCCGGACCGCGAGATGCGAAGACGCCCGGCCGGCCGCATCCGAAGCCGGCTCTGATCTTCGACGATCCGCTGGACCAGCAGTCCGCGGACGATACGGACCGTGGGTGGGGTGAGCGGCCTCATGGCGGCGACAGCGCCACCGACCTGGCACGCTTTCTCGACGAGAAGCCGCCCCACCACTTCTGAGACCCCGCTGCCGGCCGGGCCCGCGTTGGCGAGGACCGGGCGGCGGCCTCGCGTCCCATTCCTGCGGTGGGAGGTCAGTCCCCGTTCCGGGGTGCCGAGGGGCCGGGCGTGCTCGGCGTGACGCTGTCGCTGCCGGAGCGCTGGGCGACCAGATGGTCGCGGATCTCCTTGAGTACCTCCAGTTCGCTGACCTCGACCATCTCCTGCGCGCCCTCCTTCGCCGCCCGCTGTGCTTCGCGGCGGGCCAGGTACTTGGCCATCGGCAGGACCATCAGGAAGTACACGACGGCGGCCGTGATCAGGAACTGCAGGGTGGCGCCGAGGACCGAGCCCCAGGCGATCTGGATGCCGTCCATCTCGCCGTCGACCATCGTGCAGGGGGCCTTCAGGCACGAGGTGTAGGAGTCGAGATTCTTGGTGCCGAATGCTCCGACGAGCGGATTGATCACACCCTTCACCACCGCGTTGACGATGTTGGTGAAGGCGGCACCGATCACGACGGCCACGGCCAGGTCGATCACGTTGCCACGCATCAGGAAGGCCTTGAAGCCGTCGATCAGACTCGGCTTGCTGTCGCTCACGGATGAGCCTCTTTTCGCATGTGCGGTAGGGGAGGGGGACAGGGGGGAAACCTACGGCAGCCCCGGGCCGTCCTGTCCAATCCGCACCCGCGAACAGGTGACCTGACGATACGTCAGTACGAGTGCGTGCGTGACACGCCGTGTGCCTGTGCCTGTGCCTGTGCCTGTGCGAGTGAGAGTGAGAGTGCGTGCGGGTCAGCACAGTGTCACCGCCAGCCGGGAGGTCGTGCCCGCGCCGGCCAGGGCGGCGGCCGTGTCCCGGGGGACCGAGAGCACGACCAGCGCGCCCGCCTCCGGAGCGGCGGCGTCGGGTGCCGGCACCTCGTCGACCCGGACGTCCACGGCCACGATCTCGGCCGCGGGCCCGCCCTCCGAGGGGGTCTCCGGGGCGGCGATCACATCGACCCGGTCTCCGGGGCGCAGCAGCCGCACGGTGGCGGCGTCGGCGATGCGGACCGGGGCGGACACCAGCTCCTCGTCGGCGGGCCGCTTGCGGGCGGGCGCGGCGGCGGTCAGCGCCGCCGTCCCCGGCGCGTCCGGTGTCCGTCGGCCGGCGTGGCCCTCGGACTGGCCCGCGGCGGTCGCGGCCAGCGCCGCGGCGGTGACGGCCAGCCCGGCGGCCATCGTCCCCCGCTGCCTGCGCAGCGCCCGGCGCAGTCGCAGACCGCTGCGCCGCACACGGAGCGGCGGGAACGGCGGGACGCCTACCGGGCCCGGCGCCTGCGGGTCGGCCGGCAGCCACGGGAACCCGGCCGGCCCGCCCCGTGCCGAGGTGTCCGAAGCGTCGGGGGCGGCCGTCGGGCCGGCGCCCACCGGGACTTCGGGGCCGCCGCCGGCCGGGCCGGGTGTACGGGAGGAGCGGGGGACGCAGGTGTGGAAGGACATGGAACACCACCAGTCGTGAGCGGGGACCGGGCCTGTTGCCCGTGTCCGGCTCCGCTCACGATCCACGTTTCCGCCGGTCCGCGTTCGAGCCTGTGGACAAGCCGGGGGTTGTGGACAACTCCGTCGCTGCTGCGGGTGAGTTGGGGTGCCCGTGTGTGTTCCGGGATGAGGGTCAGGGAAGTTCGAAACCAGGGTCCATTCCCGCGAGAGCGTTCCGGCACAGGCAGTCCCGGTCCTTGTTCGCGGGAAGGGCCGCCACCGCGTCGAACAGCACGTCCCGCAGCCGGTCGACGTTGGAGGCGAAGACCTTGAGCACCTCCTCGTGGGAGACGCCCTCACCGGCCTCCGCTCCCGCGTCGAGGTCGGTGACCAGAGTCAGGGAGGTGTAGCAGAGTTCCAGCTCGCGGGCGAGGACCGCCTCGGGGTGCCCGGTCATGCCGACGACGGACCAGCCCATGGACGCGTGCCAGCGGGACTCGGCCCGGGTCGAGAACCGCGGGCCCTCGACGACGACGAGGGTGCCGCCGTCCACCGGCTCCCAGTCGCGTCCCCGCGCGGCTTCGAGCGCGACTCGCCGTCCCCGGGGGCAGTAGGGGTCGGCGGGGGAGACATGGACGACGTTGGGGACGGTGCCGGACGGCAGCGGCAGGCCGTCGAAGTAGCTCTGTGCCCGTGCCTTCGTCCGGTCCACGAACTGGTCCGGCACCAGAAGGGTGCCCGGGCCGTACTCGGGCCGCAGCCCGCCCACCGCGCAGGGTCCGAGGACCTGCCGCACACCGAGAGAACGGAGGGCCCACAGATTGGCGCGGTAGTTGATGCGATGGGGCGGGAGGTGGTGGCCGCGCCCGTGCCGGGGCAGGAACGCCACCCGCCGGCCGGCGACCTCGCCGAGGAAGAGGGAGTCGCTCGGGGAGCCGTACGGGGTCTCGACCTGGACCTCGGTCACGTTGTCGAGGAAGGAGTAGAAGCCGGAGCCGCCGATGACCCCGATCTCCGCCCTGATCTCCGCAGTGGTGGCACGGGAGCCGGTACCGGGGCCTGCGTTCGCGTTGGTCGCCATGGCGGCCACAGTATCCGGGGCCCCGCACGCCCTGGACCCCGCTCCCGGCGGAGGCCGGGACGGGGTCCGGGGAGGGCACGGGCCGCCGTGACGCGAGCACGCGCGTCAGGCGTCGTCTTGCCGCCCGGCCGTGGCCGGACAGTCGGACGGAGGTGTCAGGCGGCCGAGCCGGAAGAGCTCGACGCGGTGGCGGACCCGGTGCTCGACGACGTCGAGGACGTGGACGAGGCGGAAGCCGTGGACGACTTCGTGTCGGACGTCTTCGAGGTGGACGACGCCGGGGAGCTGCTCGACGAGGAGCCGCGGCTGTCGTTGCGGTAGAAGCCGGAGCCCTTGAAGACGATGCCGACCGCGGAGAACACCTTCTTGAGGCGTCCGTCGCAGCTCGGGCAGACGGTCAGGGCATCGTCGGTGAACTTCTGCACCGCCTCGAGGCCCTCGCCGCACTCGGTGCACTGGTACTGGTAGGTCGGCACTGTCTTCCTCCTGGCACTCTCACTCGATGAGTGCTAACGACGGTCCATAGTGACGTATTCCGCGGGATCAGTCCACCGTCACCGGCACTCGGTGACCGATCCCACGTGCCGCCACCCGTCCGGGCGTCGCCGGAGTGAGCCGGGAGCGCAGGGCCACCAGGGTGGCCAGCGCCAGCGCGGTACCGGCGAGCGGCACGGCGAATCCGGCGCTCGCGCCGTAGCCGTCGGCGAGCCGCCCGGCCACCGTGACACCGGCGGCCTGCCCGAGCGCGACGGCGCCGGTCAGCCAGGTGAACGCCTCCGTGCGGGCGGAGGCCGGCACCAGCGAGTCCACCAGCGTGTAGCCGGTGATCAGGGAGGGAGCGATGCACAGACCGACCACCAGACCGAGCGCGCCGAGGAGGGCCACGGAGTGCGCGGTCCACAGCAGGGAGGCGGCGAGGGTGAGCGCGGCGTACCCGACGATGAGGCGACGGCGGGGGCCGCTCTTCCAGGCGATGGCGCCGACGGCGACACCGGCGAGCATGTTGCCCGCGGCGAAGAGTCCGTAGAGGAGGCCGTTCACGCCGGGCTGCCCGATCTCCTCGCTGAACGCGGTGAGGGAGACCTGCATCCCGCCGAAGACCGAGCCGATCCCGAGGAAGGCGACGGCGAGCACCCGCACGCCGGGCACCGACAGGGCGGAGGCCCGGCGGCTCGTCCCGGCGATGTGGCCGTGGGCGGGCTGGGTGCGGCGCTGGGCGGCGAAGAGCAGGCCGCCCACGAGCGTGAGCCCGGCCTCGGCGATCAGACCGGCCGCCGGGTGGACGCCCGTGCACAGGGCGGTCGCGAGGACCGGGCCGACCACGAAGGTGAACTCGTCCGTCACGGACTCGAACGCCGCCGCGGTCTGCTGCAGCGGCGAGCCCTGGAGGCGTGCCGCCCACCGGGCGCGGACCATCGGCCCGACCTGCGGCACCGAGGCGCCGGCCGGCACGGCGGCCGCGAAGAGGGCCCACAGCGGGGCGTTTGCCAGAGCGAGTGCCGTCAGCGCGGACACCGAGAGAGCGTGCACCATTACGCCGGGCAGCAGGACGGCGCGCTGGCCGAACCGGTCGGCGAGCTTGCCGCTCTGCGGTGCGAACAGGGCCATCGAGACGCCCGTGACCGCGGCTACGGCGCCGGCGCTGCCGTAGGAGCCGGTGGTGTGCTGGACCAGCAGGACGATGCCGATGGTCAGCATCGCGAAGGGCTGCCTCGCGGCGAAGCCCGGGAGAAGGAACGTCCATGCTCCGGGGGTGCGGAGCAGTTGCCCGTAGCCAGGGCGCTTGCCGGACGCGACCGTGGATGCCACGGCCCTTGCCTTTCTGCCGCCTGGTAGCGCTCGCCGGGATGCCGGGAGCTGCCGAGAGCTGTCCTCTTGCGCGGAACTGCGGTAGATACCGGGGTCCACAGCGGGGGACTCCGCGGCCGCCATACGGTCGCGCCAGCTCTGCGTCAGGCAGAGTTGGTCGATCAGTGTGCCTTCATGGTACAGGGGCTCAGACCTGTTCCGCCTGGGAATCGGTGGCGCCCACTGAGAGACCCCTACACTTCACCGCATTCCGTGCTTGTCGGGCATTCTCCTCGAAGGGGAGCGGCGCGACGCTGAGCCGCCCGTGCCCAGCCAGTCGGCCAGCTTCCCGCCCCGCGCCACGGCGCGCAGCCGCCGCTCCGCCGCGTCACGCACCGGGTCGGTGGCGACGACGAGCAGCTCGTCCCCGTGCCGCAGCACGGTCGTGGGTCCGGGCACGAAGCTCTTCTCCTCCCGCACCACGAGGGTGACCGCGGAACCCGGCGGCAGCCGGAGCTCCCCGACCTCCACCCCGTGCATCCGGGAGCCTTCGGGAACGGCCACGGACAGCAGATGTCCGTGCAGCCGCTCCAGCGGCGCCGACTCCACTCCCAGATCGGCCGCCTCCGTGGAACTTCCGAGGTGCAGGGCCCTGGCGAGCCACGGCAGCGTCGGCCCCTGGATCAGGGTGTAGACGACGACCAGGACGAAGACGATGTTGAAGATGCGGTCGCTGCCCGGCACCCCCGCCACCATGGGGATGGTCGCCAGGATGATGGGCACCGCTCCGCGAAGCCCGGCCCAGGACATCAGGGCCTGCTCCTGCCACGGGAGACGGAACGGCGCCAGGCTGACCAGGACCGACAGCGGCCGCGCGACCAGGGTGAGGGCCAGGCCCACCACCACGGCCGGCCAGAAGTCGTCCACCAGCTCGTGCGGCGTCACCAGGAGCCCGAGCAGGACGAACATGCCGATCTGGGCGATCCAGCCGAGCCCCTCGGCGAAGCCGCGGTTCGCCGGCGCGTGCGGAAGCCGGGAGTTGCCGAGGACCATCGAGGCGAGGTAGACGGCGAGGAACCCGCTGCCGTGCGCCATCGCGCCCGCCGCGTAGGCGACGACGGCGATCGCCATGACCGCGATCGGGTACAGACCGGACGCGGGCAGCGCCACATGCCGCAGGCCGTAGGCGCCGAGCCAGCCGATCGCCAGGCCGATGGCCGCGCCGATCGCGAGCTCCAGGGCGATCGTCCCCACCAGGACGTACCAGTCGTCGATCGGACCGGCCGTGGAGAAGGCCACGACCAGGATCACGACCGGGGCGTCGTTGAAGCCCGACTCCGCCTCCAGCACACCCGTCACCCGGGACGGGAGCGGCACCTTGCGCAGCACGGAGAAGACGGCCGCGGCGTCCGTGGAGGACACCACCGCACCGATGATGAGTGCCTGGCGCCATTCGAGGCCGATCAGATAGTGGGCGCCCGCGGCCGTGACGCCCACGCTCACCGCGACGCCGACCGTCGACATCACGGCGGCTACGGGCAGAGCCGGTCTGATCTCCTTCCACTGGGTGGCAAGGCCACCCTCGGCCAGGATCACCACGAGTGCGGCGTAGCCGATCACCTGCGTCAGCTCGGCGTCGTCGAAGTGGACGTCGAGCAGGCCGTCCTGACCCATCGCGATCCCGATCCCGAGATACAGCAGCAGGCTGGGCAGCCCGCTCCGGGACGAGATGCGTACCGCCGCGACGGCGATGAGCAGCACGAGCGAGCAGATGAGCAGAAGTTCATTGAGCTGGTGGACAGTCAGTGGCCGATCCTTCCCTCGCGCCCGGCGTGGCAACGGACGTCGTGCCGGCAGCGGTACTTCGTTACCTTACCTAAGCTTTAACGTTTCCTTGACGGCGTGAATATCTGATCATCAGGGAAGCAGGGTGCCTTGTGGATACCGCGTCCGGGCCGGTCGGCCGCTGCGCCTAGAGTTGCCTCAGCATTCCCAGGACCACCCTGCCCCTCGAAGGACAGCGATGCCCGCCAACACAACAGCCTCTTCCCCCAAGAAGAAGAAGGGGCGACGCGCCCGACTGCTCGTGCTCGTCCTGGTGCTGGCGCTCGTCGCGGGTGTCGGGTACGGGGCCTACTGGAGCGTGAGCACCGTTCGCGCCTCCTTCCCCCAGACCACCGGATCGCTCACCATCGAGGGCCTGGACGGCGAGGTCGAGGTCCGGCGTGACAACTACGGCATCCCGCAGATCTACGCCGACAGCGACGAAGACCTGTTCCGCGCCCAGGGATTCGTCCAGGCGCAGGACCGGTTCTGGGAGATGGACGTCCGCCGGCACATGACCTCGGGCCGGCTGTCCGAGATGTTCGGGTCCGGACAGGTCGAGACGGACGCCTTCCTGCGCACCCTCGGCTGGCGCCGCGTCGCGCAGCAGGAGTACGACACCAAGCTCTCGCCGCAGACCAAGAAGTACCTCCAGGCCTACGCGGACGGCGTCAACGCCTACCTGAAGGGGCGTTCCGCCGAGGAGATCTCCGTCGAGTACGCCGCCCTCGCCTTCGAGAACGACTACAAGCCCGAGCAGTGGACCCCGGTCGACTCCGTGGCCTGGCTGAAGGCCATGGCCTGGGACCTGCGCGGCAACATGCAGGACGAGATCGACCGCTCGCTCCTCACCAGCCGCCTGAGCGACGAACAGATCCGCGACCTCTACCCGGCCTACCCCTTCGACCGGAACAAGCCGATCGTCCCCGGCGGCGGTATCGACCCGGCGACGGGAGCCTTCGACCCCGAGGCCCGGCCCTCCGGCACCGCGAACGGCTCCGGCACGGACGGCACCGGGACCGGCACGGGAACGGGCACCGGAACAGACGGCACGGGAACGGGCACGGGATCAGACGGCACGGGAACGGGCACCGGGTCCGGTACGGGCAACGGCACGGGCGGTACCGGTACGGGCACCGGCACCGGTGGCGGCAGCACCGCCGGCGCCGCCGCGGGCCTCAACTCCCAGCTGGGCGCCCTGTCCGACACCCTGGACGCCATCCCCGAGCTGCTCGGCCCGAACGGCAGCGGCATCGGCTCCAACTCCTGGGTCGTCGCCGGCACGTACACGACGACGGGCAAGCCCCTCCTCGCCAACGACCCGCACCTCGCGCCGCAGCTGCCGTCCCTCTGGTACCAGATGGGCCTGCACTGCCGGAAGGTGTCCCCGCAGTGCTCCTTCGACGTCGCCGGATACACCTTCTCCGGTATGCCCGGTGTGGTCATCGGTCACAACCAGGACATCGGCTGGGGCTTCACCAACCTCGGCGCCGATGTCACGGACCTCTACCTGGAGAAGCTCAACGGCGACTCCTACCTGGTCGGTGACCGGGAGAAGAAGCTGACCACCCGCAAGGAGGTCATCAAGGTCGCCGGAGGCTCGGACAAGACGATCACCGTCCGCTCCACCGGGCACGGCCCGCTCGTCTCGGACCGCAGCGACGAACTCGCCAAGGTCGGCGACCGCGCCCCGGTCTCCAACGCGGCGCCCGACCGCGGCTCCGGCTACGGCGTCGCGCTCCAGTGGACCGCGCTCCAGCCCGGCAAGAGCATGGACGCCGTCTTCGCCCTGAACCGCGCCAAGGACTTCACGTCCTTCCGCGCCGCTGCCCGGGACTTCGAGGTCCCCTCGCAGAACATGATCTACGCCGACACCAAGGGCAACATCGGTTACCAGGCACCCGGAAAGATCCCGGTCCGGGCCGAGGGCGACGGCACCGTCCCCGCCCCCGGCTGGGACCCGGAGTACAAGTGGGACGGCTTCATCGACTTCGACGAGCTGCCCTACGAGTACAACCCCCGCCGCGGCTACATCGTCACCGCCAACCAGGCCGTGATCGACGCGGAGAAGTACCCCTACCTGATCTCGGAGGACTACGGCTACGGCGCCCGCAGCCAGCGCATCAACGACCTCGTCGAGTCCAAGATCCGCGGTGGCGGCAAGATCTCCACCGAGGACATGCGGTCCATGCAGATGGACAACAGCAGTGAGATTGCCAAGCTGCTGACGCCCTACCTACTGAAGATCGACGTCTCCGACCCCTACGTCCGCGAGGCCCAGAAGCTGCTGGAGGGCTGGGACTACACCCAGGAGCCGGACTCCGGCGCCGCCGCCTACTTCAACGCCGTCTGGCGCAACGTCCTCAAGCTCGCCTTCGGCAACAAGCTGCCCAAGGAGCTCCGGATCGAGGGCGAGTGCCTGAACGTCCTCCCCGCCGACAGCACCGCGCCCGACGACGACCTGACCGAGCGCGTGCGCGAGTGCGGCCAGCGGGACTCCGGGTCCGCCCAGCCCGACGGCGGCGACCGCTGGTACGAGGTGGTGCGCCGGCTGCTCAACGACGCGGACAACGAGTGGTGGCGCACCCCGGGCACCCGCACCGACGACCCCACCGACACCCGGGACGGACTGCTCGCCCGGGCCATGGAGGACGCGCGCTGGGAACTCACCGCCGAGATGGGCAAGGACGCATCCAGCTGGAGCTGGGGACGCCTGCACCAGCTGAACCTCAAGAACCAGACCCTGGGCACCGAGGGCCCCGGCTTCCTCCAGCGCATACTGAACCGCGGCCCCTGGAAGCTCGGCGGCGGCGAGGCGGCGGTCAACGCCACCGGATGGAACGCGGCCTCCGGGTACGGGGTGATCTGGGTCCCCTCGATGCGGATGGTCCTCAACGTCGGCGACTGGGACCGGTCCCGGTGGATCAACCTCACCGGGGCGTCGGGTCACGCCTACAACGCGCACTACACCGACCAGACCGACAAGTGGGCCGATGGCGAGCTGCTGGACTGGGCCTACAGCCCCGCCGCCGTCGAGAAGGCGACGGTGGACCGGCTCAGGCTTCTCCCGCCGGACACCACGTCGGCTCCGTGAAGCGCCGCACGCCCTGAGGGGTGACGACCGCGTGGACGGGGCGGTCGTGCGGTTCCGCCGGGACCGCCGCGACCACCTCGTTCGCGTAGAGGAGCACCACCAGGGCGGGGTCGGCGTCCGCGGCGGCGAGACGGGCCAGCACCCGGTCGTACGAACCGCCCCCGCGGCCCAGGCGCATGCCGTGCCCGTCGACGGCGAGGCCGGGCAGCAGGACGGCGTCCGCGGAGGTCACGGCCGCCGGGCCGAGGCGTTCCCCGTCCGGCTCCAGCAGTCCCCGGCCGGCCGGGGCGAGGTGGTCGGGCCCCCGGTAGACGCCCCAGTCCAGGTCGTTGTCCGCCAGGAGCACCGGCAGCAGGACGCGGGTGCCCCGGGCACGCAGGGCCTCCAGCAGCGCACGGGTCCCCGGCTCACTGCCGACCGAGACATAGGCGGCAACCGTCCCGGCGCCGGCCAGCTCCGGCAGGAGAAGGGCGTGCCGGGCGAGCACCGCCGCCGCCGCGCGCACGTCCTCGGCGGACAGCAGCCGCCGGGAGGCGAGGAGTTCGGCCCGCAGGGCACTCTTTCCTGACATGTCGGTGCTCATTGGCCGTCTGTGAACCTCTCGTATACGCCTGTATGAGGACGAAGTTAACCGGAGCATCATCTTCCTCCCATGCACTGTCGCTATGGTGCTCCGCATGACTCAGTCGAACCCCGGGATCAGCAAGGCTGTCATCCCCGCCGCCGGCCTCGGCACCCGGTTCCTGCCTGCCACGAAGGCCACCCCCAAAGAGATGCTCCCCGTGGTCGACAAACCCGCGATCCAGTACGTCGTCGAGGAGGCCGTCTCCGCCGGCCTCTCCGACGTCCTGATGATCACGGGCCGTAACAAACGCCCCCTCGAGGACCACTTCGACCGCAACTACGAGCTGGAGGAGGCCCTGTCCCGCAAGGGGGACGCGGGCCGGCTGGCCCGGGTGCAGGAGTCGAGCGACCTCGCCACCATGCACTACGTCCGGCAGGGCGATCCGCGCGGTCTCGGCCACGCGGTCCTGTGCGCGGCCCCGCACGTCGGCGACCAGCCCTTCGCCGTCCTCCTCGGCGACGACCTCATCGACCCGCGCGACCCCCTGCTCGCGCGCATGGTCGAGGTGCAGGCCCGTCTCGGCGGCAGCGTGATCGCGCTGATGGAGGTCGACCCGGCTCAGATCCACCAGTACGGCTGCGCCGCCGTGAAGCCCACCGGCGAGGACGACGTCGTCCAGATCACCGAACTGGTCGAGAAGCCGGACCCGGCCGAGGCCCCCAGCAATCTGGCGATCATCGGCCGCTACGTCCTCGACCCCGCGATCTTCGGCATACTGCGCGAGACGGAACCGGGCCGCGGCGGCGAGATCCAGCTGACCGACGCGATCCAGAAGCTGGCCGACGCGCACGGCACCGGCGCCCCGCACCACGCGAACGGGGGCTCCGCGCCGTCCGCCCCCCGCGACGGCGGACCCGTGCACGGCGTGATCTTCAAGGGCCGCCGCTATGACACCGGCGACCGCGGCGACTACCTGCGTGCCATTGTCAGACTCGCGTGCGAACGTGAGGACCTGGGCCCCGAGTTCCGCGCCTGGCTTCGCAGTTTCGTGACCGAGGAGATGTGACACGGTGAGCAGCACGATCTGGTCGGTCGACGACCACCTGGAGGACATCCTCGCCGCGGTCCGCCCGCTGGACCCGATCGAGCTCCAGCTTCCGGACGCGCAGGGCTGCGTCCTGGTCGAGGACGTCACCGTGCCGGTCGCGCTGCCCCCGTTCGACAACAGCTCCATGGACGGCTACGCGGTCCGCGTCGCCGATGTGGCCGGGGCGAGCGAGGAGTTCCCCGCCGTCCTCACCGTCATCGGCGATGTCGCGGCGGGCAGCGGCGGGCTCCCCACGGTCGGCCCCGGCCAGGCCGCGCGGATCATGACCGGCGCCCCCCTGCCCCCGGGCGCCCAGGCGGTCGTCCCGGTCGAGTGGACCGACGGCGGCGCGGGCGGCGGCGCGGTCACCACCATGCGCCCGGCCGGTGAGGCCCCCGAGGGCGGGAGTGGCGAGGTCCGGGTGCACCGGCCGGCCGAGGAGCGCGCCCATGTGCGTGCCCGGGGCAGTGATGTGCAGGCGGGCGACCTCGCCCTCCCCGCCGGGACGGTCCTCGGACCGCCGCAGATCGGCCTGCTCGCCGCCATCGGCCGCGGCACCGTGCGGGTGCGCCCCCGTCCGCGGGTGGTCGTCCTGTCCACCGGGAGCGAACTGGTCCAGCCCGGCGAGCCGTTGGCCGAGGGGCAGATCTACGACTCGAACAGCTTCGCGCTGGCCGCCGCGGCCCGAGACGCCGGCGCCCTTTCCTACCGCGTCGGCGCCGTCACCGACGACGCCGAGACGCTGCGCGCCACCATCGAGGACCAGTTGATCCGCGCCGACCTCCTGGTGACCACGGGCGGCGTGAGTGTCGGGGCGTACGACGTGGTCAAGGAGGCGCTGGCCTCCGTCGGGGACGAGGACGTGCCGGGCAGCGGTATCGACTTCCGGAAGCTGGCCATGCAGCCCGGCAAGCCCCAGGGCTTCGGCTCCATCGGCCCGGAGCACACCCCGCTCCTCGCGTTGCCGGGCAACCCCGTCTCCAGCTATGTGTCGTTCGAACTGTTCGTCCGCCCCGCCATCCGGCGTCTGATGGGGCTGCCCGACCTGCACCGCCCGCGGGTCCGGGCCGAACTGGTCGCGGACAAGGCGCTGACCTCCCCGGACGGCAAGCGCCAGTTCCTGCGGGGCGCCTACGACGAGGAGAAGGGCCGGGTGGCACCGGTCGGCGGCGCCGGGTCCCACCTCGTGGCCGCCCTGGCACACGCGGACTGCCTGATCGTCGTCCCGGAGGCGGTGACCTCGGTGGAGCCGGGGACGGACGTCGAGGTGGTCCTCCTCGGGTGAGGAGGGCGCGGTGGCGGTAGCGTGTCTGCCCACACAAGGCCCTGACGGGTCCGAACCGGGAGCGCTGGCGCACATGAGCACGCAAGGCAGGCTGACGCACATCGACGAGGCGGGGGCGGCCCGCATGGTCGACGTCTCCCGGAAGGACGTGACCGAGCGCACCGCCCGCGCCACCGGCCGCGTCCTCGTCTCCCCGCGGGTGGTCGACCTCCTGCGCGGCGAGGGCGTGCCCAAGGGGGACGCCCTCGCCACCGCACGGATCGCCGGGATCATGGGTGCCAAGCGCACCCCCGACCTCATCCCCCTGTGCCACCCGCTCGCGGTCTCGGGGGTGAAGCTGGACCTCTCGGTCGCGGACGACGCGGTCGAGATCGCCGCCACCGTGAAGACGACGGACCGCACGGGCGTGGAGATGGAGGCCCTGACGGCGGTCTCCGTGGCCGCGCTCACCGTGGTGGACATGGTGAAGGCGGTCGACAAGGCGGCGGTCATCACCGGCGTCCGCGTCGAGGAGAAGACGGGCGGCAAGTCCGGCGACTGGACGCGCGAAGGGGCGGACTCGTGAGCGCCACCGCCACCACGGAGCACGCCACGGCCGCCTACCGTGCCCTCGTCGTCACCGCGTCGAACCGGGCCGCCGCCGGGGTCTACGAGGACCGGGGCGGGCCGTTGATCGCGGAGAAGCTCACGGTCCTCGGCTTCGCGGTCGACGGCCCCCGGGTGGTGCCCGACGGCGACCCGGTGGCCAAAGCCCTGCGCGACGGGGTCGAGGCCGCGTACGACGTGATCGTCACCACCGGCGGCACCGGCCTCTCGCCCACGGACCGCACCCCGGAGGCCACCCGTCCGCTGCTCGACCGCGAGGTGCCGGGCATCGCGGAGGCGATCCGGGCGTACGGGCGGGACACGGTGCCCACCGCGGCCCTCTCGCGGGGGCTCGCCGGGGTGGCCTCCCGCACGCTCATCGTCAACCTGCCCGGCTCCACCGGCGGGGTCCGGGACGGGCTGGCCGTCCTGGAGCACCTGCTGAAGCACGCCGTCGACCAGATCCGCGGCGGCGACCACACGCGTCCGGCGGAGAACGCCGCGGCGGAGGGTGCCCCGGCAGACGCTTCCGCCCCGGACGCTTCCGCCCCGGACGCCTCCGCCCCTGACGGCCCCCGGCCCAACGGCTCGGGCTCGCACGACGCCCCGGTGCGCCCGGCGTCATGAACGTGACCTGGCCCGTGGTCCTGGCGGACGGCGATGTCGTCCTGCGCCCCATAAAGCTGCGCGACCAACGGATCTGGCGGGAGGTCAACCGGCGCAACCGGGACTGGCTGCGCCCCTGGGAGGCGACCATTCCGCCGCCCGCCCCGGGTGGCCCGGTGGCGCGGCGCCCCACGTACCGTCAGATGGTCCGCCATCTGCGTGCCGAGGCGAACGCCGGCCGGATGCTGCCCTTCGTGATCGAGTACCAGGGGCGGCTGGTGGGGCAGTTGACGGTAGCGGGGATCACGTGGGGCTCGATGTGCTCCGGACACGTCGGCTACTGGGTGGACCGTGAGGTCGCGGGCCGCGGGGTGATGCCCACGGCCGTGGCGCTGGCGGCGG
This sequence comes from Streptomyces sp. CNT372, assembly GCF_000377145.1. NCBI lineage: Bacteria > Bacillati > Actinomycetota > Actinomycetes > Kitasatosporales > Streptomycetaceae > Streptomyces > Streptomyces sp. CNT372. Next base: position 195,693 of record NZ_KB897779.1, on the reverse strand, counting down.
ACCACTGCTTCCGGGCGGTCGGTCTGCACCGGATCGAGGTCTGCATTCGCCCCGAGAACGTGCCCAGCCGCCGGGTCGTGGAGAAACTCCGATTCCGCGAGGAGGGTCTGCGCCCCCGTTATCTGCACATCGACGGCGCCTGGCGCGACCATCTGGTGTTCGCCCTGACGGCCGAGGAGGTGCCCGACGGGCTGCTCCGGCGCTGGCACCAGGCACGAACGCGGACCACACCCGGGCCGCCGCCCGGAACGGCACAAGAAATAAAATAAGTGTTCGAAATTGGTCGACGTCGATCCTGATCCGATCTGAGTAATCACAAAAAAAGTCCGTGATATCAGCCAGATCGTGCGACACACCGGGCCAATTGGCGGATGCCGTTGCGCGAATCCCTCTACCGTGTGATGCGTGAGCAGCAGCGGCCTCATCTACGCAGTCATCGTCGGGGCCTGGGCCGCCTACTTGGTGCCGATGTGGCTCCGCAGGCAGGACGAGCTCAACGAAGCCCGTCCGACGGAACGCTTCTCCACCGCCATCCGGCTGCTGTCCGGCCGGGCTGGGATGGAGCGGCGCTACGCCAAGGACCAGCGGGGACGCACGGCCGAGCAGCCCGAGTACGACGTCGACCCGGACGCGGCCACGGACCGTTTGAGTTCCGTGGACGTCCGGGCCTTCGCCGCGCCCCGAACCGAAGTGCGCCAGGACACCGCCCCGGCGCCCGCGCGCCAGGACGCTCCGGCCCCCGCGGAACGGCCCCGCCGGTCCGCGCGGTCCGCGCCCGTGCGCCCGCCCGGCCGCCAGAACCGGGCGGCCGCCGAGCGCGCACGGCGCAGCAAGGTCCTGGCGCGGCGCAGACGCACCACCTCCGTCCTCTTCGTGGCCTTCACCGCGGGCGCGGTCGTCGCGGCCGTCGGGGGACTCGGGCTGCTGTGGGCGCCGGCCGTCCCGGCGGTGCTGCTGAGCAGCTACATCGCCCACCTGCGCAAGCAGGAGCGGCGGCGCTTCGCCTATGTGATGGACCGGCGGCAGGCCGAGGCGGCGGCCCAGCGGCTGCGCGAGAAGGGGCCGCGGGGCAGGCAGTCCGGCGCGCGCGCCGAGGAGTCCGACGGGGAGCCGCCCCCGCACGCGGAGCCGCAGCCCGAGCCCGCGATCTCCCCGCAGGAGGCCGGCCGCCGCGCCCTCGTCGAGCAGACCGACCACGCGGAGTGGGTCGACCAGCAGCGCCGTCAGCGCGGTCCGGCGACGGGTGACAGCTGGGACCCGGTCCCGGTGCCCCTCCCCACGTACGTCACCGCGCCGGTCGCCCCGCGTGCCACGAGCGGGGTGGACGTCAGCGATCCGGAGACCTGGAGCTCGGCCCGTTCCTCCGCCGCGGAGCCGGCCCAGTCCCGGCACCGGGAGCAGGCGCGGCAGGATCCGCAGGAGCCCGTGACCCCGCCGGTGACCGAGTCGCCGTCCGGGCGCCGCCCGCCGCAGCAGCGCCGTTCCCGCGACCGGGGCCGCACCCCGCTGTTCGACCAGTACGCGGACGACGACCGCCCCCGCGCCGCCAACGAGTGACCCGGCACGGCCCGGTCCCCGCCTCCGACGCCCCCGTGCCGGCCCCGGCACGGGGGCGTCGCGCGTGCCGGACGATCACGGGCCCGGCGGTCGGCGCGACCGCCGGACGTGTGATCACCCCGGGGCGGGGCCGCAGGTGGGAGCGGGTCCGGGAGGGCCGGCACTCCGCCCGAAGGCCGCGGGGATACGGATTTTTGAGCACCGCGATCGGGATGCTAGAGTTTCACACGTCGCAAGGGCCTGTGGCGCAGTCTGGTAGCGCACCTCGTTCGCATCGAGGGGGTCTGGGGTTCAAATCCCCACAGGTCCACAACGACTCGTACGACTCCGGTCGGACGGTTCACGGGATCCCGTTCAGCTCATCCAGCTGGGCGGGATTTCGTCGTTCCGGAGCGAGGGGCCCTCGCTCCGGGCCCGGAACTAGGCCGTCGGGTCGTAGCGGTCCAACGCGTCCCGCAGATGCCGGGGCGGGCCGTCCGTGAAGAGGCGGCAGATGCCGTCGGCCGGGGCGTACAGGGGGCGGGCGTCGTCCTCGATGCCCTCGGCGTCCTCGTACTCGTCCTTCCGCTCCCAGGGGACCTTCACGAACGGCTGCGCCGTGTACGGCGGGTGGTCCGGCGCGTCCGGGTGGAGCTGCCAGACGGTGCCGCAGGCGCGGTTGTGCACCTCGCCCAGGTACCAGGCGGCGCCCAGCAGAAAGGGGTCGTCCTGCTGCGAGCGGGCCTCCTCGTAGGAGGAGAAGGAGGAGCGCAGGAGGGCTTCGAGCCGGTCGAGCGAGGCGAGGCCGAAGTCCCAGTCGCCGCCGTACCGCTGTGCCCACGCCGGGAACGCGGCCCGCCGCGCGGCCAGCCACTCGTTCAGGACGGGGTTGTCGCAGCGGAGCCGGTCCACCGCGTGCTGCCTCTCCTGGTCGGCGAGCCACGTGGCCTCGTCGTCGACGCCGTCGTCGAACTCGTCCGCGGAGCCGTCCTCGTCGTTCTCGAAGCCCATACCGGGCGACTCTAACGGTGGTGCCCGGTACCGCTTGCAACGATCCTGTGGACAAACGGAGTTGGTCGGCGACAGGCCGGCCGAACCCCAGAATTTCAGGTGCATGACACCCCTAGGGTGACGGTTCTCGCCGGTGCCAATCGACCACGGGGGCCCTGGTGCCGTGCGGGAGACTGCCCTGTGGGGGCCCTCAGGGAATCGACGTGCACCCAACGACACCACGATCACGACAAGGCCGCCTGCGCACGCTCACGCGCACCGCCGTCGCCGCCGCCTGCGCCGCGGTGATGTCCTTCGGCGCGCTGCCGGCGCTCACCGGAACGGCCGGCGCGGCGCCCGGCCCGAAGCCGCTCAACCCGGGCAAGCGCTGCGACGAGCTGTACGGCATCAAGGGGGTGCGCCCGGGCGGACTGCCCGCGGGTGACGCCTCCCGCGTCAAGGCGCTCTGGGACACCTACGACTACGTCAACGGCGGACTGAGGTGGGACGGGCTGCCCGCCCCCGAGCCGGGCGAGTTCAGCGACAACCCCGACGACTACAGGAAGGGCACCAGGGAGCGGGTCTACGCCTACTGGGAGAAAGCCCGCAAGAACTACCCGGACCGCTGGGCCGACTTCGGCACCTGGCTGCGCGAGGCGTACATACCGCCGTCCGGCCACGACCCGCGCGGCAAGGCCTACGAGGCCAAGGTCGTACGGGACATGGGGCTGGTGGGCCCGGACTGGATCTGCCAGAAGGACGTGGTCTTCAAGGACCCGGACACCGGAGTCGAGCACCGGCGGACCCTGGACGCGTACAACAAGCGCACCAACCACATCGTCGAGATCAAGTCCAACGGCAAGCACGACCCCAAGCAGGCGCCGAAGGACCGCGCCTGGTCCAAGGACCCGAAGTGGAACGGGTCCCGCTACACCATCGTGCACGGCCAGCAGCAGAAGGCCGGGACCACGAAGTTCGTGAACGAACTGCGGGGCAACGCGCCGTCCCGCGCCATCACCACCTACCAGCACCTGTCCTCGGCGGTGGAGAGGCCCCCGGCCGGCGGCAGCCCCCACAAGCCGGGCAACGGGCTGATGGCACCGCCCGGACAGCCCGGGGCGCGCACCGGCGGCGCGGACATGATCAACCGCTCGCAGCCGACGCCGGAGACCATGCGCCGCCAGATCGAGGCCGCGCGTCAGGTGCCCGGGGCGGAGCGCGCTGCGCGGACCGGGCGGGGTGGACTTCTCCACCCTGGAGCTGAAGTACGTCGGCAAGCCGGTCAAGGGCAAGGGCGTCGACTACGCCTTCAGCGCCAAGGAGGACCCGGAGGAGAACTCCGGCTGGGGCGGCAAGGCCAAGGCCCAGCTCATCTCCGACGCGTTCAACACCTGGCTGGCCCTGACGCCGGACAAGTTCTGGGTCAACCTCAACCCGGACGAGCCCGACCGGATCATGGACGCGCGCTTCGGGAGGACCGACGCCGGGCGGGTCCTGCTCGAAGCCGACCTCCGGATGAAGCACGACTTCTACAAGGCCATGGACCCGGCGACGGATCTCGGCCGGCGCTACTGGGCGGCCCTGCCGAAGGAGGACGGCAAGCCCTGTATGCCGGGCCTGCGGAACTGGATCGAGCCCAAGCCCGCCCAGGTGCGCGAGCAGGACGGCGGGATCTACATCCTGGACGCGCCCCTGCGCCTGAAGTCCACCGCGCAGACGACGCAGACGCCCGGACCCGGTGAGCCGATCTGCACACCCGACGAGGCACAGACCCGGGCCGCCCAGGCGGTGATCGACGCCATGATCGTCCCGGCGGTCGAGAAGCAGATCAACACCGCCCCGCACTACGCGGACCTGCGGCGCGTCTACAACGCACGGGTCGCCGCGGAGTTCGTCCGCCAGCAGGACGCGGCCGCGCCCACGGACTACCGGAAGATCATCGACAGCGACGACGTCTCCCGGTGGCCGCTGCGCGCGCCGAACGAGAAGTGGGACAAGAACGAGCTGTTCCAGAAGTACCGGAAGATCTACACGGAGGGCGAGTTCCAGTACGACGTGCCCACGGCCGGCGGGACGATGATCTACATCGTCGGCGGGGTCGACATGTCCAAGGCGCCGAAGCGGAACGTCTCCGCCCAGCGTTTCAAGGCCGAGCACCGCTATCTGCCGCGCACCAAGGACACCTCGGTCCGGGCGATGACGGACGACGCCGAGAACGCCGGCACCCTCTACCTCGGCGGCAACACCGCCGGGAACAACCCGGGCGGTGGCGGCGACGGGTCCGATCCGACGCCGACGCCGACGCCCTCCCCGACGAAGCCGGGGGAGCCCGGCGGGCCGCCGCCGTCGGACCCGGCGCCGGACCCCTCGGGGCCGGGTGACGGCTCCCCGCAGCCGGTGCCGCCGGGCAGGGAGCCGGGCAAGGGGCCGGGCGGGGACCTGGCCGACACCGGTTCGGACACGCCCGTCGGCCTGATCTCGGGTATCGCGGCGGCGATCGCCGCCGCCGGCGGGGCGCTGGTGTGGTGGACGCGGCGACGCAGGAGGGAGCCGGACGCCACCGCCTGACGGCCACGGACCGTGCGGTGTCCGGGATCCCGGTCCGACCTGGTGTCGGGCCGGGACCTCGGCGTTTGCGGGTGCGCGCGGAGCCGGGTCAGCCCCTGCGAATGTGGAGGCGGGTCAGCCCGTGCGAATGTGGAGGCGGGTCAGCCCGTGCGGGTGTGGAGCCGGGTCAGCCCGTGCGGGTGTGGAGGCGGGTCAGCAGGGCGTCGATCGTGCGGGCGGCACCCGGTGCGAGGGGGGCGGCGCGCAGGCCGGCGCGGGCGGCGGTGAGATGGCGGCCCGCCTCGGCCAGGGCCGCCGATCGTCCGCCCGCCGCCTCCGCCAGCGCGGCGGCCCGCGCCGCCCACGCGTCGTCCGCGTCACCCGGGAGCCCGGCGCCCCGTCCCCCGGCCCGCGCCGGGTCCGTGTCGCACGCCGGCGTCAAGTCGCACGCAGGCTTCGGGGCGAACGTCGGGGCCGGGCCGCACGCCGGGTCGGACAGCAGGGCGGCCAGGTCACGGGCCGCGCGGTCGCCGGACGCGAGGGCGGCGAGGACCGGGTAGGTCTTCTTGCGGCGCCGCAGATCGCCGTGGACCGGCTTGCCCGTCGCGGCCGGGTCGCCCCAGATGCCGAGGACGTCGTCCACGAGCTGGAACGCCACGCCCGCATGACGTCCCATCAGGTCCAGGGCCTCCACGGCCTCCTCGTCCGCCCCGCCCAGGAGCGCGCCCGTCGCCACCGCGCAGCCGAGCAGGGAACCGGTCTTGAGCTCCGCGGTGACCCGGTACTCCTGCGGGCTCACCGCGCCCGCGCCCTGCCAGGGGCGGTCCTCGTGCACCAGGTCCTGCGCCTGTCCCCGGACCAGATCGGCCAGGGCCACGGAGAGCCGGCGCATCGCGGCGGGGGCGACGGCGTCCGGGGTGTGCGCCACCGTCCGCACGGCGAGGGCGAACAGCGCGTCACCCGCGAGGACCGCCGGCCCCGGGCCGTACGCCTTCCAGACCGTGGGCCTGCGGCGGCGCGTCTCGTCGCCGTCCATCAGGTCGTCGTGCAGCAGGGAGAAGGCGTGGACGAGTTCGACCGCGACCGCCGCCGGGACGCCCGCCGCACCCGGTGCGCCGGCCGCCTCCGCGCCCAGCACGGCGAGGGTCTGGCGGACGCCCTTTCCCTGGGAGGCGCCGGGCGCGGGGGCGCCGTGCACGTCCTGCCATCCGAGGGCGTACGCGGCCATCTCCCCGGTCCACGGGTCCAGTTCGCCGAGTGCGCGGGACAGGGCCGGGCGGGCCAGCGCGCGGCAGCGGTCCAGGGCGGACCGCGCCTCCTCGGCACGGACCGGTGGGGCCGGGGGAGCGGGCGGGGCGGCGGCGGAACGGCCAGGGCTCATCGGACCGCCCCCGTGTCCGTGGCCACCGCCCCCTTGCCCGTGCCCGTGACCACCGTCCCCGTGCCCGCGGCCTCCGCCTCCGCCTCCGCTCCCGGCGGCGGTTCGACGCCCAGTTCCTTCGCCGCCCGCACGACCACCCGGTCCGCGTGCAGCAGGCCGATCCGGCGCAGCTCACCGTGCAGGTCCGCCAGCTCGGAAGCGGTCTCCGCGGCGTCCCGGCCCAGCCTGGCCCGGGACTTGAGCAGACCCAGCCGGGCGAGCGCCGTGCCCCGCGCCTCCTCCATCTCCCGGAACTCCGCCAGCGCGCGTGTGTACTCCTCCCGGGCCTCCGTGTAACGCCCGGCCCGGTAGAGGACGTTGCCGCGCATCTTGCGGTTGTACGCCAGGGCGCCCGCCAGGCGTATCTCCCGGCACAGCTCCGCGGCCTGGGCCAGCAGGGTGAGGGCCCGGTCCGTGTCGCCGTCGCGGGCGGAGAGCACATCGGCGACCCCGCGCAGCGCCCAGGCGCGGCCGCGCCGGTCGTCGGCGCGCTCGGCCGTCCGGGCCGCCTCCTCGAAGAGGGCGAGGGCGGTGTCGAAGGAGCCGGTGTTGCGGTGCATCTGCGCGATGCCTTCCAGCGCCCACACCGTGTGGCGGGCCTCGCCCCGGCGGCGCGCCTCGGCGAGCAGCTGCTCGTGCAGGCGGCCCACGGCCTCGTAGTCGCCCTGGATGCGGCCGGTCTCGGCAAGCCCGGCGAGCGAGTAGCCACGGGCGACCACGTCCCCGCCGCGTTCGCCCAGGTCGGCGGCGATGCGCAGCAGTCGGTACGCGAGGGGGAGCGCACCGCGTTGCCGTGCGAGGGTGCCGCCGCTCCAGGCGGCCCAGGCCATGCCGCCGAGGTCGCCCGCCACGCGGGCGGTGCGGTAGCTGGACTTCCATATCCGCTCGGCGTCCTCGATCCGGCCCAGTCGGCGGTACGCCTCCGCGACGGCTATCCCGCAGCGCGCGGACTCCCGGTGGTCGCCGGCGGCCTCGGCGGCCCGCAGTTCCGCGAGGCCGCGCTCGACGACCTCGTGGAGCGAGGAGTTGACCGACAGGGAGCCCAGGGCCCCCTGGTACTCGGGCGCGAACGCCTTGCCGCCGGCCCCTGTGCCGGCCGCTTCGCCGGTCCCTTTGTCAGGGCCGCCACCGTCCGCCGCGGGCGGGGGCAGGGGCGGGGAGAGAGCCTCCGGCCGGGCCGCCGTCGTCTGATGAACCGTCATGTCACTGTCCTTCACAGCTCGGTGATCATGACGGTAGGCGGGGGAGGGGGCCGTCGTAGTCCCCCTCCGTGACCCTCCTGCGGTCCTCCGGGAGGGCTACGGGCCAGGGTGCCGTCCCCACCGGGACCTACGACCGCCGGGCGGTGAGGGCGGCGTGGGGTGGGCGGGGGCCGGGCCCGGAGGGTCAGGCCGCGAGGCGCAGCGGCTTGGCCATGCAGCGGCTGCTCTCGTAGTAGCGGTAGTGGCCGAACTTGGCGCAGGGCTCATAGCCGCTGGAGGCGTAGAGGGCGATGGCCTCGGGCTGCATGTCGCCCGTCTCCAGGACCATGCGGACGCGGCCGGCGGCGCGGGCGTCGTCCTCCAGGGCGGCCAGGATGCGGCGGGCGAGGCCCAGGCCGCGGGCCTCGGGGACCACGTACATGCGCTTGAGCTCGGCGTCACCGTCCGAGTACCCCATGTCGTTGGCGTCCTGGGTGCGCCAGCCGCCGGTGGCCAGGGGGTGGTCGCCGTTGTACGCGAGGAGGTAGAGCCCGCGCGGGGGCACGAACATGGACGCGTCAAGGGGCGTGGCGTCGCCCTCGCCGTCGCCGTAGCGCTCGATGTACTCGAGCTGGACCCGGTCGTTGAGCTTCACCGCGTCGGGGTGGTCGAAGGCCGTGGGTCTGAGCTGCATGTTGAAAAGCGTACGGCTGTCCGAAAGGTGCCCGGCTCCCGGCCCCGGGGTCGGGAGGCTGCCCATGATCACCGTGACGTCATGCGCCGCTGGAACGTTTCGCACCTGGCCTGTGTGACGGGGTGAGTGGCAGGCCGCTGTCGCGGCGGGGCCAGGCTGGGGGAAGACGGCAAGGAAGGTGACCACACTCGTGGCGTTCACGACATCCCGCGCGGCAACACAGCTGTGGGTGCGGCCCTACCGGACCGGCGACGAGCCGGCCGTGCTCGACCTGGTCGGCGCCGACCGGCTGCCCGGCCAGCCGATCACCACGCCCGCGATGCTCGACCAGGCCCTGGCAGGCCGCTCGTTCATCGACGGCGGATGGTGGGCCGAGCTGGCCCCGCCGGTCACCGAGGTGGTCTGCGACGAGACAGGCGTGGTGCTCGGCGTCGTCTCCTACGCCATCCGCCCCGGCGACGGGGCCGGGTTCGTCCTGTGGCTGCACTGCCGTGAGGAGCGGGTCGTCGCGCAGGCCCTGATCGCCCGCGCACTCGACCAGTTCGGCCGGCGCGAGGTGCACGCCTTCGAGTTCGCCTCCGCCTTGACCCTTGGGCTGGAGGGCCTGCCGGCCGGCCACCGCCAGGCCACTCGGGCGGCTCTCGAGCGTGCCGGTCTCACCGGCCGTGACGTGTGGCGCTACATGCGCGCGCGGCTGCCGATCGCCGGGCTGCCGCACGCCGGGAACTGCACCGTTCAGGACTGCGAGGACCCGCCGGGCAAGCAGCTGGAGGTGCGGGAGGGCGGGGAACTCCTGGCGGAGGCCACCATCGGGCGACCGGTCGCCGGGATCGGCGTGCTGTGGTGGATCGGCGTCACCCCGGCCGCCCGGGGCCGGGGCATGGGCCTGGCCCTGCTCGGCTCCGCCCTGGACGTGCTGGCCGGACTCGGCGCCCGCGAGGTCTCTACGTCGACGACGACGCACCCGCCGGTGATCCGGAGCGGGACCGCACCGCGGCCAACGGCATGTACGACCGGGCGGGCTTCACCCAGGTCGACCGGCTGCACTCCTTCACCCGCCGCCCGTAGGCACCCACCGCCGACCTCGGCGTACGGCGCGCGGCACGGGGCCTGACCGGGACGCGGCAGCCAGTGACGGCTGCCGCCACCGAATTCTTGCTGACCAGCAGACCCACCCGTCCCCCTGCGAGCACCCCCAGACCGGAGCGGTGGCATCCGGCGTCCGCCCGAGAGGGCACCCTGGCCCTCAGCCGGAGCAGCCTCGCCACAGGCACCGAGACGGCCCCGGCTCCGTCGGCGGCCGAGCCGAGAACTGTCGGGCAGCCGCCCGAAGAGGGTTGCCGAAGGAGGGCTCACCCGCGGTGGCCGGCCACGACGAGCTCTGGCTCCTTGCTCGCGGTCAGGCCGACCAGCAGCCCGAGAAGAACGACGATCGCGCCGATCACGTGACCCGAAGTGGGCTCGCCGGTCCCGATCAGCGCGGTGACGCCTACGGCGCTGATGGGGATGAGGCTCGTGAACAGGCCGGCCCGCTCGGGGCCGATCGCGCTGACGGAGGTGAACCACAGCACATACGCACATGCGGTGACCACCACGCCGAGCCAGACCAGCGCCATCAGTTCACGCGTGTCGGGCACCGCGTACTGGCCCGTCGTGATCATGCCGATCAGGCAGAGGGGGACGGCTGCCACACACGCGTAGGTGGAGACGCGCAAGGGGCCAAGGGTCGCGAGCAGCGGCGTCGCGACCAGAGCAAAGGCGACCTCTCCGAACAGTGCCCCCACGGAGAGGGCCACGCCGAGGAGACTGGCGGACGAACCGAGGCCCTGCGCCACTGCGGCGCCGGCTGTGACGACCACGCCTGCGAGCAGGATGCGTCCACTCGGGGACGTCCTGGCCAGTAGTGGGGTTGTCAGGGCGATGACCACAGGTGCGCAGCCGACGATCACGCCGACCAGTGCCGGATCGGTATGCCGCTCGGCCGCCGCGACCGCGACATTGAAGCCGACCATTCCGATCGCGGCCAGCACGGCGATGCGCAGCCACTGCGGACCGGTCACCTTCGGAGGACGCTCGCCGTTACGGCGTTCCTGTCTCTTCAGGACGATCAGAAGCAAGGCTGCGGCGAGTGCGAACCGCAGTGCCTGACCAGCGTAGACGGGGAAGTGGCGGAGCAACCCCATTACGGCGACCGAGCTGCCGACCATGATCATCGCGGAAGCCGCGAACACGCTACCTCTCATCATGCGGCGAAGTTAGGATGGGGTAATGGACCGTCGCAAGAGCCAATCCGCAGGGCACTTCGAGGGACCAATTCGCAGGTGCTCGGCGGAGGAACTGCGCATCGCGCTCGGCGATCTGGAGGGTGGCGGTTCCGGCGGGCTGGCACTGCGGCTCATTGGCCTGCTGCGTGATCTGATTCGCACCGGAGACATGCCGTCGGGCACGCTCATGCCGCCCAGCCGGTCGGTGGCTGATGTGTTCGGCGTCTCCAGGGGCGTGGTCGTTGCCGCATATGAGCAACTGCTCGCCGAAGGTTTCCTTCTCGCACGCCAGGGTGCCGGTACGTGGGTCGCCGACTCGGTCACCAGAGCGAGCCCGGCACCGCCGCAGCTGTCGGCGCCGGCCCCGGTGGCCCGCCCCGGCCTGCCGGACTTGAGTGGCTTCCCCCGTACCAAATGGCTCGCCTCGTACCGGCACGCGCTCAGCACCATGGGCAACGCGGATCTGAGCTACGGGGACCCCCGGGGACATCAGAAGCTGCGTGTCGAGCTGGCTGGGCACCTGCGTCGTACGAGGGGCGCGGTGGTCGATCCGGAGCTGATGCTGGTGGTCAACGGAGTCGCCGAGGGGTTGGCGCTGCTCGCCGACGTACTGACGGCGACCGGTCGGCAGCGTATCGCCGTAGAGGACCCGGCCAGTCCTGGTACGCGCGACCTCATGGCCGGGCTGGGGCTCGACGTGGTCGGGATACCGGTGGATCACGAGGGCATCATGGTGGATTCCGTTCAAGAGCCGGGCCGGCTGGGTGCGGTCCTGCTCACGCCGGCGCATCAGTACCCGACCGGTGTGCTGCTGTCGGCTCCGCGCAGACGTGCTCTCATCGACCTGGCCCGTGCGCACGACGTCCTGCTCATCGAGGACGACTACGACGGCGCGTTCCGCTACAACCGCGACCCTGTCGGATGTCTGCAGGGCTTGGCCCCGGATGTGACCGTCCTGCTGGGCTCGGTCAGTAAGACTCTGGCCCCCGCGCTGCGGCTGGGCTGGATGACCGGCCCGCAGACCTGGCACCAACGCCTCGTGGAACGCCGTGCCACGACGAACGGGTCGGGGCAGGCGATGGACCAGTTGGCCTTCGCGCACATGCTGCTGACCGGCAACTACGACAGGCACGTCCGCCAGATGCGCCGCAACTACCATGCGCGGCGCTCGCACCTGGTCGCCGAACTCGCTGCTACCGCGTCAGACATCGTGGTGCGCGGCGACGCCAGTGGCCTGCACCTGCTGGCGGAGCTCCCACCCGGAGTGGATGAGTCGACCGTGCTGGCCTTGTTGCGCGGCAACGGATTCGACGTCCAGGGGCTCGCGGAATGCCGTCTGGTATCCCCGCCAGACGCGCGCGGCGGCCTGATCATCGGCTACGCAGCCCTCACGCCGGCCTCAATCACACGACTCGTCTCGCTCCTGGCCCAGGTCACCGGCTGCTGAACCGCTCTGCGAACCGCCCCGGCCTCGGTAGAGACGCCGGTTCGCCCTCGGACCGGCCGATCTCGCTCTCCACCAGGGCGTTGTCGTACGGGCGCTGACAGGTCCGGTCGACGCCGCGACGGCGGCCGGGTCCGGGCCTGTCGAACACGAGCGCTCTGTCCCGCGGTCGGCGGTGGCGCCGTGTGGTGATCTTTGGACCGCAGGGACAGCCTGTCGAGGCGGCTGCTGCACCAGGTCCCCGCTCGTGCGTGCCCCGACCGGGCCGCGAGTCGCGCGCCGGCCGGTGTGGGAACCTGGCCCGTGGGCCGACGGTTCCTGACCCCATGATGAACAGCCACTCTGCAGGAGCATGTTTTGATCACCGTGACTTCCGTGAACGTGAACGGTCTGCGGGCCGCCGCCAAGAAGGGCTTCGTGGAGTGGCTGGCCGGCACCTCCGCCGATGTCGTGTGCCTCCAGGAGGTGCGCGCCGAGAAGGAGCAGCTCCCCGCCGAGGTGCACAGCCCCGAGGGCTGGTCCACGGTCTTCGCGCCGTCCTCGGCCAAGGGCCGGGCGGGTGTGGCGCTCTTCACACGGCGGGAGCCGGACGCGGTCCGGACCGGCTTCGGCTCGGCCGAGTTCGACGGCAGCGGCCGGTACGTGGAGGCGGACCTGCCCGGTGTCACGGTCGCCAGCCTCTATCTGCCGTCCGGTGAGGCGGAGACCGAGAAGCAGGACGAGAAGGTCCGCTTCATGGACGAGTTCCTGCCGTACCTGAAGGGGCTGCGGGAGCGCGCGGCGGCGGACGGCCGCGAGGTCGTGGTCTGCGGCGACTGGAACATCGCCCACCAGGAGGCGGACCTCAAGAACTGGCGGGCCAACCGCAAGAGCGCGGGCTTCCTGCCGGAGGAGCGCGCCTGGCTCTCGCGGGTCTACGACGAGGCCGGGTACGTGGACGTGGTCCGCGCCCTCCACCCGGAGCAGGAGGGGCCGTACTCCTGGTGGTCCTACCGCGGGCGCGCCTTCGACAACGACACGGGCTGGCGCATCGATCTGCAGGTCGCGACGCCGGGGCTCGCGGAGCGCGCGGTGAAGGCGTGGGTCGAGCGGGCGGCGACGCACGCGGAGCGGTGGAGCGACCACGCGCCGGTGAGCGCGGTCTACCGCCTCGCCTGACCCGGCCCGCCCCGGACCCGTCGGGCGGGCCGGGGCAGGCACCGCCCTGAACCCGTCAGGCGGGCCCGGGTAGGCCCAGCCCCGGACCCGTCAGGCGGGTGCCGTCGGCCCCGGCGGGCGCGGTCCCGGCGCGCGCTCGCCCGCCAGGCGGCGGTCCATCGCCATGGATAGCTCCGCGTCGACCACGCTCTTGGCGAGCGGACGGAGCCGTTCCACGTCCGCCGCCCCGTCCGCGTGCTTCAGCATCACCTCGGCGAAGAGGTCGGCCAGCGCCTCGGCGTGCTCGCGGATGCGCACGCCCGCCTCCATGACCGCCGGGAGCGGGACGCCCTCGCGCACCAGCGCGGCCGAGACGTCCAGCAGGCGCCGGCTGACGTGCACGAGCTCGTCGCCGTCGACGGCCAGGTAACCCAGCTCCAGGGCCTTCGCCAGATTCTCCGGGGTGACCTCGCCCTCGAAGTGGTCGGCCAGCTCCTCCGGGGTGAGCCGGACCGGGGTCTCCTCGGTCGGCTCGACGAGTCCGAGGGCCTCGCCCACGTCTCGTCCGCTGTCGAACGTGGCGGCCAGGTCCGCGATGCCGTTGAGGGTGTGCCCGCGTTCCAGCAGGCCCGCGATGGTGCGCAGCCGGGCCAGGTGGTGGTCGTCGTACCAGGCGATCCGGCCCTCGCGGCGGGGCGGCGGTATGAGCCCCCGCTCGCGGTAGAAGCGCAGGGTGCGCACCGTGATGCCGGCCGCCTCGGCCAATTCCTCCATGCGGTACTCACGCGCTCCAGTCACACCGGAAGCCTATGTTGTACCGCCGGTAACTTGTCGGGTCCTACCCCTACCGCTCGGTATGCCGCTGCTCTACTCTCCCAACCATGCCAGTGATTGGTGGCAGCGTTTCCGTGGGGGCGTCGCCCCTCACGGAACGGCGACACGGGACGTTCGGCGGTTTCAGCGGGAGGCACAGGCATGACCGAGCAGCAGGAGCGGCAGCACGAGCACGTACGTGTGGCGGTGATCGGATCCGGCTTCGGCGGCCTCGGCGCCGCCGTCCGGCTGCGCCGCGAGGGGATCACCGACTTCGTGGTGCTGGAGCGGGCGGACTCCGTCGGCGGCACCTGGCGTGACAACAGTTACCCGGGCTGCGCCTGCGACGTGCCGTCCCACCTCTACTCGTTCTCCTTCGCGCCCAACCCCGAGTGGCCGCGGACCTTCTCCGGCCAGGAGCACATCCGGGCGTACCTGGAGCACGTCACGGACACCTTCCGGCTCCGCCCCCACCTGCGGCTCAACCACGAGGTGCTGCGGATGGAGTGGGACGCGGACACCGCCCGCTGGGAGATCGAGACCTCGCGGGGACGCTTCACCGCGCAGGTCGTGGTCTCCGCGACCGGGCCGCTCTCCGACCCCAGGACGCCGGACATCCCCGGTCTGGACACCTTCCCCGGGAAGGTCTTCCACTCGGCCCGCTGGGACCACGACTACGACCTGACCGGCAAGCGCGTCGCCATGATCGGCACCGGCGCCTCGGCGATCCAGATCGTGCCCGCGATCCAGCCGAAGGTCGCGAACCTGACGCTCTTCCAGCGGACCCCGCCGTGGGTCATGCCCCGGGTCGACCGCAGGATCTCGGGGGCCGAGCGTTGGCTGCACCGGCAGCTCCCGTTCACGGGCGCGGCCCGGCGCGGGCTGCTCTGGGGCATCCGGGAGCTCCAGGTCCAGGCGTTCACCAAGCGGCCGAACGAACTCGGCCTGGTGGAGCGGCTCGCCAAGGCGAACATGGCCAAGTCCATCAAGGACCCGGCGCTGCGGGCCAAGCTGACGCCCGACTACCGCATCGGCTGCAAGCGCATCCTGCTCTCCAGCACCTACTACCCGGCGATCGCCCAGCCCAACGTGGACGTGGTCGCCTCCGGGCTGAGCGAGGTGCGCGGTTCGACCGTGGTGGCGGCGGACGGGACGGAGGCCGAGGTCGACGCGATCGTCTTCGGCACCGGCTTCCACGTCACCGACATGCCGATCGCGGACCGGGTGGTGGGCGCCGACGGGATCACGCTGGCGGAGGCGTGGAAGGACGGCATGGAGTCGCTGCGCGGCGCGACCGCGGCCGGGTTCCCCAACTGGATGACCATCATCGGCCCCAACACGGGCCTCGGGAACTCCTCCATGATCCTGATGATCGAGTCCCAGCTGAACTACATGGCCGACTACCTGCGCCAGTTGACCGTCCTCGGCGAGAACAGCGTGCTCTCCGCCCGGGCCTCGGCCGTGCACGCGTGGAACCGGCGGGTGCAGGAGCGCATGAAGCGCACGGTGTGGAACACCGGCGGCTGCACCAGCTGGTACCTGGACGCGAGCGGCCGCAACACCACGATCTGGCCGGGCACGACCACCGAGTTCCGCAACGCCACCCGGCGGGTGGACCTGTCCGAGTACGAGGTCGTGCGCCGGCCCCGCCCCGCCGCCGTCCCGGCCGCGGCCCCCGCGTCCGCGACGGACGAGGCGTCCGCGACGGGCAGGGCCGGCCGGGCCGGCAAGGAGGCCGTGGCATGAGCAGGCTGCTGAAGCGGGCGGGGGCACCGCCCGTCCCCGCGCACGAGCTCACCGCCGTCTCTGCCGACGGCTCGCACCTCCACGTGGAGGTGCACGGCCCCGAGGGCGCTCCGACCGTGGTCCTCGCGCACGGCTGGACCTGCTCCACCCACTTCTGGGCGGCCCAGATCCGGGACCTCGCGGCCGACCACCGGGTGGTCGCCTACGACCAGCGCGGCCACGGCCGCACCCCGGCGGCCGAGGTCGGCACGGAACGGCTCGCGGACGACCTGGAGGCGGTGCTCCGTACCGTCCTCGCACCGGGCGAACGGGCCGTGGTCGCGGGCCACTCCATGGGCGGTATGACCATCATGGCGGCGGCGACCCGCCCCGCCTTCCGCGAGCACGCCGCCGCGGTGCTGCTGTGCAGCACGGGCAGCGCCCGGCTGGCCGACGAGTCGCTGGTGGTGCCGCTGCGGCCGGGTCCGCTGCGCAGCCGGCTCACCCACCTGGTCCTGGGCGCCAGGGCGCCCCTCGGGCCGGTCACACCCGTCTCCCGCGCCATCCTCAAGTACGCCACGATGGGGCCCGGTTCGGCGCCGGAGCGGGTCGACGCCTGCGCCCGCATCGTGCACGCCTGCCCGCGCCGGGCCCGGGTGGACTGGTCGCAGGTGCTCGGCGATCTCGACCTGGACGAGGGCGTGCGCGCGCTCGACCTGCCCGTCATCGTCCTGGCCGGAACGGTGGACCGGCTGACCCCGCTGGTGCACGCCAAGCGGCTCGCGCTCGACCTCCCGCAGTGCCGGGAACTCGTCGAGCTGGCGGGCATGGGGCACATGACCCCGGTGGAGGCGCCGGAGGCGGTCACCGCGAAGATCCGCGAACTCGTGCGCGTGGCAGGGCTGTCGGCGGGTGGGGCGGAGGCCCACGGGCCGGACGCCGGCGGGTCGGAGGCCCACGGGCCGGACGCCGGCGGGTCGCCCGGCGGCGGTTCGGCCGGGGTACCGGGACAACGGGTGTCCGGCGGCGCGCCGGGGACGACGAGGGCCGGCGGGGCGCCGGCCGAGGAGGAGGCAGCATGAGCAGGCAGAGCCTCGACGGACAGGTCGCGGTCGTCACGGGCGCCGCGCGCGGCGTCGGCGAACTGCTGGCCCGCAAGCTCTCGGCGCGCGGCGCCAAGGTGGCGCTGGTCGGCCTGGAGCCGGACGAGCTGAAGAAGGTCGCGGCCCGGCTGCACAGCGACTGCGACCACTGGCACGCGGACGTCACCGACCACGAGGCCATGGCCCGGGTCGCCCGGGAGGTGAAGGAGCGCTTCGGCAAGGTGGACGTCGTGGTCGCCAACGCGGGCGTGGCCGCCGGCGGGCCGTTCCTCGACTCCGACCCGGTGGCGTGGCGGCGGGTGATCGAGGTCAATCTGATCGGCAGCGCGGTGACCGGACGGGCCTTCCTGCCGGTCCTGCTGGAGAGCCGCGGCTACTTCCTCCAGATAGCCTCCCTCGCCGCGATCACGCCCGCGCCGATGATGTCCGCGTACTGCGCGTCCAAGTCGGGCGTGGAGGCGTTCGCGCACAGCCTGCGCGCCGAGGTCGGTTACCGGGGGGTGAAGGTCGGCGTCGGCTATCTGTCCTGGACGGACACGGACATGGTGCGCGGCGCGGACCAGGACGACGTGATGCGCGAGCTGCGGCAGCGGCTGCCGTGGCCGTCGAACCGGACGTACCCGCTCGGCCCGGCCGTGGACCGGATCGTCTCAGGCATCGAGCGGCGCTCGGCCCATGTGTACGCGCAGTGGTGGCTGCGCGGGATGCAGTCGGTGCGCGGGTATCTGCCGGGGCTGATCGCGACGGTGGGGCAGCGGGAGATGCGCCGCTTCGAGCCGCGGCTGGCCACCGTCCCGACCGGCCTGGTGGGGGCGGGCGGAGCCGCCGACGAGGCGGAACGCCCGGCGGACGCGCCCGCCTGAGACGCCCGCCTGACGGCACGGGTCGGTTCCCGCGCCGGGGCCGGGTGTGCGGGGGGCCCGCGCACCCGGCCCCGGGCCGTGCGCCGCCCCCGTCAGTCGCGCGGGGGCAGCTTCGGGCGGCGCAGGTCCGGGACCGCCGAGTGGTCCGGGGGCTCCGCCGCCGGGCTGGACCGCAGCAGGTCCAGCGCCAGCCGGATCGCGTCGTCCATGTCCGTGTGACGGCCCTCCGCCCAGTCCAGCGGGGTGCGCAGCGCGTCCAGATCCGGTTCCACGCCGTGGTTCTCCACGGACCAGCCGTACGCGTCGAACCAGGCCGCGTTCATCGGCACCGTGATCACCGTGCCGTCGATCAGCCGGTGACGGCCCGTCATCCCGACCACCCCGCCCCAGGTCCGGGTGCCCACCACCGGTCCGAGGCCCAGGAGTTTGAACGCCGCCGTGATCATGTCCCCGTCGGAGGAGGTCGCCTCGTCGGCGATGGCGACGACCGGGCCGCGCGGCGCGTTGGAGGCGTAACTGACCGGCTGGGCGTCCCGGGTGAGGTCCCAGCCGAGGATCTTCCGGGTCAGCTTCTCGATCACCAGCTCGCTGATGTGGCCGCCCGCGTTGCCGCGCACGTCCACGATCAGGGCCGGGCGGGACACCTCCAGGCGCAGGTCGCGGTTGAACTGCGCCCAGCCCGAGCCGCCCATGTCGGGGATGTGCAGGTAGCCGCACTTGCCGCCGCTCAGCTCCCGGACCACGTCCCGCCGCTTGGCCACCCAGTCCTGGTATCGCAGCGGGCGTTCGTCGATCAGGGGCACCACCGCCACCCGGCGCGGCCGCGCGCCGGGACCCGCCGTGCCCGGAGCCGGGCCCGCGTCCGGGCCCGCGCCATCGTCCGAAGCCACCGCCGCCCCGCCCGAGGGCGCGGCCGAGCCATCGTCCGAAGCCACCGCCGTGCCCCCGCCCGCCTCCGCCGGGAGGAAGGTCAGCTCCACCGTGGTGCCGCCCGCCGCCGCGAGCATCGGGTAAGGCCCGGTGACCGGGTCCACCGGGCGGCCGTCGACATGGGTGAGCACCGCGCCCTCGCGGATGCCCGTGCCGGCCAGCGGGGAGCGCGCCTTGGAGTCGGAGGACTCGCCGGGCAGGATGCGCTTCACCACCCACTTCCCGTCCCGGCAGACCAGGTTGGCGCCGAGCAGGCCCATCGCCCGCTGGTAGTGGGCCGGCCCCTCGTTGCGCCGTCCGGCGGTGACATAGGCGTGGGAGGTGCCCAGTTCGCCCATCACCTCCCGCAGCAGGTCCGCGAACTCGTCGGGGGAGGAGACCCGTTCGACCAGTGGCCGGTACTGGGCGAGCACCCCGTCCCAGTCGATCCCGCACAGGTCCGGGTCCCAGAAGTACGCGCGGATGATGCGGCCCGCCTCGTCGAAGGCCCCCCGCCACTCGGCGGGCGGGTCCACCTCGTGCAGGATGCGGCGCATGTCGAGGTAGACGGTGGAGTCGCTGTCGCCGGACTCGGTGGCGGGCACCGCGCGCAGCTCGCCCTCGTCCACCACGACCAGCCGGCTGCCGTCGCCGCTGACCGCGAACCAGTCCAGATGGTCGACGAGTTCGGTCCTGCGCGCCTTGGCCAGGTCGAAGTGCTCCAGGGTCGGACGCCCGGAGGTGTCCGCGGGGTTGGCGAAGGTCTCGCCCAGCGCGCCCGAGATCGGCCAGCGCAGCCACACCAGCCCGCCGCCGCTCACCGGGTGCAGCGCCGAGTACTTGGACGCGGCGACCGGGAAGGGCACCACCCGGCTCTCCAGCCCCTCGGTCTCCACCATCACCGTCCCGTCCCCCGCCTCCCCGCCGCCGAGCGGATCGAGACCGCCCGCCGCCGGACGCCCCTCCGGGGTGAGCGCGAAGGGGGACGGGGTCGCCGAGGACAGCGGGACCAGGTACGGGCGGCAGCCGAGGGGGAAGGACAGGTCGCCGGTGTGCACGTCGTACACCGGGTCGAAGCCGCGCCAGGAGAGGAAGGCGAGGTAGCGGCCGTCGCTGGTGAAGACCGGGTTCTCGTCCTCGAAGCGGCCGTTGGTGACGTCCACGATCGTGCGGTCCGCGATCCGGGCCATCTTGATCTGGCGCAGGGAGCGGCCGATACCCGGGTGGGACCAGGTCAGCCACCCGCCGTCGGGGGAGAACGCCAGGTCGCGGACGGGGCCGTTGAGCGAGCGGATCAGCTCGGTCACCTCGCCGGTGCCCTCCTCGTCCGCGTCGACCAGGAGCAGCCGCCCGTCGTGCGAGGCCACCGCGATCCGGTCCCCGTCCGGGTCCGGGACCAGTTCCAGGACCCTGCCGAGTCGGCCCTCGGCGAGGCGGCGGGCCGGCCGGTCGCCGGTGGCGCGGGGCAGGGAGGCGATCTCGACGGCGTCCTCGCCGCCCGCGTCGGTGACATAGGCGACCTGGCCGCCGCTGCCCAGCATCCCGGGCAGCCGGACCCGGACGCCGGGGGTGTCCGCGATGGTGCGGGCGGGGCCGTCGCGGTGGGTGAGCCAGTACAGGCTGCCGCGCACCCCGACGGCGCTGGCCCGGCCGGTCTCGTCGACCGAGAGCGCGTCCACGTGCGCGGCGGCCGGGACCTGGTACGGGCGGCGCCCGGCGCGCTGGCCGCCGAGGCGGACCTCCAGCTTCCGGGGCTCGGAGCCGGGGGTGAGCGCGTCGACGATCCACAGGTCGCCCGCGCACTGGTAGACGACCCGGCGGCCGTCGCTGGCGGCGTGGCGGGCGTAGAAGGCGTCGTGGTCGGTGTGGCGGCGCAGGTCGGTGCCGTCCGGCAGGCAGGAGTAGAGGTTGCCCACACCCTCGTGGTCGGAGAGGAAGGCGATGCGCCCGCCCTCCTCCGGCGCCCAGCGGTCCGCGCCCGGCCCGCGGACGAACATCGGGGAGTCGAGGTGCCCGTCCAGATCGGGCAGCAGCCGCTCGCCGTGCAGCCAGAGCCGGCCCGTCGCCCCGCCGCGGTAGCGCTTCCAGGCGGCGGGCTCGTGCGGCGGCTTGCCGGTCAGCAGCAGGGTGCGCCGCTCGCAGCCCGCGCCACCGGCCTGGGAGGGGCCCTCGGCCACGTCCGTCACGGCGATGTCCGCGACCGGGCCCCAGGGCAGCCGCCCGCCGGGGGCGCCGTCCACGGAGAGGCTGTAGGCCCAGGAGAAGTACGAGAAGGGCTGGCCGTGCGAGGAGACCGCGAGGATCTGGCCGTCGGGTGTCCAGCCGCAGACCCGGGTGTCGGTGGAGCCCCAGTAGCTGAGCCGCCTCGCCGGCCCGCCGTCCACCGGCACGAGGTGGACCTCGGGGTCGAGGCTGCGCCAGTTCGTGTAGGCGATGCCGGTGCCGTCGGGGGAGAAGCGGGGATGGCCCACCCGGGTGCGGTCCACCGTCAACCGCCAGGCGCGGCCGGGCCGCTGCCCCTCCGGGACCAGGGGGGCGACCCACAGATCGTCCTCGGCGGCGAAGCACAGCAGGTCCTCGTGCAGATGCGGGAAGCGGAGATACGCGGCGTCGTCACTCACCCCCCAATGCTTTCCGGGGGCCCGGGGCGCGGCAACTCGCGGGCGTGTCGCGCCGCCGGGCCGCGGGGTGACCCAGTCCACAAGCGAAACGGTTTCGTTTCGCGGGAGGGATGGGCTACCGTCGTCGTGTACGAAACGGTTTCGTTCAGTTGGCGTCCGCGCCCGGGACGTGAGGAGGCGGCATGGCGACACCACGCAGCCGGCTCACCCCCGAACGCGAGGCGGAGCTGTACGACGCCGTGCTCGACCTGCTGCGCGAGGTCGGCTACGACGCCCTCACCATGGACGCCGTCGCCGCCCGGACGCGGGCCAGCAAGGCCACCCTCTACCGCCAGTGGGGGAGCAAGGCCGAACTGGTCGTCAAGGCCATGCGGCACAGCAAGCCCGTCCATGCGGCCGACGTCGACACCGGGTCCCTGCGCGGGGACTTGGAGGCGATGATCGATCGCACGGACGACTGTCAGATGGAGAAGGACTCCGCGCTGATGCGGGGCCTCTTCCAGGCCGTCCACACGTCACCCGACCTCCACCAGGCGCTGCGCGAACTGCTGGTCGAGCCCGAGATGACCGGGCTGGACGCGGTGCTGCGCAGAGCGGTCGAGCGGGGCGAGGTCCGCCAGGACCACCCGGCTCTGCCCTATGTCGTCCATATGCTCATCGGCGCGTTCGTCACCCGCGAACTCATCGAGGACCGGATCCCCGACCGCGCCTTTCTGAGCGAGTACCTGGACGCCGTCGTCCTGCCCGTCCTGCACACCTGATCCACCTGCTCCATCCGATCCGCCTGATCCGCCTGATCCATCCGATCCGCCTGATCCAAAGACCCGCCGGAGTCTCCCCGCTCCGGCCCCGGAGTCTCCCCGCTCCGGACAGCACCCGGAGTGCCCGTCCCCGCCTCCGGTGCCGCGGAGCTCCCCGTCTCCGCACCGTCCCCCGGATCCCGCACGACCCGGATCCCGCAAGTCCGCTTCCCCGAAGCACCAGGCACCAGGCACCAAGCACCCGCAGCACCTGACGCGCCGCTCTCGTCGTCGGGCCGGCTCCCCCTGCCCTGTTCACCTCACACACGGGAGTAGCCCTCGTGGCCTCGTTCCTCTACAAACTCGGCCGGCTGGCGTTCCGGCGCCGCCGACTCGTCGCCCTGCTGTGGGTGGCCCTGCTGGCGATCGCCGGCACCGGCGCGGCCATGGCGCCCGCCGCGACCTCCTCGTCCTTCTCGATCCCAGGCACCGAGGCGCAGCGCGCCTTCGACCTGCTGGAGGAACGGTTCCCCGGCGGCAGCGCCGACGGAGCCACCGCCCGGGTCGTCTTCAAGGCCCCCGAGGGGCAGAAGATGACCGACGCCGGCCCGAAGGCCGAGGTGGCCGACGCGGTCGCCGCGCTGAAGTCCGGCTCCGACCAGATAGCCCAGGTCACCGACCCCTACGCCGTCAAGGCCGTCTCGCAGGACGGCTCGACCGCGTACGTCTCCGTCACCTACAAGGTCAACTCGATGGAGCTGACCGACGAGACCCGCGACGCGCTGACGAAGACCGGTGAGGAGGCCCGGGCGGACGGGCTGACGGTCGAGATCGGCGGCGACGCGCTCCAGGCCATTCCGCACACCGGAGCGGGCGAGATCATCGGCGTCATCGTCGCCGGGATCGTCCTGGTGATCACCTTCGGCTCGCTGGTCGCGGCCGGGCTGCCGCTGCTGACCGCGATCATCGGCGTCGGTATCGGCATCTCCACGATCACCGCCCTGGCGAACGTGCTGGACCTCGGCACCACCACCTCGACCCTCGCGATGATGATCGGCCTCGCGGTCGGCATCGACTACGCGCTGTTCATCGTCTCCCGCTACCGCGCCGAACTGGCCGAGGGCCGGGAGAGGGAGGAGGCCGCCGGGCGGGCCGTCGGCACCGCCGGATCGGCCGTGGTCTTCGCCGGTCTGACCGTGGTCATCGCCCTGGTGGGCCTCGCGGTGGTCAACATCCCGATGCTCAGCAAGATGGGCTTCGCCGCCGCCGGCACCGTGGTCATCGCCGTCCTGATCGCCCTCAGCCTGATCCCGGCGCTGCTCGGCTTCGCCGGGGACAAGGTGGTCGGCCGGAAGGTCCGGCAGGGCAAGCAGGTCTCCGACAAGCCCAACGCCGGTACCCGCTGGGCCCGGTTCGTGCTCCGGCGCCCGGTCGCGGTGCTGCTCGTCGGCGTGGTCGGCCTCGGCGCCGTCGCGGTACCGGCCGCTTCCCTGGAGGTCGGCCTGCCCGACGACGGCTCCCAGCCGGTCAGCACCACCCAGCGCAAGGCGTACGACCTGCTCTCCGACGGCTTCGGTCCCGGCTTCAACGGTCCGCTGATGGTCGTGGTCGACGGCGACAAGGCCGAGGCCGACCGCACGGTGGAGACCGTCAAGGGTATGGACGGGGTCGCCGCGGTCACCCCGCCGACCCCGAACAAGGCCGGCGACACCTCGATGATCACGGTGGTCCCGAAGGACCGCCCGTCCTCGGTGGAGACCGAGGACCTGGTCCACGAGATCCGGGAGAAGAGCGGCGACAACGTCTACGTCACCGGTGCCACCGCGATGAACACCGACTTCTCGCAGAAGATGAACGACGCCCTGCTGCCCTATCTGGCGCTCGTGGTGGGCCTGGCGTTCCTGCTGCTGATGGTCGTGTTCCGCTCGGTGCTGGTGCCGCTGAAGGCCGCTCTCGGCTTCCTGCTCTCGGTGGTCGCCGCGCTCGGCGCGGTCGTGGCGGTCTTCCAGTGGGGCTGGCTGGGCTCGGTGTTCGGCGTCGAGCAGACCGGTCCGATCATGTCGATGATGCCGATCTTCATGATCGGTGTGGTCTTCGGTCTCGCCATGGACTACGAGGTCTTCCTGGTGACGCGGATGCGCGAGGCGTACGTGCACGGCGAGCGGCCCGGCGAGGCGATCGTCACCGGCTTCCGCCACGGGGCCCGGGTGGTCACGGCCGCGGCGGTCATCATGATCGCGGTGTTCTCGGGCTTCATCGGCTCCAGCGAGCAGATGATCAAGATGATCGGCTTCGGTCTCGCGATCGCGGTGGTCTTCGACGCCTTCGTCGTCCGGATGGCGATCGTGCCGGCGGTGCTGGCGCTGCTCGGCCGCAAGGCGTGGTGGCTGCCGCGCTGGCTGGACCGGGTCCTGCCGGACCTGGACGTGGAGGGCGACAAGCTCCACAAGGCGGAGCCCGGCGACGGCTCCGACGAGCCCGACGAGGACCGGGAACTGGTCCGCGTCTGACCCCACCCGGTGCGGGCCGGCCCGTCCGGCCCGCACCCCTGGACTCCGGGAGTCCCGGCGGGCCGGCAGGCCGCCGGGGGCCGGCTCCGGACGGACCGCGCGGTCCGTCCGGAGCCGGAGGAGCGAGCTCCCGGACGACGCGGCGGCACCGTGGGGACGGGGGCCGCCGCGTAGCGAGAAGGCCGTTTCCGCGGGACCCCGGGGTCCCGCGGAAACGGCCTTGCTTCGTGGTCGGGAGCGTCGAGCGGGCGCGGTCAGCCCCTGGCGGCGGCGGTCGTCACCGCGTCGGTGTGGCGGAGGAAGCGCTTCAGGGTCTTCGCGTCGAACTGGACCACGGCGACGCCGTCGCTCGTGTGGAACTCGACGACCGCCTGCACCCGGCCGCACGGCCAGACCTCCACCTCCCCGCGCCGGACCGGGGCCTTCAGCCCGGCCTCCAGCAGCTCGCGGGGGAAGGTCCACTCCCGGCCGCTCGGGAACGCGAAGCAGACGGACTGCGGGTCCGCGACCGGGTCGTAGCGGAGGGACACCCGGACGGCGCGGTGCTGGGGAGCGTCGGTGACGATCCGACCTCGGGCGTGCTCTGTGACGGCGGGGGACATCGACCGGCTCCTCACACTCGTCTGCTTTATCCTCTAATGTCCCATATTTTGCGCGGAGTGCTCGACCCGCTCCTGAGGGGCATGTTCATCTGTGACCTCTGCGCTCTTGCGAGTCCTTTGCAACAGGTCTCTATCATTGGACGGTTGTACTTCTGTCCGGAGCGGAGGCGCACATGCATGTCCCCGACGGATTCATCGACGCACCGGTCTCGGTCGCGGCGGGCGTGGTCGCCGCCGGCGCCGTCGCCGTGAGCCTCCGCGGCGCCCGCCGCGAGCTGGGCGGGGAGCCGGCCGGGCCGATCGGCGGCGAACGCACCGCGCCCCTCGCCGGCCTGGTCGCCGCCTTCGTCTTCGCCGTGCAGATGCTCAACTTCCCGGTCGCCGCCGGCACCAGCGGACACCTCCTCGGCGGTGCGCTCGCGGCGATCCTGGTCGGCCCGTACACCGGGGTGCTCTGCATCTCCGTCGTCCTGCTGATGCAGGGCGTCCTCTTCGCCGACGGCGGCCTCACCGCCCTCGGCGTGAACATCGTGCTCATGGGCATCGTCACCGTGCTCGTCGCCTGGGGCGTCTTCCGCGGTCTGACCGCCCTCCTGCCGCGCACCCGGCGCTCCGTGGTCGTCGCCTCCTTCGTCGCCGCCCTGCTCTCCGTCCCCGCCTCCGCGGCGGCCTTCGTCCTGCTCTACGCGCTCGGCGGGGTCACCGAGGTCCCGATCGGCTCGGTGCTCGCCGCCATGACCGGCGTGCACGTCCTCATCGGGATCGGGGAGGCGGTGATCACCGCACTGACCGTGAGCGCCGTCCTCGCGGTCCGGCCCGACCTGGTGTACGGCGCCCGGGGACTTGCCGCCCCGCTGAAGCTGCGCGTCGGCGGGGAACTGGTCGACGCCCCGGCCGCCGAGCCCGCCCCGGCGCGCGCCCGCTCGCCCCGCAAGGTCTGGACCGGGGGTCTCGTCGCCTCCCTGGTCCTGGCCGGCTTCGTCTCCTTCTACGCCTCCGCCAACCCCGACGGTCTGGAGCGGGTCGCCTCCGACAAGGGCTTCGACAGGTCCGTCGAGGAGCACCACACCGCCGACTCGCCCCTCGCCGACTACGCGGTCGCGGACATCACCGACCCACGCCTCTCCGGCGGCGTCGCCGGGGTGATCGGCGTCGGCGCGACCGTCGTCGCCGGCACCGGCGTCTTCATCGTGGTGCGCCGCCGCCGGACCGGCTCCGGGGGCGGCGGCGGGCAGCCGGGGAGCGGGGACCGGGACACGGCCGGAAGCTCCGCCTGACATGGGAGCCGGGCACGCGCACGCCCTCCATGTGCCACGGGACTCGCCCGTGCACCGGCTCCCCGCGCACTGCAAGCTCGTCGCCGTCCTGTGCTTCGTGCTGATCGTCGTCTCCACCCCGCGCCAGGCGGTCTGGGCCTTCGGCCTGTACGCGGCGCTGCTCGCCGGGGTCGCCGTGCTCGCCCGCGTCCCGCCCGGCCATCTGCTGAAGCGGATGCTGGTGGAGGTGCCCTTCGTCGCCTTCGCCCTGCTGATGCCGTTCGTGGTGCCCGGCGAGCGGACCGAGGTGCTGGGGGTGGCGCTGAGCGTGCCCGGACTGTGGGGCGCGTGGAACATCCTGGCCAAGGGCACCCTCGGCGTCGCCGCCTCCGTGCTGCTGGCCTCCACCACCGAACTGCGCTCCGTGGTCGCCGGCCTCCAGCGGCTGCGGCTGCCGTCCCTGCTGGTCCAGATCGTCTCGTTCATGATCCGCTACGGGGACGTGATCGCCGGGGAGCTGCGCCGGATGTCCGTCGCCCGGCGCTCGCGCGGCTTCGAGGCACGGGGGGTACGGCACTGGGGTGTGCTCGCCAAGTCGGCCGGGGCGCTGTTCATCCGCAGCTACGAGCGCGGGGAGCGGGTGCACCTCGCGATGGTCAGCCGCGGCTACACCGGCGCGATGCCCCTGCTCGACGAGGCGGGGGCGAGCCGGGCGCAGTGGGCGTACGCGGCCGTGCTGCCCGCGCTCGCGCTGGTGGTCTGTCTGCTGGGATGGTCCCTGT
The DNA here is from genome assembly GCF_000377145.1 of Streptomyces sp. CNT372. Classification (NCBI taxonomy): domain Bacteria; kingdom Bacillati; phylum Actinomycetota; class Actinomycetes; order Kitasatosporales; family Streptomycetaceae; genus Streptomyces; species Streptomyces sp. CNT372. Next base: position 168,556 of record NZ_KB897779.1, on the reverse strand, counting down.
GACCGACGAACCGACGCGTGAGCCCGCGCCGCCCCGGGGCCCCGCCGCGCCGCCCTCGCTTGAGGTGCGGGGCCTTGCGTACGCCTATCCCGACGGGCACCAGGCCCTGTTCGGGGTCGACCTCACCGTGGCGCGGGGCGAGCGGGTCGCCCTCCTCGGCCCGAACGGCGCGGGCAAGACCACCCTCGTCCTCCACCTCAACGGCATCCTGACCGGCGGGGTCGGCACGGTCGCCGTCGCCGGGCTGCCCGTCGAGCGGCGCCACCTCGCCGAGATCCGCCGCCGGGTCGGCATCGTCTTCCAGGACCCGGACGACCAGCTCTTCATGCCCACGGTCCGCGAGGACGTCGCCTTCGGACCGGCGGCGGGCGGGCTGCGCGGGGCGGAGCTGGAGAAGCGGGTCATGGCCGCGCTGGACCGGGTCGGCATGGCGGAGTTCGCCGACCGCCCCCCGCACCACCTCTCCTTCGGGCAGCGCCGCCGGGTCGCGGTGGCGACGGTGCTGGTGATGGAACCGGAGATCCTGGTCCTGGACGAGCCCTCCTCCAACCTGGACCCGGCCTCCCGGCGCGAACTGGCCGACATCCTGCGGGCCTTGGACGTCACCGTGCTGATGGTCACCCACGACCTCCCGTACGCCCTGGAGCTGTGCCCCCGCGCGGTCGTCCTCAGTGAGGGCGTGATCGCGGCGGACGGCCCGACCGGTGAACTCCTCCGCGACGCCGAGCTGATGCGGGCGCACCGGCTGGAGCTGCCGTTCGGCTTCGACCCCCGGTCCGTGCGTGCCCCGGCGGCCGGTCCCTGAGAACGGGCGTCCGGCCGGCCCCTGGGAACGGGCGTCCGGCCGGTCCGTGGGAACGGCCGGGCTGCCGGTCCGTGAGAATGGGCGGGTGACTGACGACCGGACGACGGCGGGGGAGCAGCCCGTCTCCCTGCTCCTCGACGACCAGCTCTGCTTCGCCCTGTACGCGGCCCAGCGCGCGGTGACCGCCGCCTACCGGCCGCTCCTCGCCGAACTGGGCCTCACCTACCCCCAGTACCTGGCGATGCTCGTCCTCTGGGAACGCGGCGAGGTGCCCGTCAAGGAACTCACCGCCGCGCTCCGCCTGGACTACGGGACGGTCTCGCCGCTGCTCAAGCGGCTGGAGTCGGCCGGGCTGGTGCGGCGGGAACGCTCGGCCGCCGACGAGCGCTCGGTGCGGCTGGTCCTCACCGAGGAGGGTGCGGCGCTCCGCGGGCGGGCGGAGTGTGTCCCGGCCGGGCTGATGCGCAGCACCGGGCTCGGGGGCAAGGAGATCGCCCGGCTGCGCACCGAACTGCGGCGGCTGGCCGAGGCCGCGACGGCGGAGTCGGGCGCGTGAGCGAGCAGACCGGCGGCGAGCGGATCGACACCCGCCCGGACACCCCCGGCACCCGGCCCACCACCATCCTCCATGTGGCGGAGGCGACCGCGCACGGCGGGCGGGAAGGCTATGTCACCAGCCACGACGGGCAGATCGACCTGCGGGTCGCGATGCCCGTCGCCCTCGGCGGGGACGGCGACGGCACCAACCCCGAGCAGCTCTTCGCGGCCGGCTACAGCGCCTGCTTCCACAACGCCCTGGTCCTCGTGGGCCGCCGCGCCGGACTCGATCTCAGCGGCTCCACCGTCGCCGCCAAGGTCGGCATCGGCCCCAACGACGCGCGCGGCTACGGGCTGGCCGTGGCGCTCAGCGTCTCCCTGCCGCTCGTCGACCAGGACCTCGCCACCCGCCTGGTCTCGGCGGCGCACCAGGTCTGCCCGTACTCCAACGCCGTCCGGGACAACATCGACGTCTCCATCGTCCTGAGCTGACGCCCGGGTCCGGAGGGCGGGGGCCGGGGCCGGGTGCCTCCGCTTCCGCTGCCCCCGCCCCCGGAAGCGGAGGTTCCCCGGGGGCGTTGCACCATGGGGGAGATGGACGGCAGCGAAGGAGCAGACGTGGTGGACGTCCGGGGCACGGCGGCCGGGGGCTACGAGGCGGTCGCCGACGCCTTCGTGCGCAACTTCGAGCAGCGCGGCGAGCGCGGCGCGGCCGTCGCCGTCTACCGGCACGGCCGGAAGGTGGTCGACCTCTGGGCCGGCACCCGGGACGTGGACGGCGCCGAGCCGTGGGCCGTGGACACCGCGCAGATCGTCCGCTCCGCAACCAAGGGCGTCGCCGCCGCCGTGGTCCTCCTGCTCCACCAGCGCGGCCAGATCGACCTGGACGCGCCCGTCGGCACCTACTGGCCGGAGTTCAAGGCGGCCGGCAAGGAGCGCCTGCTCGTCCGCCACCTCCTCTCCCACCGGGCCGGACTGCCCGTCCTGGACCGGCCGCTCACCCCGGCCGAGGCCCTGGACGGGGTATCCGGACCGGCGGCCCTCGCCGCGCAGGCGCCCGTCTGGGAGCCGGGCGCCGAGCACGGCTACCACGCGCACACCTACGGCTGGCTGCTGGGCGAACTGGTGCGCCGGGTCACCGGGCGGACCATCGGCCGCTGGGTCGCCGAGGAGATAGCCCGGCCGCTGGGGCTCGACTTCTGGATGGGCCTGCCCGCCGAGGAGGCCCACCGCGTCGGCCGGATCGGTCCCGTCGCCGAGCCCGCCCCGGCCGCCGGGGGCGGGCTGCGGCTGCGCCCCAAGCGCTCGGTCGCGGCGGCCTACGAGGACACGGAATCGCTCACCCGGCGGGCCTTCTCGGCGATCCGGCCGCTGCCGGACGAGAACGACCCCGCGTACCGGGCCGCGGGCCTGCCCGCCTCGGGCGGGATCTCCACCGCCCGCGCCCTGGCCCGCTTCTACGCGGCCACGATCGGCGAGGTCGACGGCGGCGCGCGGCTGTTCGCGCCCGCCACGCTGACCCTCGCCCGCACCGAGGAGTCCGCGGGGCCGGACCGGGTCCTCGTCGTCGCCACCCGCTTCGGCCTGGGCTTCATGCTGCACGGGCCCGCCGCCCCGCTGCTGGGCCCCGGGTCCTTCGGGCACCCCGGCCGCGGCGGCTCCCTCGGCTTCGCCGACCCGGAGTCGGGCATCGCGCTCGGCTACGTCACCAACGGGATGCGCAAGGGAGTCACCGCCGACCCCCGTGCGCAGGCGCTGATCCGCGCGGTACGTTCCACGCTGTGACCCCGGGCGCCCGGGGCGGTCGACGCACGGGCGCGGGGACACGAGGCGGGCGACGGCACGAGGGCAGGGGTGCGGACGTGGGGCGTTTCGAGGGGTACGGGGCGATCGTCACGGGCGGGGCGCGCGGTATCGGCGCGGCCACCGTCCGCCGGCTGGCGGCGGAGGGCGCACGGGTGCTGGTCGCCGACGTCGACGCGGACGCGGCGAAGGAGACGGCCTCGGCCGTCGACGGCGCCGAGGCGTACCGCGTGGACGTGGCGGACCGGGACTCGGTCGAGGCGGCCGTCGCGTACGCGGCCGGGACCTTCGGCTCGCTGGACGTCCTCGTCAACAACGCGTTCTCCGCGCTGGACCACCAGGGCCCGTTCGAGGAACTGCCGGACGAGGGCTGGGCCCGGGACATCGACATCTGCCTCGGCGGCGCGATGCGCTGCGCGCGGGCCGCCCTGCCGTACCTGGCCGGGGGCGGCCCGGCGGAGCGGGGCGCGCCGGGGCGGGTGGCGTCCGGTGGGCCGGGTTCGCAGGGTCGGGGTGCGTCCGGGCGGGGCGCGATCGTGAACATCGGGTCCGTCAACGCCGAGCAGTCCTTCGGCGGACACGCCTACAGCGCCGCCAAGGCCGGCCTCGCCTCGCTGACCCGGACCCTGGCGGGCGAGGCGGCCCCGCGCGGGGTGCGCGTCAACCAGGTCAACCCCGGGACCGTGCGCACCCGTGCCTGGGAGGGGCGGGCCGACGTCCTCGACGCGCTGGCCGAGGTCTACCCGCTGGGCCGGGTCGGGGAGCCCGAGGACATCGCGGCGGCCGTCGCCTTCCTCGCCTCCCGGGACGCGGCCTGGATCACCGGCACCACTCTGCGGGTCGACGGCGGGCTGCTGGCGGTCCACACGGGCTTCCACCGGGCGGTGGAGCGAGCGTCCGGCCCGGACCCGGAGCGTCCGTGACCGGGCCGGGGGTGCGGCCCGGGGCCCGGGCCACCAGCACGAAGGTGACCGTGATCAGCAGCGCCCACGCGCCGACCTTGGCCACCGACACCGGCTCCCAGCCGTCCAGTTGGTGCGGGTAGCTCCAGGCGCCCGCCCAGGTCGCCGCGTTCTCGGCGACCCAGAGGAAGAAGCCGATCAGCACGAAGGACAGCGCCAGCGGCATCCGGTGGTCCTCCGCGCCGACGCGGAAGCGCACCCAGGTGCCCGCGGTCGCCGCCAGCAGCAGGGCGGCGAGCACCCAGCGGGCGTCGGGCAGCCAGTGGTGGCTGAAGAAGTTGACGTAGACCGCCGCCGCGAGAGGCGCCATCAGGCGCGGGCGGTAGCCGGTCAGCCGCAGGTCGAACAGCCGCCAGGCACGGCAGACATAGCTGCCCACGGCGGCGTAGAGGAAGCCGCCGTAGAGCGGCACGCCGCCGACCTTGGTCCACGCCTCCTCGGGGTAGCTCCAGGAACCCATCCGCACCTTGACCAGCTCGAAGAGCAGCCCGATGGCATGGCAGGCGGCGATCACGGCGACGTCCCTGGTGCTGTCCCAGCCCAGGCGCCAGGCGAGGACGGTCAGTCCGATGCCGTAGAGGAGGAGCAGGTCGTAGCGGGGGAGGGGGAGCCCGGGGAGCATCCCCGACACGGCGATGCCGCCGACGAGCGCGACGGCGAAGGCGCAGCAGCGGGCCTCCAGCACCGTGAAGCGGAGCAACCGGCCACCCCGGCGCGCGAGGGCGGCCCGGGCGCGGGGCGCGCGGCTGCCCTTCCCGCCGGGGGCGCGCGGGCCGCGCGTCGCGCCGGGGGCGGTTGCTGCCGTCGGGGTGGTCGTGGCCGCCGGGGTGGTTCGTGTCGTGGTGGCGCGCTCCCCGGGGGCGGTGCCGTCGGTTCTCCGTGTGCTGCCCATGCGGGGAGGGACGCGGTGGGTGCCGGACCGGTTCACGGGGTTCACGGGGTGCACGGGGGTCACAGGGTTCACGGGGTGCGGGGCGGAGCCGTGCTTCCTACCGTGACCGCTCCCGCCCGCACGGGCTCACCGCGCCCGGAGGACCGTCGCCACCGCGTCGCCCGCCGCGTCGCCGCCGTGCCCGCCCGCCGTCACCACGGCCGCCGCCGCGAGGTCGCCCGCGTAGCCGGTGAACCAGGCGTTGGAGTCGCCCTGGCCGTCCACCTCCGCCGATCCGGTCTTCGCGCCCTTCACCCCGGCGACGGAGGCCATCGCCCGGGCACCCGTCCCGTTGCCGGTCGCGGCCGCCTGCATCAGCTGCCGCAGGGTGGCCGCGGTACCGGCCGGCAGCGGCTGTGCGGTGGCCAGTTCGCGGCCGTCGAGGGACTGCGGGACGATCACGGGCTGGCGGAAGCCGCCGTTCTTCACGGTGGCCGCGATGGACGCCATGTTGAGCGCGTTCATCTGGATGCGGCCCTGACCGATGTAGGACGCGGCGGTCTCCGAGCCGGTGGAGGCCGGCACGGAGCCGTCCCGGGTCACCACGCCGGAGCGCCACTCCAGCCCGATGCCGAAGTACTTCCGCGCGGTCTCGCCCAGCGCCGTGCCGGAGGCCCCGGATCCGAGCGGCTTCACCGGCTTGATGAAGGTGGTGTTGCAGGAGCGGGCGAAGGCGCTGCGCAGCGTCGCGTTCGGGACCTCGAACTTGTCGAGGTTCTGGAACTCGCGCTCCCAGGTGACGGTCGGCGGGCATTCGACGGGCGAGTCGGCGCCCCGGACCAGCCCCCGGTCCAGCATCATCGCCGCCGTCACGATCTTCATCGTGGAGCCGGGTGCCTGGCCGCCCTGGAGCGCGGTGTTGAAGCCGCCTCCCGGGTTGTTGGCGACGGCCCGGATGCGCCCGGTGCTGGGCTCCACAGCGACGACGGACGCCTTGGCGTACCGTTTCACCGCCTGCTCGGCGGCGGCCTGCACCCCCGCGTCCAGGTAGGTCTCGACCCGGCCCGGCTCGCCCTTCGTCAGTGTGAGCAGGGGCTTGTCCGGGCGGCTGCCGTCGGCGGAGGTGACCACCAGCTCGACACCGGCGGTCCCGCCCGCCGCGGCGCCGTACTTCTCCCGCAGCTCGTCCAGGACCCCGCCGAGGGAGGGGAACTTCTCCTTCGTCAGCTCGACGCCGTTCCGGTCGACCGCCTTGATCGGCGGCGCGGCCGACTCGGAGGTCCGCAGTGACGTTCCCTCGCCGAGTTCCGGGTGCACCACGGACGGCTTCCAGTCCACCAGCGCCCGGCCGGTGGTGAGCCCGCGGACGACGGTCAGCGAGGAGGAGTACGTGAGCGGCTCGCTCACGCCCTCATAGGCGACGGTCGCCTTCACCGTGAACGGCACCTGCGCGCCCGTCGCCTGCCCGGGCGTGATCACCGCCTCGGTGATGTGCGCCTCCGCCGCGTACCCGCTGAGCAGCGGCTCGGCGGCGGCCGCGTTGTTGGTGAGCTGCGCGGCCTTCGGTCCGTCCCCGGCGGCCCACGCGGCGAGGAAGCCCTTGGCGGTCGCCTCGATCTCCCCGGCGTCCGGCGGCCCGGTCTTCCTCGGCGCGGGGGCGGACCGCGTGGACACCTGCCCGTCCCCGCCGCCGGTCATCCCCTCGAAGAGGTTCCACCCCGCGTACCCGACACCGGTCGCCACCACGGCGAACACGCCGCCCACGACGGCGACTTTCGCTCCGCTGCGCATGACTGTGCAGCCCCCTCCCCAGAGTGCGTGCGCCGCGCCGCCGTGACCGTTCCCTGTGAACACGTTCAAGAAAGCGCGTACGGCCGCACCCTACGGGACACCCGTGGCGCCCGGGGTCCCCCGTTATCCGACCGGGACGCGACCGGACCCGTTCCGGCCACGGCTGTCCGGTTCCTGTGCGTGCACCTCTGCCCAGACCACCTTCCCCGGCCCGCACCGTTCGCCGACCGCCCAGCGGTGCGCAAGGGCGGCGACGAGGTGCAGACCTCGCCCGCCCTCGGAGTCCGGCTCCGGGGCGCGCAGTTCGGGCCGGCCGTCGCCCGCGTCGTGCACCTCGACGCGCAGGCCCTCCGCCGTCGGCGACCACCGCGTCTCGACCTCCCGGCCGGGAGGTCCGCCGTGCAGCACCGCGTTGGTGACCAGCTCCGACAGCACGAGCACGGCCCTGTCCTCGATCGCGCTCAGCCCCCACTCGGCGAGCGACTTCCGTAACGCGGCCCGCGCCCGGCCCGCACTCCGCCGGTCGCGCGCCCACCGGCACACCACGACCGAGCCGTCTGCCGCCGCTTCCCTTTCCATCGGGCCACCTCCGCGTCGCTGGTTCCGGGCGCGCGAGGTCGCACAAGCGACAGACGCCCCAGAATTTCTCCCTAGGGAAGTTATAGGGGTATCTCCCTAGGGAGGTCAATCGAAACGTGTTCGGTCGTGAGCTGTGCGTGACGGAAGAGGGTGGGGGTCAGCCGCTGACCTGGTACTCCAGGACGTAGACACCCGCGTCGAGCAGCATCCGGTTCATCTCCACCGGGCGGTCGTCCACCGTGAAGGCGGTGCGGCAGATCTCCACGACCGGGGTGGCCTCGGCCAGCCGCAGGCGCTCGGACTCCTCCCGGCTCGGCATCCGGGCGCGCAGCTCCTCCGTGAACCGCACGGGCTTCAGGCCCAGTTCGGCCAGGCGCGCGTAGGTGCCGCCCGGACCGGTGTCGGGCCGGGCGATGGCGGAGTCCCGGACGAGGGCGGCGGGGAGGTAGGAGACCGCGTGCTGGACCGGTTCGTCCTCCACGACGAAGAGCCGGTCCCGCACGACGACGGGCGTGCCCTCGTCCAGGCCGAGAACGCGCGCGACGTGGGCGGGAGCGGGAAGCTCGCGGACGTCGAGACCGGTGACGCTCAGCGGGCGGTCCCCGAGGTCGGTCGCCCAGACGGACCGGCCCGCCGCCCAGCCGTCCTCCGCGAGGCGCCGTCCGGCCGCCCGCCGGATCGGACGGAACTCACGCACATACGTGCCGCTGCCCCGCCGCCGCACGGCAAGCCCCTCCGTCACCAGCAGGGTCAGCGCCCGGCGGGCCGTCTCCTTGGCGACGCCGTACTCGCGCACCAGGGCCGGTTCGCCGGGCAGCCGGGCTCCGGGAGCCAGCTCGCCCGAGCGGATCTCCTCCCGCAGCCTGTCGGCGATCTGCCGGGCGTTCTCGGCCATCTGGGACCCCTCGCTTCCCTAGGGTGGACAGCGACCACCATGTCACAGGGGGCAGACCGGGGCCCCATGGGAGTCGGGGAGACGATCCCGCCGCTGGTGACGACCGGGGGCGACGAGCCCCACCACAACGAGCAGCCGTGATCCGCGGCGGGAAGGTCTGAACGGTCCGACGCGGGGACGCCGCTCGCGCGGCGGTTCAGCCGGAGACGAACCGGGCCCGGCCCGGGCCGGTGAGCCCCGGGCCGAGCCCGGTTCGTGTGGCGGGCGGCGGTCTACACCCAGGTGTCCAGCCACATCCGGTTGCGCCAGTCGTCCAGCGGGATCGGCGCGCCCGTGTAGAGCGGGTGGAAGTAGATGAAGTTCCAGACGATCAGCAGCACCAGCACCCCCGCCCCGATCGCGCCCACCGCCCGGCGGCGTTCGTCCGAGCCGGGCGGGCCCAGGATCGCGCCGATCATCATGGCGACCGCGAGGCAGAGGAACGGCACGAACACCACCGCGTAGAACACGAAGATCGTGCGCTCCTGGTAGTGCAGCCACGGCGCCCAGCCCGCGAGGAACGCGCACAGGATCGCGCCCGCGCGCCAGTCGCGGCGGAAGAGCCAGCGCCAGGCGACGTATGCGAGGGCGAAGCACCCCGCCCACCACAGCAGCGGCGTCCCCAGCGCCAGGACCTCGCTCGCGCACTTGTCGACCGTGCCCGCCGGGCAGCCGTCGCGGCCCGGCTGTACGTCCTCGTAGTAGTACGAGACCGGCCGGCCCATCACCAGCCAGCTCCACGGGTTGGACTCGTAGGTGTGCCCGTCCGTCAGGCCCACGTGGAAGTCCAGCACCTGCGCCTCGTAGTGCCACAGGCTGCGCAGCCAGTCCGGGAACAGCCGGCCCCAGGAGCTGTCCCGGCCGGGCCCGGTGCTCGCCCACTGCCGGTGGTAGCCCTTGTCGGTGACGATCCAGCCCGTCCACGTCGCCAGGTAGGTGACCAGCGCGACCGGGACCGTCGAGACGAACGCCGGGACGAGGTCACGGCGCAGCACCGCCGCGTACGGGCGGACCGCGCCCGCGGTGCGGCGCATGCCGACGTCCCACAGCACGCTCATCACACAGAACGCGGCCATGACGAACAGGCCGTTCCACTTGGTGCCGGCCGCCAGGCCCAGCAGCACGCCCGCCGCCAGCCGCCAGGGCCGCGGGCCCATCCGCAGGGATTGCGCGATCCGCGCGTCCGGGCGCAGCACCCCCTCGTCGTCCACCGGCAGCGCGTCCGCCATCCGCCTCCGGGTCCGGTCCCGGTCCAGCAGCAGCGCGCCGAACGCGGCCAGCACGAAGAACATCAGCACCAGGTCGAGCAGGGCGGTGCGGCTCATCACGAAGTGCAGACCGTCCACGGCGAGCAGCAGGCCCGCGAGGCAGCCGAGGAAGGTGGAGCGGAACAGCCGGCGGCCGATGCGGCAGAGCATCAGCACCGAGAGGGTGCCGAGCACCGCCACCATGAAGCGCCAGCCGAACGGCGTGAAGTCGAAGAGCTTCTCCCCGATGCCGATGACCCACTTGCCGACCGGGGGATGGACCACGTACCCGGGGTCGACGGGCGGCAGCACGGCCGAGCCGTCCCGCAGAATCGTCTTGTCGACGTCCTTCGGCCAGCTTCCCTCGTACCCCTGGTTGATCAGCGCCCAGGCGTCCTTGGCGTAGTACGTCTCGTCGAATATCACCGCGTGGGGCTTGCCCAGGTTCCAGAACCGGAGCACACCCGCGACCAGCGCCACCAGCAGCGGACCCGCCCACGCGGCGACCGCGGCCAGCCGGTCCCCGTCGCCGCGCCGGACGCCGAAGACCTGCCAGAAGGCGGGGGTGGGGCGCGTGTAGGGCGGGACGAGGCGGTCGCGCAGGCCGGTCACGGGCGGCGCGGCGTAGCCGAAGCGGCGCAGCCTGCGCAGCCGGTCGGGCGGCGGTTGCCCGGCGTCCCTGCCCTCGATGGTCTGTGGCGCGGTACTGGTCACCGCGCCATCGTAGGGAACGCGGCTGCGGGCGGGGCGCGTGGCGGGCACGGACGCGGGGGCGGGATGTGCGGGCGTCGTGCCGGGGTGCGCCGGCGCGAGCCCCGGCGACGGGACGGGCGCGTGGGTGCCGTGGCCGCCTGGGAGGATGGCCGGGTGACTTCCAAGCCCGGCACCCTCGTCCTCGCAGGCACCCCCATCGGCGACGTCGCCGACGCCCCGCCCCGGCTCGCCGCCGAACTCGCGGGCGCGGACGTCGTCGCCGCGGAGGACACCCGGCGGCTGCGCCGCCTCACCCAGGCCCTCGGGGTGCAGACCACCGGCCGGGTCGTCTCCTACTTCGAGGGCAACGAGTCCGCCCGCACCCCCGAACTGGTCGACGCGCTGGTCGGCGGCGCGCGGGTGCTCCTGGTGACGGACGCGGGCATGCCGTCCGTCTCGGACCCCGGCTACCGGCTGGTCGCCGCCGCCGTCGAGCGGGACGTCCCGATCACCGCCGTCCCCGGGCCGTCCGCCGTGCTGACCGCCCTCGCGCTCTCCGGGCTGCCCGTGGACCGCTTCTGCTTCGAGGGCTTCCTGCCCCGTAAGGCGGGCGAACGCCTCGGCCGGCTGCGCGAGGTCGCCGCCGAGCGCCGCACCCTCGTCTACTTCGAGGCCCCGCACCGCCTCGACGACACCCTCGCCGCGATGGCCGAGGTCTTCGGCGCCGAGCGGCGCGCCGCCGTCTGCCGTGAGCTGACCAAGACGTACGAGGAGGTCCGGCGCGGCGGCCTCGGCGAACTCGCCGCCTGGGCCGCCGAGGGCGTGCGCGGGGAGATCACCGTCGTCGTCGAGGGCGCCCCCGAGCCCGCGCCCGGTGAGGTGGACGCCGGGGAACTGGTGCGCAGGGTGCGGGTGCGCGAGGAGGCGGGGGAGCGGCGCAAGGAGGCGATCGCGGCGGTGGCCGCCGAGGCGGGCCTGCCCAAGCGCGAGGTGTTCGATGCCGTCGTGGCGGCAAAGAACGCGGATCGAAAGGCCCCTTGAGTCGGCAGGGAACGTAAAGGACTATGGTGAAAGGTAAAGCGCAGACCGCGCCCTGGCTCTTTCGTGCATGGAAATTCCCAAGTCCGCACCATTAATCGACAGGCGCCGATGCGCTCCCGCCGGAAAAGGCGTCCACTGGACACAGTGGAGAGGAGCTGGCATGAGCGAGACCACCGGCACCACCGGAACCGCCGTGGTGCACGAGGCGTATTCGTTCGCCTGCATGCGCTGCGGGCACGGCTGGGAGCAGTCCTACGACATCGAGCACCATGTCGACGGCAGGGGGCAGCCGTTCGTCGTCTACAAGGCCGACGGGCAGCGCGTGCCGTCCCCCTTGTCCAGCCCCACCTGTCTCAACTGCGGGGGCCACGTCGTGCGGATCATGCGGGCGGGCCGGGTCTCGTCCGTGATGGCCCTCATGGAGCAGGGCGGGCAGGACGCGCAGGGCGGGCAGGGGACCGGGCCGGGCGCGAGCGGGCAGGGCACCCCGAGCGGCGTGCAGGGCGCCGGCAGCGGGCAGGGCGGCGAGGAGACCGGGGGCGGCGACCCGTCGTCGGGTGATACGGCCGCCGGGGCGCCCCGGCAGCGGCACCTCTCCGACCTCCTGCACCCCTTCCAGCACCGCGGGTGACCCGCGCCCCGGGGCGTCCCGGGTGCGCGGAGTGTGCGGGGCTCGTCAGCGGCGCGCCCGGCGCGCCTCGTAGGATCGCGCCCATGAGCTCGAAGTCCGCACCCCCTCCGCTGCCCGAGCCGCTCGGGGTGGAGGTCGCCGATTCCCACACCCACCTGGACATGCAGGACGGCACCGTCGAGGAGGCGCTCGCCCGGGCCGCCGCGGTCGGTGTCACGACCGTCGTCCAGGTCGGCTGCGACCTCAAGGGCTCCCGCTGGGCCGCCGAGACGGCCGCCGCGCACCGGCAGGTGCACGCGGCCGTCGCCCTGCACCCGAACGAGGCGCCCCGGATCGTCCTGGGGGACCATGGGGGCACCTCCCAGGCCCCTGGGCCTGGGGGAGGGTGGTCGCGGCAGGGGGCGCGCGAGGCGGGCGGGGACGCGGCGCTGGACGACGCGCTCACCGAGATCGACCGGCTCGCCGCGCTCGACGAGGTGAAGGCCGTGGGCGAGACCGGGCTGGACTTCTTCCGCACCGGCCCGGACGGAATCGCCGCCCAGGAACGCTCTTTCCGCGCGCATATCGAGATCGCGAAACGCCACGGAAAAGCGCTCGTCATTCACGACCGGGAGGCGCACGCGGATGTGCTGCGCATTCTCGCGGAGGAAGGTGCGCCGGAGCGCACCGTCTTCCACTGTTATTCCGGCGACGCGGAGATGGCCGAGATCTGTGCGGCCGCGGGGTATTTCATGTCCTTCGCGGGAAACGTGACCTTCAAGAACGCCCAGCCGCTGCGGGACGCGCTTGTCGTCGCGCCCACGGAACTCGTCCTCGTCGAGACGGACGCGCCGTTCCTGACGCCCGTGCCGTACCGGGGGCGGCCCAACGCGCCCTATCTGATTCCCGTCACCCTCCGGGCCATGGCCGAGGTCAAGGGCCTCGACGAGGACACGTTCGCGGGGGCGGTGGCGGCGAACACGGCGCGCGCGTTCGACTACTGACCGGGGGCGGGCGGCGGGGGCGCGCGGGGCGGTGCCTCGCAACCGTGCGTGTTCGTGCCGCTTTGGACAGTGACCGGCCGTCGACTACTGTCCGGGCCCATCGGGGCGATGGGATCAGCCGGCTGACGGAACGGCGTGGGCAACGTGGGCGGAGTGGGCGACGCGCAGGACCGCCACCGGGCGGCGCAGCCGACGGTGGCGGTCCGGGTCCCGGGCCCCGCCCGGCGGCCCGCACCCCCGGGTCCGGCCCTGACCCCGCCCCCGGCCCCGACACTGGTGGACACGCGCCTCGCGACCGCGTACGCGCCGACGCTGCCGTACCTCGACGTGAGCGGGGCGGCGGCACCTGCTGCCCGGCCCTCTGGCCCGCCGCCCGCGGCCGCACCGGGACCCGGGCCGACGCCGGCCGCGGGGACCGGGGCCGGGCGTCGCGCGGCTCGGCCCGGCGCGCCGACCGCCCGGGGCGGCCCCCGGCCCGCCCCGGCCGCGGGGGGCGTGCGCGCGACCGCCCACCCGACCGTGTCCGCCCCGGTCACGGTGCCGGGACGCGCACCGTCCCCGCCGCCCGGGCCGGAGGGCGGCCGCGTCACCGCCCAGCCGACCGGGTCCCCCGCGAGCGGCCGGGCGGCCGGGCATCGCGCGGTCCGGTCCCCGGCGACCCGAGGCGGCCGGCGGCGGCGCGGCGGGCCCGAGGGGCCGGACGGGTTCGGCCGGCTGGTCTCGCGCGCCCTCGTCGTCGCCGTGCTCGCGGGCGGCACCACCGCGTTCGTCGCCGACGACAAGGCGGTCCGGATCTCGGTGGACGGGGACTCCCGCACGGTCCGCACCTTCGCGGACGACGTCGCCGAACTCCTCGCGGAGGAGGCCGTGACCGTCGCCGCCCACGACACCGTCGCCCCCGCGCCAGGCGCCGCCCTGACCGACGGCGAGACGGTCGAGATCCGCCGCGCCGGCCCGGCGGCCCCGCCGCCCGTGGACGCCCCGGACCGCACCGCCGTCGAGAGCCTGCTCGCCCGCCTGCGCGCCCAGGCGGGCGCCGGCTGAGGGCCCGGGCAACTCTGGGCCGGGGCGCGGCTGACGGCCGGGCACCCCGGGTCGGGGCGCGCTCGCGGCAGGCCCCGGCCGGGAACCTGCCCCGGGCGCCGAGCCCGCCCCCCTTCCCGGCGGGCGCGGACCGGGCCGGTCACCCCGCGGGGTGCCGAGCCGGACCGCGTCGTGGGGTGCCGCCGAGCCGTATCGCGTCGCGGGGCGGCGAGCCCGTGCCGCACCCTCGGTAAGGCACCCCGCACCGCGTACCCCGGCTCGGCCGGCCGCCACCCCGCCCGACCGAGCAGGCCCGGACCTCGCCCCGCGCCCCGCGCGCCCGGCCCGGGCGGGGCGGGCCCGGCCGGGAACCAGCCCCGGGACGCGGGCCGGGGGCCCTGCCGGGGCGGGCCCCCGCGCCCGGCCCGGGCGGGGCAGGCCAGGGCCTCGCCCCGCACCCCGCGCCCGACCGGCCGCGGCAGGCCCCCGCCCCGTGGGCGTACGCGCGCACGCCGCGGCCGTAGGCTGTATCGGTGAGCACCACTGATCCCGACGCCCTGCTCGGCCCCGCCGACATCCGTGAACTGGCCGCCGCGCTGGGCGTACGTCCCACCAAGCAGCGAGGTCAGAACTTCGTCATCGACGCCAACACGGTCCGCCGCATCGTGCGCACCGCCGGGGTCGAGCCCTCCGACACGGTCGTCGAGGTGGGCCCCGGGCTCGGGTCGCTGACCCTGGCGCTGCTGGAGGCCGCTGACCGGGTCGTCGCCGTCGAGATCGACGACGTACTCGCCGCCGCGCTCCCCGCGACCGTGGCCGCGCGGCTGCCCGGCCGGGCCGACCGCTTCGCGCTCGTGCACTCCGACGCGATGCACGTCCGGGAACTGCCCGGACCGCCGCCCACCGCGCTCGTCGCGAACCTGCCGTACAACGTCGCCGTCCCGGTGCTGCTCCACATGCTCGACCGCTTCCCGACCATCGAGCGCACGCTGGTGATGGTCCAGGCCGAGGTCGCGGACCGGCTCGCCGCCGCGCCCGGCAACAAGGTGTACGGCGTGCCATCGGTGAAGGCCAACTGGTACGCCGAGGTCAAGCGCGCCGGGGCCATCGGCCGGAACGTCTTCTGGCCCGCGCCCAACGTCGACTCCGGCCTCGTCTCCCTGGTGCGCCGCGCCGAACCGCTCGCGACCAGCGCGAGCAAGGACGAGGTCTTCGCCGTCGTCGACGCGGCCTTCGCGCAGCGGCGCAAGACGCTGCGCGCCGCGCTCGCGGGCTGGGCCGGGTCACCCGCGGCGGCCGAGGAGGCGCTGGTGAAGGCGGGGATCTCGCCCCAGGCACGCGGCGAGGCCCTGACGGTGGAGGAGTTCGCACGGATCGCGGAGGCGAAGCAGTGAGCGCACGGACGACGGCCGGCACGGGCGGCGGGACGGCTACGGGCACGGGCGTGACGGCGACGGGCGGCGGGACGGCTACGGGCACGGGCGTGACGGTCCGCGTCCCGGCCAAGGTCAACGTCCAGCTCGGCGTCGGCGGAGCCCGCCCCGACGGCTACCACGACCTCGCCAACGTCTTCCTCGCCGTCGGCCTCTACGACGAGGTCACCGCCACCCCGGCCGAGACGCTGACCGTCACCTGCACCGGCCCGGGCGCCGACCAGGTGCCGCTGGACCGCACCAACCTCGCCGCCCGCGCCGCCGCCCTCCTCGCCGCCCGGCACGGGATCGAGCCCGCGGTCCACCTCCACATCGCCAAGGACATTCCCGTCGCCGGCGGTATGGCGGGCGGTTCCGCCGACGGCGCGGCCGCCCTCCTCGCCTGCGACACCCTCTGGGGCCTCGGCTCCAGCCGGGACGAACTCCTCGCCATCTGCGCCGAGCTGGGCTCCGACGTGCCGTTCAGTCTGGTCGGCGGCGCCGCCCTGGGCACCGGCCGGGGCGAGCGGCTGGCCGTGCTGGAGGTGCGCGGCACCTTCCACTGGGTCTTCGCGATGGCCGACGGCGGCCTCTCCACACCCGCCGTGTACGGGGAGTTCGACCGGCTGAACGAGGGGGCCGCCGTGCCCGAACCGGTCGCGTCGCCCGCACTGCTGGACGCCCTGCGCACCGGTGACACCGCCGCCCTCGCGGACTCCCTCGCCAACGACCTCCAGCCCGCCGCGCTGTCCCTGCGCCCCTCGCTCGCCGACACCCTGGCGGCGGGCACGGCGGCGGGCGCGCTGGCCGCGCTCGTCTCGGGCTCCGGACCGACGACCGCGTTCCTGGTGAAGGACGCGGAGTCGGCCCGGTCGGTCGCCGCGGCCCTCGACGCCTCGGGCACCTGCCGCGCCGCCCGCCCGGCCGTCGCCCCGGCGCCGGGCGCCACGGTGGTCACGGGCTGACCCGCCCCGGACCCGCCCAGCCCGCCGCGCCCCGCCCCGGGAGCCGGCCCGGAACGGTCCCGGCCGAGGGCCGCCGGCCCCAACCCGCCCCGCCCCGCCCCGTGGGTACTCACCCCGATCTGAGTATCCGAACGCTGCCGGCGCCCCCGCGCGGCCCGGCAGCGTGGGGCGCATGACGACCACCACCGTGCGCGCCCTCGCCGAGAGCACGCCCGACACCCGGGACCGCTACGTCGACCTGCTGCGCGTCGCCTCCCTCGCGACCGTCGTCGGCGGCCACTGGCTGATGGCCGCCGTCACCACCGGCGGCCGGGACGGCGGCCGTGACGGGGGCGACGCGCGGGTGGGCAACCTCCTCGCCGTGGTGCCGGAGCTCCAGGTCCTGACCTGGCTGCTCCAGGTGATGCCGGTCTTCTTCTTCGTCGGCGGCTTCTCGCACGCCCTCTCCTACCGTTCCCTGAGCCGCCGCCACCCCGAGGGCTCCGTGTACGCCGCCTTCCTGCGCGGCCGGCTCCAGCGGCTGCTGGGGCCCACCACGGTCTTCGTCCTGGCCTGGGGCGCCCTGGCGCTGGTGGTACAACTGCTGGGCGGTGGAGACGGGTTGACCGGGGTCGCGCTGCGTCTGGTGACCCAGCCGCTGTGGTTCATCGGCATCTACCTGGCCATGGTCGCCTTCACCCCGCCGCTGCTGCGGCTGCACGAGCGGTGGGGCTGGGGCGCGTTCGGCGCGCTCGCCGGGGCGGCGGCCCTGGTGGACCTCCTGCGGTTCGGCGCGGGAGTGCCCTACCTGGAGTTCCTGAACTTCGCCTTCGTCTGGCTCGCCGTCCACCAGCTCGGCTTCCTGCGCGCCGACGGCAGGCTCACCCGGCCGGTGGTGCTCGCCGCCGCCGGGCTCGCCGGGGCCGCCGCACTCGTCGCCCTCGGGCCGTATCCGCTGTCGATGGTCGGGATGCCCGGCGAGAAGGTCTCCAACATGGCCCCGCCGACGCTGGCCCTGCTCTGCCACGGACTGTGGCTGGTCGGCGCGGTGGAGATGCTGCGCGGCCCGGGCGGACGCCTGGTGCGCCGGGCCCGGATCTGGCGGGCCGTCGTCGCGGCGAACGGCATCGCGATGACCGCGTTCCTGTGGCATCTGACCGCGATGCTCGGCGTGTACGGGGCGCTCCTCGCCGCCGGAGTGGCGCTGCCGGAACCGGCGAGCGGGGCGTGGTGGGCGCAGACGCCCCTGCGGATCGCGGCCGCGGCGGTGCTGACGGGCCTGCTCGTCGCGGTGTTCCGCCGCTTCGAGCGTCCGTCGGCGGCGCCGGCCGCGCCGCCGCCGCCCGGCACCGGTCCGGTCGCCGCCACCGGGATCGCGCTCAGCCTCTTCGGCGTCCTCGGCCTGTCGATGACCGGCTTCGGCGGCCTGCTGGAGGGACACAGCGCGACCCTGATCGCGGTGCCGGTCACCGCCCCGCTCGCGGTCGCCATGACCCTCGGCGGACGGCTCCTGGTCGCCCGCGCGGGCCGCGGGGTCCGCACCGGGGGCGCGACGACCGGCCGGAAGCCCACCCCGGTGCCCCGACCCGTCCCCGCCGGGCGCCGAAGCGGCCCCGCCCCCTCCCCGCCGGGCCGGGAATCCGCCCCGGCCGGGCGCACCCCGCGCGGGGACTAGGCTGGGAGGTCGATCGTTACCCCTGGCAGGAGAGAAATGGCCGTCAACCTGGTCAATGTCGAGGCAGTCACCAAGGTGTACGGCACCCGTGCCCTGCTGGACGGCGTGTCCCTCGGCGTGTCCGAAGGCGACCGCATCGGCGTCGTCGGACGGAACGGCGACGGCAAGACCACCCTCATCCGGATGCTCGCCAAGCTGGAGGACCCGGACACCGGCCGGGTCACCCAGAGCGGCGGGCTGCGGCTCGGTGTGCTGACCCAGCACGACTCCCTCGACCCCGCCGCCACCGTCCGGCACGAGGTCATCGGCGACATGGCCGACCACGAGTGGGCGGGGGACGCCAAGGTCCGGGACGTCCTCACCGGGCTGTTCGGCGGGCTGGAGCTGGCCGGCTTCCCGCAGGGGCTGGACACGGTCATCGGCCCGCTCTCCGGCGGCGAGCGCCGCCGTATCGCGCTGGCCAAGCTGCTCATCGAGGAGCAGGACCTGATCGTCCTCGACGAGCCCACCAACCACCTCGACGTCGAGGGCATCGCCTGGCTCGCGGGCCACCTCCAGGCCCGCCGCTCCGCCCTCGTCTGCGTCACCCACGACCGCTGGTTCCTCGACCAGGTCTGCACCCGGATGTGGGACGTGCAGCGCGGCGACGTCTACGAGTACGAGGGCGGCTACAGCGACTACGTCTTCGCGCGCGCCGAGCGGGAGCGGATCGCCGCCACGGAGGAGGCCAAGCGCCAGAACCTGATGCGCAAGGAGCTGGCCTGGCTGCGCCGCGGCGCTCCCGCGCGCACCTCCAAGCCCCGCTACCGCATCGAAGCGGCGAACGAGCTGATCGCCGACGTGCCCCCGCCCCGGGACACCTCCGAGCTGATGAAGTTCGCCTCGGCCAGGCTCGGGAAGACGGTGTTCGACCTGGAGGACGTCACCGTCCAGGCCGGGCCCAAGGTGCTGCTGAAGCACCTCACCTGGCAGCTCGGCCCCGGCGACCGCATCGGCCTCGTCGGCGTCAACGGCGCCGGCAAGACCTCCCTGCTGCGCACCCTCGCGGACGCCGCCGGCACCCAGGGCGAGGCGCAGCCGGTCGCCGGGCGGGTCGTCGTCGGCCGGACCGTGCGGCTCGCGTACCTCTCCCAGGACGTCACCGAACTGCCCGCGACCCTGCGGGTGCTGGAGGCCGTGCAGCAGGTGCGCGACCGCGTGGACCTCGGCAAGGGCCGGGAGATGACCGCCGGGCAGCTCTGCGAGCAGTTCGGCTTCGGCAAGGAGAAGCAGTGGACCCCGGTCGGGGACCTGTCCGGCGGTGAGCGCCGCCGCCTCCAGCTGCTGCGGCTGCTGATGGACGAGCCGAACGTCCTCTTCCTCGACGAGCCCACCAACGACCTCGACATCGAGACCCTGACACAGCTGGAGGACCTCCTCGACGGCTGGCCGGGCTCGATGGTCGTCATCTCGCACGACCGGTTCTTCCTGGAGCGCACCACCGACCGGACCTTCGCCCTCCTCGGCGACGGCACCCTGCGCATGCTGCCGCGCGGCATCGACGAGTACCTGGAGCGCCGTGCGCGGATGACGGAGACGACCGCGCCGGCTCCGGCGCCGGCCGCACCCGCGGGCGGAAGTCCGGCCGGCAAGGAGAGGTCCGCGGCCGACTCCCGGGCGGCGAAGAAGGAACTCCAGCGCATCGAGCGCCGGCTCGACAAGGTCTCCGACCAGGAGACCACCCTCCACTCGCACATCGCCGAGAACGCCACGGACTTCGAGAAGGTCGCGGAACTGGACGCGCAGCTGCGTGAACTCGCGAACGAACGCGAGGAGTTGGAATCGCGCTGGCTGGAACTGGCCGAGGACGCCTGAAAGGCGTCGGGCCGGGGCCGTGTGGCCTCGGCTTTCTGGTGCCTCCCGGAGGCGGCAGCCGCCGCGCGGGCCGGGACCGGGGACGTCACGGCGCCGAGCGCGCTGCCGGTGGCCAGGACCACCCCCCGCGCCGTGGCCTGAAGGCATCGGTAAAGAAGCCGTGGAAAGCGCGTAACAACAGCATCACGGGCCGGTCCTCCCTTGGGAACAGGGGAGAACCGAACCCGCTCGTTCTGCGTCGCGGGTGATACAAAGAAACGCGCCCGGCCTCGGCCGGGCGCGAACGTGAACGGCGCGAACGTGAACGGCGCGAACGTGAAACGGCGCGAACACGAAGCGACGGAACACAAGCGACGGAGAAGTCCGATCAACTCCTTCCGGACGGGGGCGCACGCCCGCGCCCGCGAGCCGGTGCAGACGGGGGTGGGGGACCTTCCGGGCAGCGCCCGGGGCGTGAGCCGTACGGGGGCGCCGGAAGCAGCAGACCGGAGGAGAAGTACGCCATGACACAGCCGCCGCAGCCGGGCTTCGGGGCCCCCCAGGACCCGCAGGGCGGCGCACAGCCGCCCGCGCAGCCTCCGCAGCCGCCCGCCCAGCCGCCCCAGATGCCGCCGGCCCCGCCCGGACCGCCTCCGGGCACCCCGCCGCAGCAGGGCTACGGCTACCCGCAGGGCGCGGCCCCCGCGCCGCAGGGCTACGGCTATCCGCAGCAGGGCCAGCCGGGCCCGTACGGCCAGCAGCCGGGACCGTACGGCCCGCAGCAGTCCGGTCCGTACGGCCAGCAGCCGGGCCCCTACGGGCAGCAGCCCGGCCCCTACGGCTACCCGACGCAGCCCCAGTACCCGGGCGCGCCGACCCCGCCGTCCGGCGGCGGTGGCGGCTTCTTCAAGGGGAAGACCGGCGTCATCGTGGCCGCGTCGGCCGCGGGTCTGCTCCTGATCGGCGGCGGCACGTACGTCGCCTTCAGCGGCGACGGGGACGACAAGCCCGCCGTCAGCAAGTCCAGCGAGGCCCCGAAGCCGACCGGTTCGGCCACCGTCGACCAGGGCGACGGCAAGGGCGAGGGCGACTCCGAGGGTGGCGCCGAGGACCTCAACGCGGGCCGCAAGGACGGCGAGTCCAAGGTCCTGTTCCTCACGAAGAACGACGTCGACCTGCCCCGCAACGGCTCCGACGTGCACGGCCTGTGGACCGTCGGGGACACCGTCGTCAAGGCCATGTACCGCGAGATCGCGGGCTATTCGGTGACCGACGGCAGCAAGAAGTGGAGTGTGCCGGTCGACACCAAGGTGTGCTCCGCGCCGGTGAACGCCTCCCCGGACGGCAAGATCGTCTTCGGCGTCGAGGACGGCCTGAGCGACAAGGCCAAGTGCAACGACCTCCAGATGGTCGATCTCAAGACCGGCAAGGCCGGGTGGAAGAAGTCCATCCCCAAGCCCGACGGCGGACCGTTCTCCTCCCTCGCCGACTACACCCTCGCCATCACCGGCAACACCCTCGCGGTCGGCGGCGGCAGCAACTCCTGGGGCTTCTCCCTCACCGACGGCAAGCAGCTCTTCGGCACCCCGTCCGGCGACTGCAAGCCGGGCGCCTTCGCGGGCGGTGAGAAGCTCATCGCCGCCGCGAGCTGCAAGACCAGCGACTACAAGAAGCCCAAGCAGCAGCTCCAGGAGATCGACCCGGCCTCGGGCAAGCCCAGGTGGACGTACAGCACCCCGGTGGGCTGGGAGATCGACAAGGTCTACTCGCAGAGCCCGCTGGTCGTCTCGATCACCCAGAACGAGCCGAAGAAGTGGTCCATCATCTCCCTGACGGACAAGGGCAGGCCCCGCGCCACCATCGACGGCGGCAAGGACAAGTACGCGCCCCGCTGCGGTGGTTCCTTCGTGGTCTGGGGCCAGAACCTCCAGGGCTGCACCGGTGTGGCCGCCGACGCAAAGAACTTCTACATGGCGACCGAGACCGGCTACGGCACCGCCAACGAGGTCGTCGCCTTCAGTCTCGACTCCGGCAAGGCCACATGGCGTTCCAAGGCCCCGGCCGAGCGCCAGATGACGCCGCTGCGCATGGAGGGCGGCGAGGTGCTGGTCTACATGGGCGCCCGCTACGACGCCGGCGGCACCGTCGCCACCATCCCGTCCTCCGGCGGGGCCCCGAAAACGCTGCTCCAGAACCCCGCCTCGACCTCGCGGATCGAGAGCTCCTTCTACTCGCCGAAGATGGCCTACGCCGACGGCCGGTTCTTCATCGCCAGCGGGCGGGTGAGCGCGAGCAACGACAAGGAGGAGCTGGAGACCAAGACCATGATGGCCTTCGGCGAGTGACCCTCACCGGGACCGGTCCGGGGCCGCCGCGCCCCCGGACCGGTCCCGGTGCCCGGTCCGGGCCCCGGCCCGTCGGCCTCACCCCTTCCCGTCCCCGCTCCGCTCCTTCATCCCGTACGAGGTACCCACCCCGATGAACCAGTCCCCGCCGCCCCCGCCGAACCAGCCGCCCGGCCCGCCTCCCCACCAGCCGCCGCAGCCCCCGGCCGGCTCTCCGGACCCGCTCACCAAGCAGCCCGCCGACCAGCCCCCGGCCGCGCCCGCGCAGCCACCGGCCGCACCGGCCCCGGGCGGCTTCGGCGCCCCCACCCCGCCGCCGGAGCAGCCCGCGAACCAGCCGCCCCAGGGCGCCGGTTCGTACGGCTACCCGGGCCCGGCCACCCCGCCGCAGGGCGCAGGAGCGTACGGCTACCCGCAGACGCCGCCGCAGACGCCCCCGCCCGGTGCTCCGGCCGGACAGCCCCCGGCCCAGCAGCCGTACGGCCATCCGCAGCAGGGCGCGCCGACCCAGCCCTACGGCTACCCGCAGCAGGGCGGCGCCCCGGGCCGGCCGCCGTACACCTACCCGACGCAGCCCATGCAGCCGCAGGGCGGCGGGGGTGGCGGCCGGGGCGGGCTGAGCGCCCAGATGAAGATCATCATCGCGGCGGCGGCGGCGATCGTGCTCATCGTCGTGGGCGGTGTCGTCTACGCCAACGCCGGCGGTGACGGCGACGGCACCAAGGACGAGGCCAAGAACAGCTCGGGCGGCGCCTCCGGAGGCGGCGAGGGCCCCGAGGCCGAGCCCGCGCCCGACGGCCCCGGCAAGGAGAAGCCGGGCGCCAACACCTCGGCCAAGGTCGCCTACCAGCTCCCCGAGCCGGCCCGGAAGGACCTGATGGGGGTGCCCGGTTCCTGGGTCACCGACAAGGCCTTCGTGAAGCCGGGCGCCGAGTCGGTCGTCGCCTACGACGCCGGCAAGGGCAGCGTGCTGTGGACGACCGAGCTGCCCGGCCAGGTGTGTGCGGCCTCCCGCCACCAGACCGCGGACAACCTCACCGCCATCGTCTTCGAGGCGGAGAAGCGCACCGAGAAGAAGAACTTCGTGCAGTGCACCGAGGTCGGGGTCATCAACCTCGACACCGGTGAGCTCAAGTGGAGCAAGTCCATCACCGGCGCCACCCGCGGTGACGACAAGGTCCCGTTCGACGAGGTCACCATCAGCGGCACCACCGTGGCCGCGGGCGGCATCTACGGCGGCGGCGCGTTCGACCTCAACACCGGCGCCGTCCGCTGGAAGCCCACCGTCGACGCCGAGCAGTGCCGCGACCTCGGCTACGGCGGAGGCAAGGCCCTCGTCGCCGTCCGCAGCTGTGGCGACTACGGCAGCCGCAAGGCGGTCGTCCAGCCGGTGAACCCGGAGAACGGCACCCCGCTGTCCACGTACGCGATGCCCGAGGGTGTGGAGGACGCCCGGGTCGTCTCCAGCGACCCGCTGGTCGTCGCGGCCGACGTCGGCGACACCGGTACCTTCGGCATCTCGGACTTCTTCTCCATCGACGCCAAGTCCGGCAAGCTGCTCGCCAAGATCGCCGCCTCCGGTGACGACTACCTGGCCCGCTGCTCCGCCAGCGACGGCGTGGAGGGCTGCCAGTTCGTCCTCGTCGGCAACGGCAAGCTCTACCTGCCCACCGCCGAGCACGAGAACGCCGGCGACGCCCCCGGCCGGACCAACGAGATCGTCTCCTTCGACCTCAGGACCGGCAAGGCCACCGCCGACCGCGCCGACGCGGGCGACGGCTACCACTCCCTGCCCCTGCGCATGGACGGCGGCAACCTGATCGTCTACAAGTGGCCGCCGTACAACAAGGGCGGCCAGGTGGTCTCGATCGACGGCGCCACCTTCAAGGAGACGCTGCTGCTGGACAACCCCGCGGACCGCTCGGTCCGCGACGCGGAGACCAGCTTCACCGAGAACGGTTCCGAGTACCGCTACCACGCAGGCCGGCTCTTCATCTCGCAGCAACTGCTGGGCAAGCCCCGGGAGAACGACTCCGCCTTCGGCAAGAAGTACCTCGCGATCGCGTTCACGGTCGCGGACTGACCGCCTCGCCACCGGCGTCCCCCACGGGCCCGGGCACCCACCGCACACCGGTGGGGCCCGGGCCCGCGGCCATCTGCGTGATCCGGGCCCGCGCACCCGCCGGAGCGTGTAGCTTGCCGGGTCAGGAGGCCGGGGGGCCTGCTCCGACGGGGAGGGTTGGTCGATGGGCGTGCGGCTCATCGTGGTCGACGACCACAGACTGCTCGCCGAGGCGCTCGCCTCGGCGCTGAAACTGCGCGGGCACCGGGTGCTGGCCGCCGCCGCGCCCGCCGCGGGGGCCGCCGAACTGGTGGTCGCCCGGGCGCCGGAGGTGTGCCTGCTGGGCACCCAGGCGCCCGCGGCCCCGGGGGCCTTCGACCCGGTGGTGCGGATCAAGCGGGAGCGGCCGCAGGTGGCGGTGGTGGTCCTCGGGCCGGTGCCGAATCCGCGCGGGATCGCGGCCGCGTTCGCGGCCGGTGCCTCGGGCTACGTCCGGCACGACGAGCGCATCGAGGGCGTGGAACGGGCGCTGGTGAAGGCCCGGGCGGGGGAGGCGGTGGTCGCGCCGGCGCTGCTCCAGGGCGCGTTCGCCGAGTTGCTGAACCCGGCGGCGCAGCCGGACGACGAGGGGCAGCGGCTGCTGGCGATGCTCACCCCGCGCGAGGTCGAGGTGCTGGTCCGGGTCGCCGAGGGGGAGGACACCCGGCTGATCGCGGCCGGCATGGGCATCGCGTCCAGCACGGCACGCACCCATGTGCAGCGGGTGCTGATGAAGCTCGGGGTGGGCTCCCGGCTGGAGGCCGCCGCGCTGGCGGCCCGGACCGGGCTGCTGGACCGGGTGGGGTACGGGGCGTCCCCGCCGACCGGACACACGCCGACCGGCCACCCGTCCCCCGGATATCCGTCACCCGGGCCCGGCCCGTCCCGCTGAGCGGGCCCGGCCCCCGCTGAGCGGGCCCGGCCCGTCCCGCTGGACCAGTGTGACGCTTGACCGCATGTGTTCGGTTGTGATTGTTTGTGTTTGCTTGCGTGGGAAGGGGGATGGAGGAGCGCCGAGTGAAGAGGACGTCGACCCGGCTCGCCGACGGGCGGGAGCTGCTCTACTACGACCTGCGGGACGACACCGTCCGCGACGCGGCCGACACCCGCCCCCTCGGCCCGGTCTCCACCACCGCCGAGATCCGCCGCGACCCCCTGCTCGGCGACAGCGTCGCCGTCGCCTCCCACCGCCAGGGCCGCACCCACCACCCGCCCGCCGACGAGTGCCCGCTCTGCCCCTCACGCGACGGCCGGCTCACCGAGATCCCCGCCGGGGACTACGACGTCGCCGTCTTCGAGAACCGCTTCCCCTCCCTGGCCGGCGACTCGGGCCGCTGCGAGGTCGTCTGCTTCACCTCCGACCACAAGGCGTCCTTCGCCGACCTCACCGAGGAACAGGCCCGGCTCGTGCTGGACGCCTGGACCGACCGCACCGCCGCCCTCGCCCACGACCCCGCCGTCGAGCAGGTCTTCTGCTTCGAGAACCGGGGCGCCGAGATCGGGGTCACCCTCCAGCACCCGCACGGCCAGATCTACGGCTACCCCTTCACCACCCCGCGCACCGCGCTGATGCTCCGCTCCGCCGCCGCCCACCGCGCCGGGACCGGCCGCAACCTCTTCGACGACGTGGTGGAACGCGAACGCGCCGACGGCGTCCGGGTCGTCGCCGAGGGCGAGCACTGGACCGCCTTCGTCCCCTACGCCGCCCACTGGCCCTACGAGGTGCACCTCTACCCCCGGCGCAGGGTGCCCGACCTGCGGGCCCTGGACGAGGCCGCGCGCAGCGAGTTCCCGCGGCTCTACCTGGAACTCCTGCGGCGCTTCGACCGGATCTTCGGCCCCGGGGAACCGCCCACGCCCTATGTCGCCGCCTGGCACCAGGCCCCGTTCACCGGCGAGGGGCGGGACGACTTCGCCCTCCATCTCGAGCTTTTCACCGTCCGCCGCACTTCCGGCAAGCTGAAGTTCCTCGCGGGTTCCGAGTCCGGTATGAGCGTGTTCATCAACGACGTGCCGCCGGAGAGGGCGGCCGAGCGACTGCGAGAGGTTGCGAGTTAAGTGAGCAAGAAGTACCTGGTCACCGGCGGAGCGGGATACGTCGGCAGTGTGGTGGCCCAGCATCTGCTGGAGGCCGGCCACGAGGTCGTCGTCCTCGACGACCTGTCCACCGGCTTCCGCGAGGGCGTGCCCGCCGGCGCCCGCTTCATCGAGGGCCGCATCCAGGACGCCGCCCGCCACCTGGACGGCTCCTACGACGGCGTCCTCCACTTCGCCGCGTTCTCCCAGGTCGGCGAGTCCGTCGCCCGGCCCGAGGCGTACTGGGAGAACAACGTCGGCGGCACCATGGCCCTGCTCGGCGCCATGCGCGCGGCCGGGGTGCGCACCCTCGTCTTCTCCTCCACCGCGGCCACCTACGGCGAACCGGTCTCCACCCCGATCACCGAGACCGACCCCACCACCCCCACCAGCCCCTACGGCGCCACCAAGCTCGCCGTCGACCACATGATCGGCGCCGAGGCCGCCGCCCACGGGCTGGCCGCCGTCTCCCTGCGCTACTTCAACGTCGCCGGCGCCTACGGCGACCTCGGCGAACGCCACGACCCCGAGTCGCACCTGATCCCCCTCGTCCTCCAGGTCGCCCTGGGCCGCCGTGAGCACATCTCCGTCTACGGCGACGACTACCCGACCCCCGACGGCACCTGTGTCCGCGACTACATCCATGTCGCCGACCTCGCCGACGCCCATCTGCTCGCCCTCCAGGCGGCCACCGCGGGCGAGCACCTGATCTGCAACCTCGGCAACGGCAACGGCTTCTCGGTCCGCGAGGTCGTCGAGACCGCCCGCAAGGTCACCGGCCACCCGGTGCCCGAGGTCCTCGCCGGGCGCCGCCCCGGCGACCCCGCGGTGCTCGTCGCCGCGAGCGCCGTCGCCCAGGACCGCCTGGGCTGGCGACCGAGCCGCGCCGACCTGGCCGGCATCGTTTCCGACGCCTGGGCGTTCGCTCGCAGGAGTGAAGAGGCGTCATGACGGACGGTGTGTGGGCAGCACCCGGCAGGGTGAATCTGATCGGTGAGCACACCGACTACAACGACGGCTTCGTGATGCCCTTCGCGCTGCCGCACACCACCGTGGCGACGGCCGCGCGCCGTGACGACGGCGTGCTGCGGCTCCACTCCGCCGACGCCCCCGGCGACCCGGTCGAACTCCGGGTCGCCGGCCTCGCGCCCGGCCGCCGCACCGGCACCTGGACCGACTACCCGGCGGGCGTGGTCTGGGCCCTGGCCGAGGCGGGCCACCGGGTCGGCGGACTGGAGGTCCGCTACACCTCCACCGTCCCCACCGGCGCGGGACTCTCCTCCTCCGCCGCCCTGGAGGTCGTCACCGCCCTCGCCCTCAACGACCTCTATGAACTCGGCCTGGACCGGGGCCCGCTGGCCCTCCTCTGCCGGCGCGCCGAGAACGCCTACGTGGGCGCGCCGACCGGGATCATGGACCAGACGGCCTCCGCATGCTGCGTCGAGGGCCACGCCCTGCACCTGGACGCCCGCGACCTGTCCCGGCGGCAGATCCCCTTCGACCTCGCCGCGCACGGCCTGGAACTCCTCGTCGTGGACACCCGGGTCACGCACGCGCACAGCGCGGGCGCGTACGGCCGCCGCCGGGCCGGCTGCGAGGCGGGCGCCGCCGCCCTCCGCGTCACCGCCCTGCGCGACGTGCCCCACGAGGCCCTCGCGGACGCCCTCGCGCGGATCGACGACGCGGAGGTCCGCGCCCTGGTGCGCCATGTCGTCACCGAGAACCACCGGGTGCAGCGGGTCACCCGCCTCGCGGAGGCCGGGGACTTCCGGGCCATCGGGCCCGCCCTCACCGAGGGCCACGCCTCGCTGCGCGACGACTTCCGGGTCTCCTGCCCGGAACTGGACCTCGTCGTGGACTCCGCGCTGGCGGCCGGGGCGCTGGGCGCCCGGATGACCGGTGGCGGCTTCGGCGGGTCGGCGATCGTGCTCACCGAGGCGGCCGCCTCCACGGCGGTGGCCGAGCAGATCCTCGGCGCGTTCGAGGAGCGCTCCCTCACCGCGCCCCGGGTCTTCCCGGCGGTCCCGTCGGCGGGCGCGCACCGCGTCTCCTGAGGCGGACGCGCCCCCGCACGGGCGGGGCCCCCGACCGGGCCGCGCCCGCGCCGGATCCCCCGGCCGGGCCGCGTACCGGCGGACCCGGCCCGTGCGTCGCTGCCGTGCCTGTGCGTCACACCCGCACCACCGAGGGCGATCAGTTCCGCGAAAGCCCTTCCACCGGGCCCCGTCGTCCGTACCCTGAAGGCAACGCCGGTGGGGGCCGGTGTTGTTCAGGGGGCGAGACCGCCGGATACGGCGGCCAGGGGCGGGGTATCCATCGGAGCACGGCGGCGGCCGGCTCCGCTGCTGCACCGACGTCCCGGGCGCCGTGCCCGCGCGGATCCGTCTCCCCGGCACTGGGGGTGCATGTGGTTCGAATCCGGGTCCTGGTCGTGGACGACCACCGGATCTTCGCCGAGTCGCTGGCCGCGGCGCTCGCCGCGGAGCCCGACGTGGAGGTCGCGGCCGCCGGCAGCGGCCCCGCCGCGCTGCGCTGCCTGGAACGGGCGGTAGCGGAGGGCCGCCGCTTCGACGTGATGCTCGTCGACGCGGACCTCGGCATGCCCGCCGTGCCCGCGCCCCGCGCGGTCACCGTCGCGCGGGGCGGCGAGGAGGGCGTGGTGGACGGGATTTCGCTGGTCTCGGGGGTGCGGGCGCACCGCGTCCCGGTTCGCTCGGTGGTCCTCGCCGAGAAGGACGACGCGGCCCGCGCGGCCCTCGCCCTCCAGGCCGGGGCCTCGGGCTGGGTCGCCAAGGACTGCTCGCTCCAGCGGCTCCTCGCGGTGATCCGCGGGGTCCTGCGGGACGAGACCCATCTGGCGCCCGCCCTGCTCACCGGCGTCCTGCGCGAGCTCACCGCGGCCCGCAAGCACCGCACCGAGAGCGAGCAGCTCGTCGAGTCGCTGACCCCGCGCGAGCAGGAGGTCCTGCGGTGCATGGTCGCGGGCCTGGGGCGCAAGGCGGTCGCCGAGCGCCTCTTCCTGTCACCGCACACCGTCCGGACGCATATGCAGAACGTGCTCGGCAAGCTCGGGGTGCACTCCACCCTGGCCGCCGTCGCCCTGGCCCGCCGGGCGGGGGTCGGTCCGGCCGATCTCTCGGCCGAGCCGTCAGGGGAGGTTGTCGAACGGGGCGGTCAACTGGCGTAGCAGCGCGGCCAGCTCGGCGCGCTGTGCCCGGGACAGCTCGGAGAGGATCGCCCGCTCCTGGGCGAGCAGCCCGGCCAGTGCCTGGTCGGCGCGGTCGCGCCCCTCAGGGGTCAGCCGCACCAGCACCCCGCGGCGGTCACTGGGGTCCGGCAGCCGCTCGACCAGGTTCTTCTTGGCCAGCCGGTCGATGCGGTTGGTCATCGTGCCCGACGTGACCAGGGTCTGGGTGAGCAGCTGCCCGGGGGAGAGCTGGTACGGTGCGCCTGCCCGCCGCAGCGAGGTCAGCACGTCGAACTCCCACGGCTCCAGCTGGTGCTCGGCGAACGCGAGCCGCCGGGCGCGGTCGAGATGCCGGGCGAGCCGGGAGATGCGGCTGAGCACCTCCAGCGGTTCCACATCGAGGTCGGGGCGCTCACGGCGCCATGCTGCGACCAGTCGATCGACCTCGTCCTCCATGTCGATCAGTGTAGTGGTTCCCTCGACGTGAAGTCTCTTGATATCGAGATATATTTTGGGGGACTATTGGGCAGGGTCGCGCCGGAGCTCCGTTCCGCTTCGGCACACCGTTCCTGCAAGGGGGATCGACCATGTATTCCGCGCCCGTCTGGGACCCACAGCAGTACCTGCGCCACTCCGGACACCGAACCCGTCCCTTCCTCGACATGCTGGCCCGCATACCCGTGCTGCCCAACGGCAGCCGCCCGCTCCGTATCGCCGACCTCGGCTGCGGCCCCGGCAACGTCACCGCCCTGCTCGCCGACCGCTGGCCCGACGCCCGTATCACCGGCTTCGACCTCTCCCGGGACATGCTCGCCCAGGCCGAGAAGGACCACGCCGGCGCCACCGGTGGCGGCGGCTGGCTCGACTTCCGCCCCGCCGACGCCGCCCACTGGACCCCCGACGAGCCCTACGACCTGATCGTCTCCAACGCCGCCCTGCAATGGGTCCCGAACCACCCCGAGTCGTTCGCCGCATGGATCGACGGCCTCACCCCCGGCGGCACCCTCGCCTTCCAGGTCCCGGGCAACTTCACCTCCCCCAGCCACGCCCTCCTCGGCGAACTCTGCGACACCCCCCGCTGGCGCGACCGCCTCGGCACCCACGGCCGCCGCTACATCCACATCCTGGAACCCGCCGACTACCTCGTCCGCCTCGCCGACCTCGGCTGCGACGCCGACGCCTGGGAGACCGTCTACTACCAGCTCCTCGGCGGCGAGGACCCCGTCCTCGACTGGGTCAAGGGCACCGCCCTGCGCCCCGTCCTCACCGAACTCGCCGACGACCCCGAGGCCACCGAGGCGTTCCTCGGCGAGTACCGGGACCTGCTGCGCGCCGCCTACCCGCCCGGCCCGCACGGCACGGTGTTCCCCTTCCGCCGTATCTTCGCCGTGGCACGCAAGGTCTCCTGACCCGCCGGCCGCACCCCGGTCCCGGCCCCCTGACCGGGCCGGGCCCGGCGAACCGCCGGCGCCCCGGAACACGACGACGGCGCCCCGCAGCGGGAGATCCGCTGCGGGGCGCCGTCACACGCGTCACACACCCGGCTCTCAGCTCTTGCGGTGGCCTATCAGCCGCGGCTTCTGCTCCAGACCGTCCAGCCCGTGCCAGGCCAGATTCACCAGATGCGCCGCCACCTCGGCCTTCTTCGGCCGCCGCGCGTCCAGCCACCACTGACCCGTCAGCGCCACCATCCCCACCAGCGCCTGCGCGTACAGCGGCGCCAGCTTCGGATCGAAGCCCCGGTTCTTGAACTCCATCCCCAGGATGTCCTCGACCTGCGTGGCGATGTCACTGATCAGCGACGCGAACGTGCCCGTCGACTGCGCCACCGGCGAGTCCCGCACCAGGATCCGGAACCCGTCCGTGTACGTCTCGATGTAGTCCAGCAGCGCGAACGCCGCCTGCTCCAGCAGCTCCCGCGGATGCCCCGCCGTCAGCGCGCCCGTCACCATGTCCAGCAGATGGCGCATCTCCCGGTCCACGACGACCGCGTACAGCCCCTCCTTGCCGCCGAAGTGCTCGTACACCACCGGCTTCGACACCCCGGCCTTCGCCGCGATCTCCTCCACCGACGTGCCCTCGAACCCCCGCTCCGCGAACAGGGTCCGCCCGATGTCGAGCAACTGCTCCCGGCGCTCGGCGCCCGTCATCCGTACCCGGCGGGCCCGCCTGCCGGTGGACCTGGTCTTGTCCGCACTGCTGCTGCCGTCACTCGCCACGACGTCCATCATGCCGCTTCGGCGGCACGGCTCTTGTCCTGGGCGGACGCACGCCGGGCGTCCAGCCGGTCCTGCTGCGGCCACCGCACGTCGTACGCCCAGCCCGCCTTCTCGAACCAGCGGATCAGCCGCGCACTGGAGTCGATCTGCCCGCGCAGCACTCCGTGCCGCGCGCTCGTCGGATCCGCGTGGTGCAGGTTGTGCCACGACTCACCGCACGACAGCACCGCCAGCCACCACACGTTCCCCGACCGGTCCCGCGACTTGAACGGACGCTTCCCGACCGCGTGACAGATCGAGTTGATCGACCACGTCACATGGTGCAGGAGCGCGACCCGCACCAGCGAACCCCAGAAGAACGCCGTGAACGCGCCCCACCAGGACATCGTCACCAGCCCGCCCACCAGAGGCGGGATCGCCAGCGACACGATCGTCCACAGCACGAACTGCCGCGAGATCCGGCGCAGCGCCGGGTCCTTGATCAGATCGGGCGCGTACTTCTGCTGCGGCGTCTGCTCCTCGTCGAACATCCAGCCGATGTGCGCCCACCACAGGCCCTTCATCAGCGCCGGGACCGTCTCCCCGAACCGCCACGGCGAATGCGGGTCGCCCTCCGCGTCCGAGAACTTGTGGTGCTTGCGGTGGTCCGCCACCCAGCGCACCAGCGGACCCTCCACCGCCAGCGACCCCATGACCGCCAGCGCGATCCGCAGCGGCCGCTTCGCCTTGAACGAACCGTGCGTGAAGTACCGGTGGAAACCGATCGTGATGCCGTGGCAGCCGATGTAGTACATCGCCACCATCAGCCCCAGATCGAGCCAGCTCACCCCCCAGCCCCAGGCCAGCGGCACCGCCGCGAGCAGGGCCAGGAACGGCACCGTGATGAACAGCAGCAGCGCGATCTGCTCGATCGACCGCTTGCTGTCCCCACCGAGAGTGGCGGACGAGACGGTGGCGGGCGGCGCCGAGGTGGCATCGTCCAGCAGGTCGGGACCAGTGGTCATAAAGATTCCCTGGGGGTGGGGAGACGGGGGACGGGGCGGCCGCGACAGCGGCCCGCACAGGCACGCGGACGATCCCGCGCCTACGGGACCGTAACCTACGGCGACGTAAGTATGGCAGTGCTCAGCATCACGGCAAGAGACCTGTGGACAACGCCGGGAAAATGGACACCTATCCTTGGGGACGTCGGACAGCGCGGTCCGCAAGCCTCCAGAACCCCTCCAGACGTGCTCAAACACTGCAAGGAGCCGCACCTGTGAGCAGTGCCGACAAGACCCCTACCGCCTCCGCCGAGCTGCGCGCCGACATCCGCCGACTGGGCGATCTCCTCGGCGAGACCCTGGTCCGCCAGGAGGGGCACGAACTTCTCGACCTCGTCGAACGCGTCCGAGCCCTCACCCGCGAGGACGGCGACGCCGCGGCCGAGCTGCTGGGCGCCACCGACCTGGAGACCGCGGCCAAGCTCGTCCGCGCCTTCTCCACCTACTTCCACCTGGCCAACGTGACCGAGCAGGTCCACCGCGGACGCGAACTGCGCGAACGCCGCACTGCCGAGGGCGGACTGCTCTCCCGCACCGCCGACCGGCTCAAGGACGCCGACCCCGAGCACCTGCGCCAGACCGTCGCCAACCTCAATGTGCGCCCCGTCTTCACCGCGCACCCCACCGAGGCCGCCCGGCGCTCCGTCCTCAACAAGCTCCGCCGCATCGCCGAACTCCTGGAGAACCCCGGCATCGCCGCCGACCGGCGCCGCCACGACCTCCGCCTCGCCGAGCACATCGACCTCATCTGGCAGACCGACGAACTCCGCGTCGTACGGCCCGAACCCGCCGACGAGGCCCGCAACGCCATCTACTACCTCGACGAGCTCCACGCCGGAGCCGTCGGCGACGTCCTGGAGGACCTCGCCGCCGAACTCGAACGCGTCGGCGTCGAACTCCCGCCCGGCACCCGCCCGCTGACCTTCGGCACCTGGATCGGCGGCGACCGCGACGGCAACCCCAACGTGACCCCGTCCGTCACCTGGGACGTGCTCATCCTCCAGCACGAACACGGCATCACCGACGCCATCGAGGTCATCGACTACCTGCGCGGACTGCTCTCCAACTCCATCCGCTACGCCGGCGCCACCGAGGAACTCCTCACCTCCCTCCAGACCGACCTGGAGCGCCTGCCGGAGATCAGCCCCCGCTACAAGCGCCTCAACGCCGAGGAGCCCTACCGGCTCAAGGCCACCTGCATCCGCCAGAAGCTCCTCAACACCCGCGAACGCCTCGCCAAGGGCACCCCCCACGAGGACGGCCGCGACTACCTCGGCACCGCCGAGCTGATCGAGGACCTCACCCTCATCCAGACCTCCCTGCGCGAACACCGCGGCGGACTCTTCGCCGACGGCCGCATGGACCGCGTCATCCGCACCCTTTCCGCCTTCGGCCTCCAGCTCGCCACCATGGACGTCCGCGAACACGCCGACGCCCACCACCACGCCCTCGGCCAGCTCTTCGACCGGCTCGGCGAGGAGTCCTGGCGCTACGCCGACATGCCCCGCGACTACCGGCAGAAGCTCCTCGCCAAGGAACTCCGCTCCCGCCGCCCCCTCGCCCCCACCCCCGCACCCCTGGACGCGGCCGGCGAGAAGACCCTCGGCGTCTTCCACACCGTCAAGGAAGCCTTCGAACGCTTCGGGCCCGAGGTCATCGAGTCCTACATCATCTCCATGTGCCAGGGCGCCGACGACGTGTTCGCCGCCGCCGTCCTCGCCCGCGAGGCCGGACTCATCGACCTCCACGCCGGCTGGGCCAAGATCGGCATCGTCCCCCTGCTGGAGACCACCGACGAGCTCAAGGCCGCCGACGTCATCCTGGAAGGCATGCTCGCCGACCCCTCCTACCGGCGGCTCGTCTCCCTGCGGGGCGACGTCCAGGAGGTCATGCTCGGCTACTCCGACTCCTCCAAGTTCGGCGGCATCACCACCAGCCAGTGGGAGATCCACCGCGCCCAGCGCCGGCTCCGCGACGTCGCCCACCGGCACGGCGTGCGCCTGCGCCTCTTCCACGGCCGCGGCGGCACCGTCGGCCGCGGCGGCGGCCCCTCCCACGACGCGATCCTCGCCCAGCCCTGGGGCACCCTGGAGGGCGAGATCAAGGTCACCGAGCAGGGCGAGGTCATCTCCGACAAGTACCTCATCCCCTCCCTCGCCCGCGAGAACCTCGAACTGACCGTCGCCGCCACCCTCCAGGCCTCCGCCCTGCACACGGCGCCCCGCCAGTCCGACGAGGCCCTCGCCCGCTGGGACGCGGCCATGGACACCGTCTCCGACGCCGCCCACGACGCCTACCGGCGTCTCGTCGACGACCCGGACCTGCCCGCGTACTTCTTCGCCGCCACCCCTGTCGACCAGCTCGCCGAACTCCACCTCGGCTCCCGGCCCTCCCGCCGCCCCGACTCCGGCGCCGGCCTCGACGGACTCCGCGCCATCCCGTGGGTCTTCGGCTGGACCCAGTCCCGGCAGATCGTCCCCGGCTGGTTCGGCGTCGGCTCCGGCCTCGGGGCCCTGCGCGAAGCCGGCCTCGACACCGTCCTCGCCGAGATGTACGAGCACTGGCACTTCTTCCGGAACTTCGTCTCCAACGTCGAGATGACCCTCGCCAAGACCGACCTGCGCATCGCCCGGCACTACGTCGACACCCTCGTGCCCGACCACCTCAAGCACGTCTTCGACACCATCGAGGCCGAACACGCCCGCACCGTCGCCGAGATCCTCAACATCACCGGCAACGACGAGCTCCTCGGCTCCAACCCCGTCCTCGCCCAGACCTTCGGCATCCGGGACGCCTACCTCGACCCCATCTCCTACCTCCAGGTCGCCCTGCTCAAGCGCCAGCGCGACGCCGCCGAACGCGGCGAGGAGCAGGACCCGCTCCTCGCGCGGGCCCTGCTCCTCACCGTCAACGGCGTCGCCGCCGGCCTCCGCAACACCGGCTGACCCACCACGCACCCACACAACGGCGCCCCCGCCCGGAACTCCTCCGGACGGGGGCGCCGTCGTATGCGGGCTGCGCTCACAGCGCCAGGAACGACCCCACCAGCAGCGCGCCGCCCAGACCCGCCGAGATCCACGCCGGACGCGCCAGCCGCAGCCCGCCCCCGATCACCAGCGCCGCCAGCAGCAGCGCACCCCCCAGCGGCTGCCACGCGTACAGACCGCCCGCCGGGCCCGTCCGCAGCGCCTCGGTGCCCCCCGGCCGCAGCACCACCGCCAGCACCTCGCCCTTCTTCACCGCGACCGACTCCTCGATCGTCACCGCGTCCCGGTCCGGGGCGGGGGCCACCGGCGCGTACGGGCCTGTGCACACCCCGTCCGCACAGCGCTCCACCGTCAGCGTGCCGTGCTCCCGGCCCTTGGACAGCAGGATGTGCTGCGCGTCGCCCCACGACGTCCAGAAGCCCGCAACCAGCAGGATCAGCGCCACCAGGGCCATCACCGCGTTACGGGCATGAATGATCAACCGGCCGGAGGAGTTCCGCTTCATGGCCCGCGATCCTTGGCCATGGGCCCACCATCGGTCAACTCGCCCCCGGGCCCGCCCCCCGGCCGACCGGCCCCGACCTGCCGGCTCCGACTCGCCGCCCGGCCCCGACCCGCCGGCCGGGCCTGCGCAGCTCAGGAGTTGTACGTCCCCTGCGCCCGCTCCAGACCGTCCAGCACCAGACACTCCACCGCGTCCGCCGCCCGGTCCACGAACCAGTCCAGCTCCTTGCGCTCTGTCGAGGAGAAGTCCTTCAGCACGAAGTCCGCCACCTGCATCCGCCCCGGCGGCCGCCCGATCCCGAACCGCACCCGGTGGTAGTCCGGACCCATCGCCTTCGTCATCGACTTCAGACCGTTGTGCCCGTTGTCCCCGCCGCCCAGCTTCAGCCGCAGCACCCCGTAGTCGATGTCCAACTCGTCGTGCACCGCCACCACCTGGGCCGTGGGCACCTTGTAGAAGTCCCGCAGCGCCGTGACCGGACCACCCGACAGATTCATGTACGACATCGGCTTCACCAGCACCACCCGCCGGCCCGCCGGCCCCGGCGCACCGATCCGCCCCTCCAGCACCTGGGCCTGCGCCTTCTGCGCCCGCTTGAACGAACCACCCACCCGGCCCGCCAGCAGATCCGCCACCATGAACCCCACGTTGTGGCGATTCGCCGCATACCCCGGACCGGGATTGCCGAGCCCCACGATCAGCCAGGGGGCGTTCACATCCGACATCAGCGCCGCGTCTCCTCGTCACCGGCCCGACAGAAAAAGACGGGGTGGCGGGCCGCAGCCCGCCACCCCGGTCACACAGAGCTTACGACTCAGGCCTCGGCGGCCGCGTCGCCCTCACCCTCGCCCTCGGCGCCCTCAGCCGGCTCCTCGGCCTGCGCGGCCAGAACCTGGAGGACGACCGCGTCCTCCTCGACGGCCAGCGCGGTGCCCTTGGGCAGCGCGATGTCCTTCGCCAGGACGGAGGCACCGGCCTCCAGGCCCTCGACCGAGACCGACACGGACTCGGGGATGTGGGTGGCCTCGGCCTCGACCGGCAGCGCGTTCAGAACGTGCTCCAGCAGGTAGTTGCCCGGGGCCAGGTCGCCCTCGACCTGCACCGGAACCTCGACCGTGACCTTCTCGCCGCGCTTGACCAGCAGCAGGTCGACGTGCTCCAGGAAGCCCTTCAGCGGGTCGCGCTGCACGGCCTTCGGGATGGCCAGCTCGTTCTTGCCCTCGATGTCCAGGGAGATCAGAACGTTCGGCGTACGCAGCGCCAGCAGCAGCTCGTGGCCCGGCAGGGTCACGTGGACCGGCTCGGAACCGTGGCCGTACAGCACACCGGGAACCTTGTTGTCACGGCGGATACGGCGGGCGGCGCCCTTGCCGAACTCCGCGCGGACCTCGGCGGCGAGCTTCACCTCGGACATGTGCACTCCTCGTATATGCAGAAGCAGAATGGTGGCGGTCACCCGGCCACGACTGGCCTGCTACGAAGAGCGCGTCGATAACGGACCGCCGCACCAGAAGTGCGGCCTCCCTCGCCGAGCAACTCACGCAGTCTACGCGGCGGCCCCCGGTGGCCCAAATGGATCACCGGGGGCCGTCCGCCGAGCGGAATCCCGCTACCGGCCGAGCGGAACCACGCTGCTACTCGTCCTCCTCGAAGAGGCTCGTCACCGAACCGTCCTCGAAGACCTCACGCACCGCACGGGCGATCGTCGGCGCCATCGACAGCACCTTGATCTTGTCCAGCTCCAGCTCACCCGGCGTCGGCAGCGTGTTCGTCAGCACGAACTCGCTCACCTTCGAGTTCTTCAGCCGGTCCGCCGCCGGACCCGACAGGATGCCGTGCGTCGCCGTCACGATCACATCCTCCGCACCGTTCGCGAACAGCGCGTCCGCCGCGGCGCAGATCGTGCCCGCCGTGTCGATCATGTCGTCGACCAGGACACACACCCGGCCCTTGACCTCACCCACGACCTCGTGGACCGTCACCTGGTTCGCGACGTCCTTGTCCCGGCGCTTGTGCACGATCGCCAGCGGCGCGTCCAGCCGGTCGCACCACCGGTCCGCCACCCGCACCCGGCCCGCGTCCGGAGACACGATGGTCAGCTTCGACCGGTCCACCTTCGCGCCCACGTAGTCCGCCAGCACCGGCAGCGCCGACAGATGGTCCACCGGACCGTCGAAGAAGCCCTGGATCTGGTCCGTGTGCAGATCCACCGTGAGGATCCGGTCCGCGCCCGCCGTCCTCAGCAGATCCGCGATCAGCCGCGCCGAGATCGGCTCACGCCCACGGTGCTTCTTGTCCTGCCGCGCATAGCCGTACGACGGAATGATCACGGTGATGCTCCGGGCCGAGGCCCGCTTCAGAGCATCGATCATGATCAACTGCTCCATGATCCACTTGTTGATCGGAGCCGTGTGGCTCTGCATCAGGAAGCAGTCCGCACCACGGGCCGACTCCTGGAAGCGGACGTAGATCTCACCGTTGGCGAAATCGAAAGCCTTCGTCGGGACGAGGCCCACACCCAACTGGTGCGCAACCTCCTCGGCCAGCTCGGGGTGGGCGCGGCCGGAGAAGAGCATCAACTTCTTCTCGCCGGTCGTCTTGATCCCGGTCACAGCACTGTCTCCTCAGACGTGTTCTCTGGCCGCGGCAACCCAGGGAGCCCAGGAAGGTCCTGACACGAGCCAGCCGAATTTGTGTGCACGTATCACGGTACGCCGAGTTCGACGCACCCGTTTCCGGTCAGTTCTCCCCGGCGACACCCTCCGCCGCCGCCGCCGCGGCCTGCGCGGCAGCACTTCCCGGCCGCTTACGAGCCACCCAGCCCTCGATATTCCGCTGCTGGCCACGGGCGACGGCCAGCGAACCCGCCGGCACATCCTTCGTGATCACCGACCCCGCGGCCGTGTAGGCACCGTCCCCCACCGTGACAGGAGCCACAAACATATTGTCCGACCCCGTCTTGCAGTGTGAGCCGATCGTCGTGTGGTGCTTCGCCTCACCGTCGTAGTTCACGAACACACTCGCCGCCCCGATGTTCGTGAACTCGCCGATCGTCGCATCCCCGACATACGACAGATGCGGCACCTTCGTGCCCTCACCGATCGTCGCGTTCTTCGTCTCGACATACGTGCCGATCTTGCTCTTCACACCCAGCCGCGTACCCGGCCGCAGATAAGCGAACGGACCCACCGACGCGCCCTCACCGACCTCCGCCGACTCCGCCACCGTGTTGTCCACCCGGGCACCCGCACCCACCGCCGTGTCCCGCAACCGCGTGTTCGGACCCACCTCCGCGCCCTCACCCACATGCGTCGCACCCAGCAACTGCGTCCCCGGATGCACCACCGCGTCCGGCTCGAACGTCACCGTCACATCCACCAGCACCGACGACGGATCCACCACCGTCACACCCGCCAGCATCGCCCGCTCCAGCAACCGCGCGTTCAGCAGACCCCGAGCCTCGGACAGCTGCACCCGGTTGTTGATCCCCAGGATCTCCCGGTGATCCGCCGCCACCGACGCACCCACCCGGTGACCCGCACTCCGCAGAATCCCGAGCACATCCGTCAGATACTCCTCGCCCTGGCTGTTGTCCGTCCGCACCTTCTTCAGCGCGTCCGCCAACAGGGCGCCGTCGAACGCGAACACCCCGGAATTGATCTCCCGGACCGCCCGCTGCTCCTCCGAGGCGTCCTTGTGCTCCACGATCTCCGTGACCGCGCCCGAGGCCGCGTCCCGCACGATCCGCCCGTAACCCGTCGCATCCGGCACCTCGGCCGACAGGACCGTCACCGCGTTGCCGTCCGCCTCGTGCGTCGCCGCCAGCGCCGCGAGCGTCCCGCCGGTCAGCAGTG
Source organism: Streptomyces sp. CNT372 (assembly GCF_000377145.1). Lineage (NCBI taxonomy): Bacteria > Bacillati > Actinomycetota > Actinomycetes > Kitasatosporales > Streptomycetaceae > Streptomyces > Streptomyces sp. CNT372. The sequence goes on along the minus strand of NZ_KB897779.1, from coordinate 128,475 downwards.
GAGTGTCCCCGCACACCACGATCACCGTGCCGCGCGGCTCCCCGCCCAGCTCCTCCAGGCCCATGCGCACGGCATGGCCGGTGCCGTTCTGCTCGGCCTGGAACGCGGTACGCGTGCCCGACCAGTGCTCCCCGAGGTGTGCCTCGACCTGCTCGCGCGCATGCCCCACGACCACGACCAACTGCTCGGGCGCCAGCTCCCGTGCCGCCGCGACGACATGCCCGAGCAGCGAACGGCCGGCGATTTCGTGCAGGACCTTGGGGGTCTTCGACTTCATGCGGGTGCCCTCACCCGCTGCGAGAACGACGACGGCGGCCGGGCGGTTGGCGCTCACGGTGGTGCCCTTCGGCTTCGGGTGGGGGTGACCTCCGAAGGATACCGGGGGGTTTCGAACGGGAAACGAGTGCGGGTCCTGACCGTGGAGGTCAGGACCCGAACCGAGGATGGGGCTCCCGGGGGAGGACTCGAACCCCCATGATCAGAACCAAAATCTGACGTCTTGCCCTTAGACGACCCGGGATGGGCTTTATGTCCGTTTTGGCGGGAAGCCCTCGGACGCAGCCCCTACTATGCCGTACCAGGACCCCTCGATGCGACGGTAGAGATCGGCGCTCTTCGCGACGCCGACCACGAGGCAACCCCGGTAGTCCTCGCCGACGTTCTTGCGGACGGTTCTGGGGTTGTGCTTCTTGAGCGTGGTCTTGCCGAATGAGGACGGTTCCGCGCCGACGAGGTCTGCCCAGTACCGCTGCGCGCCGGTGACGTCCGCCGTCTCGTGGATCATGAGGCGGTACTTGATGCGGCCCTGCTCGACCCCCAGGAGGGCCAGCCAGGCGAGGTACGTCGTGATCACGCCGGGGTCGCTGTTGACGAAGATCGCCTGTTCTCGTCGGGCGTGTGGTTTGTCCTTCGTCCCTTCCGCCCAGTAGAGCCCCACGCCGATCAGGAACAGTTCACGGTCGGTCAGCCGGCCGATCTTGGCGCGGGCGGCTTCCTTGGTCTCCTGGCGGGCGCGGTCCCGGACCGCAAGCTCGTGATCCCAGCGCTTGCGGCTCGCGAGCCGCGCCTGCTCCGCCGGGGAGCGGCGCTGCGGTTTCGGGAGGTCGCGGACCCAGAGGGATATGGAGCTCTTGGAGCAGCCGAGTTCGAGTTGGATCTGGTCGTAGGTCATGCCGTCGAGGCGGAGGGTGCGGGCGCGGGCGCGGAGGTCGTCCTTGGCGTTGGGGCGTTTGGTCCATTCCGGCGGGGGCTCGCCTTTGACGAGGCGGTGGAGGAGGTCGTTGTTGTGGATGTGGAGGCGGTCGCGGATCTGGCGGAGGCTGAGGCCCTCGCGGCGGAGGGCGACGGCCTGGTCGCGGAGGTCGGTGAAGTCGGCCCGGAGGCCCGTGTCGCGTTTCATGGGGTGATCTTCACCCGGAATGATGCGGTCCGGGTCGAATTCCTGATCGATTCACCAGTTCGAGTGTTTCGGGTGCATTCGGGGACAGTGTGCGCAACCCGCGCGCTTCCGTACGCCACGGAATCGGCGTTGGCCCGCCCGTAGTCTGGGAAGCATGACCGCAACGGGGGCAGAGCAGGACGCCACGGGTTCGACCGCCCGGGCGTGGCTGTGGTGGGAGCGGCGGCGCAGTGCCGTGCTGGATGTGGGGTTGGCGGTGGCGTCGGCCGCCGAGTGTGCCGGGCAGGGGGTGGGGTTCGCGGATCAGGCCGCTCTGCCGGTGCCGTTGGGGGTGCTGTTCGGTCTGGTCGTGGGGTCGGTGCTGGTGCTGCGGCGGCGGTGGCCGATCGCGGTGGTGCTGGTGTCGGTGGCGACGACGCCGGCCGAGATGGGCTATCTGATGGCCGTGGTGGGGCTGTACACGCTGGCGGCCTCGGAGGTGCCGCGGCGGATCGTGGGGACGCTGGCGGGGATGTCGCTGACGGCGACGTTCATTGTCACGTTCGTGCGGGTGCGGCAGGACGTGCAGGCCGGGACGGTGGACTACGGGGCGTGGTACGTGCCGTTGACGTCCGTGTTCCTGTCGCTCGGGCTGACGGCGCCGCCGGTGCTGTTCGGTCTGTACATAGGGGCGCGGCGGCGGTTGATGGAGAGCCTGCGGGAGCGGGCGGACAGCCTGGAGCAGGAGTTGTCGCTGCTGGCGGACCGGGCGGAGGAGCGGGCGCAGTGGGCGCGTCAGGAGGAGCGGACGCGGATCGCGCGGGAGATGCACGATGTGGTGGCGCACCGGGTGTCGTTGATGGTGGTGCATGCGGCGGCGTTGCAGGCGGTGGCGTTGAAGGATCCGCAGAAGGCGGTGAAGAACGCGGCGCTGGTGGGGGACATGGGCCGGCAGGCGTTGACGGAGTTGCGGGAGATGCTGGGGGTGCTGCGCGCGGGTGAGGGTGCGGCGGCCCTGGAGGTGAAGCCGGTGCCGTTGGCGGCGGTGGGTGCGGCGGCTGCGGCTGCGGCCGCGGCGGCGGCGCAGGACGGTCCGTCGTTGGCGGACATCGAGGGTCTGGTGGGGCAGTCGCGGCAGGCGGGGATGGTGGTGGATTTCGCGGTGCAGGGGGATGCGCGGGGTTATGCGCCGGAGGTGGAGCAGACGGCGTACCGGGTGGTGCAGGAGGCGTTGACGAACGTGCACAAGCATGCGGCGGGGGCGACGGTGCGGGTGCGGTTGGCGCATCGGGAGGCGGAGGTCGCGATGCAGGTGGAGAACGGTGCGCCGGGGTCTTCGGGTGTGGGCGGCGGTCCGGGGCTGCCGAGTGGGGGCAACGGTCTGGTGGGGATGCGGGAGCGGGTGACGGCGCTGGGCGGGGTGTTCGTGTCGGGGCCGACGGAGGTGGGGGGGTTCCGGGTGTCGGCGGTGCTGCCGGACCGGGACGGTGCGCGGGTGGCCTGAGTCTCCCGGGCCGGGGGCGCCGGGCCCCGGCGTCCTGCCCCCGGCCGGTGCGTGCCAGTCCGTGCCAGTCCGTGCCAGTCCGTGCCAGTCCGTGCCTGTCCGGTGTCGGTTCCGATGCGGTTGCCGGTGCCGGTGCCGGTGTCAGTCGGCGGCGGCGGTGAGGCGCGTGGGCTGTATGCCGTTGACGAGGGTGGTGAGGGCCTGGTCGATGTCGGGGCCGAGGTACCAGTCGCCGGTGTGGTCGAGGCTGTAGACGCGTCCTTCGGTGTCCATGGCGAGGACGGCCTGGTGGTCGCCTTCGCGGCCGAGGGGGGAGATCTCGGTGTCGAGGGCGCGGCCGAGGTCGCCGAAGGTGCGGGCGAGGTGGAGGCCGGCGAGAGGGTCGAAGTGGACGGGCGCGGGGGCGTGCTGGCGCCCGGGTCCGGGGGCGGTGAGGGTGAGGCCGCCGAATTCGGCCCAGGCTTCGACGACGGCGGGGAAGACGCTGTGCCGGTGGCCGGCGGGGGAGGAGTGGGCCCGGAGGCTGTCGGCCCAGTGCTCGGCCTGCTTTATGTCCCAACGCCCGGGTTGCCAGCCGGCTTCGCGCAGGGCGGCGTCGACGGCGACGGGGAAACGCGTGGTGCTCAGATGGTCGGGCATCGGTGTGGGTGTCAGCCGTTCTTGTGGTGCCGGCCGTTGGGGGCCTGCCGTGGCGGTCAGCCGTGCTGGGGCGCGGTGGGGTCGACGGCGCGTACGCCGAAGTGGTCGAGCAGGGCGGTGCAGGAGCGGCAGGGGGGTGCGTAGCTGCCGTGGAGGGGGTCGCCGTCCTCGCGGATGTGCCGGGCGGTGAGCTTGGCGTGTTTGAGGGAGCGGCGGGCTTCGCTTTGGCTCAGGGGTTTGCGCTGGGCGCGTTTGGAGCGCTGGGTCTCGGCGGCGGTGAGGTGCCGGGAGATGAGGATGGCTTCGGGGCAGCGGCCGGTGAAGCGTTCGCGCTGGCCGCTGGTGAGGGTGTCGAGGAAGTCCTGGACGAGGGGGTGGAGGGGTGGTGGCTGGTCTCCTTTGCCGGCGGTGCCGGTGAGGGTCTCGCCCCGTACGGAGAGGGCGGCGGCGACGGCGGGCAGGATGCCGTCGCGGCGGTGGCGCAGTCCGGGCGGGCGTGCCGCGTCGTCGCTGCTCCAGCTGAGGCGTGGGTCACCGGTGGTGCCGTGTGCCTGGCTTGGTGGCGCTGTGTGCATGGTGCTGTGGGTCCCCTCCGTGCACTCCCCCGAGTATGCGAGGGAACAGCCTGCCAAACGGGACCGGCGGTGTGGAAGCTGGGTCGCTGAAACGTGTCGCCGGATGGGCTTTGGGTCACCCGAAAGTGACTGTTCGTTACGGGGGCGGCGGGCCGGTGGGCTCTCTTGCCGTACCGCATAGGCTGTGTCGAACCAGCCAGATGCCACAGGGGGCAAATCGCCATGACGACAGGTCGGCAGGACCTGGGGGCAGCCATGAGCCCCGGGTCCGGCGCGCGTACCGCGCCACCGAACGCGGCCTACGCCGGGCAGGTCGTGCACTTCCCGGATCCGGTCCGGGCGCAGCGCCATCCTCGGGGGGTGCGGGTCGACGAGTCGGGTTTTCCGGACTTCTCGCCGTACGCCCGGGCTGCCGCGGAGGTCGCGGAGCCGCCGGAGGGTTTCGGTGTGGACGAGTTGCGGCTGACCGACTACGTGTCGGCGAACGCGGCGCTGCATGCGGCCGGGCACCCCTTGTGGGAGTCGTCGCCGCCGGTGGCGACGCCGCACGGGTGGACGTGGCATCACGTGCCGGATTCGCGCCGTCTGGAGCTGGTGCCGGTGGAGGTGAAGGCGCTGCTGCGTCATCACGGCGGCCTGGCGACGGCCGGGGTGGATCAGGGCAAGCGGGGCACGCGTCCGTTGCAGGAGACGCGGCCGGCGCACTTCGGGCTGCCGAGGAACGCGGTGAGCGTGTCGGAGTCGCAGGTGCAGGGGGTCGAGGAGGACCTGGGGTACCGGTTGCCGGGCCCGTACCGCGCGTTTCTGAAGGCGGCGGCCGGCTGTGCGCCGGTGGGTGTGGCGCTCGACGCGGAGCTGGGGCTGCTGGTGGACCAGCCGTTCCTGACCGTCCGGGACGAGGCCGCGGTCAATGACCTGGTGTACGCGAACAAGTGCCTGCGGGACCATCTGACGAAGGACTACCTGGGTGTGGCCTTCGTGCAGGGCGGGATCCTGGCGCTGAGGGTGCGGGGCCCGGACGTCGGCTCGGTGTGGTTCTGCGCGTACGACGACGCGCGGGATCAGGACGGCTGGAGTGTGCAGGAGCGGGTGGAGCGACTGCTGCTGCCGTGCGGGGAGGATTTCGACGCGTTCCTGCAGCGGCTGGCGGGCAGTCCGCCGGAGCTGGAGACCGTGGCGAATCTGATGGTGGACGGCGGTTTCGCGCGAGCGGTGCCGGTGCCCGAGCCGGGCGAGGGGTGAGCGACCGATGGTGACGTTCGCGCAGGCGCAGGAGCGCGCCGAGGAGTGGGTGAACGGCGATGTGCCCGCGTATCAGCACCGTGAGGTGCGGGTGCGGGAGTTCGAGCTGGGGTTCGTGGTGTGGGCGGAGGACCGCGAGGGCGGTGTCCGTGGCGACGGCGGGCGGCAGCGGCTGGTGATCGCGCGGGACAGCGGTGAGGTGACGCTGTGGCCCGGGCTGCCGGTGGGTGAGGTGATCCGCCGGTACGAGGAGGAGTACGGGGCGGCCGTCGTGCCGGCCCCGGCCGCCGACGGGCAGGCTCGGGACCGGATCGATCTGAATCAGACCTCGTTCCTGCTGAGTCCGCCGGAGTGGTTGCAGGAGGCGGCGGACCGGCTGGGCATTCCGGACCGGCGCACGGGTTCGGCGTCGACCTCTGGTCCGGGCGCGGGTTCGGCTCCGGTTTCGGGGGCGTCCGGCGGGTCGGGTCGCGGTGTGGGTTCAGGTGCGGGTGCCGCTGCTTCCGCCGCCGCGGGTTCGGGCCCGGCCGACGGTTCCGTGGTCCCCGGCGCGGCCGCGCCTCAGGCGGACGCTCCGGTGCCCGGCCCGTCGGAGCCTTCCGATGTTCCCGCCCCGGCCCGTTCCGGGGAGGGCGAGGTCCCGGCGTCGTCCGCCTGGCCGCCCGCGGGGGGCTCCCAGGGTGGTGGTGTGCCGGCCGCGTCGCCGTCGTGGCCCGCCGCGGGCGGGGCCGATCACGAGCCGACGGCCAACGACGGGGTGTCCGCCTCGTCGTCCTCGGGCGGTGGCACCGGGTGGACGGACACCAGCACGGACGGCGGGGACGACGTGTCCGTGCCGCTGCCGGCCACCGTGTTCGCGCCGCCGGTCTCGCCGGACCGGGCGGACACACCTCCGCCGGTGGCGCCGGACGCGCCGACGGCGCTGATGGCCGGCGGCAGCCAGTTGCCGCCGACGGCCGTCTCCCCGGCGCTCTCCCCGCAGGCCGCCACACCCGGAGCCGACGGCCGGACCGGTCCGGCCGGTCCGGGCTCGGCGCCCCCGCCGGGCGCCCCTGGCACCTCGGGAACCCCGGCCGCCCCCGGTACCCCGGTGGCGCCGCCCGCCGGTGCGACGCCGCCTCCCGGCGCCGCCGACATCGCCGACGCGGCCACCAGCAAGGCCGTCCTGCCGCCGCGCGGTGCGCGGGGCGGCGGTGGCGCGGCCCCGCCGCCTCCGCCCGGGGCCCCGGGTGCGCCCGGTGCGCGGCCGGGGGCGACGCCTCCGCCGTCGGGTCCGGGTGCGCCGGGTGCGCCGGCAGGCGGCTATCTGCCGACGCAGCTCACCCCGCAGTCCGGTCCGGGTGCGCCGCTTCCCCCGGGTCCCCCCGGCCCGCCCCCCGCGCCCGGTTCGACGCCCCCGCCCGTGCCGCCGGGTGCGACCCCTCCTCCGGGCGGTGTCCACCATGCCGCGACGATGCTGGCCGGTCCGGCCCAGGCGGGTCCGGGTGCGCCGCAGCCCCCGGGCCCGCCGGGCCCACCGCCCGCGCCGGGCTCCACGCCGCCGCCCGTGCCGCCGGGTGCGACCCCTCCTCCGGGCGGTGTCCACCATGCCGCGACGATGCTGGCCGGTCCGGCCCAGGCGGGTCCGGGCGCGCCGCAGCCCCCGGGGCCGCCCGGCCCGCCGCCCGCGCCGGGTTCGACCCCGCCGCCCGGTGGGACCCCGCCCCCCGGTGGTGGTGTGCACCATGCCGCGACGATGCTCGCCGGCCCCTCGCCCGTGGGTCCGGGTGCGCCGCAGCCTCCCGGCCCGCCGCCGGGCGCGCCCGGCGGGTACGGCTATCCGCAGCAGCCCTCCGGTGTGCCGACGGTCGGCCCCGGCTACCAGGCGGTGCTGCGCTACCGGGCGGCCGACGGTTCCGAGGCGCAGCTGATCCGGCGTTCGGCGCCGGGCACCCCGCACCCGGAGTGGCAGATCCTGCACGAGCTGCGTGCGATGAACGTGCCGCCGCAGCAGGTGCTGGAGCTGCACACCGAGTTGGAGTCCTGCGAATTGCCGGGTGCGTACTGTGCGCGGATGATCCGTGAGACGTGGCCGCAGGCCCGGATCACGTCGATCGCCCCGTACGGTCGTGACCATGCCTCGCGCCAGCAGGGCATGCGGCAACTGCTGGCCCACCAGGGCGAGTTGCACCAGGTCGCGGACGGTCCGGCGCGTCCGGCGCCGGTGCGGGCGCCGCTGCCGCAGGTGCCGCCCGCGCCGCCGGTTCCGCCGGAGGGGGTGGCGCACGAGCTGGCCGCCGCGTTCGGGCCGCAGGGGCTGTGCCGGTTCGACCAGCGGGCGGTCTCGCGTCAGGGGGTGCCGGAGATCGTGGCGGCGACCCTGGTGTGGGCGGGACTGCCGGGTGACTTCAACCCGTTCTTCTGGGCGCAGCCGGCCCAGCCGGTGGTGCCGACGCTGGCGGAGCTGGCGGCGCAGCGGCAGGTGCAGCCGGCCCCGGACGCCGGCTCGTACCTGGTGCTGGGCAGTGACTTCGGGCGGGCGATCTGCGTCCAGTACGGCACGGCGCACATCGTGGCCGTGCCGGTGGAGGCGGGTCCCGGCGGGCAGTCGGTGGCGCCGCAGTTCGTGAACACCGGTCTGCCGGAGTTCGTGCGCTGTATGGCGCTGCTGGGCCGGATGTGGCGGCTGCGGTTCGGGCTCACCCCGGAGCAGGCGGGTCGCTGGACGGTCGACTTCCAGGCGCACGTGGCGGCGCTGGACCCGGCGGCGCTGTCCTCGCCGGAGAGCTGGTGGTCGGTGCTGCTGGAGCAGATGTGGGACGGCCTGCTGTGAGCCGGCCCAGCGCGGGTCGGCAGTAGCGGGTCGGCAGTAGCGGATCGACGGGCGGGCGCCCCGGCGGAGTTCACCGCCGGGGCGCCCGCCCGTGGTCGTCGCCCGTAGGCCTTGCCCGTGGTCGTCGCCCGTGGTCGTCGCAGTTGTTCGTCGCCGGTGGGCCTTACCTGTGGTCACTGCCTGTGGTTCGTTGTCCGTGGTCGTGGCCCGTGGCCCGTGACCGAGGAGCACTGGCACGTGTCAGGAGACGGGTTCCGGGTCGCGTCCGGGAGCCGGGACGCCCGCGAGGATGGTCGGCTCGACGGCCTCGTAGCGCAGCCGTTCGGCGTCCCGGCCCCCGTCGCCCCCGCGGCGTTCGCCGAGGACGGTGCCGAACCAGCCGGCCAGGAAGCCGAGGGGCGCGGAGACCAGGCCGGTCGTGGTGTACGGGAACCAGGCGAAGTCGGCGTCGGGGAAGACCGCCCCGGGTGAGCCGGAGACCAGGGTGGTGCCGGTCATCAGCAGCAGGGCGGAGCCGGTGCCGGTGAGCAGGGTCCAGAGGAGTCCGGAGCGCGAGTAGCGCCGCCAGAAGAGGCTGTAGACGAGGGCCGGGGCGACGGCGGAGGCGCCGATGCAGAAGGAGAGCATCAGCAGGGCCTGGAGGTTGAGGTGCCGGGCCCCGGCCGCGACCGCGAGGGCGACGAGTCCGACGCCGGCCGCCGTGCCGCGGGCGACGGCCATCTCGGCGGCGTGGGAGAGGCGTGCCCGGCGCAGCCCGTGCGCGACCAGGTCGTGCGCGAGGGTGTTGGCGCAGGCGAGGGTGATCCCGGCGACGGAGGCGAGCAGGGTGAGGAAGACGGCGGTGGCGACGGCCGTGAACAGCAGGGTCCCGGCGGCGCTCGGGTCGGAGCCCAGGACGGCCTGGGTGACCATCAGATAGGCGGTCTTGCCCTGCGGGTCGCCCGCGAGCAGGGTCTCGCGGCCCACCAGTGCCGCCGCGCCGAAGCCGATCACCGCGATGAGCAGGCAGGTCACCACGACGGTGGAGACGGCCCAGGACATCGAGCGCCGTACGGCGGTGGCGTCCCGCGCGGTGAACATGCGCATGGTGATGTGCGGCAGGACGGCCGCGCCGAGGACGACGGTGAGCTGCGCGCTGATCATGTCGAGGTCGTCGCCGCCGAACTGGAGACCCGCGGAGAGGTACGCCTCCCCGGCGCCGCTGCCGCGGGCGGCGGCGTCGAGCAGGGTGGGCAGGCTGAAGTCGAAGCGTTCGAGGACCAGGACGGCGACGGCGGTGGAGGCGCCGAGGAGGACGATCGTCTTGACGATCTGGATGAACGCGGTGCCCTTCATCCCGCCGATGGCCGCGTAGGCGATCATCAGCAGGCCGAGGAAGACGATCGCGCCCGTCTTGAAGCCGTCGGCGTGGAAGCCGAGGACGACGGCGAGGAGGTCGCCCGCGCCCGCGAGCTGGAAGATCACCAGCGGCAGCAGGGCGGTGAGGGTGACGGCGGCGGCGGTGATCCGTACGGCGGGGCCGGGGGAGCGCCGGGTGAGGACGTCGCCCATGGTGAACCGGCCCGCGTTCCGCAGGGGTTCGGCCAGCAGGAACATCATCAGGACCAGGGAGAGGACGGTGCTCAGGGTGAGTGAGAGGCCGTCGTAGCCGAGGAGGGCGACGATGCCGGCGGTGCCGAGGACGGTGCCGGCGGAGATGTAGTCGCCCGCGATGGCGAGGCCGCTCTGCACGGGGGAGAGGGAGCGGTAGCCGGTGTAGAACTCGCCGAGGTCGTCCCGGTCGGGTCCCGTCATCACGCAGAGCAGGAGCGTGACGGTGATGACGGCGATGAACGCCATCAGGGACAGGGTCTGGGCGTCGGAGCTGAATCCGGTGAGGCCGTTCATGCCCGGGCACCTCCGGCCGTGCGGCGGCGGGCGGGGCGGCCGGCCGCGGCGGGTGCGGTCCCGGCCGCCCCGGCCCGTTCGCGGACCTCCCGGGCGCGGGGGTCGACGCGGACGCGGGCGATGCGTTCGTAGACGGCGATGGCGGCGAGGGCGACGGGCAGCTGGACGAGTCCGAGCAGGACCCCGACGGTGAGGCCGCCGCTGACGGCGGTGGTCATGAGGTCGGGGGCGTAGGCGGAGAGGAGCAGGTAGAGCACGAAGTAGCCGAGTGCGGCGAGGGTGGAGACGCGGCGGAGCAGCTTGTAGGCGGAGCCGAGGCGCCGGATGCCCTCGCGGTCGCCGCCGTGGCCGCCCGGTCCGTCGCCGTGAGCGCGGGGGCCCGGGGTGGCCGGGTGTCCCGTGGGCGGGCCCTGGCGGCCGGGCTCCGGGAAGGCGTCGCGGTGGTCGGTGGCGAAGGGGTCGTACGCGGGCGCGCCGCCGGCCGGGGCGGCGTACGGGGCGTACGGGGTGTACGCGGGGGATCCCCATTCCATGGGGTCGGCCCAGGCGGGGTCGGCCGGACCGGTGGGACCGGTGTGACCGGGGGTGTTGCCCGGGCCGTGGCCGGGCTGCCGGTGGCGTCCGTCGGCGCGGTTTCTGGGCGGTGGCGGTTCGGACAGGGGGTGGTGGTACGACATCGACGTGCTCCTTGCCGCCCAGCAGGGGACGGGTGCGGGTGGCGCTGAGTGGTCCGCGTACGTTACTCAGCGGTAGAGGATGTCGTAAGGGGTTACCGACCGTACGGTATGTCGTTTCGGTGACGATCCTGTGCGCGTCGCCCCCGGCCCGGCCGCCTCCGCCCGGCCGGGGCGAGGAGGAGACGGCTCTCCACCCAGGGGTGGAGAGCCCTTAGGGGCGGCCCCCTATTTCTGCCCAGGGACCGTTCGTCCCGGCGGACGACGAGAAGCGAGGGGTCCTCTCCTTACGGTGGCTTTATGCCAGGGCGAAGGGACCGGGGCGCGGCGCCGGTCACCCGGGGGTGGGGAAAACCCCCGCACCGGGACTGCGCCGCGCACCAGCGATTTCCTCCTCCCCGGCAGCAAGACTTCGCCCTACGGCGCAACGCGCGAAACGCCCGCGGCGGCAGCCTGTCCGTCCGCGTCGTCCACCGCATCCCGGAGCCAACCGCATCCCAGAGCTAGGAGACCTACCGTGACCACGGCTGTGACCACCCCCTCGGACGGGGACATTTCAGGGCGGACGGCCGTCGCCGCGCGGGGACGGCAGGTCGTCAAGGCGTACGGGGCGGGCGAGACGCGGGTCGTCGCGCTCGACCACGTCGACGTGGACATCCGGCGCGGGCAGTTCACCGCGATCATGGGCCCGTCGGGTTCCGGCAAGTCGACGCTGATGCACTGCCTCGCCGGCCTCGACACCGTGACCTCCGGCCAGATCTACGTCGACGACACCGAGATCACCGGCCTGAAGGACAAGAAGCTCACACAGCTCCGCCGCGACCGGATCGGCTTCATCTTCCAGGCGTTCAACCTGCTGCCGACGCTGAACGCGCTGGAGAACATCACCCTCCCCATGGACATCGCCGGCCGGAAGCCCGACGCCGCCTGGCTGAACCGCGTCGTGGAGACGGTGGGCCTCGCCGACCGGCTGAAGCACCGGCCGACGCAGCTCTCCGGCGGCCAGCAGCAGCGTGTCGCGGTCGCCCGCGCGCTGGCCGCCCGGCCCGAGATCATCTTCGGCGACGAGCCCACCGGCAACCTGGACTCCCGTGCCGGGGCCGAGGTCCTGGGCTTCCTGCGCCGCTCGGTCGACGAGCTGGGCCAGACCATCGTCATGGTCACCCACGACCCGGTCGCCGCCGCCTACGCGGACCGGGTCCTCTATCTCGCGGACGGCCGGATCGTCGACGAGATGGAGCGGCCCACCGCGGAGGCCGTCCTCGACCGCATGCGGCGCTTCTCCGGCCCGGGTGCCGGCGCCCCGCAGCAGCCCGCCACCGGTCCCGGTGCAGCCGGAGGCCCGGCCGCGGGTGCCGAGGGGCGCACGTCATGAGCGTCCTGAAGACCTCCCTGCGCAACTTCCTCGCCCACAAGGGCCGGATGGCGCTCTCCGCGGTGGCGGTACTGCTGTCCGTCGCGTTCGTCTCGGGGACCCTGGTGTTCACCGACACGATGAACACCACCTTCGACAAGCTCTTCGCCGTCTCCTCGGCCGATGTCACCGTCAGCCCCGAGGAGTCCGGCGACGAGAACGACAACGGCATGCCGGCGACCGGCCGCCCCCAGACGCTGCCCGCCTCCCTCGTGGAGACGGTCCGCGCCGTGCCGGGCGTCGAGTCCGCCCAGGGCGCGGTCACCAGCCTGAGCGTGACCGTGGTCGACTCCGAGAACAAGAACATGGGGTCCACCACCGGCGCGCCCACCATCGCGGCCAACTGGACGGACCACGAGCTCAAGTCGATGAAGATCGCCTCCGGCCACGCCCCGCGCGGCCCCACCGAGGTGATGGTCGACGCGGACACGGCCGACAAGCACGGTCTGAAGCTGGGTGACGAACTGCGCACCATCGCCGTCACCGGCGACTTCACGGCGAAGATCTCCGGCATCGCCGCCTTCACGGTCACCAACCCCGGTGCCGCGGTCGTCTACTTCGACACAGCCACCGCGCAGCGTGAACTCCTGGGCAAGGAGGGGCTGTTCACCCAGGTCTACGTCACCGCCGCGCCCGGCGTCGCCGACGAGCGGCTGAAGGGCGACGTGGCCGCCGCGCTGGACGGCCCCTACAAGCTCCAGACGGCGAAGGAGGCGGCCGACTCGGGCCGTGAGGAGATCGGCTCCTTCCTCGACGTGATGAAGTACGCGATGCTCGGCTTCGCCGGGATCGCGCTGCTCGTGGGCGTCTTCCTCATCGTCAACACCTTCTCCATGCTGGTCGCCCAGCGCACCCGCGAGATCGGCCTGATGCGGGCCATCGGCTCCAGCCGCAGGCAGGTCAACCGCTCGGTGCTGATCGAGGCGGTCCTCCTCGGGGTCGTCGGCTCGATCGCCGGCGTCGGCGCCGGGGTGGGGCTGGCCGTCGGGCTGATGGAGCTGATGTCCGCGGTCGGCATGAACCTCTCCACGGACGACCTCACGGTGAAGTGGACGACCCCGGTGGTCGGGCTGGTGCTCGGCGTCGTCGTCACCGTCGTCGCCGCCTACCTGCCCGCGCGGCGGGCCGGCAAGGTCTCCCCGATGGCCGCCCTGCGGGACGCGGGGACCCCGGCGGACGGGCGCGCGGGGAAGGTCCGCGGCGCGATCGGCGGTGTGCTGACCCTGGTGGGCGCGGTGGCCCTGTACACGGCGACGCAGGCGGAGAAGGCGTCCGAGGGCTCGGCCTTCCTCGGCCTCGGCGTGCTGCTCACCCTGATCGGCTTCGTGGTCGTCGGACCGGTGCTCGCGGGTGTCGTGGTCCGGGTCATCGGCGCCGTCGTCCTGCGGGTCTTCGGTCCGGTCGGGCGGATGGCGGAGCGCAACGCGCTGCGCAACCCGCGACGTACGGGCGCCACCGGCGCGGCGCTGATGATCGGACTGGCGCTGGTCGCCTGTCTGTCGGTGGTCGGCTCCTCGATGGTCGCCTCCGCGACCGAGGAGCTGGACAAGTCGGTCGGCGCGGACTTCATCGTCCAGTCCGCCGCGAACGACGGGGCGCCGATCGTGCCCAAGGCGCAGCAGGCGCTGGAGAGCACCCCGGGCATCGCGCACGTCACCGAGTACCGCGTCCTCCCGGTGAAGCTCACCGCCCCGGGCGGCACCGCGGAGAAGGAGCACCTGGTCGCCGCCGACCCGACGTACGCGCAGGACCTGCGCCGCGAGACGACGGCGGGCGCGCTGCCCGCCGCGTACGGGAAGAACGCGATGTCGGTCGGCTCGGACTACGCGCAGAAGCACGGGGTCGAGGTCGGCGACACCATGAAGGTGGAGTTCGGGGGCGGGAAGACCGCGGAGCTGAAGGTCGCCGCGATCACCTCGGACGACACCAATGTCGACAGGGGCTCGATGTACACCAACATCACCACGGCCCAGGAGTACGTGCCGGCGGACCGGATGCCCGCGAACATGATCATGTTCGCCAAGGCGGAGGAGGGCAAGGAGAAGGAGGCGTACGCCTCGCTCAAGGAGTCGCTGGCGGCGTACCCGCAGTACACCGTGCAGAACCAGACCGACTTCAAGCAGGACCTGAAGGACCAGATCGGGCAGCTGCTGAACATCGTCTACGGCCTGCTGGCGCTGGCGATCGTGGTCGCCGTCCTCGGTGTCGTCAACACCCTGGCGCTGTCGGTGGTGGAGCGGACGCGGGAGATCGGCCTGATGCGCGCGATCGGCCTCTCGCGCCGCCAGCTGCGCCGCATGATCCGCCTGGAGTCCGTGGTCATCGCCCTCTTCGGCGCACTGCTCGGCCTCGGCCTGGGCATGGGCTGGGGCACGGCGGCGCAGAAGCTGCTGGCGCTGGAGGGCCTGGGCGTCCTGGAGATCCCGTGGCCGACGATCACCGCGGTGTTCATCGGGTCGGCGTTCGTGGGCCTCTTCGCCGCGCTGGTGCCGGCGTTCCGCGCGGGTCGGATGAACGTCCTGAACGCGATCGCCACCGAGTAGCCCTCCGGGGCCCGCACCCCGGGCCCCGCCCGGCACCGCCCCGGCCCCGGGTCCCCACGGACCCGGGGCCGGGGCGCGCGTGCGCGGGGTCCGGGCCGCGCCGGGCCCCGAGGCCCGGGCAGGCCCGCCCGGGCGTGCGCCCGCGGTTCCGGCCCCGGCCTGCCGGGGCGCTCACCCGTGCCGGGCCCGCTTCCCTTACCGGGCCGGGCGCTGACCCCGTGCCGGGCCCGCGTCCGCGTGCCGGGACGCGCGATGCCGGACCCGGAGTGCCGGGTCCGCGTGGTCGGGGACCGCTTTCGCAGTCCCGCACATGGGTCTCGCGTCCCCGCCGACGCGGGAGCTGCGCGCAGCGGCCGGGTTGCGTGTGCCCGCGTGGCTCCGCCGGCCTGGGCGCCGAGCACGCCGCAGCCGCGCGCGCCGGGCGGCCCTGCCCGAAGCCGCCCGCGCCCCCGGGCGCTCGCCCCGGGGCTGGACCCGCGACCGAATCCGTGCCTCGGCCCGAAGCCGCCCCCGGGCCCGGCGACCCCCGGCCCTCACCCCGTCCCGGCGCGCTTGCGCGCCCGGTGCCGTGATGATTACCCCGCGCGGCTGTCGGAGGGACGCCGTAGGGTGGGGACCCCCGGCCCGTGAGACGTGTCGGGCCCTTCGCGTTGCACACCCCCTCGCTTTCTGGACGGAAATCCCATGAGCCTGCACGGTCTCCTCGACGCCGTCGTCCGTGATCCGGCACTCGCCGGTGCGGTCAAGGCGGCCGCGGACGGTCACCGCACGGATGTCGATCTGGTGGGGCCGCCCGCCGCGCGGCCCTTCGCTGTGGCCGCGCTCGCCCGGGAGACCGGCCGCACGGTGCTCGCGGTCACGGCCACCGGCCGGGAGGCCGAGGACCTGGCCGCCGCGCTGCGCTCGCTCCTCCCCGGGGACGGGGTCGTCGAGTACCCGTCCTGGGAGACCCTGCCGCACGAGCGGCTCTCGCCCCGCTCCGACACCGTCGGCCGCCGTATCGCCGTGCTGCGCCGGCTCGCCCACCCGTCCGCCGACGACCCGGCCGCCGGGCCGGTGAGCGTGGTCGTCGCCCCCATCCGCTCCGTGCTCCAGCCGCAGGTCAAGGGCCTGGGCGACCTGGAGCCCGTCGCCCTGCGCACCGGGCAGCAGGCGGACCTGGCGCAGATCGTGGACGGTCTCGCGGCCGCCGCGTACTCCCGGGTCGAACTGGTCGAGAAGCGCGGCGAGTTCGCCGTCCGCGGCGGCATCCTCGATGTGTTCCCGCCCACCGAGGAGCACCCCCTGCGGGTGGAGTTCTGGGGCGACGACGTCGAGGAGATCCGTTACTTCAAGGTGGCCGACCAGCGTTCGCTGGAGGTCGCCGAGCACGGGCTGTGGGCGCCGCCCTGCCGGGAGCTGCTGCTCACCGACGAGGTGCGCCGCCGGGCCGCCGCGCTCGCCGAGGCCCACCCCGAGCTGGGCGAACTCCTCGGAAAGATCGCCGAGGGGATCGCCGTCGAGGGCATGGAGTCCCTCGCGCCCGTCCTCGTCGACGAGATGGAGCTGCTGCTCGACGTGCTCCCCGAGGGCGCCCTGGCCCTGGTGTGCGACCCGGAGCGGGTGCGCACGCGGGCCGCCGACCTGGTGGCGACCAGTCAGGAGTTCCTCCAGGCGTCCTGGGCGGCGACGGCCGGCGGGGGCGAGGCCCCGATCGACGTCGGCGCGGCCTCCCTGTGGGGTATCGCGGACGTCCGCGACAGGGCCCGTGAACTGGGCGTGATGTGGTGGTCGGTGTCCCCGTTCGCGGTGGACGAGGAGCTGGCCGAGGACACCGTCACCCTCGGCATGCACGCCCCCGAGACCTACCGCGGCGACACCGCCCGGGCCCTCGCCGACACCAAGGGCTGGCTCGCGGACGGCTGGCGCACGGTCTATGTCACCGAGGCGCACGGCCCCGCCTCCCGCACCGTCGAGGTGCTGGGCGGGGAGGGCATCGCCGCCCGGCTGACCGCCGACCTGACCGCGATCGAACCCTCCGTGGTGCATGTCGCCTGCGGCTCCATCGACCACGGCTTCGTCGATCCGGCGCTGAAGCTGGCGGTGCTGACCGAGACCGACCTGTCCGGGCAGAAGGCGGCCGGCAAGGACGGGCAGCGGATGCCCACCCGCCGCCGCAAGACGATCGACCCGCTGACCCTGGAGACCGGCGACTACATCGTCCACGAGCAGCACGGCGTCGGCCGCTACATCGAGATGGTGCAGCGCACCGTGCAGGGCGCCACCCGCGAGTACCTGCTCGTCGAGTACGCGCCCGCCAAGCGCGGCCAGCCCGGCGACCGGCTCTACATCCCCACCGACCAGCTGGAGCAGGTCACCAAGTACGTGGGCGGCGAGGCCCCCACCCTGCACCGGCTCGGCGGCGCCGACTGGACGAAGACCAAGGCGCGCGCCAAGAAGGCGGTCAAGGAGATCGCCGCCGACCTGATCAAGCTGTACTCGGCGCGGATGGCCGCCCCCGGGCACTCCTTCGGCCCGGACACCCCCTGGCAGCGGGAGCTGGAGGACGCCTTCCCCTACGCGGAGACCCCCGACCAGCTCTCCACCATCGCCGAGGTCAAGGAGGACATGGAGAAGACGGTCCCGATGGACCGCCTGATCTGCGGCGACGTGGGGTACGGCAAGACGGAGATCGCGGTGCGGGCCGCGTTCAAGGCCGTCCAGGACGGCAAGCAGGTCGCCGTCCTCGTCCCCACGACCCTGCTGGTGCAGCAGCACTACGGCACCTTCACCGAGCGGTACTCCCAGTTCCCCGTCGTCACCCGGGCGCTCTCCCGCTTCCAGTCGGACGCGGAGGCGAAGGCGACCCTGGAGGGGCTGCGGGACGGCTCGGTCGACATCGTCATCGGCACCCACCGCCTCTTCTCCTCGGAGACCAGGTTCAAGGACCTGGGCCTGGTCGTGGTCGACGAGGAGCAGCGCTTCGGCGTGGAGCACAAGGAGCAGCTCAAGAAGCTCCGGGCCAATGTGGACGTGCTGACCATGTCCGCCACGCCCATCCCGCGCACCCTGGAGATGGCGGTCACCGGCATCCGCGAGATGTCCACCATCACCACCCCGCCGGAGGAGCGGCACCCGGTGCTGACCTTCGTCGGCCCGTACGAGGAGAAGCAGATCGGCGCCGCGATCCGGCGTGAACTGCTGCGCGAGGGCCAGGTCTTCTACATCCACAACCGGGTCGAGTCCATCGACCGGGCCGCGGCGCGGCTGCGGGAGATCGTGCCGGAGGCGCGGATCGCGACCGCGCACGGCCAGATGTCCGAACAGGCCCTGGAGCAGGTCGTGGTGGACTTCTGGGAGAAGAAGTTCGATGTGCTGGTCTCCACCACGATCGTGGAGTCCGGTATCGACATCTCCAACGCCAACACCCTGATCGTGGAGCGCGGCGACAACTTCGGCCTCTCCCAGCTCCACCAGCTGCGCGGCCGGGTCGGCCGGGGCCGGGAGCGGGGGTACGCGTACTTCCTGTATCCGCCGGAGAAGCCGCTCACCGAGACCGCGCACGAGCGTCTCGCCACCATCGCGCAGCACACCGAGATGGGCGCGGGCATGTACGTCGCCATGAAGGACCTGGAGATCCGGGGCGCGGGCAATCTGCTGGGCGGCGAGCAGTCCGGACACATCGCGGGTGTCGGCTTCGACCTGTACGTGCGCATGGTGGGGGAGGCGGTGGCGGACTACCGGGCATCCCTGGAGGGAGGCGCCGGCGGGGCCGCGGAGGAGCCGCCGCTGGAGGTCAAGATCGAGCTTCCGGTGGACGCGCATGTCCCGCACGACTACGCGCCGGGCGAGCGGCTGCGTCTCCAGGCGTACCGGGCCATCGCCTCGGCGAACTCGGAGGAGGACATCCGCGCCGTCCGCGAGGAGCTGACGGACCGTTACGGCAAGCTGCCGGAGCCAGTTGAGAACCTGCTCCTGGTGGCCGGACTGCGGATGCTGGCACGGGCCTGCGGGGTGGGCGAGATCGTGCTCCAGGGGTCCAACATCCGCTTCGCGCCGGTGGAGTTGCGGGAGTCCCAGGAGCTGCGGCTGAAGCGTCTGCACCCCCGTACGGTGATCAAGCCGGCGGCGCGCCAGATCCTGGTGCCGCGGCCGGCCACCGGGAGGATCGGCGGCAAGCCGGTCGTCGGGCGGGAACTGCTGGCGTGGACGGGCGAGTTCCTGACCACCATCCTCGGCTCCTGACGCGAGGGGACCGCCGCCCCCGCGGCCCCCTGCCCCGGTGACCGCCGTGCGCGGGCCGCGTACGGTAGGGGCGTGACGGGACGTGGAGGAGTCAGGGGCGGGGCGGCGGCGCTCCTCGCGGTGGTGCTGCTCACCGGCTGCGAGGACCTGGGCCGGGGCGGCGGCGCGGCCGGGCCCGCCGACGGCGGGGGAGCGGCGGGGGCCCGGGGCGCCAGCCCCTTCGCCAACCCGGAGGGCACCGAGCCGGGCCTCGGCGCCCTCGCCGGGGAGAAGGACCGGGCCCGGGCCCGTGAGCTGATCGGCCGCGTCGCCACCAAGGGGCGCGGTCCGAAGACGGGTTACGACCGGGACGAGTTCGGCTATGCCTGGATGGATACGGCGGACGGGGTGCCGCTGGCGAGGAACGGCTGCGACACCCGCAACGACCTGCTGAAACTCCATGGGCAGGACGTCGAGTTCCGTAGGGGTTCCGACTGCGTGGTCGTGTCGATGGACCTGTACGACCCGTACACCGGCAAGGACATCGCCTGGAAGAAGGCGAACGCGGCCGAGGTCCAGATAGACCACGTCGTGCCGCTGTCGTACGGCTGGCAGATGGGTGCGGCCCGCTGGGACGACGCCCAGCGCCGCCGCCTCGCGAACGACCCGCTCAATCTGCTTCCGGTCGAGGGCCGGGCCAACTCCGCGAAGAGCGACTCCGGTCCGGCCTCCTGGCTGCCGCCGAACAAGTCGATCCGCTGCTCCTACGCGGTGCGTTTCGCGCAGGTGGCCCTGAAGTACGAACTGCCGGTCACCGGGCCGGACAAGGAGACGATGCTGCGGCAGTGCGGCGGCTGAGCCACCGCCAACGCCACGTCACCGCGACCGTCGCCCCGCCGCAACCGCCGCCGTCGCCCCCACCGCAACCGCCACCACCACCGCCGAGCCTCCCGGGCCCCCGCGCACAGCGGTGCGGGCCGCCCGGACGGACGGCCCGCACCTTCCCCCCTCGGTGGATCAGAGCTTCAGCTCCCACTGCGAGGCGTCGTAGTCGATGCCCGGCGTGACCTCGACGGTCATCGCCTTGGCGCCGGACGGGACGTCGAAGGCGTAGGTCACGGTCGCCTTCTTGCCGGGCAGCACCGTGCCGCTGAAGCCCTCGCCGACGTTCTCGTCGAAGATCTGCTCGGCGGTGGTGCCCTCCGCGCCCGCGCGGGCCTCGGCGATCACCAGGGAGGCGTCGAACTTCTCCTTGCCGGCGTTGTCGATCTCGACGGTGACCTGGTAGCTCTTGTTGCCCTTGGTGTGGCCGACCGCGAACTCGCCCGGCGTGTAGGCGCGCGGCGCGGAGACGGTCACCGTCAGGTCGTCGTCGTAGACCACGCCGTCCCCGCCCTCCAGGGCCTCGTCCACCGCGCCCTTGCCGTCGCCGGCCGTGTCCGCCGGGGCGTCGGCGCCCTTGTCCGCGTCCCCGGCCGCCTTGTCCTTCGGGGCCGGCTTCTTGGGGGCGGACTCCTCGATCGTCTTGTTGACCTCGTCGACCGCGTCCTTCACGGCCGTCACGGTCACCACACCCACCACCGCGCTCACGATCAGTGCCAGACCGCCCAGCACGGTGCCGGCGATCGTGACGCCCTTGTTGGTGGCCTGGCCGCGCTTGGCGCGGCCGAGGCCGACGAGGCCGAGGATCAGGGCGAGCAGGCCCAGGATCCCGCCGAGCCAGAACAGGAACGGGACGATGCCCAGGATCAGGCCGATGATGCCGAGGACGAGGGCGGCGGTGCCGAGGCCGTTGCGCGGCGGCTGCTGGGGTGCGAACGGCGCGGGGCCCGTGCCGGGGCCGAAGCCCGGCTCGCCGGGGCCGTACTGCTGGGTGCTCTGAGACATGGCTGTATCCCCCCGGGGACATGTAGGAATCACGTAAAGGAGATCCGCTTTCGATGGGTCAATAACAGCAGAGCCTGTGAACCGAGTCAACACAAGAGTGTCGGGCGGGGTGGTGTCATGCTGTGAAGGATGGCGTCCCGTCGGGCCGCTAGGATCGCCATCACAGCAGCGACCACCTGTCGGCCCGTCGAGGGGGAAACTCGGATGCCGGAGAACGCAGCAGAGGTGACCGCCGCCGGGATCGCCCGCCTGGCAGGGGTCGGACGTGCCGCCGTGAGCAACTGGCGCCGCAGACACGCCGACTTCCCCCGACCCGTGGGCGGCACCGAGACCAGCCCCTCCTTCGCCCTGGCCGAGGTCGAGCGCTGGCTGCGCGAGCAGGGCAAGCTCGCCGAGGTGCCGCTGCGCGAGCGGGTGTGGCAGCACCTCGCCGCCCACCCCGCCGGCGCCGTCACCGCGCTGACGCAGGCCGGCTGCGCCCTCCTCGCCGTCCACGACCGGCCCGCCCGCTGGACCGCGGCCGCCGCCGTCCCCGACGAGCGGCTGGCCGCCGCGCTGCGGCCCGTCCTCGCCGAGACCCTGGCCGCCCGGTTCGGCGAACCGGGGCCCGTACCGGCCCCCGGCGCCGACGAACTGGCCTCCTCCACCGCCCTGCTGCGGGGCGTCGCCGAACTCGCGGCGGGGACCGGCGCCCGGGGGGCCTTCGAGTTCCTGCTCGGCCGCCATCTCGACGCCAACCCCCGGCAGTACACCCTCACCCCGCCCGGCCCCGCCGAACTGATGGCCGCCCTGGCCGGTGCGGGCGGCACCGTGCTCGACCCCGCCGCCGGTACCGGCGCCCTGCTGCGCGCCGCCGAGCGCCCAGCCGCCGTCCACGCCCAGGACGCCGACCCCGACCTCACCGCCCTCGCCGCCCTCCGCCTCGCCCTGCACGGCGACGCCCCCGTGCACGCCGCCGCCGGGGACTCCCTGCGCGCCGACGCCCACCCCGACCTCACGGCGGACGTGGTCCTGTGCCACCCGCCGTTCAACGAACGCCACTGGGGCCACGAGGAACTGGCCTACGACCCCCGCTGGGAGTACGGCCTCCCCGCCCGCACCGAGTCCGAACTCGCCTGGGTCCAGCACGCCCTGGCCCGGCTCCGCCCCGGTGGCACCGCCGTCCTGCTGATGCCCCCCGCCGCCGCCTCCCGCCGCTCCGGCCGCCGCGTCCGCGCCGGGCTGCTGCGCCGCGGCGCCCTGCGCGCCGTCGTCGCCCTGCCCGCGGGCGCCGCACCGCCCTACGGCATCCCCCTCCACCTCTGGGTCCTGCGCCGCCCGGCCCCCGGGGACCGGCCCGTCCCCGAACTCCTCGTCGTCGACACCGCGGCCGGCTCCGACGGCACCCCCGGCGCGGCCGGCGGCGGCCGGGACCGCATCGACTGGACCGCCCTGCGCACCACGGTCCTCGACGCGTGGCGCGCCGCCGACCGGCACGGCACCGTCGAGGAGGCCCCCGGAGTCAGCCGGTCCGTCCCCGTCATCGAACTGCTCGACGACGACGTGGACCTGGCCCCCGCCCGCCATCTGCCGCCCCCGGCGGCGGCCGGCGGCACCGCCGAACTCGTGCGGGTGCGCGAACACCTGACCCGCACCCTGGGCCGCGCCGCCGAACTGACCCCGCCGCCCGCACGGCCCGCCCCGCCCGGGGGCCCGCTCCCCTGGCCGTCCACCACGGTCGGCGAACTCGCCCGCGCCGGGGCCCTCGTGCTGCGGGCCGGCGGTCCGGGCACGGCCCCGCCCGGCGACGCCGTCCCCGTCCTCACCGAGCAGGACGTCCTGGCCGGCCGCGGACCGACCGGCACCCTGCCCGAGGGCGACGCCGAGGAGGAGGCCGTCCTGGTGGCGGCCGGTGACGTGATCGTGCCCGTACTCGGCGCCGGAACCCTCGTCCGGGTCGCCGACGGGACCCTCGCGGGAGCCGCCCTCGGCCGCAACCTCCAGCTCCTGCGACCCGACCCGGCGGCCCTGGACCCCTGGTTCCTCGCCGGCTTCCTGCGCGGCAGCACCAACCAGCGCCAGGCGAGCAGCTACGCCTCCACCGCCACCCGGCTCGACGTCCGCCGCCTCCAGCTGCCCCGGCTGCCCCTCGCCGACCAGCGGCGCTACGGCGAACGCTTCCGCGCGCTGGGCGAGTTCGAGGACGCGCTGCGCCTCGCGGGACGCCTCGGCGAGCAACTCGTCCAGGGCCTCTGCGACGGGCTGACGGACGGCCGCGTCCTCCCCGGGTGACCCGGGTCCGGCGTCCGTTCCGTACAACCCGCAGCCGCCCGGCGGTGTCGGTGTATACGCTTCACCCCGCCGACCGGTGTTCCCCGGCCCGGCGCACCGGTCCACCGCCACCACAGGCACCACAGGCACCCCAGGAGCAGGACATGCACGGCCCCGGCTACGCGCCGCCGCAGCCCCGGCGCCCCTCGACCGCGCTGCTCGTCGTCGTGCGCGTCGTCCTCGTGGCGCTGGCGCTGGTCAGCTTCGGGTTCCTGGCGTGGGGGGCGCTGCTGCGGCTGGCCGCCGTGCGCCGCCGCACCCTGGACTGGGTGCTGTTCACGGGGGCCCTGGTCCTCGCGGTGGTCGCGGTGGCGATGATCGGCGCGTTCGGGGCCCCGGCCGACGCGGACCCCAACGCGGTGGACTTCGTCTTCATCCTGCTGATGCTCGGTCTCGCGATCGGCGGCTCGGTGCACTATCTGGTCGCCGAGATCCGCCACTACCAGCCGCCGCGCCCGGTGGGCGGGTGGACGGGGCCCGCGCCGGCCGGTTCGCCGTACGGGCCGACGATCCCGACCCCCGGCCCGTTCACCCCCCGCACCCCCGGGTACGGCTACCCGGCGCCCTCGCCGCAGACACCGCACCCGCAGCGGCACACGCCCCCGCCGCAGCTCACCCCGCCCCCGGGCGGCACCCCCCGCCCCGGCACCGGCATACCCGGCCCCGCCCACACCCCCGGGACCCCGCACCCCGGCACCCCCGGGTCCGGGCCCGAGCGCCCCAAGGCCCGGATCGACCAGGTACGCGCCGAACTCGACGAGCTGAGCGACCTCCTGCGCGGCGGCGACCACCAGGACGGCCGGGACGGCGGGGCCCGCGACCGGGACGGCGGCCGGTGAGCGGGCGCGTCGTCGCCGGCCGCTACGAACTCTCGGCACTGATCGGCCAGGGCGGCATGGGCCAGGTCTGGGCCGCCTACGACCAGCGCCTCGACCGGCGCGTGGCCGTCAAGCTGCTGCGCCCCGACCACATGGCCGCCGCCACCGCCGCCGACGAGATGCGCCGCCGCTTCGTACGCGAGTGCCGGGTGACCGCCCAGGTCAGCCACCCCGGCCTGGTCACCGTGCACGACGCGGGCAGCGACGACGACGACCTGTACCTGGTGATGCAGTACGTCGACGGCGCCGACCTGGCCGACCACCTCGCCGAGCACGACCCCTACCCGTGGGAGTGGGCCGTCTCCGTCGCCGCCCAGCTGTGCGCGGTCCTCGGCGCCGTCCACGCGGTGCCGATCGTCCACCGGGACCTCAAGCCCCGCAACGTGATGGTGAAGCCGGACGGCACGGTCACCGTCCTCGACCTCGGCGTCGCCTCCGTCATCGACACCGACACCACCCGCCTCACCCACACCGGCTCCCCCATCGGCAGCCCCGCCTACATGGCCCCCGAGCAGGCGATGGGCGGCGCTGTCGGCCCCTACACCGACCTCTACGCCCTCGGCGTGGTGCTCCACGAACTCCTCAGCGGGAACGTGCCGTTCGCCGGGTCCACCGTCCTCGGCGTCCTCCACCGCCACCTCTACGAGCCCCCGGTGCCCGTGCGCCGGGCCCGCCCCGAGGTGCCCGAGGAGCTGGAGGCCCTGGTGCTGCGGCTGCTCGCCAAGGACCCGCAGCACCGCCCGTCCGGCGCGCAGGAGGTCTACGAGGCGCTGGCCCCGCTGCTGCCCGCGCGCGGCGCGCCCGCCGGACCGCTCGACCCCACCCGCCCCTTCCTGCGCCCCCACGCCCCCTGGCCGGACCGGGCGGGCGCCCCGCCGGCCCCGGCCGTGCCCCCGGTGCCGGCCGCCGCGCCCCGGCCCGATGTCGCCGCCGCCGTGGACGAGGTCAAGCGCCTGCTGGGCGAGGGCAGCATCACCCAGGCCGTGGACATCCTCGGACGCATCCTCCCGGCCGCCGCCGAGGAGCACGGCGAGCGCTCGCCCGTGGTCCGCATCCTGCGCAAGCAGTACGCGGCGACCCTGATGGACGACGGCCAGTACCGCCGCGCCCTGCCCGAGCTGCGCCGCCTCGCCGACGACCGCACCGCCGAGGCGGGCCCGGCCGACCCCCAGACCCTCCAGTACCGCCACGACGCCGCCCAGTGCCTGGAACAGCTCGGCGAACCGGCCGCCGCCCTCGCCGAGTTCCGGGCCGTGCTGCCGCACTACGAACGGACCGACCGGGACCGGGCCTTCCAGGTCCGCCACCGCATCGGACACCTGCTGCTCGCGGTCGGCGACCACACCGGCGCCTGGCACCAGTTCCAGTCCCTGCTCTACGACGCGGAACGGGCGTACGGGCCCTACCACCAGCTCCCGGTGGAGCTGCGGCGCGCGCTGGAGCGACAGCAGCGGTTCCGCCCCTGACACGGGCCGCCGGGCCCGGTGCGCGCCGGGCCCGGCGCGCGGATGTGCCACCCTTGCCCGTGGTGGAGACGACCGACGCCCGCCTCCCCCGCGTAAACGGCGCGAACGGCGCGAACGGCGCGCACGACGGATACGGCAGGGCAGTGCAGGCAACGGGCGCGCGGAACGGGCGCGAGGAACGGGCAGGGCGATGACCACACGCGGCCAGATCATCCGGTTCGTCGCGGTCGGCGCGGTGAACACCGGGGTGTACTACGGCCTCTACCGGGCGCTGCTGACGGTCCTGCCGTACGTGGCCGCGCACATCGCCGCGTTCACCCTCTCCATGGTGGTGTCCTTCTTCCTGACCTCGTACGTCACCTACCGCACCCGGCCCACCTGGCGGAAGTTCCTGCTGTTCCCGCTGAGCAACGCGGCGAACTTCGTGATCACGACCGCGGGCGTCTACCTCCTGGTGGACGTGCTCGGCCTGGCCAGCACCTACGCGCCGCTGCTCGCGGCGGCGGGCGCGATCCCGGTGACCTTCCTGGTCTCCCGCCTGATCATGCTCGGCCCGGCCACCCGCCGGACCGTGCCACCGCCCGCCCCCGCGCCGCCCGTCCCGGAGCCGGAGCGCACCCCGGTCGGCTGACGGCCGCGGCCCCGGGCCCCCGGCGCCACGGGCCCCGCTGTCTCCGGCCGCCACGGCCGCCGCCGCCCCCGGCCGCCGCCGCCCCCGGCGCGTGCTCAGCGCAGCCGGCGGGCCACCTTCCGTACCACCGGGTTGCTCCGCAGTGCCGCCCCGCGCACCGGCGCCGGTGCCCCCGGCAGGCTCAGCGCGGCGAGCCGCCGCCGCTTGAACCAGCGGGTCAGCCGCTCCTGGGGCAGCGAGGCCAGCAGCGCCGCCGCCTCCTCCCGCAGCCCCGGGTGGGCCTGCGACTGCATGCAGTACCCCACCGCGCGCACCAGCGCCCCCACGTCCGCCGTGAGGTCCACCGGCCGCCCGGCCCGCTCCGGGTCGCCCACCTCGGGCACCAGAGCGTCGACCAGCGTGAGCGGCACCCGGTTGCTGTTCTGGTACGGCGCGATCCGCTCCAGCAGCAGTTCGGTGCCCACCCGGGCCGCCGGGATGCCGTAGAACGCGGCCGCCGTGATCATCGCCGTGGAGAAGCAGCCCACCACCAGCTCGGGCCTGGCCCGCTCGTACAGGGTCTCCGCCAGCACCGGGGCGCGCAGCACGTGCAGGGAGACGTCCAGCTCCGCCGCCAGCTCCTCCAGCGCGCGGGTGGAGTCGGCCGGGGCACTGGGATGCGGTTTGAAGGTGACCGTGCGGTGGCCGAGGGCGGCGGCGCCGCGCAGCATCCGCAGATGCAGCGCCTCCTCCTCGTCCCGGGTGATCAGCTCCAGCGCGGACAGGTACTGACCCAGCAGCAGCGCCGTGGAGTGCTGTCCGCCGACTTCGGCCGCCGCGCCGATCCCGGCGAGCACCGCCCGGAACTCCGCGTCCGGGACGGCGACCGGCGCCACGCCGTACTCCGCCAGCAGCAGCGGCCGCAGCCCGGGCACCAGATCGAGGTGGATCAGCCGCCGGACCCGGCTGCTCAGCGGCAGCGGAAGGTGGTTGCGGGTCGGGCCGTAGCTCATCAGCCCGTCCGCGTACACGTCGACCGGGCTGTCCGCGAAGATCGTGGCGATCGCCCGGGAGGGGTTGGCCTGGATGGACTCGCAGGCGATCTCCACCCGTTCGTCCCCGAGGTCCCAGGCGAGCCGCAGGCTCCGCTCCCACAGGACCGCGTCCTGGGCGCGCGGCGACCAGCCGGCCGGGTGGTGCGGCCGGATCGTCGAGTTCCAGGAGCGGACCTCGTCGAACTCCCCGCGCAGGGCGTCGAATCCGGACATCCGGTCCAGCGGGACGCCCACCTCGGGGGCGGCCGAGGTGTCGCTCACCAGCAGAATCCGGCGCTTGCCCGGGCGCGGTCCGAAGAGCCCGGCGCGCAGCGCGGCGGTGACGGTGGCCGCGGCGTACTGGGTCGCGGCGCAGAAGATCTGGACGGTCATGCCGCGGCCTTCCGGACGAGGGCGCGCCGTTCGTCGTCGAGCCCGGTCAGGGCCCGCTCCAGTTCGGCGGCGGGGATCCGCCGGAGGGCGCCGGCGGTGCGGGTCATCAGTTCACGGGCGACCGGGCGGCTGAAGCGGCGCCGGTCGCGGAGCTGGTGGGCGATCACGGCGCAGTAGCTGCGGACCGCCTTGGGCAGCAGAGCCTCATGTTCCGGGTCGTCCGCGAGTTCGTCCAGGACCTGGTCGAAGGCGCGGACGAAGTCGAGCTGGCGCACGTCCCCGATCTGGGTGAGGGAGGTCGCCACCCCGCGCCGGTAGAAGATCCGGTGCTGGGAGACCACGGCGTACGACTCGGCCCTGCGGTGCAACTGCCAGATCCAGGGCCGGTCCTCCGCCGTGCGCAGTCCGTCGGTGAAGCGCAGCAGACCCCGGTCGAGAAGGCGCGCGTCGTAGATCCCGGCCCAGGCGTACGGGTAGTCGACCATGCTCGACTCGTCGACGGGGAGGATCGAGGAACGCGGGTCGAGGGGCACGTCCCGGCGGCCCTCGGGGGCGCGCTGGAGGGTGCGCCGGGTGCCGGTCGCCTGGACGTGGTCGGTGCGCACGAAGTCGACGCCGAGCCGGCCGATCGCCTCGACCAGCGCGGCGAGGTGGCCCGGGCCCAGCCAGTCGTCCCCGTCGAGGAAGGTCAGATACCGCCCTCTCGCCCGGTCGATGCCGGTGTTGCGGGCCGAGGCGAGGCCCCGGTTCTCGTCGTGGCGGACGACGGTGCTGTGCGGGAGCCGGGCGGTGAGCGCGGTCAGGGCCTCGAAGGTGTCGTCGGTGGAGCGGTCCTCGACGAACACGAACTCGAAGTCCTCGCGCGCGTTGTTCACCAGGCCCGCCACGGTCTCGGCGACGTACGCCGAGATGTTGTAGCAGGGGACGATGACGGAGAGCGTGGTCACCGGGCGAGGGTAGGGCGGCCCGGGGGAGGGGCCGCTGACGCGGGCGTGAGCGGCGGGTGAACGCCGGATGAGCGTCGGGGTACCGGCTCCCGGGACGCGCCGCGCGGGGTGCGCGGGGCACCGCATCCGTAGCCCTCGGCGAATCGTTTGGCGAACCAGTGGCCTGCGCCACTCCGACTGCCTACCATCGATCACCGCAAGGCTTTGTGCTCCGATGCACAAACTCTCCCCGGGAGGCTCCTTTGCACCGCCGCCGTCGCACCGCGCTCACCCTCACCGCGGCCCTCGCCGCCGCCGTCCCCCTCCTCTCCGCCTGCGGGAACGAGGCCCACCCCGGCGCCGCCGCCGTCGTGGGCGGGGAGCGGATCGAGGTGTCCACCGTGCAGGCGCAGGTGCGGGACGTACGCGACGCTCAGCAGTCCTCCGCGCAGGCGGCCCAGCTCATCAAGGACACCGGGCAGCTCGGCCGGGCCAAGCTGTACGACCTGATCGTGGACCGGGTGGTCACGAAGGCCGCCGACGACGCCGGGGTGACGGTGACCCGCAAGGAGGTCCAGGAGGCCCGGGCCGCCCTCGCCGGGCAGTCCGGCGGCGAGGAGCAGCTCGCCGAGCTGTACCTCCAGCAGCGCGGGGTCGCCCCCGACCAGCTGGACGACGTGATCCGCCGGGACGTCCTGGTGGGCAAGCTGGCCGAGTCCCTGGGCGCGGCCAACACCCCCGAGGGCCAGCAGGAGATGAACGAGGCGTTCACCGCCGCCGCGAGGTCCCTCGACATCGACGTCAACCCGCGCTTCGGCGCCTGGAACGACGCCAAGCTGGAGCTCGGCGCCTACCGGGCCCCCTGGATCACCCAGGTCACCAAGGAGCCGGAGCCCGCGACCGGGGCCTGAGGCACGCGGGGCCGAGGTAGGTTCGACGGATGACCGAGGAAGCCTCCGCCCCCTCCGCCTCCGCACCGGCGTCCGCCTCCGCATCGCCGTCGGCCTCCGCATCGCCGTCGCCCTCCGCCGGCCGGCTCGTCCTGCTCACCGCGAGCCACCGGGTGGCCCCCGGGCTGCTGTCCTGGCCCGCCTGGCAGGCCCTGCACACGGCGGACCTGGTGCTCTGTGCCGACGCGGCCCACCCCCAGCTGCCGTATCTGCGGGAGGCGGGCGTCGCGGTGGAGCACGGGGTGCCCGGCGCGGAGGAGCTGGTGGCCGCGTGCGCGGGCGGGCGGACGGTGGTCGTGGTCACCTCGGGCACGGGGGACCAGCCGCTGACCGACGGGCTGGCCCGCCTCGGCGGCTCGGGCCGGGTGGCGATGCCGGAGCTGGAGCTGCTGCCCGGCTCCTACGACCTGCCGGGCGCCCGGCTGCTGGACCTGGTCGAGGTCATGGACCGGGTCCGGCGCGAGTGCCCGTGGACCTCGCGGCAGACGCACCGGGGCCTGGCGAAGTACGGCATCGAGGAGGCGTACGAACTCGTCGAGGCCATCGAGGACGGCGACCGCACCGAGCTGCGCGAGGAGCTGGGGGACGTCCTCCTCCAGGTGGTCTTCCACGCCCGGATCGCGGAGGAGGACGAGGAGGAGCCGTTCTCGGTGGACGACGTGGCCGCGACGATCGTCGAGAAGCTGATCCACCGGCATCCGCACGTCTTCGGCGACGAGAGTGCCGAGACCCCGGAGGACGTGCACGCGCACTGGCTGCGCACCAAGGCGATCGAGAAGCAGCGCGCCTCGGTCACCGACGGCGTCCCGCTGGGCCAGCCCGGCCTGGCCCTCGCCGCGAAACTCGCCTCCCGCGTCCGCGCGGCGGATCTCCCCGTGGACCTTCCGGCGGGCGAGGGCATCGGCTACGACCTGCTCCGCCTCGCGGTCCGCGCCGAGGCCGACGGCACCGACCCGGAGGCCGCCCTCCGCGCGGCGGCCCGCGCCTACCGCGACGCGATCCGCACGGCCGAGTCCGCCGCGGGGCCGGAGGCCCCCGGCCCCGCCTGAGCGCAGCCCGGCGGGGCCGCCGGCTGCCGCCGCCCGGGGAGCGGGACCTCGCCGGTCAGTCCTGCGCCGGGCCCCGGCGCCGGTCCATCGAGGTCAGGTCGATGTCGAGGGGGTAGGGGACCTCGGCCTTGAGCCGGCTGTGGTGGATGCCGGTGACGGCGTAGGTGCCGGTGGCGGGGTCGAGTTCGTAGACGTAGACGACCGGTGCGTCGCCGTTCTTCTCCACCCGCCAGAAGTGGCGGATGCCGGCGGCGGCGTACTTGCGGGGCTTCAGCTCGCGGTCCCGGTGGACGGACTCCTCGGAGACGATCTCGACGGCGAGCAGGATGTCCTCGGGGGCGTACCAGGTCTGCTCGGGGCCGGTCCGCGCGCTCCAGGGGACCACCATGAGGTCGGGCTCGGGGCGGTCGCGCTCGCCGAGCTTCGTCGTCATCTCCCGGACCACGTACAGATGCTCCGGTGCCTGCCGCACCAGCGCGTTCTCCAGCAGGCGCAGCACGGCCATGTGGAAGAAGGTCTGCGGACTCGCGAAGAACAGGCCCCCGTCGATCAGCTCGGTGTGCGGAGGGAGGCCCTTGATCCGGTCGAGGTCGTCCGCCGTCCACCCGCCGCGCGGCGGCACCGGGAAGACGTACTGCTCCCCGGCGGACTCCTTCCGGCCCTCCCGGTCGTCCTGCTCGTCCCGGCGGTCCTCGGCTGCGGCACTCATCAGCGTTCCCATGCGACGGAGTCTGGCGCGTACCGTCAGCCTGGCCAGGGGGAATGCCGGGACGTCCGCCGGACGAGTGATCACGGCGGGGGCGCTACCGTCGTCGCATGCACGACCAGCCGCCCGTCACCCCGCCCGTCCCCGTCGCGCCCGCGCTGTTCACCTGGGAGTTCGCGACGGATCCCTATCCCGCCTACGCGTGGCTGCGGGAGCACGCGCCGGTGCACCGGACGGAGCTGCCGTCCGGGGTGGAGGCGTGGCTGGTGACGCGCTACGGGGACGCGCGGCAGGCGCTCGCGGACCAGCGGCTGTCCAAGAACCCCGCGCACCATGCCGAGCCCGCGCACGCCAAGGGGAAGACGGGGATCCCGGGGGAGCGCAAGGCGGAGCTGATGACGCATCTGCTGAACATCGACCCGCCGGACCACACCCGGCTGCGCCGGCTGGTGGCGAAGGCGTTCACCCCGCGCCGGGTCGCCGCGTTCGCGCCCCGGGTGCAGGAGCTGACGGACCGGCTCATCGACGCCTTCGCCGGGCGCGGGGAGGCGGACCTCATCCATGAGTTCGCGTTCCCGCTTCCCATCTACGCCATCTGCGACCTGCTCGGCGTCCCGCGCGAGGACCAGGACGACTTCCGGGACTGGGCGGGCATGATGATCCGACACGGCGGCGGCCCGCGCGGCGGGGTGGCCCGCTCGGTGAAGAAGATGCGCGGCTATCTCGCCGAACTCATCCACCGCAAGCGGGAGTCGCTGGGGGAGGAAGAGGAGGACGACCTCATCTCCGGCCTCATCCGCGCCTCCGACCACGGGGAGCACCTCACCGAGAACGAGGCCGCCGCGATGGCGTTCATCCTTCTCTTCGCCGGGTTCGAGACCACGGTCAACCTCATCGGCAACGGTGTCCACACCCTGCTGAACCAACCCGCGCAGCGGGCCCGGCTCCAGGCGTCGCTGGCGGCGGGGGAGGAGGGGCTGCTGGCGACCGGGGTGGAGGAACTCCTGCGCTACGACGGGCCGGTGGAGATGGCGACCTGGCGGTTCGCCACCGAGCCGCTGACCCTGGGCGGGCAGCGCATCGCGGCCGGCGACCCGGTGCTCGTGGTGCTCGCGGCCGCCGACCGGGACCCCGCGCGATTCGCCGAGCCGGACACCCTCGATCTGTCCCGCCGGGACAACCAGCATCTGGGGTACGGGCACGGCATCCACTACTGCCTGGGCGCCCCGCTCGCCCGCCTGGAGGGGCAGACCGCGCTGGCGACACTGCTGACCCGGCTGCCCGATCTGCGCCTTGCGGGTGATCCGGGTGATTTGCGGTGGCGTGGGGGGCTCATCATGCGCGGATTGCGCACTCTGCCCGTTGAGTTCACGCCCCAAACAAACTGACGGTTCGTCAATTCTGTGACTTTCACGTGATCTGCGCTGCATCGACTTGTGACTCACGTTCGAATGCGACTACGTTCACCCCCACCCGGAGACCTCACGAGGTCACACGGGTCCCCGTAGTCACGCGAAAGGCAACTGCATGCTCTCCGGGAACGGACGCCACCGCCGCCCCCGTCAGGCACCGGCCATCGTCGTCGCGGCGGGGGTGACCGGATCGGCCATCGCCATCCCGCTGCTCGGCGCGGGCTCCGCGTCCGCTGCCGACGCCGCCACCTGGGACCGGGTCTCCGAGTGCGAGTCCGGCGGCAACTGGACGATCGACACCGGTAACGGCTACTACGGCGGCCTCCAGCTCTCCCAGGAGAACTGGGAGGACTTCGGCGGCACCGCCTACGCGGAGCGTGCCGATCTGGCCAGCCGGTCCCAGCAGATCGCCGTCGCCGAGAAGGTGCTGCAGGCGCAGGGGCCCGAGGCGTGGCAGGCGTGCGCGGTGGTGGGTGGCCTGACGGCGGACGGGGACGCCGACCCGGGTGTCCAGCCCGGCGACCTGCTCCCCTCCGAGCCCGCCCCCTCCGCCACCCCGGACGCGGACAACGGCGCCGGCTCCGACGCGACGGACGGCGACTTGGCGAAGAGCGGCCCGGCCGGCGAGACCGGCGGCACCGACGGCACCGGCTCCGGTGGGACGGGCGGTGGGACGGGCGCGCCCGAGGGCGGCGCTCCGGACGCCACGGACAAGAAGGAGGGGGAGCCCGCCAAGGAGGTGGACCCCTCCGCCGACGCGGACGCCGACGGCTCCGTCGTCCCCGAGGGCGAGCGGTCCGTGCCCGAGGGCACCGGCAAGCACCGCGGCACCCCGGCCCCCGAGGGGACCGAGCCCCCGGCCTCGGAAGCCACGGATCAGGACAATGCGGACGTATCCCGCGAGAACGGCCACCATGCCTCACGAGGTGACGGATCGGCACGTGACGGCGTGACCGAGGCCGCACCCGAGGGCACTTACACGGTCCAGGACGGCGACAGCCTCTGGACGATCGCCGCCGACCGGGAGGTCCCGGGTGGCTGGGCGGCTCTCTACGCCGCGAACGAGACGACCGTGGGCGACGACCCGGACCTCATCCTCCCCGGTCAGAGCCTCGATCTCGGCCTGGAGCAGGAGTAGTTCGCCCTGTCGTTTCGTCGGGTAATGTCCGTTCTGTGCAAGTGAGACAAGGGTCTCTTTGCCGCAACTGGCCCCTTTCGCCCGCCGATTTCGGTCATCTCGACCGCGACCTGCGGAAACAGCCTGCATTCGCCCGGCGGTTCGTCCGTTTTCTCCCCGATGTTCTTCTTTGAACATCGGGGAGACGTGTGTTTACGGTCGGAACCGCTCACCACCGGTGGGCACCGCTGACCGTCACGCCGAATCCTGCCGTCGGTCGGGGGGAACAGTCGTCGCTGGAACAGCGCCGTAGGCAGGAGCGGGGGACCCAGGTAAGTGCCGGTCCCGGCCGCCCGCGAGGGAGGGCCGAGAACGGCTTGGGGTGAAGCCGCGCACCACGAGTGCGCGGCCGGGCACCTTTCCGGCCCGAACCCGACAGCTCACCTCGTAGGCGTCGGTGAGGAGACGATTCATGCTGCGTTCCGGCATCGCCAAGCACCGCCGTCCGTCGAAGATGACCCGTGTCGCCGCCCTCGTGGGCATCACCGGTGCGGCGGTCGCCGCCCCGCTGATCGGCGCGACCTCCGCCTCCGCCGCCACGGCCTCCGAGTGGGACGCCGTCGCCCAGTGCGAGTCCGGCGGCAACTGGTCCATCAACACCGGCAACGGCTACTACGGCGGTCTGCAGTTCTCCGCCTCCACCTGGGCCGCGTACGGCGGCACCGCGTACGCCGCCACCGCCGACCAGGCCTCCAAGTCCCAGCAGATCGCCGTGGCCGAGAAGGTCCTGGCGGGCCAGGGCAAGGGCGCCTGGCCGAGCTGCGGCGTCAACCTGTCCAGCACCCCGTACGGCGGCGGCGCCGCCGAGCAGCCGAAGGAGCGCGCCGAGGCCCCGACCACCCGCTCCGAGCGGTCCGAGGCCCCGAAGAAGTCCGCCCCGGCCGCCCCGAAGACCGAGTCCGCGCCGAAGGGCGGGGCCAAGGGCTTCAAGAAGGGCGACGGCGAGTACAAGGTCAAGCCCGGCGACACCCTCAGCAGGATCGCCGAGGCCGAGAAGGTCGACGGCGGCTGGAAGAAGCTGTTCGAGCTCAACAAGGACATCCTGGAGAGCGCCGACATGATCCACCCCGGTCAGCAGCTCCACCTGAGCTGACCCCTCCCTCCCGTCACCGGGCGGACTTCCCCCCACCCGCCCCGACGGGCACCGGCTACCCCGGTCCGGCGTGCCTTCCCCCGTACACGCCGGGCCGGGGTTCCGTCCGTCCGGGCGCCGGGGCCGCCCGCCCGCCGAGCCCTCAGGGGCCTTCGGCTGTCCCGGCCGCCCCCTGGGTGCCCGGCCGCCCCCGGAGGTCCGGCAACCGGCTCCGGGACGGCCGCCGGTCCGCCGCCGGACCGGTCCCCGGGCGCGGAGGCTGGGGTTCCACCCCTTTCTCCGCTGTTGATGTCCTTTTCCGTCCCAGGGAGCGGGCATCGGGGGGCCTTTCCCTCCGGTGCGGTTAGGCTCTTGCCGCAAGGCCAAGCAGACCTCTGCACCTATTTCGCGTCACATCCCAGAAGGAGATGCTCGTGCCGTCCATCGACGTCGTCGTAGCCCGGGAAATCCTGGACTCCCGAGGCAACCCCACGGTCGAGGTCGAGGTCGGCCTCGACGACGGCAGCACCGGTCGTGCTGCCGTTCCGTCCGGCGCCTCCACCGGTGCGTTCGAGGCCCTGGAGCTCCGCGACGGGGACCAGAACCGCTACCAGGGCAAGGGCGTCGAGAAGGCCGTCCTCGCCGTCATCGAGCAGATCGGCCCGGAGCTCGTCGGCTACGACGCCACCGAGCAGCGCCTGATCGACCAGGCGATGTTCGACCTGGACGCCACCCCGGACAAGTCCTCCCTCGGCGCCAACGCCATCCTCGGCGTCTCCCTCGCCGTCGCGCACGCCGCCTCCGAGGCGTCCGACCTGCCGCTCTTCCGCTACCTCGGCGGCCCGAACGCGCACCTGCTGCCCGTCCCGATGATGAACATCCTGAACGGCGGCTCGCACGCCGACTCCAACGTGGACATCCAGGAGTTCATGATCGCGCCGATCGGCGCCGAGTCCTTCTCCGAGGCCCTGCGCTGGGGCACCGAGGTCTACCACACCCTCAAGAAGGTGCTGAAGACCAAGGGCCTGTCCACCGGCCTCGGCGACGAGGGCGGTTTCGCGCCGAACCTCGACTCCAACCGCGCCGCCCTCGACCTCATCATCGAGGCGATCAAGGAGGCCGGTTACGCCCCC
The DNA here is from genome assembly GCF_000377145.1 of Streptomyces sp. CNT372. Taxonomy (NCBI): domain Bacteria; kingdom Bacillati; phylum Actinomycetota; class Actinomycetes; order Kitasatosporales; family Streptomycetaceae; genus Streptomyces; species Streptomyces sp. CNT372. Next base: position 92,601 of record NZ_KB897779.1, on the reverse strand, counting down.
GGCAAGGACATCGCGCTGGCGCTCGACGTCGCCGCCTCCGAGTTCTACAAGGACGGCGTCTACGAGTTCGAGGGCAAGTCCCGCTCGGCCGCCGAGATGACCGAGTACTACGAGGAGCTGGCCGCCGCGTACCCGCTGGTCTCCATCGAGGACCCGCTGTTCGAGGACGACTGGGCCGGCTGGAAGGTCCTCACCGACCGCCTCGGCTCCAAGGTCCAGATCGTCGGCGACGACCTCTTCGTCACCAACCCGGAGCGCCTGGCCCGCGGCATCGAGGACGGCGCCGCCAACGCCCTGCTCGTCAAGGTCAACCAGATCGGCTCGCTGACCGAGACCCTGGACGCCGTCGAGCTGGCCCAGCGCAACGGCTTCAAGTGCATGATGTCCCACCGCTCCGGCGAGACCGAGGACGTCACCATCGCGGACCTGGCCGTCGCCACCAACTGCGGCCAGATCAAGACCGGCGCCCCGGCCCGCTCCGAGCGCGTCGCCAAGTACAACCAGCTCCTGCGCATCGAGGAGATCCTGGACGACGCGGCGGTGTACGCCGGCCGTTCGGCGTTCCCCCGCTTCCGCTTCGAGGGCTGACACGCACAGCATCTACGAGGGCTGACGCGCACAGCCGTCGCGCGGGCTGACGCGTACAGCCGCGAAGCCGACCGACGCGCACGGTCGCCACGAGGGCTGACGCTCTCCGGTGGGCACCACCGCCCCGCGCGGGCGGTGGGACCCCGCCTCCGTACGTCCCCGGCTCCGGTCCCGTACCGTGTCCGGGGACGTACGCGTGTGCAGCGGCGCGCGCGAGGAGCGGGAAGTCGGGGAGGCGAACCCATGGGGCGCAGGCCGGAGCCGGACCGGTTCTCCACCGCGACCAGGCTGCGGCTGCTCGGGGAGCAGACCGCGGCCCGCGTCTACCGCTCCCAGAGCCGCCGCCAGGACCGCCGCTCCCGGCTCACCGGCCGGGCCGCGTTCCTCGCGCTCGTCGTCTGCTCACTGGTCGTCGCCCTCGCCTACCCGATGCGGCAGTACGTCTCCCAGCGCGCGGAGATCGCCGAGCAGGAGCGCCTGATGGAGGAGGCACGCCGGCAGGTCGCGCACCTGCGGGACGAGAAGGCCCGCCTCCAGGACGACGCCTACGTCCGGCGCCTCGCCCGTGAGCACCTGCACTACCTGCTCCCCGGCGAGACCGGCTACACCGTGATCGACCCCGAGGCGGCCGAGGAGCGCCGCCGCGACCCGGGGGCGGGCGACCGCCCCTGGTACTCCAACGTCTTCAACGGCGTCGACAACGCCGACCGCCCCTAGCGCGCGGCACGCCGACACCGCCGCCGCCCGGCCGCCACCGCGCGGGCGGCCCGCCCACCAGCCCATTCACCAGCGGACACAGCAGCAAGGCAGGCATGGAAACCCCTCCTCCCACCACCGAGCACACCGCGCCGAGCGACGCGGACGTCATCGCGTTCGAGCAGCAGCTCGGCCGGCCGCCCCGCGGACTGCGGGCGATCGCCCACCGCTGCCCCTGCGGGCAGCCGGACGTCGTCGAGACGGCCCCCCGCCTGCCCGACGGCACCCCCTTCCCGACGCTGTACTACCTGACCTGCCCGCGCGCCGCCTCCGCGATCGGCACGCTGGAGGCCGACGGCGTCATGAAGGAGATGCAGGCGCGGCTCGCCACCGACCCGGAGCTGGCCGCCGCCTACCGCTCGGCGCACGAGGACTACATCGCCCGCCGGGACGCGATCGAGGTGCTTCAGGGCTTCCCCAGCGCGGGCGGTATGCCCGACCGGGTGAAGTGCCTCCATGTCCTGGTCGGCCACTCGCTGGCCGCCGGCCCCGGGGTGAACCCCTTCGGCGACGAGGCCCTGGCGATGCTCCCCGAGTGGTGGCGCAAGGGTCCGTGCGTCACGGGCTGCGCGCCGGAGCCCGGCGACGGGGACGCTCCGGAGGGTGCCCCCGGCGACGCCCGGGACCAGGGGGCGGGCGCGTGAGCGTGACCCGGGTCGCCGCTGTGGACTGCGGCACCAACTCCATCCGCCTGCTCGTCGCCGACGTGGACACCGCCACCGGCCGGCTGACCGACCTCGACCGGCGGATGACCATCGTCCGCCTGGGCCAGGACGTCGACCGCACCGGCCGGCTCGCCCCCGAGGCGCTGGAGCGCACCTTCGCCGCCTGCCGCGAGTACGCCGGGGTGATCAAGGAGCTGGGCGCCGAGACCGTCCGGTTCGTCGCCACCTCCGCCTCCCGTGACGCCGAGAACCGTGCGGAGTTCGTCGCCGGGGTCCTGGACATCCTGGGCACCGAGCCGGAGGTGATCACCGGGGACCAGGAGGCCGAGTTCTCCTTCACCGGCGCCACCCGCTCCCTCACCGGCCGCACCGACCTGGCGAAGCCGTACCTGGTCGTGGACATCGGCGGCGGCTCCACCGAGTTCGTCGTCGGCGAGGACCACGCCCGGGCCGCCCGCTCCGTGGACATCGGCTGCGTCCGCCTCACCGAGCGGCACGCGCCGTCCAGCCCGGCGACCGAGGCGCAGATCACGGCGATCCGCGCCGACATCGAGTCGGCCCTCGACCTCGCGGCCGAGGCCGTCCCGCTGACGGAGGCGCGCACCCTGGTCGGCCTCGCCGGCTCGGTGACGACGGTCGCCGGGATCGCCCTGGGCCTCGACGCGTACGACTCCGAGGCCATCCACCACGCGCGGATCTCCTACGAGGAGGTCGCCCGGGTCACCGCGACGCTGCTGAGCGCGACCCACGACGAGCGTGCCGCGATCGGCGTGATGCACCCCGGCCGGGTGGACGTGATCCAGGCCGGGGCACTGGTGCTGCGGACGGTCATGGAGCGGGTGGGGGCCCGGGAGGTCGTGGTCAGCGAGCACGACATCCTCGACGGCATCGCCTATTACGCGGCGAGCGAGGCACGTTGAGGGGCGGTGCCCGGCGACGCGGATGCCGGGCGGGGCGTCACAGGCCCCGGTAGACGTCCTGCCGGTCGCCCACCTTGACGACCAGGACGACGATTTCGCCGTCGTTGATCTGGTAGGCGATCCGGTAGCTGCCGACCCGGAGCCGGCAGAGATCGGACGGGCCGGTGAGCTTCCTGACGTCGGCGTCCTGGCGGTACGGGTCCTCACCGAGTGCGGTCAGTGCGGTCAGGATGCGCATGGCGTCGGGTCGGCTGATGGCCCGGAGCTGCCGCTGCGCCGCCGAGGTGAACCGGAAGGCGTACTTCACGCCGCCTCGCCGTCCTGCTCGGTGAACAGGTCCGCCAGCAGTTCCGCCATGGTCACGGTGGCGCCGCCTTCGGCCAGCACCGCTTCGGCCTCTCGCGCCAGCATCACGTCGGCTGCTTCCTCCAGTGCTTCGAAGTCCGAGATCGGCACCACGGCCGCCACTGGGGCGCCATTGCGCGTGATGACGGTCGGGACGCCTTCCTCTGCCCGGTTGATGTGGTCGGCGAGGTGCGCGCGGGCTTCCCGTACGGTCACGGTGTTCTCAGTCATGAGGCCAGTGTACGCGTTAATGTGTACACCTAGGTTTCTGCCGAGGCGCGTTCGTGAGCGATGCCCGACGGCATCGCCTACAAGGCCGCCGAGGGCTGGAGCTGAACCAGGCGCACTGGCGCGCGGACGGGCCGGCGGGGTTCCGTGGTCAGCCCGCCGGCTCCTCCGGCTTGAGGACGACGAACTCCGCGCCCGCCGGGTCCGTGCACACCGCCAGGCGGCCGACGCCCTCCGCGTCCTCGGGCCCCATGGAGAGGGAACCGCCGCTCTCCCGGACCCTGGCCACGGTCGCGTCGCAGTCCTCGGTGACGAAGACCGGGTGCCAGTAGGGCCGGTTCTCGCCCGAGGCGAACAGCTCCGGGGTGCCCATCACCCCGCCGAACATGCGCTCCTCCGGCTGCCCCGCGGGCGTCACCATCGTGTACGTCCCGCCGCCGCCGGGGAGTTCCATGTCCTGGCCGGTCCAGCCGAAGACCTCGCCGTAGAAGCGCTGCGCGGCGGGCGAGTCGGTGGTCATCAACTCGATCCAGCCGAGGGTGCCGGGGCCGTCGACGGCCTGGAACCCGGCGAAGCCGCCCGGCTCCCACACGGCGAACTGCGCGCCCTGCGGGTCGGTGAGCTGCGCGAGCCGGCCGAACTCGGTGTCGCCCCACGGCTCGCCGCGCACCGAACCGCCCGCCCGCTCGACGGCGCGTACGGTGTCGTCGAGGGCCGGGGTGTGGAAGTACGCGGTCCAGGCCGACTTGGCGCCCTCCTCGGTGAGCTTGCCGACCGCCGCGACGACCTTGCCGTCCCGCTCGAAGAGCCGGTAGTCGCCGTCGCCCCCACCCTCGTCCCCGCCGCCCGCGGCCTTGGCCGTCCACCCGAACACGGAACCGTAGAAGTCCGCGGCGGCGCCGACGTCCGGCGCGCCCAGGTCGAGCCAGCAGGGGGAACCGGGTACGAAGTCCGTGGTGATCATGGTTGCCGTCGCTTTCCGGGAGAGGAGCGGTGGGGGCGGGGGCCCGCGCCGCTCGGGGGCGGGGCACTCCCCTTCCCAGCCTGGCACCGCGCGCCGGAACCCGCGCGCCGACGGGCCGGCGCGCCCGCCCCGGGCGGGACGCCCACGACGGACGCCCGGCCGGTCGCTTCGGACCGGCCGGGCGGTTTCCGGCTTCCCCCGTGCCCCTCCTCGGCGCCGGATCGGGAGTGGATCGCGGCCCCGGGGGGCGTCCCCGGGGCTTGGTGCTTGTGGTGCTTGGGGCGTGAGGACGCCGGGTCAGGGCGTCAGGGCGTCAGAGGCGTCAGAGGGTCGACTTGAACAGCAGCCGGTTCGGGGTGCCGCTGACGTTGCCGCCGATGACGTTGGCGGTCGCGTTGGAGATCAGCCAGTTGTTCACGGTGGCGCTGGACGCGTCCCCGTTCGCCGACTTGTAGAGCGCGGCCACGCCCGAGACGTGCGGCGAGGCCATCGAGGTGCCGCTCATCGAGGTGGAGCCGCCGCCGGCCCGGGCCGAGGTGACGCTCACGCCGGGGGCGTAGATGTCGGCGCAGTTGCCCCAGTTGCTGAAGCCCGCCTTGCGGTCGGAGGAGTCGGACGCGGCGACCGTGATGGTCCCGGCGGCGCTGGCGGGCGAGTAGTTGCACGCGTTCCGGTTGTCGTTGCCCGCCGCCACGGCCAGGTGGACACCGGAGTTGGCCAGGCTGGTGGCAGCGTTGTTCAGCGCCTGCGAATAGCCGCCGCCGAGGGAGGCGTTGGCGACGGCGGGCTTCACGGCGTTCTGCCGTACCCAGTCGAAGCCGGCGATGATGCCCGAGAAGGAGCCGGAGCCCTGGCAGTTGAGCACCCGGACACCGCGGAGCTGGACGCCCTTGGCCACGCCGTAGGTGCTGCCGCCGACCGTGCCGGCGACATGGGTGCCGTGGCCGTTGCAGTCCTGGCCGTTGCCCCCGAAGGCGTCGAAGACGTTGCGGGCCCGGCCGCCGAAGTCGGCGTGCGCGGTGTCGATCCCGCTGTCGATGATGTACGCGGTGACGCCGGAACCGTTGCGGTTGTACGTGTACGAGCCGTCCCGGCCGGTGCGCTGGTCGATGCGGTCCAGGCCCCAGGGGGCGTTGTACTGGGTGGCGACGGAGGCGACCTTCTGGTCCTCCTCTATGGACACCACACGGGAGTCGGCCCGCACCCGGGCGAGCTGGGCGGCCGTCAGGTCGGCGGCGAAGCCGTTGACGACCTCCTCGTAGACGTGCAGGGCGGTGAGCGACCGCGCCTTCAGCACGGCCGCCGGGTCGGCGTCCTCGGCGAGCGTGACGATGTAGCGGCCCTTGATCTCCTGGGCGGCCGGGGCGTCGGCGACCGCGACGAGCGGGGTGGGCTCGGCGGCGGAGGCGGCGGATCCGAGTGCCGGGGTCAGGGCCAGCGGCATGGCCAGGACGAGGGCACCGAGGTGGGTTCTGCGCATGGAGAAGCTGACACCTTTCGTGGGACCGGCCACGGGGACGCCGGGCCGGCGAGTGGGGGAGCGCACGCCCCGCGGGCAGAACGGTGGGTGGCCGCCTGCCGGAGAGGCGGGGCGTGGCGCGGAAGGTGGAACAGCACGCTGTGCGGTGGTACGAGGCCCCTCGCGAGGGGGCGGCACCGGCCGCGGGGACGGGGTCTCCGCCCGGCGGCTCGGGTGCGTCGACCGGTACGAGGCGCCAACTTAGCGCCGCCTGAGCCCCGTTGACCACGGCCGTTTCGGGCATGGCCCCAACCGGTCACGAGGGCGGGCCGGGGACCCGCGCGAAGGGGCCGGGCCCGCGAGGCCCGGGCGTGCGAGGGCCGGGCCCTGGTCGGGGGCGGCGGGGACGCCTAGGGTCGGCGGCATGCCGGTCACGCAGCGGGACGAACCCGGTGGGGACGACCGGGCCCCGCGGCCCGGTCCGTACGGCTGCGACGGGGCCGGGCAGGTGCCGCCCGAGGTGCGGCGGTGGCTGGCCGAGCGGCGGCTGATCGCCGGTCCGGACGACGGCGGCCCCGCCGGCGACCGCGTCGGCGCGCCGGAGCGCGCCCTGCACGAGCTGCTCGCCGGGCAGCGCGCCCAGCTCGGCGCCCTGCACCGCAACCTCGACGCCCTCGGCGACGTCCTGCGGCTCCTGCCCGATCTGCGGCAGGCCGGCCGGGAGACCCTGGAGGCGGAGTTCTTCGCGGATCGCGCCCGGCTGCGCAGCCGGATGGAGGACCTGGACGCGCTGTGCCGGAACGAGATCCTCGCCATGCGCTCGTCGTTCGCCGCCCCCGAGGTGCTGGACGCGGACCTCCCCCAGGACCTGCGCATGCTGGAGCGCGGGGTCTCCATGCTGCTGCTGGTGTCCACCCGGGCCGCCCGCCTCACCGGAGCGGCCCGCTATCTCTCCGTCCTGCTGGAACACGGCGCGCGGATACGTCTCGCCCCCACCGTCCCGCTCCATCTGAACGTCGTGGACCGGGCGGTCACCGTGCTTGCCCTGGGCCCCGCCCGGCCGCGCGGGGAGCAGGCGGAGGACGTGATCCTGCACGGCGCCCGCCTCGCCGGTTGCTTCGCGCAGGTCTTCGACCACCACTGGAGCACCGCCCGGCCCTACGAGCCGCACACCGCCCACGGCCGTGGTGCCCGGGCGTCCGCCGGCTCCGCCGGTCGCGCCGGCTCCGCCGGTCCCGCCGAGGAGTGGACGCCCCGGGAGCGCGAGGTGCTGGCCCTGCTGGCGGCCGGCGCCAAGGACGAGGCCATCGCCCGGCGGCTCGGCTGCTCGGAGCGGACCCTGCGCCGGCTGCTCACCGGGCTGGTCGCCAGGCTGGGGGCCGAGAGCCGCTTCGCCGCCGGGGTCCGGGCCGCCCGCCTCGGCCTGGTCGACTGAGCCCTCCGCACCGGGCCCGGGAAGCCCCGGGGCACGGTCCGCGCAGCCCTCGGAACACGGCCCGCGCAGCTCCCGGAACACGACCCGTGGAGCCCCCGGGCACGCCCTCGGAAGAAAGTTCGTGAAGTTCTTCACAAGGAATTCGGTCCCGACGGGCCCTTCCGGCCCTTGAAATCCCCTCCGCAGCCGCCCGTTGGGCTTCGGAAGGCGGGGCGCGTGCGGGCGGGGAGCCTTCCGCGCACCCCCGTCAGGGCCCCGCCAGAAGCGGACGCGGCCGCGCCCACGGCCCTTCGGTCCAGCTCACGCGGGGTGCACAACGTGTCATGCCCCCTCCGGGTTCCCTCCCGGCACCATGACCTGGGTCACGTGGGCGGCGGAGTGTAGCAGAGCACACCGGCAACCTTGTGAAGGGGCTCACGAAGGGGGGTGCCGGGGTGGGTGGATACTCGATGGCATGAGCACCACGGAGCGTCCCCGGATCCTCGTTGTAGGCGGTGGGTACGTAGGCCTGTACGCGGCACGTCGCATCCTGAAGAAGATGCGGTACGGCGAGGCGACCGTCACGGTCGTCGACCCGCGCTCGTACATGACGTACCAGCCCTTCCTCCCCGAAGCTGCCGCCGGCAGCATCTCGCCTCGGCATGTCGTCGTCCCGCTGCGACGCGTGCTGCCCAAGGCTGAGGTCCTCACCGGTCGCGTCACGACCATCGACCAGGACCGCAAGGTCGCGACGATCGCCCCGCTGGTCGGTGAGGCGTACGAGCTGCCCTTCGACTACCTGGTGATCGCGCTCGGCGCCGTCTCCCGTACCTTCCCCATCCCCGGCCTCGCCGAGCAGGGCATCGGTATGAAGGGCATCGAGGAGGCCATCGGCCTGCGCAACCACGTCCTGGAGCAGCTCGACAAGGCCGACTCGACGACCGACGAGGAGGTCCGCCGCAAGGCGCTCACCTTCGTCTTCGTCGGTGGCGGCTTCGCCGGCGCCGAGACGATCGGCGAGGTGGAGGACCTGGCCCGCGACGCGGCCAAGTACTACGGCAACGTCAAGCGCGAGGACATGCGCTTCATCCTCGTCGACGCCGCCGACAAGATCCTTCCCGAGGTCGGCCCGAAGCTGGGCGCGTACGGCAAGGAGCACCTGGAGGGCCGCGGGGTCGAGGTCTACCTCTCGACGTCCATGGACTCCTGCGTCGACGGCCACGTGGTGCTGAAGAACGGCCTGGAGGTCGACTCCAACACCATCGTGTGGACCGCCGGTGTGAAGCCGAACCCGGCCCTGGCCCGCTTCGGCCTGCCGCTCGGCCCCCGCGGTCACGTCGACTGCAACGAGAAGCTCCAGGTCAACGGCACCGACTACATCTGGGCCGCGGGCGACAACGCCCAGGTCCCGGACATGGCCGCCCGTGCCGCCGGTGTCGAGAACGCCTGGTGCCCGCCGAACGCCCAGCACGCGCTGCGTCAGGCGAAGGTCCTCGGCGACAACGTCATCTCCGGGATGCGCGGCTTCCCGCAGGAGACGTACAAGCACGCCAACAAGGGTGCGGTCGCCGGTCTCGGCCTGCACAAGGGCGTCGCGATGATCGTCATGGGCAAGATGAAGATCAAGCTCAAGGGCCGTCTCGCCTGGTACATGCACCGTGGCTACCACGGTCTGGCCATGCCGACCTGGAACCGCAAGATCCGCGTCTTCGCGGACTGGACCCTCGGCATGTTCCTCAAGCGCGAGGTCGTCTCCCTCGGTGCGATGGAGACCCCGCGCGAGGAGTTCTACGAGGCGGCCAAGCCGGCCCCGGCGCCCGCCGCCGTGAAGCCGGAGGCCGAGAAGGCCAAGGCCTCGTAGGACCCCGCACAGCCCCGAAGGGGCCGCCTGCCATCCGTGGTGCAGGCGGCCCCTTCGGCGTTCCCGGCCCCGGCCACCGTGCGGACCCTCACCGGGAAGCGTCCCCGCGGCCCGTTTCGCGGGGACGCTTCCCGTCGTACGCACCGTCGCCGGGAAGCCCCCCGACCGGTCACCCTGTTGTCGGTAGTGAGCGTTTCGTGAGCAAGCATCGCGTGGGATCCAGCGTCACGGAGGTGTGTGCCATGGCCGGTGCCGCAGTGCGGCTGACCACTCTTGCCGAGGAACTGCTGGGGACGCCGTTCCCGGTCCGCGTCCGGGCCTGGGACGGCAGCGAGGCCGGCCCGCCGGCCGGCGGCCCCGTCCTCGTCGTCCGCCACCGCCGTGCGCTGCGGCGGCTGCTCTGGCGCCCCGGCGAGCTGGGACTCGCCCGCGCCTGGGTCGCCGGGGACCTCGACGTCGACGGCGACCTCTACGCCCTTCTCGGCCATCTCGCCGGGACCCTGTGGGACCGGGAGCCGGACGCGCCGGCCGTGCACCCCCTGCGGGACCCCCGGACCCGCGCCGCGGCCCGCGAACTGCTGCGCCTCGGGGGCCCGCTGCCCCCGCCCCCGCCGCCCCCCGAGGAGTCGCGCCGGCGGTCCGGGCCCCTGCACACCCGCCGCCGGGACCGCGCGGCCGTCAGCCACCACTACGACGTGGGCAACGCCTTCTACGAGCTGGTCCTCGGCCCGTCGATGGTCTATTCGTGCGCCTACTGGGACGCGCCGGACGGCACCCTGGAGGACGCCCAGCGGGACAAGCTCGACCTGGTCTGCCGCAAGCTCGCCCTGCGCCCGGACGACCGGCTGCTGGACGTCGGCTGCGGCTGGGGCTCGATGGCCCTGCACGCGGCCCGCGCGTACGGCGCCCGCGTCACCGGCGTCACCCTCTCCCGGGAGCAGGCCGCCTACGCCCGCAAGCGGATCGCCGAGGAGGGCCTGACCGACCGCGTGGAGATCCGGGTGCAGGACTACCGGGACGTCCGGGACGGCCCGTACGAGGCGATCTCCTCCGTCGGCATGGCCGAGCACGTCGGGGAGGTCCGCTTCGGTGAGTACGCCCGGCAGCTGCACTCCCTGCTCGCGCCGGGCGGCCGGCTGCTCAACCACCAGATCGCGCGCCGCCCCGAGCCCGACGAGCCCGCCTACCGTCTCGACGACTTCATCGACCGCTACGTCTTCCCCGACGGCGAACTCCTCCCGCTGGGCCGCACGGTGGCCGGGCTGGAGGAGGCGGGCCTCGAAGTCCGTGACGTGGAGGCGATCCGCGAGCACTACGCCCGCACCCTGCGCGCCTGGGTCGCCAACCTGGAGTCCTCCTGGGACGCGGCGGTCCGCACCACCAGCCCCGGGCGGGCCCGGGTATGGCGGCTCTACATGGCCGCCTGCGCCCTCGCGTTCGAACGCAACCGCATCGGCGTCAACCAGGTCGTGGCCGTCCGCCCCCTCCCCGGGGGCACCTCCGGCCTGCCACCCCGCACCCGCGCCTGGACGGCCGACGGCTCCGCCTGAGCCCCGGGCCCGGGGTGCGCGCCACCCGGGCCCTCGACCCGACGGCGCCCCTGCCCCCGGCGCCGGGGGCTGCCCCGGCCGGTCCCGGCCGAACCGAGCCCGGGCCAGGGAAACGGCCGAGGGCCGGGCGCCCGCCCTGGGTGCCCGGCCCTCCGCCGTCCTCGCGTCCGCCGGACGCTACTCCGTCTTGATCGCCCGGAGCATGTTCAGCCGCGCCGCGCTCCGCGCCGGCCACAGCGAGGCGAGAACGCCCACCAGCCCGGCCAGCAGCAGGAAGACCGCGATCCGGCCCCACGGCAGGACCAGCTCGTACGCCGGGATGCTGTCCCGGATCGACTCGCCGATCGCCCAGCCGAGGAACGAGCCCAGCCCGATGCCGACCAGTGCGCCGAAGAGGGAGATCACCACCGCCTCCAGCCGCACCATCCGCTTGACGCGGCGCCGGTCCAGACCGATCGCGCGGAGCATGCCGATCTCCTGCTGCCGCTCGAAGACGGACATCGCCAGGGTGTTGACGACGCCCAGCACAGCGATGATCAGGGCCATCGCCAGCAGCGCGTACATGATGTTCAGCATCGTGTTGATCATGCCGCCGAACTGGTCGCGGATGTCCTGGTGGTCCATCACGCTGATCGCCGGGTTCTCACCGAGCGCGCTGATCAGGGACTTCTCGTTGGCCGCCGTCTGACCCCCGTCCGTCTTCACGAAGATCTCGCGGATGTACGGCTTGGTCTCGTGCTCCTTCACCACGGAGGTGTCCACGAGGACGGGGGAGAGGAACTCGGTGCCCTTGAAGACCGCGCCGACCTCCAGAGTGTCCTTCTTCTCGTCGTTGTAGACGACCGGCAGCCGGTCGCCGACCTTCCAGCCGTGCTTCTTCGCGGAGTCCTCGGCGACCGCGATCCGGCCCTTGGCGAGGGAGGCTGTGCTGCCGCTGACCACGTCGACGCGGAGCACCTTCTCGACGGCGCCCGGGGTGACGGCCGAGGCGGAGGCGAACTCGCCGTCCAGCTCGAAGTAGACGGCCTGCTGCGGGGAGACCGCCACGGCGCCGGGGGCCTTCTCCAGGGCGGTGACCGCGGACCGGTCCAGGTCGCCGCCGTTCGCCATGGTGACCATGTAGTCGGCCTTGATCTGGTCCGTGGTCGTCCTGTCGATCGCCTGCCCGACGGTCACACCGAGCACCGACAGGCCGGTGACCAGGGTCAGACCGATCGCCAGGGCGGAGGCGGTCGCGCCGGTGCGGCGCGGGTTGCGGACCGCGTTCAGGCCCGCCAGCTTGCCGGACACCCCGAACGGGCCCACCAGCAGCGGCCGCACCAGGGCGATGACCGGCCGGGACAGCAGCGGAATCAGGATGATCACACCGATGAGGGCGAAGAACGCGCCCGCCGCGATGTAGTAGCGGCCCGTCTCACCGGCCGTGCCGGCGCCCGCGACGATCCCGAAGGCGCCGAGGGCGGTGATCGCCGCGCCGACGGAGTTCCGCACCACCAGGGACTTGGTGGTGGCGGCCGCGTGGACGCTGCTCATCGCCGCAACCGGCGGGATCTTCGCGGCCCGGCGGCCGGGCAGCCACGCGGCCAGCATGGTGATCAGCACACCGACCGCGAGGGAGGCCACGACCGGCGTCGCCGAGAGGACCAGCGGCCCGGCCGGGATCTTCATGTCGAAGGCGTTCATACCGGAGCGCAGCCCCAGCGCCAGCCCGATGCCGAGGGCGAAGCCGGCGGTGGCGGCGACGAGTCCGACGAGCGCGGCCTCCAGCAGCACCGAGCGGGTGATCTGCCTGCGGGAGGCGCCCACGGCCCGCATCAGGGCCAGCTCCTTGGTGCGCTGGGCGACCAGCATGGTGAAGGTGTTGGAGATCAGGAAGACACCGACGAACAGGGCGATGCCGGCGAAGGCGAGCAGTACCTGGCTGAGCGTGCCGAGGCCCCGCTCGATGTCCCGGGCCTCCTGGTCGGCGAGCGCCTGACCGGTCTGGGCCTCGGCGTCCTCGGGGACCAGCGGCTCGACGGCGTCCAGGATCGCGCCGGCGTCCGCGCCGGGGGCGGCGGTGACGGTCAGGGTGCTGAAGTAGCCGGGCGTCAGGTACTGCTTCTGCGCGACGGGGGTGTCGAAGAGGACCAGGCTGCCGCCCGCGTTGACCGCGCCGTCCTTGGTGGTGAACACCCCGCTGAGGGTGTACTCCCGCACCGGCCCGTTGGTCGCGACGCGTACCCGGTCGCCGACCCGGTACTCGCCCTTGGCGGCCGAGTCCTTGTCCAGGGCGACCTGGTCGGCCCGCACGGGGCCGGAGCCCTCGGTGAAGGTGTAGGCCGGGTCCTTGCCGTCCTTGCCGGGGGCGAAGTTGGAGCCCTTGTTGGACCACCCGACGCCGATCAGCCTGCCGTCCGGGTCGGCGACGCCGGCGAAGCCGTCGACGCGGCCGTAGGCACTGGCGACGCCGTCCAGGCCGCGGATCTCGTCGACCGTCTTCTGGGAGAGGCCGGGCTCCTTGCCCGGCTCGTCCGCTCTCGCGTAGGAGGTCACGGCGACGGCCACGTCGTCGTAGCTCTTCGCGGACTGGTTGCGGAAGGCCTGGGAGAGGGTGTCGGTGAAGACCAGGGTGCCGGAGACGAAGGCGACGCCGAGCACCACGGCGAGCACGGTCATCAGCAGCCTGGCCTTGTGCGCGAGCACATTGCGCAGGGCGGTACGGAACATGGTGAGTCCTGGGGAGGGATGCCGGCGCAGGCCGGACAGGGCCCGTGGCGCGGTGGCCGCGGGTCCGACGACTGAGAGGGGTTCCTGGGGGCGGTGCCCGGCGGGAGGGGGAGCCGGTCACCGGGTGGCGGGCCGGGGCGCGCGGACGCGCCGGCCGGACGCCGGGGCGGCGCGTGTCAGCTGGTGCGGCCCTTGGCGTCGAAGTCCTTCATCCGGTCGAGGACGCCGTCCGCGGTCGGGTTCAGCATCTCGTCGACGATCCGGCCGTCGGCCAGGAAGACCACGCGGTCCGCGTAGGAGGCGGCGACCGGGTCGTGGGTGACCATCACCACGGTCTGGCCCAGTTCGCGCACGGAGTTGCGCAGGAAGCCGAGCACCTCGGCGCCCGAGCGGGAGTCCAGGTTCCCGGTGGGCTCGTCACCGAAGATGATCTCCGGGCGGGAGGCGAGGGCGCGGGCGACGGCGACGCGCTGCTGCTGGCCGCCGGAGAGCTCGGTCGGCCGGTGCCCGAGCCGGTCCCGCAGACCGACCATGTCGATGACCCGCTGCACCCACTCCGCGTCGGGCCTGCGGCCCGCGATGTCCATCGGGAGGGTGATGTTCTCCTTCGCGGTGAGCGTGGGCAGCAGGTTGAACGCCTGGAAGATGAAGCCGATCTTGTCCCGGCGGAGCTGGGTGAGCTGCTTGTCCTTGAGCGAGCCGAGCTCGGTCTCACCGATGCGCACCGAGCCCGAGCTGAAGCTGTCGAGACCGGCGACGCAGTGCATCAGCGTCGACTTTCCCGAGCCCGAGGGGCCCATGATCGCGGTGAACTCGGCCTGCTTGAAGTCCACGCTGACCCGGTCCAGGGCGACCACCTGGGTCTCGCCCTGTCCGTACACCTTGGACAGTTCCGTGGCGCGGGCGGCCACGACGGTGGCGCGGTGAGCGAGGGAGGTGGTGGTCACGGAAGTGCTCCTGTCGGGACGTGCTGAAGGGGACCGTTCCATCGTGTCCGCTCCGCTGCCCCGGATCGTCACTCCCGATGCCCCTTTCCGGGGCCCTCTGCGGTCGGACGGGACCCGCCCCGCCGTCATCCTCGGGTATGACGGCGTCCCTCCCACGGGCTCATCACGGCGCCGGATCCCGCGGGCGGCGCTTTTCCGTCAATCACCCGCCCCCGCCGACCCCCACCGGACGCCGCCCCTGCTCCGCACCGACCGGCCCCACCTGCCCTGACGGCCCCTCAGGAGCCCACCGTCCAGGGCAACATCGGGCCACGGACCCCGGGGGCGGATCGATCACCACCGATAGGGTCCTGTGCTGACGCCTACCGCGTGCACGCCCGGATGGTGGAATGCAGACACGGCGAGCTTAAACCTCGCTGCCCCTCGGGGGCGTGCCGGTTCGAGTCCGGCTCCGGGCACCACGCCGCGCAGGCGTGCGCGGGTCCGTGCGGAGCGCGGCCGGGCGGGAGAGGGCGCGATGGACGCGAGTACGTGGGCCGATGTGCGGCGGCTGGTGGAGTGGCTGGACGCGGAGGCCGTGCCGGTGTCCGGGGAGGCCGCGCGGCTGCTGCGGGTGATCAAGATCGGGGAGGAGTTCGGCGAGGTCGTCGAGGCGGTGCACGGGGCGATGGGCGCCAACCCGCGCAAGGGGGCGAGCCACACCTGGGAGGACGTGCACAGCGAGCTGTGCGACGTGATCGTCACCGCGATGGTCGCGCTGGCCTCGCTCACCCCGGACGCGCCGCGGGCCCTGGAGACGCGGCTGCGGGAGCTCGTCGCCCGCACCATCGCCCCGCCGGCCGCCCGCTGACGGCCGACGGGGGTTGCGCCTCGGACCGCCGGGAGGCCCGGCACCCGGGCCCGGCGCCTCCCAGGGCGCCCCCGCCGGGGCCCGGACGGCCCAACCGCGGCCCCCGGGCGCGGCGTGAACCCTCCTGTCACGAGGTCACAAGGTCACAAGGCCGCGAAGAGCCGCCCCTCCACGTCCGGGCGGGCCCCGGCCCGGCCCCGCGGTGCCCCCGGCAACGGCCCCCACCTGGCGGATCGGGCAACGATTGCCGAAAGATCCTCCCTGGGCACTAGAGTCATTCTTTTGCTCGCCCATTACTCTTGTGGCAAGGCCGCGCACGGTGGCCATGGAGGAGTGAGATGAGGAGCAGCAACCCGGTCTTCTCGCGACGGGGGTTCAGCCGCGACAACGGCTACGCCGGCTTCAACGCGCAGCAGCCGCAGGCCGGGGGCCCCGCCGCAGGAGCGAACCCGTACGCCCAGGGCGCGGGCGACCCGTACGCCCAGCCCAGCACCAACCCGTACGCGACGAACCCCTACGCCCCGTCGGCGGACACCCAGGCCGGCGCCCCGCAGGCCCCCGCCCGCCCGGGCGCGATGACGATCGACGACGTCGTCACCCGCACCGCGATGACGCTGGGCACGGTCGTGCTCACCGCGATCCTCTCGTGGGTGCTGCTGCCGGTCGACGAGGCCAACATCGGCCGGTCGTACGGCATCGCCATCGGCGCCGCGCTGGTCGCGATGGTGCTGGCGCTCGTGCAGGCGTTCAAGCGCAAGGCCTCGCCCGCGCTGATCCTGTCGTACGCCGCGTTCGAGGGCGTCTTCCTCGGCGTCATCTCCAGCGCCGTCTCCACGTACATCGCCAACGGCGTCGTCGCCCAGGCGGTGCTCGGCACGATGGCGGTCTTCGCCGGTGTGCTGATCGCGTACAAGATGCGCTGGATCCGCGTCACCCGCCGCTTCTACGGCTTCGTGATGGCGGCCGCGATGGGCTTCATCCTGCTGATGATGGTGAACCTGCTGTTCGCCGTCTTCGGCGGCGGTGACGGCCTCGGCTTCCGCAGCGGCGGCCTGGGCATCCTGTTCGGCGTCATCGGCATCATCCTCGGCGCCTGCTTCCTCGCCCTGGACTTCAAGCAGGTCGAGGACGGCATCACCTACGGCGCCCCGCGCGAGGAGTCCTGGCTGGCGGCCTTCGGCCTCACCCTGACCCTGGTGTGGATCTACCTGGAGATGCTGCGTCTGCTGTCGATCCTCCAGGGCGACGACTGACGCACCCTCCCGCTCCGCGCCCCGGCGCGGTGGCACAGCACAGCGAAGGGCCCGTCCGGCGACTGCCGGGCGGGCCCTTTCGCTTGCGGGTGCGGGTGCGGGTGCTTGTGCTTGTGCGAGGCGTGGGCGTTCGCGTGGCCGGGGCTACAGGAGCTTGCGCGCCGCGCGGCGCATGTCGTACTCGTGGATGATCGCCTTCGCGTGGCCGTAGGAGAGGTCGTGTTCGCCGCGGAGCCAGCTCACCTTCTCCTCGAAACGGAAGAGGGACGGGCCTTCCTCCACGGTGCGGAGCCAGTCGGAGATCTCACGACCGGTGCAAGCGGGGATGCGGGAGAGCAGGTTTCGATGGGTCTCTTCGGAGAATGCATGGGACATCGGCGCCTCCGGACGCATTGCGCGTGGTGCTCTTCCCGCCACCGTGCCCGAGTGTCCGGCCGTTGGCAACAGCCCCGAGAGGGCGCATAGGGTCGCGGAGTGCTCGATACGACGGAATTCACCGATGCGGTGGTGCGCTTCTCCGACCGGCTGCGGGCGGCTCCGCAGAGCCGGCTCCAGCGCGGCGCCGCGGCTGAAGGACTCGCCCTCGCCCGGGAACTGTCCCTGCGTGCGCAGCGTCTGGAGGCCCCGGGCGGGCCCGGCGGACGGGAGCCGCTGATCATGCCGGACGCGGGTGTGTTCGCGGTGGCCGACCAACTGCTGGTGGCGGGCCGGGATTTGGCCGAAGCGCTGCGGGCCGCCGACGCGGGGGCGGGCGGGGCCGACGTGGAGGAGCAGCTGCGTGCGGCCGTCTCCCTGGTGGAGTCGGCCGCGGGACGGGCGGGGGCCTGACGCGGAGACCCGGCGCCGGCGGCGCGCCGGCGGGCCCGCGGGGCCCGTGTGCTCAGTGGGACGCGATGACCCGGTCCGCGAGGATGTAGACGCTCTCCTCGCCGCAGGCGAAGGTCAGGGCGTAGGCGCCGGAGACACCGGACCCGCCCAGCAGGACCGGGGTGTCACCCGCGCGCAGGGCCTCGGCCAGCTGCTCGGCGGTCTCCCGGTGGCCGGGGGTCATGCAGAGGGTGGTGCCGTCGGCGAAGACGTACACGTCCAGGGTGCCCAGCGGGCCCGGGCGGACGTCGGTCAGCTCGGTGCCGGACTCGGCCAGCTCCTCCAGGCGCGCCACGGTGCGCTCGTGGTCGGTGACCACGGGGGTCTGCACGGGGACGAAGTCCGGGTGCGAGGGGTGGCGGCGGCGGGCGGCGGCCAGCTCGGGGGAGTCCTCCGCGAACTCGGCGGCCTCGGGCAGCTCGGCCATGTCGTCCAGCGCCTCGACGGCGTCCAGGTCCATGGCCTCCAGACCGGCGAAGTCGGCCTGGCGGGGCACGTAGAAGGCGGTGACCTCCTCGCTGATGCCGGTGAAGCCGGTCAGCCCGCCCAGCGGGGCGGAGTCGCCGGGGAAGCGGGCGGAGGCGTCTGCGGCGTCCCTGGCCTCCTGTGCCGCCCAGAACGCGCGCGCCTCGGCCAGCTCCCGCTCCCGCTCCTCGGCGAGCGCCTCGGCGACCGCCGCGCGTATCTCGGCGGTGTCGCTGGTGCGGGCCTGGGGGACGGACGCGGTGCGGCCGACGCCGTACGACGCGGCGAGTTCGGTGCGCAGCGCCGTGACCTGCTTGCGGAGCCCGTGGGCGGCGTGCAGGGCAGCGGCGCCCACGGCCGTGGCGGCGGCCGTGGTCAGCAGCAGGGCAAGAGACATGGCGCTCACTGACGTACTCCCGGTTTCACTCGATACCCCCGACTTCCTACCTCAGCTTGCGATGAGCCGGCGCGTTCTGTCAGTGCATTACGTCACGAAATGGACAGGACTTTTGGCCCCATGTTTAGCGGTGCAACCCTGTGACCTGCCAAAAGACCTCTCCCCCAGGAGACAGGTCACATCCTGGGGGAGATTGCGTCACGAACCGGGATCCCCGGCCGCGGCCGGGCCCTCCGCTACGGCTCGGCTCAGCCGCGCGTGCTGGTGGTCGCGCTGAGGTTCGCCACCGCTGCGGGCTGGGGGCACCCCCGGCCGGAGGGTGGGGGAGTGCCGCCCTCGTTCCTCGGGCGACCCCTACCCTCCGCTACGGCTCAGCTCAGCCGCTCGATGACCATGGCCATGCCCTGGCCGCCGCCCACGCACATCGTCTCCAGGCCGAACTGCTTGTCGTGGAACTGGAGGCTGTTGATGAGCGTGCCGGTGATCCGGGCGCCCGTCATGCCGAAGGGGTGGCCGACGGCGATCGCGCCGCCGTTCACGTTGACCTTGTCCAGGTCGAAGCCGAGGTCCCGGTACGAGGGGATGACCTGCGCGGCGAAGGCCTCGTTGATCTCGACCAGGTCGATGTCGGACGTGGTCAGCCCGGCCCGCCGGAGCGCCTGCTTCGACGCCTCGACCGGGCCCAGGCCCATGATCTCGGGGGAGAGGCCCGAGACGCCGGTGGAGACGATCCGGGCGAGCGGGGTCAGGCCCAGCTCGCGCGCCTTGGTGTCGCTCATGATGACGAGC
Source organism: Streptomyces sp. CNT372 (assembly GCF_000377145.1). Taxonomy (NCBI): domain Bacteria; kingdom Bacillati; phylum Actinomycetota; class Actinomycetes; order Kitasatosporales; family Streptomycetaceae; genus Streptomyces; species Streptomyces sp. CNT372. The sequence goes on along the minus strand of NZ_KB897779.1, from coordinate 73,574 downwards.
GCGGCGGCGCCGTCGTTGAGCGGGCAGCAGTTGCCGGCGGTGACCAGGCCGTCGGGGCGGAAGACCGGCTTCAGGCCCTGGACACCCTCCAGGGTGACGCCCGCGCGGGGCCCGTCGTCCTTGCTCACGACCGTGCCGTCGGGCGTCGTGACCGGGGTGATCTCGCGCTCCCAGAAGCCGTTCTTGATGGCCTCCTCGGCGAGGTTCTGCGAGCGGACGCCGAACGTGTCCATGTCCTCGCGGGTGACGCCCTTCCAGCGAGCCAGGTTCTCGGCGGTCTGGCCCATCGCGATGTACGCGTCCGGGACGAGGCCGTCCTCGCGCGGGTCGTGCCAGGTCGAGCCCTCGGACTCGGCGACCGCGGCGGTGCGGGCCTCCGCCTCGGCGAAGAGCGGGTTGTGCGTGTCCGGCAGGCTGTCGGAGTTGCCCTTCACGAAGCGGGACACCATCTCGACGCCCGCCGAGATGAAGACGTCGCCCTCGCCGGCCTTGATGGCGTGCAGTGCCATCCGGGAGGTCTGGAGGGAGGAGGAGCAGTAGCGGGTGACCGTACAGCCCGGCAGGTGGTCCATGCCCATCTGCACGGCGACGATGCGGCCGAGGTTGTTGCCCTGCTCACCGCCGGGGAGGCCGCAGCCGAGCATCAGGTCGTCGATGTCGCGCGGGTCCAGCTCGGGCACCTTCGCCAGCGCGGCCTGGATGATCGTGGCGGTCAGGTCGTCCGGCCGCAGGTCCTTCAGGGACCCCTTGAAGGCCCGGCCGATGGGCGAGCGGGCAGCAGAGACGATCACGGCTTCGGGCATCACGGCTCCATGGGAAGTCAGGGCGGGCTGTCTGGGAAGTTACCGGTCCGTATGCCCGCGGTCACGGCGCGAGCCGTGTGATGCGGGCCTCTTTTCTAAGCGGGCGCTTGCTCAGTACGAGTGTGCCACGAGGGGGCGCTCGCGCGCCCGTAAACCGGGTCTCCGCCCGCCCAGGCCGGGCCACCCGCCCGGGTTCCGGCCCCAGCCGCGTCGGCCGGGTGGTGAGCGCGCCGCACCGTGCCGGGCGGGCTCGGTGGGGCCGGCCCCCAGGCCGGGCCGCCGGCGGCCAGCGCCGGGCGGCGCAGAGCGTCGTGCGCGGTCAGCGGGGGCCCGCGTGGTCCTGGGTGCGGGGCGGGTGGTCGGACGGGGTGGCGGCGGGGGTTTCCGGCCCGGATTCCGTCGCCGGGAGGCGACGGCGGCGGCGGTGCTTGAGGAGGGCCCAGGGGGCGCGGACGCCGCTGACCTCCGTGCCCGCCTCGGACACGGCCTCCGCCGCTGCCCGGGCCACCGGAAGGACGTCCTCGTCCCGGCCGGCGTCCAGGGTGTCCGTCTCCGGCCAGAGCCCGAGTGCCGCGCAGAGCGTGGGCAGCATCGCCATCGCCGCCGTCGCGTACCCCTCCGCGGACGGGTGGTAGTTGTCCGCGCCGAACATCTCGCGCGGGTTGGCCGCGAACTCCGGGCCCAGCAGGTCGCCGAGGGAGACCGTGCGCCCGCCCTGCTCGACCGCCACGATCGTCTGGGCCGCCGCGAGCTGCCGGCTCACCCGGCGGGCCAGCCAGCGCAGCGGCTGGTACACCGGCTCGATGGTGCCCAGGTCCGGACAGGTGCCCACGACCACCTCCGCCCCCGCCGTGCGCAGCCGCCGCACCGCCGCGGCCAGGTACCGCACGGACTGCGTGGGCGGCATCCGGTGGGTGACGTCGTTCGCCCCGATCATGATCACGGCCACGTCCGGGGTGCGGGTGCGGTCCGCGAGCAGCAGCGTGACCTGGCGTTCCAGATCGTCGGACTGTGCCCCCGGCAGCGCGATGTTGCGGACCTCCACCGGACGCTCCGCGACCGCCGCCAGTCCCGAGGCCAGCAGGGCGCCCGGGGTCTGGCCCGCGCGCCGCACCCCCTGCCCCGCCGCCGTGGAGTCGCCCAGGACGGCGAGGTGCAGCGGGTTCGCCCGGCCGAAGGAGAGCCCGTAGAGCCCGTTCCCCTTCGGCGGCACCGGCGCCGTCCCGCCGCCCACGGAGCGCTTCGCCAGCTGGACCTCCGCCAGCAGCACCCCCACGGCCGCCGCACCGACGAGCCCGATGCCGCCCCCGCCGTATGCCGCCCCCGCCGCGATGCGCCTGGCCACCCTCGCCCTCGACACAGCCAACCTCCTCGCGACCGCTGCGGGCCGCAGTCGTGCCCGTACAAGACGTAACTGCCCCGTACGGGCCGTCGCCCAATCACGTCCGCATCCGGCATACGCTGGCGGGACCATTACGGAGACCCCGGAGAACATTGTGCGCATCCACGACTCGATGATCAGTCTCGTCGGCGACACCCCGCTGGTGAAGCTGAACAACGTGACCGAAGGCATCTCGGCGACCGTCCTCGCCAAGGTCGAGTACTTCAACCCCGGCGGCTCGGTCAAGGACCGCATCGCGCTGCGGATGATCGAGGCCGCCGAGCAGAGCGGCGAGCTGAAGCCCGGCGGCACCATCGTCGAGCCGACCAGCGGGAACACCGGCGTCGGCCTGGCGATCGTGGCCCAGCAGAAGGGCTACAAGTGCATCTTCGTCTGCCCGGACAAGGTGTCCACGGACAAGATCAACGTGCTGCGCGCGTACGGCGCCGAGGTCGTGGTCTGCCCGACCGCCGTCGACCCCGAGCACCCCGACTCGTACTACAACGTCTCCGACCGCCTGGTCCGTGAGACCCCCGGGGCGTGGAAGCCGGACCAGTACTCCAACCCGAACAACCCGCGCTCGCACTACGAGACCACCGGCCCCGAGCTGTGGGAGCAGACCGAGGGGCGGATCACCCACTTCGTCGCGGGCGTGGGCACCGGCGGCACGATCTCCGGCACCGGCCGGTACCTGAAGGAGATCAGCGACGGGAAGGTCCGCATCGTCGGCGCCGACCCCGAGGGCTCCGTCTACTCCGGCGGCTCCGGCCGTCCGTACCTGGTCGAGGGCGTGGGCGAGGACTTCTGGCCGACCGCGTACGACGCGAACGTGACGGACGAGATCGTCGCCGTCTCGGACAAGGACTCCTTCCAGATGACCCGCCGCCTCGCCAAGGAGGAGGGCCTGCTCGTCGGCGGCTCCTGCGGCATGGCGGTCGTCGCCGCCCTGCGCGTGGCGCGCGAGCTGGGCCCGGACGACGTGGTCGTGGTGCTGCTGCCGGACAGCGGCCGCGGCTACCTCTCGAAGATCTTCAACGACGAGTGGATGGCCGACTACGGCTTCCTGGAGAGCGGCGGCGCCTCGGTCGCCGACGTGCTCCGCCACAAGGAGGGCGGCGCGCTGCCCAGCCTGGTGCACATGCACCCCGAGGAGACCGTCGGCCAGGCGATCGAGGTGCTGCGCGAGTACGGCGTCTCCCAGATGCCCATCGTGAAGCCGGGCGCGGGCCACCCGGACGTGATGGCCGCCGAGGTCATCGGCTCGGTCGTGGAGCGGGAGCTGCTGGACGCGCTGTTCACCCAGCGCGCCTCGCTGAACGACCCGCTGGAGAAGCACATGTCCGCGCCGCTGCCGCAGGTCGGCTCCGGCGAGCCGGTCGCGGACCTGATGTCGGTCCTCGGCGACGCGGCCGACGCCGCGATCGTGCTGGTCGAGGGCAAGCCGACCGGCGTGGTCAGCCGTCAGGACCTGCTCGCCTTCCTGGCCGGCGACGCCAAGTGAGGCGCGGGCCCGCGCGGCTGCCCCCACCCGGGCCCGCGCGGGCCGCGTCGGCCTTCGCCGAAAAGGTACGAGCGCGTCACGCCCGCGCAGCACCGGCTTAACACGCGTCCGGCACCTTGGTGGATGTCGGCAGGGGGACCGGGCAGGTGACCCGGCCGGCACGGACGGCGTCCAGGACTACGGAGCGGCTCCCGGACCTCCAGGACGCCCCGGACGCGGAGACCGGCCCTGACCCGGTCCGTGTCCCTCGCGGGGACCGCCGTCGTCCCGCCCCCCGGTCCGCCGGGGGTGCGGCGGTCCCCGCCGCACCCGTACGACGGTGGCGGGCGGATCCTTCGGAGATCCGCCCGCCACCGTCGCGTGTGTTGTCGTCGTCGCCGGGTTGCCGTTCCCGCGCGGCTCAGTCGTCCCGGCGGCCCTCCGGGCCCGAAGGGCCCCGCCCGCGCTGCCAGGGCCACCGGTGCGCCGCGTGTGCCGCGTTCACCCCCACGATGCCGAGCCAGGTCACCAGCAGCCCGGCCAGGTTCGCGTGGGCCGCGCCGATCGCGGAGAGCGGGACCGCCAGCACCAGGGTGACGATCGCGAAACCGAAGCGCTCCCCGAAGTCCGACCCGGACGAGCGGGCCGCCGGGCGCGCCCCGCCCCGTGCGACGACCATCTGCCGCTCGGCGAGCTGCCGGCGCACACGGCGGTCCACCGTGCTGTCGAGGCGCTGCTCGACCTTCTCCAGGAACGACTCGACCAGGGCCGCGTCGTACTCCTCGCCCAGCTCGCGGCGGGCGTTCAGGGTTGCGTCGAGCTCCTTCTTGAGCTCCGGGTCCCGGGCGTCCATGCCGCCCACGTTACGAGCACGGGCCCGCGCGCGTCAGTGGGGACAACCCCCGTCTTCCTCGGGGGGTTCCCGGCCGGGGCGCGGGGCGGGGTGTTCCGCTTGCCCGGCCTGTATATCGTCATGCAGAGTTCAGGGTGGCTGAATAGGCAGCAAGGCCCGGCGGCGGGGGTCGGACGAGGGGGCAGGACATGAGCGACAGCCCGGCCGCGCGGCTGCAGGTGCTCTTCGAGGGGCACCGGCTCACCCCGACCCAGCGGCGCATCGCGCACAGCATGGTCCGCAGGGCCGGTGACGTGCCCTTCCTGTCCAGTGTGGAGCTGGCGGAGCTCGCCGGGGTCAGCCAGCCGTCCGTGACACGGTTCGCCGTCGCCCTCGGCTTCGACGGCTATCCGGCGCTGCGCCGGCATCTGCGCGAGGTCGCCCCGCCGGAGACCGCCGTTCCCGACGAGGACGCGCCCAACGAGTACCAGCAGGCGGTGCAGGCCGAGATCGAGAACCTCCAGCACCTCGCGGCGATGCTCGCCGAACCCGAGCCGGTGGAGCGGGCCGGCCGGCTGCTCGCCACCTCCCGGCCGCTGCCCGTTCTCGGGCTGCGCGCCGCCTCCTCGCAGGCGCGCGGCTTCGCGTACTTCGCCGCCAAGGTGCACCCGGACGTACGGCTGCTGGACGAGGGCGGCTCGATGCTCGCCGACCGGATCGACAGCGCCCGGCGGGCCGGCGCGAGCGCGCTGCTCTGCTTCGCGCTGCCCCGCCACCCGCGCGAGGTCGTCGAGGCGCTGGAGTACGCGCGGGGCGCGGGGCTCACCGTGGTGACCGTCGCCGACTCGGCGTTCGCGCCGGTGGCCGCGCACAGCGACCTGCTGATCCCGGCCGCCGTCGGTACCGGGCTGGCCTTCGACACGGCCTGCGCGCCGATGCTGCTGGGCCGGGTGCTGCTGGAGGCGATGTGCGACGGGCTCCCGGACGCGCAGGCCCGTCTGGAGGACTTCGACGCGCAGGCGGCGGAGCGTGGGCTGTTCGTCGACTGAGGCGGGCGGAGGGGGCGGCCCGCTCGGGGCCGCGTAGGTGGGGCGGCGGGGCCGTCCGTCCCGGGGCCCCCGGGGCGCTGTGCCGCCGGAGACCGCCGGGCCGCGGTCCCCGCCCGTCGCCGGGAATCGCCGCCGATCGCCGGGGCTGCAGGTCGCCGGGTTCGCGCTCGTGGCGGGGTGCTGTCCGCCGGGGGCCGCCCGTCGGGGGGTCCTGTGCCGCCGGAGACCGCCGGGCCGCGGTCCCCGCCCGTGGCGGGGTGCTGTCCGCCGGGGGCCGCCCGTCGGGGGGCGCTGTGCCGCCGGAGACCGCCGGGCCGCGGTCCCCGCCCGTCGCCGGGAATCGCCGCCGATCGCCGGGGCTGCAGGTCGCCGGGTTCGCGCTCGTGGCGGGGTGCTGTCCGCCGGGGGCCGCCCGTCGGGGGGTCCTGTGCCGCCGGAGACCGCCGGACCGCCGCGCCCGCCCGTCGCGGGGGGACGTCGGCGCGGATTCTCAGCTTCCGCTCAGATTGCGCCGCTACCGTGCCCGCCCGGCACACCACCCTGCGGACGGACCCGGCGCGCGGCCGGGCGGAGGGAGCACCTGCATGGCACGGGCAGCACGGGCAGCACGGGCAGCACGCGCGGCGCGGACGGGCGGCGGAGCGCCGCGGAAGGCGGCGGGCACGCAGACGGGGGAGCGCGCGCGGCGCGTGCCCCGGGGTGAGCGCGGGGCGCAGTCCCTGGCGCGGGTGGCGGTGGCCGTACGCGCCTGCGCGGCCCCGCTGTGGTGGCTGGGCCTGCTCGCCGCCGCCCTCGGCACGGCCGTCCCCGGTCTCACCGGGCGGCGGATCGGGATCCTGGCGGGCGCCGTGCTGTTCCTGGTGACGGCCGTCGTCGTCGCCCTGGTGCGCCGGCGGCGCTATACGCAGCTCGCGGACCGCGCCGACCGGGCCGGCCGCCACGATCTGCTCCAGGACCGGCGGGTGACGCTGCGCCTGCGCCGCCGGGCCCGGCGCTGGTGGCTGCTGCTCGCGTTCCCGGCCGCCCTCGCCTCCTCGTTCGCCCTGCCCGCCGCGGGCGGTCTTGTGCTGGCCGGGGCCGGTGCGGGCCTGTGGGCGAAGGCGGTGTGGCTCGGCCGCCGCGAGCGGGACGGCGAGACCCTGCTGTGGGTGCGCACGGACTGGCTGACCGGCGGCCCCGGCGGCCGGGCGGTGAAGGGCTTCCGCACGACGGGGGTCGCGGCGGGCGACGCCGCGCCCGGTGGGGCGCGGCGTCGCTGAGGGCCGCCCGGTCAGACCTCCAGATCCGCCTCGATCCGCCGGAGTTGGTGCCGGGCCATGGCCAGGTTGGCCCGGTCCTTGTCGAGGGCGAGGTAGAGGAACAGGCCGTTGGAGTTGCGGCTCTTGAGGAGCCGGATCATGTGGTACTGGGTGTCGAGGGTGATCAGGATGTCCTCGATGTCCTCTTTCAGACCCAGGTGCTCCATGGTGCGCACCTTGGCGCGGACCACGTCGGTGTTGCCGGCGGCGGCGACGTTGAGGTCGAGTTCCTTGCCGCCGCCGATGGTGCCCAGCGCCATGCCGCTGGTGTAGTCGACGAGCGCGGCGCCGACGGCGCCCTCGATCGTCATCGCTTCCTTGAGTGCGGTTTCGGTATTGGCCATGACAGGCGCACTTTCCTTCCGTGTGGTTCTGGTGCTGCCGGTGGTCTTCGGTGTGCGTGGGGTCTTGGGGGGTGCGGGACGTGCGGGACGTGCCGGTGGTGCAGGCGGTGCCGGTGGTAGAGGCGGTACCGGTGGTACGGGTGGGTTCGAGGGCGTCCCCGACGGTGTGGTGGCCATGGGTCAGGCGTCCTGGGTCCGTTCGAGGGCGCCGTCGACCAGGTCTCCGATGCGGGCTCCGGCGCGGCGCGCCTCCAGATGGAGCCGGCCGACGTTGATCCGCGGTTCGGCCAGCACGGTCAGCACGGCCGAGGAACCGGCCGAGTACGTCGCGACGTAGCCGGTCTCGCCGCGGACGAGCAGCTCCTTGAAGCCGCCCTGACCGGTCGCCTCGGTCAGGCGCAGGGCGACCCCGAGCGCGGCGGCGGTGAGCGCCGCCACGTGCTCCGCCTCGGGGCTGTCCGTCGCCAGCACCAGTCCGTCGGCGCTGGCCGCGAGCGCCCCGGTGAGCTGGGGCAGCCGGGCCCGCAACCGTCTGATCTCGCCGAGCACTTCGGCCTCGGCCGTCATGAGCAGTCTCCTCTCGGCGCGCAGCCGCAGCGCACGCCTCATGACGGATCGCGCCGGGCCCGGTGGGTCGGGCGGTGGTTCACAGGGTTGCCTCCAGTGCGTCGCGGAGCCGGCGTAACAGGGCGATGTCCGGGTCGTCGGAGACCCGGGGAATCCAGTCCGGGAGCCGCACGGGGGCCTGGGCGAGCGGGTCCGGCGGGGTCTCGACGAGCCCGGCGGCGGCCATCCGCCGTACCTCGACCAGGGTGTTGAACGCGGGGCGGCCCAGGGTCCGCGCGATGGCTGCCGGGGTCCGGACGCCGTCCGCGAGGTCCAGCAGGGCGCGCTGGCGCGGGGACGCCCCCGGGCCGGCGGGGGCGGGCCGCAGGGGGGCGGTGTCCACTTCCGGGTAGGGCCACACGGAGTCCAGCAGACCGCGGCGCCGCAGCGCCTCGCGGGCGACGTCCGCCGCCGGTACGGGCCGGATGCTGCCGATCCAGTGCCACACCCCGTACCGGAACCGGGTCGGTCCGCTGGTCGGCGCCAGGGCGAAGAAGGCCGCGTCGTGGAGGGCGGCCAGATGGCAGATCTCCAGCTCCCCGTCGGCGAGTTGGCCGCTGTCGACGAGGAAGCGGGCCACCTCCCGGCGGGCGCCCGCCTCGGCCACGGCCTCCTGCCAGCCCTCGGCCGGCAGCCGCCCGCTCGCCGTGAGCAGGACGTCGAGTCCGGGCGCGGCCGGGCTCTCGGCGTGCACCACCTGTCCGTCGACCAGGTAGAGGGCGCCGTGGTCGCGGACGAGGGCGCCGGTGGCGCGTTCCGAGGCGAGCCGGTCGAGCATCGGGGAGACCGCGCTCGCGGCGGTGGCGGGGGCGGTGACGGTGGCCGGGCTCATCCGAGCACCAGCCGCTCGGCGATCTCGGCCATCCGGAGTCTGGCCAGGGCCAGGTTCCCGGTGTCCCGGTCGAGCCACAGATGGAGGAAGACACTGCTGTCGAAGGTCGTCTCCACGAACCTGAGTACGTGGTAGCCGGTGCGGGTGGTGACGATCAGGTCCTCGACGGGGAGCCCCTTGGCGCCCTCGTCCGCGCCGCCCCCGCCGGGTGGCGTGCCGGCCGGCCGGAAGCCGCTCGGGACCTGGCCGAGGCCGCGCGGTCCGCCGGGGGCGCCGAAGGCCCGTCCGCCGTCCGGTCCGTCGGGGGCGAAGGACGGGAACTCCGCCGCCATGCGCGCCAGTTCGGCCGTCTCGGCGGCTGTCGCCTCGGCGTCGCCGCCGGGGCTCTCGCCGACCGCGCCGAGGGCGAGACCGCTGGTCCAGTCCACGATGGCCGCACCCCGCGCTCCGGGCACCACCATGGCCTGGAGCAGACACTCGTCGATTCCGGGCACGTGGAACTCCCCTCCCGCCTCGGTACGCTGCGCACGGATGCGCACCGGTGACGGAGAGGTTACGCAACGTGGCTTCGTCCGTGGGGAGTTCTGGCATTTTCCAACGGAAGTTGCCCGGGGTCGGTAGGCTTCCCGGCCAAAAACCGCCGGGCGCCCGGCCGGCGGGGTGCCCGGGGCCCTCGGCCCTCCGGCCGCAGCCGCATGAACAGCCTGTTCACGTCCTGCAGGACAACGCAAAGGGCGATCAGCGCCCCGGCGCGGACATGGACGGATCACCGGCAGACCGCTGAGCTCGACGAGGGCCGGCACGGCGTCGGTCTTCACGGCGCGGCGCCGGTCTTCACGGGGCGGCGCCGGCGGTCTTCGACGCCCCGGCGGAGCCGGGAGGAGGCGGTCTGCCGGCAGGGGGCCGGTCAGCGGCTGCGGGTCTCCACCACCCGTGCGACGTCGTCCAGGTCCTGGAGCAGCGCCTTGCGCACTCCGCGCGCGGCGATCGGACCCAGCACTCGTGCGGCGAGCCCCCGCACCCCGCCCGGCAGGACGGCGGAGAAGGTCAGGCGCACGGTCGTCGTCTCCGGCCCGGAGGTCAGCAGGCGGAACTCCGAGACGTAGTGCGTGCCGTGCGACTCGGCCTCCACCACATAGCGCTCGGGCGGCTCGCTGGCCGTCACCCACATCTCCTCGGTGGCCTCCTTGCCCATCATCCGCCGGGTCTCCCGCCACCGGGTGCCGACGTCGAAGCCGCCGGGGGTGAGCACCTCGATCCGTTCCACGCCGGTGAGGGTGTCCTCCCAGCCGCTCAGGTCGGTCAGCGCCTCCCACACGGGCCCGGGGGGTGCCTGGATCAGCCGCTCGACGACGACGGTGCTGGTAGTCATGGATCCATGGAACCACCGGGGTGCGACAGCCGCCCCCGGTCCGCCCCCGGCCCCGCCGGGGCCGGTGCTCAGCCCAGGAGGGCGTCGCGGTGCGCCGCCCCCGCCTCCGCCGCGATCGACGCCCGGGACTGGGCCTCGCGGACGGTCCGGAAGGCGATCCCCTCCGGCCCGGCGGTCCAGCCGTGCACGGCCACCCGGGGCAGGCTGTTGTAGCCGTAGTGGCTGGCGAAGTAGTACGCGCCGGTGTCCAGGGCGGCGACCACGTCCCCCTGCTCCAGCGGCGGCAGGGCCCGCCGCTCGGCGATCAGGTCGCCCGCGAAGCAGGCCGGCCCGGCCACGTCCTGCTCGACCGGCGTTCCGGTGCGCGGCAGGCCCCGGGCGTCGTACGCGAGGAGCCGCAGCGGCCAGGACACCGGGTCGTAGACGGTGCGGGTGGCGACCTGGACCCCGGCGTGGGTGACCGCGATCGGGCGGCCGCCGGAGGTCTTGGCGTACTCGACCCGGGCGAGGACGAGGCCGTGCTTGGCGACCAGGGACCGGCCGAACTCGGTCACGATGCCGTAGCTCCCGTCGAACAGCCCGGGGACCTCCTCGGCGAGGCGCCGGGCGTACTCCCGGTGGGTGGGGGTGTGCTCGTCGGAGGCGAAGTTGACCGGCAGGCCGCCGCCGATGTCGAGGGTGTCGATCCGCCGGTGCCCGGCAGCGGCGTTGATCTCCTCGGCGAGGGCGTGCACGGCGCGGACCCCGTCCGCCATGCGGGTCAGGGACATGCCCTGGGAGCCGGAGTGGATGTGCAGCCGGGTCACCCACGGCCGGTCCAGGACGGCGCGGACGAGGGCGGCCCGGGCTCCCGGGTCGCCGAGCGCGAAACCGAACTTGGAGGTCGCGGTGGCCGTCGACAGGGCACCGATCGAGCCGCCCCCGACCTGGGGGTTGACCCGCAGTCCGATCGGCGAGACGGAGGGGGCCGCGGCCAGCAGGGCGTCCAGCCGGGCGAGTTCCTGCGCGTTGTCGGCGTTGACGGCGACGCCCAGGGCCAGGGCCTCGCGCAGTTCGGCGGTCGTCTTGGCGGGTGAGTCCAGCACGATCCGCTCCGGCGGCAGCCCGGCGGCCCGGGCCAGCTCCAGTTCACCGGGGCTCGCGACCTCCGCGCCGATGCCCTCGGCGGCCAGCAGGGCCAGCACCGGGACGAGCGGGGACGCCTTGACGGCGAAGGCGTGCAGCACGGGCGCGTCGGTGACGGCGGCGAACGCCTCCCGCAGCCCGGCCGCCGAGGCACGCACCCCGGCCACGTCGATGAGGGCGGTCACCGGCTGCTCGTCGCTGAGCAGTCCCTGTTCCACGGCGGCGCGGACGGCCCGGTCCCGGAGCTCTGGAGTCATGCCCGCCAGCCAATCATCCGGCCCCGGGGCCCGCAGGGGCGCCCGGGTGGTTGACTAGAACTATTCAGCTGGTCAGGATGTGAATATCCAGTTGAACACGCAGCCGTCGAGTCACGACGCGTTCCGAGGAGGCACCGCCATGTCAGGACCCCGCCCCGTACGGGCCCCGCGCGGTACGGACCTGAGCGCCCTGGGGTGGCAGCAGGAAGCCGCCCTGCGCATGCTCCAGAACAACCTCGACCCCGAGGTCGCCGAGCACCCGGACAAGCTCGTCGTCTACGGCGGCACCGGCAGGGCGGCCCGTGACTGGCGCTCCTTCGACGCGATGGTGCGCACCCTGCGCACGCTGAAGCAGGACGAGACGATGCTCGTCCAGTCCGGCCGGCCGGTCGGCGTGATGCAGACCCACGAGTGGGCCCCGCGCGTCCTGATCGCCAACTCCAACCTGGTCGGCGACTGGGCGAACTGGGAGGAGTTCCGGCGCCTGGAGCAGCTCGGACTCACCATGTACGGCCAGATGACGGCCGGCTCCTGGATCTACATCGGGACCCAGGGCATCCTCCAGGGCACCTACGAGACCTTCGCCGCCGTCGCCGCCAGGAAGTTCGGCGGCACCCTCGCGGGGACCATCACCCTCACCGCCGGGCTCGGCGGCATGGGCGGCGCCCAGCCCCTCGCCGTCACCATGAACGACGGCGTCGCGATCTGCATCGACTGCGACCCGCGCGCCATCGAGCGCCGGATCGAACACCGCTACCTCGATGTGCGGGCCGACTCCCTCGAAGAGGCCCTGCGCCTGGCGGTCGAGGCCCGGGACGCCCGCCGCCCGCTCTCCATCGGCCTGCTGGGCAACGCGGCCGAGCTGCTGCCCCGGATGCTCGCCGAGGGCGCGCCGGTCGACATCGTCACCGACCAGACCAGCGCCCACGACCCCCTCGCCTACCTCCCCCTCGGCATGGACTTCGACGAGATGGCGGACGCGGCCGCCAAGGACCCGGCGGGCTTCACCGGCCGCGCCCGCCAGTCCATGGCCCGCCATGTCGAGGCCATGGTCGGCTTCATGGACGCGGGGGCCGAGGTCTTCGACTACGGCAACTCCATCCGGGGCGAGGCGCGACTCGCGGGCTACGAGCGGGCCTTCGCCTTCCCCGGTTTCGTCCCCGCCTACATCCGGCCGCTGTTCTGCGAGGGGAAGGGCCCGTTCCGCTGGGCCGCCCTCTCCGGCGACCCGGCCGACATCGCGAAGACCGACAGGGCGATCCTCGACCTCTTCCCGGAGAACGAGTCCCTCGCCCGCTGGATCAGGATGGCCGGCGAGCGGGTCCACTTCCAGGGCCTGCCCGCCCGGATCTGCTGGCTCGGCTACGGTGAGCGCGACAAGGCCGGCGAACGCTTCAACGACATGGTCGCGAGCGGCGAACTGGCCGCCCCGCTGGCCATCGGCCGCGACCACCTGGACTGCGGCTCGGTCGCCTCCCCGTACCGCGAGACCGAGGCCATGCTCGACGGCTCCGACGCCATCGCCGACTGGCCGCTCCTCAACGCCATGGTCAACGTCGCCTCCGGCGCCTCCTGGGTCTCCCTCCACCACGGCGGGGGCGTCGGCATGGGCCGCTCGATCCACGCCGGGCAGGTCACCGTCGCCGACGGCACCGCGCTCGCCGGGGAGAAGATCCGCCGGGTCCTCACCAACGACCCGGGCATGGGCGTCATCCGCCATGTGGACGCGGGCTACGACATCGCCGAGACCGTCGCGGCGGACAAGGGCGTCCGGGTGCCCATGCGCGAGGCTGGCGCCGACGGCTCCGGGAACGCCGTTGCCGCCGGGGGCGAGGGCGCGTGAGCACCTCCTTCCACGGCATGTGGGCGGACCTCGCCCCCCTCGGCCGCCACCCGGAGTCCGGCGGCTACCGCCGCTACGCCTGGACCGGCGCGGACGCCGAGTGCCGCGCCTGGTTCCGGGCCGAGGCCGAGTCCCGGGGCCTGGCCGTGGAGACCGACCGCAACGGCAACCAGTGGGCCTGGCTGGGCGACCCGGCCGCCGGGGACGCCGTGGTCACCGGCTCCCACCTGGACTCGGTGCCGGACGGCGGCGCCTTCGACGGCCCCCTCGGAGTCGTCTCGGCCTTCGCCGCCCTCGACGAACTCCGCCACCGGGGTGCCCGGTTCACGCGACCGTTCGGCATCGTCAACTTCGGCGACGAGGAGGGCGCCCGGTTCGGGCTCGCCTGTGTCGGCTCCCGGCTCGCCGCCGGGCAGCTCACCCGGGAGGCCGCGTACGAGCTGCGCGACGCGGAGGGGATCAGCCTGCCCCGGGCGATGGAGACCGCCGGGTACGACCCGTCAGCCATCGGCGCCGACCCCGAACGCCTGGGCCGCATCGGCGCGTTCGTGGAACTCCACGTCGAGCAGGGCCGGGCGCTGGACCTGAGCGGTGACGCCGTCGGCATCGCCAGTGCCATCTGGCCGCACGGCCGCTGGCGCTTCGACTTCCGGGGCGAGGCCAACCACGCCGGCACCACCCGCCTGGTGGACCGGCGGGACCCGATGCTCACCTACGCGGAGACCGTCCTCGCCGCCCGCCGCGAGGCCGAACTCGCCGGCGCGGTCGCCACCTTCGGCAAGGTGGCGGTCGAACCCAACGGCGTGAACGCGATCCCGTCCCTGGTGCGCGGCTGGCTGGACTCCCGCGCCCCCGACCAGGCCGCGCTGGACACCGTGGTCGCCGGCGTGGAGCGCGCCGCCCGGGAGCGGGCCGAGCGGGACGGGGTGGAGCTGGCCGTGGTCCGCGAGTCGTTCACCCCCGTCATCGAGTTCGGGCACGCCCTCCGCGACGAGCTGGACAAGCTGCTCGGCGGCGCGGTGCCGGTCCTCGGCACGGGCGCGGGACACGACGCCGGAATCCTCTCCGGCACCGTCCCGACCGCCATGCTGTTCGTGCGCAACCCCACCGGCGTCTCCCACTCCCCGGCCGAGCACGCCCGGGAGGACGACTGCGTGGCCGGGGTCCGCGCACTCGCCGACGTACTGGAGGGCATGGCGTGCAGGTGACCACGTACTGGCTGGAGCACGCCTGGCTCGGCGACCACGTCGAGCCGGGCGTCGCCCTGGAGGTCTCCGGCGGCCGGATCACCGCCGTGCGCACCGGAGCCACGACGCCCCCGCCCGGCGCGGCGGTGCTGCGCGGGCTGACGCTCCCCGGGCTCGCCAACGCGCACTCGCACGCCTTCCACCGGGCCCTGCGCGGCACGGTCCAGGTCGGCAGCGGCACCTTCTGGACCTGGCGCGAGGTCATGTACCAGGTCGCGTCCCGGCTCACCCCGGACAGCTACTTCGCCCTCGCGCGGGCGGTGTACGCGGAAATGGCCCTCGCCGGGATCACGGCCGTCGGCGAGTTCCACTACGTCCACCACGCGCCCGGCGGCACCCGCTACGCCGACCCCAACGCCATGGGGGAGGCGCTGATCGCGGCCGCCGCCGAGGCGGGCGTCCGGATCACCCTGCTGGACACCGCGTACCTCTCCTCCGGTTTCGGCGCGGCCCCCGACCGGCACCAGCTCCGCTTCTCCGACGGCACCGCCGAGGCGTGGGCCGAGCGGGTCTCCCTGCTCAAGGGGAACGAGCACGTCCGGATCGGCGCGGCCATCCACTCCGTGCGGGCCGTCCCCGCCGACCAGCTCACCACCGTCGCCGAGTGGGCCGCCGAGCGGGGCGCGCCCCTGCACGTCCACCTCTCCGAGCAGACCGCCGAGAACGACGCCTGCCTCGCCGCCCACGGCCGCACCCCGGCCGCCGTCCTCGCCGACCACGGCGTCCTCGGGCCGCGCACCACCGGCGTCCACAACACCCACCTCACGGACGCGGACATCGCCCTGATCGGCGGCTCCGGCACCGGCACCTGCATGTGCCCGACCACCGAACGCGACCTCGCCGACGGCATCGGCCCCGCCCCCGCGCTGCACGCCGCCGGGTCGCCGCTCTCCCTGGGCAGCGACAGCCACGCGGTGATCGACCTCTTCGAGGAGGCCCGCGCGATGGAGCTGAACGAGCGGCTGCGCAGCCGCACCCGGGGCCACTGGACGGCCGCCGCGCTGCTCCGGGCGGCCTCCGAGGACGGGCACGCGGCCCTCGGGCGGGCCGACGCGGGTCTGCTGGAGCCGGGGAAGCTCGCCGACTTCACCACCGTCGCGCTGGACTCCGTGCGCACCGCCGGGCCGGTGTCGCGCCTGGGCGCCGAGACCGCGGTCTTCGCGGCGACCGCCGCCGATGTGCGGGAGGTGGTGGTGGGCGGCGAGCGGATCGTCCGTGACGGCGTCCACACCCGTGTCCCGGACGCGGCCCGCGCGCTCGCCGGGGCGGTGGCCGCGCTGCGGTCGTGACGCGCCGTCCGCCGTCCGCCGTCCGCCGTCCGCACGCCGTACGCCGTACGCCGTCGGCCGTCCCGAACCCACCCCGGAAGGACCCATGACCACCACCCTCGTCACCGGCATCCGCAGCCTCGTCACCAACGACCCGGCCCTCGGCGACGGCAGCCCGCTCGGCCTGATCGAGGACGCGGCCCTCGTCGTCGACCCGTCCGGCCACATCGCCTGGACCGGACCGGCGGCCGCGGCCCCGGACGCCGACGTCCGCCACGACGCGGGCGGGCGGGCCTGCGTCCCCGGCTTCGTCGACTCCCACTCCCACCTGGTCTTCGCCGGGGACCGGACCGCCGAGTTCAACGCGCGGATGTCCGGGCGGGCGTACTCGGCGGGCGGTATCCGCACCACCGTCGCGGCCACCCGCGCCGCGAGCGACGACGCGCTGGAGGCCAACCTCGTCCACCACCTCACCGAGGCGCTGCGCCAGGGCACGACCACCTTCGAGACCAAGTCCGGCTACGGGCTGACCACCGAGGACGAGGCCCGCGCCCTGCGCATCGCCGCCCGGCACACCGAGGAGGTCACCTACCTCGGCGCGCACATCGTCCCGCCGGACTTCGCGGACGACCCGGCGGGCTATGTCGCCCTGGTCACCGGCGAGATGCTGGACGCCTGCGCCCCGTACGCGCGCTGGGTGGACGTCTTCTGCGAGAAGGGCGCGTTCGACGGGGACCAGGCGCGGGCGGTGCTCACCGCGGGCAAGGCGAAGGGCCTGGTCCCGCGGGTGCACGCCAACCAGCTCTCGTACGGCCCGGGGGTGCAGCTCGCCGTCGAGCTGGACGCCGCCTCCGCCGACCACTGCACCCATCTGACCGACGCGGACGTGGACGCCCTCGCCCACAGCTCCACGGTCGCCACGCTGCTGCCGGGCGCGGAGTTCTCCACCCGCGCCGAGTGGCCCGACGCGCGCCGGCTGCTGGACGCGGGCGCGACGGTCGCCCTCTCCACGGACTGCAACCCGGGCTCGTCGTACACCTCGTCGATGGCCTTCTGCATCGCCCTGGCGGTACGGGACATGGGCATGACCCCCGACGAGGCCCTGTGGTCCGCGACGGCGGGCGGCGCGGCGGCCCTGCGCCGCACCGACATCGGCCGCCTCTCCCCGGGCGCCCGCGCCGACTTCACCCTCCTCGCCGCCCCGAGCCACGTCCACCTCGCCTACCGTCCGGGCGTCCCCCTCACCTCCGAGGTCTGGCGCGAGGGCCGCCGGGCCGCCTGACGGCGGCGCGCGCCTTGGGGGCGGTCCCGTGAGGCCCGCCCTGTCCTGGTCCCGCCGCCGCGCGGGCGGGTGCGCCCGGCCCGTTCCTGGCCGTGTGCGGTGGGCGTGCCCGGGGCCGGTGGCCCCCGGCCACACCGGTCCGGTTGCGGCCGGCGTTCCGGGGTCTGTGCCCCGACCGGAGCCGGCGTGCTCCAGGTCGTCCGCTGCGGGGTGACCACCGCGCGCGGTTTGCTCGGCGGGTGGCCCCGGCCTTCGCCGTTCGTCCGGGCGAGCCGGGACGGCGCCTGCTCGACCGGTGCCCGCCGGGCCGAGCCCGCCCCGGCTGCCACTGCCCGCAGGGCGGTCGGCGGCGCGCTCAGGGGCTCGGGTCCCGGTCCCGCCGCCGCGCGGCGGGTGCGCCCGGCTCGTTCCGGGCCGTGTGCAGGGGCCCGGTCCCCATGGGTCCGTCCGCGACGGGTGCGCCCGGCCCTCAGCCCAGAAGGTGGGCCACGCTGCGTGGGTGGGAGGTCAGATAGGTGTGCAGGGACTGGGCGGGGTGGCCCGTGAGACGGGGGACCGTGTCGGAGACGAGGGCCATCTCGCCTGCCGCGATGGCCTCGTAGGAGGACACCCAGCCGGTGACCTCCCAGTCCTGCGCGCCGTAGCCGGCGCGTGAGGCGTACGCCTCCTCGCGGGACTCGGGGAGGTAGCGGATCGTGCGGCCGGTCACGCGGCTGAGTTCGGCCGCCGCCTCAGCGAGGGAGAAGGCCGTCGGGCCGGTCAGGTCGTACACCGCCCGTTCGTGCGCGCCGTGGTCGTCGAGGAGGACGGCCGTCGCCGCGTCCGCGATGTCGTCGTGCGCCACGGCGGCGACCCGTCCCCGGCCGGCCGGGCCGCGCAGGACCCCGTCCGCGCCCGTCATCGCCGGGATCGCGGCCAGGTAGAGGTTGTCCCGCAGGAAGGTGCGCCGCAGGCCCGTCGACCGGATGTACTGCTCGGTGTGGAAGTGGTCGCGCGCGAAGGTGAACGTGGCGTCCGGGGCCGCGCCCGTGAACGAGACGTACACGATCCGCTCCACACCCGCCGCGACCGCCGCGTCCACCGCCGTGCGGTGCTCCGCGGCCCGGTCGCGGGACTCGCGCGCCGAGACCAGGAAGAGCGTCGTCACGCCGTCCAGGGCCCGCCGCATCGCCTCGCCGTCGCCGTAGGCCGCGGGCGGGGCCGCGACCGCGCCCGGCAGTTCGGGCAGCCGGGCCGGGTCCCGGCCCAGCAGCCGGACCGCGGCGCCCGCCGCGGCGAGCCGGCGGGCCACCCGCCCGCCGAGGCGGCCGCCGGCTCCGGTGACTGCGATGACGGGTGGCGCGGCCGGCACGGCGGACATGGCGGACATGACGGGTCCTCTCGGGTGGGCGGCGGGGTCGGCGGGGAGAGCGGGGCCCAGTCTCTCCCGGGTGCGCGCCCGGTACGGCCGCAGACATGCGCAGGGCCCGTTCCGGCGTGGAACGGGCCCTTGCGGGTGCCTTCCCGGGCGGCGCCGCCCGGTCCGGCCGCGGCGCGGTTCACCGGCGCGCACGAGTCACGAGCCGTGCCCGGCTCACCGGCGCGCACGAGTCACGGGCCGTGCCCGGCTCACTGCTCGGCGGTCAGCCCCTTGCGCAGCTTCACCAGCGTCCGCGTCAGCAGACGCGAGACGTGCATCTGCGAGATGCCCAGCTCCTCGCCGATCTCGGACTGCGTCATATTGGCCACGAAGCGCAGGGACAGGATCGTGCGGTCGCGCGGTGCCAGGCTCGCGATCATCGGCTTCAGGGACTCGATGTACTCGATCCCCTCGATGCCGTGGTCCTCGTAGCCGATGCGGTCGGCCAGCGTGCTCTCGCCCTCGTCGTCCTCGGGCTGCGCGTCCAGCGAGCTGGCGGTGTACGCGTTGCTCGCGGCCATGCCCTCCAGGACCTCGTCCCGGGGGATGCCGAGGTGCCCGGCCAGCTCGTCGACGGTCGGAGCGCGGTCCAGCCGCTGGGCGAGCTCGTCGCCCGCCTTGGCGAGGTCCAGACGCAGCTCCTGGAGCCGGCGCGGCACCCGCACCGACCAGGAGGTGTCCCGGAAGAAGCGCTTGATCTCGCCGATGATGGTCGGCATCGCGAAGGTCGGGAACTCGACGCCCCGGCTGAGCTCGAAGCGGTCGATCGCCTTGATG
This sequence comes from Streptomyces sp. CNT372, assembly GCF_000377145.1. Taxonomy (NCBI): domain Bacteria; kingdom Bacillati; phylum Actinomycetota; class Actinomycetes; order Kitasatosporales; family Streptomycetaceae; genus Streptomyces; species Streptomyces sp. CNT372. The sequence continues at coordinate 54,379 of NZ_KB897779.1, read as the reverse complement.
AGGCCGATCGTGCCGACCTGGACGATGTCCTCCATCGGCTCGCTGCGGGTCCGGAACCGGGACGCGGCGAACTTGACCAGGGCGAGGTTCAGCTCGATCAGGGTGCCGCGTACGTACGCGTGCTCGTGGGTGCCCTCTTCCAGGGTGGCGAGCCGGTCGAAGAGCGTCCGGGACAGGGCCCGCGCGTCGACCGCGCTGAGCTCGCCGGCCGCCGGGATCTCGGGCAGGCCTTCCAGGCCCTTCAGACCCTCGGGGGCCGGGTCCGCCTCGGCGGCGGCCTCCGTGCCGGCGTGGTGGCGCGGGCCCGGGACGGTTTCGTGGATTGCCGACGGCGCGGTGGGGGTACGCGGTTCGTCGAGCCGGGGTGACATGGTGTCCTCCATCGTTCTCGGCGTATGGCTGCCGATGCCGTGCATGCTGCTGCGGTGAGCGGCGCCTCCAAGGCCGGCCGTGTCGGTTGGTGTCTTTACTAGCCCTATCGGTTCGGCGGGACCGATCGCAAGTGGCTAATGTCCGGTATGTGCGTATTGTTGGCTGGTTCGACTACCCGTGGGACCGGCAAAGGCGTAATGTTCGGCGGGTGTCGTTCCCTTGCCCGCCGCGAGGGATGTGACATGTGGCATGACGGTGGATGAGCAGCGACGACACGGCGAAGAGGGACGGGCATGGACCGCGAGACGGTCGGCAGCGTGAACCGGGGCCGACTTCAGGTCGAGGTTCGGACCGAGGGGCGCAGCGAGATTGTGCGGCCGGCGGGTGAGTTGGATCACCACACGGCCGAGCTGCTGCGTGTCCCCTTGGACGAGGCGATCGACCGGGGCCGGGTACGGCTGGTGGTCGACTGCTCCGCGCTCGAGTTCTGCGACTCCACCGGGCTCAATGTCCTGCTGGGGGCCCGGCTCCGTGCCGAGGCCGGCGGAGGAGGGATCCATCTGGCCGGGATGCAGCCCGTGGTGGCGAGGGTCTTCGAGATCACCGGAGCGGACGCGGTCTTCACCGTGCACGACTCCCTGGAAGCGGCCCTGGCCGACTGAACCGGCCCTCCCGCCTGTTGCACGTCTCACGCGGGCAACGGCGACCTCGTGGGTGTTGTCCCGATTCGACCGGGCAGGAGAACCCCACGGCACGCACGACGTCCGGGAGCCACCCGCGCGCCACCGTGCGTACTCAAGCAATGTGAACTGGTGAACCGGTGAATCGGTGAGGTGAAGCGCTGATGAGCACCACCCGGCAGCAGCCGCCGGGCGACCTCGGCCCCGAGCCGGGGGGCGCGGGCGCGGCACCCGCCGTATCCGCCCCGGCAGCGGCGGGCGGCACGACGCGCCGCCTCACGCTGCGCAACGCGAGCGGCATCGTCCCGATGGCCCGCGACTTCACCCGGCAGGCCCTGTACGACTGGGGCTGGCTGCCTGCCGCCACCGCCGACCGCCGGGCCGCCGCGGAGGACGTCCTGCTGGTCGTCTCCGAGCTGGTGACCAACGCCTGCCTGCACGCCGAGGGCCCGGAAGAACTCCGCGTCGCCACCGACGGCAAGGTCCTCCGCCTGGAGGTCACCGACGACGGCACCGGCCAGCCCGCACCCCGCACCCCCCACCGCGCGGGCCGTCCGGGCGGCCACGGCATGTTCATCGTCCAGCGCCTCTGCCTCGACTGGGGCGTCCTGCGCGCCCCGGACTCCCCGGGCAAGACGGTCTGGGCCGAACTGGCGGCCCCCGCCTAGTTCTTGACGCAGTCGCAGTCGCAGTCGCAGACGCAGGAGCAGACGCGCACGCGTACCCGTACACGGCGAAGGCCGCCGCACCTTTCCGGCGCGGCGGCCTTCGCCGTGTACGGGTGGGGACGTCGTCAGCGCACGTCGCCCATCAGCGCGCGGATCTTGCGGCCGGCCATCATGAAGGCCAGGCCCGTGGCCACCGCGATGACCGCCCAGAGGGAGTAGTACAGGGCGTCGCCCAGCGGGGCGTTGAGCTTGGTGGTCCAGCCGTTGAGGGCGTTGCCCGTCGCCGTGGCGAGGAACCACAGACCCATGATCTGGCCGACGAACTGCTTCGGCGCCAGCTTCGTGGAGAGGGAGAGGCCGACCGGCGAGAGGCACATCTCACCGATGGTCTGGACGAGATAGACGCTCAGCAGCCAGAAGACCGTGACCTTGCCGGTCTCGCTGTTCGCGGCCGCGGCGCCCGCGAGGCCCATGATGGCGAAGGAGCCGCCGATGAGGAGCATCGCCAGGGCGAACTTCATCGGGGTGCTGGGCTCGCGGTTGCGCTTGGCCAGCGCGACCCACAGGCCCGCGAAGACGGGCGCCAGGACGATGACCATGGCCGGGTTGACCGACTGGTACCAGGACGCCGGGAACTCCCAGCCGCCGATCATGCGGTCGGTCTTGCCGTCCGCGAACAGCGTCAGCAGCGAACCGGACTGGTCGTAGATCATCCAGAACAGCACGGCCGTGGCGAAGAACCACGCGAACGCCTGGATCTTCGGGCGGTCCGCGGCCGTCAGGGCCGGGTTGCGGTACATCGCGACGAAGTAGACGACCGGCACGACGATGCCGAGGACCGCGAGCACGTTCACGATGTGCTCGATGTCGTAGGTGCCGAGGGCGATGTCCACCGCCAGCGCGGCCACCGCGACGATGCCCCACAGGAGCACCTTGCGCAGCACGGTGCGCTTCTCCTCCGGCGAGGCCGGGGTGCCGGGCTCCTTGCCGACGTCGCCGAGGTGGCGGCCGCCGAGGACGTACTGCACGACGGCCAGGGTCATGCCGACACCGGCGACGGCGAAGCCGAGGTGCCAGTTGACGTTCTCACCGAGGTAGCCGACGATCAGCGGCGCGGCCATGCCGCCGATGTTGATCGCCATGTAGAAGAGGGTGAAGCCCGCGTCGCGGCGCGCGCTCGGCTGGCCCTCGTAGAGGCCGCCGACCATCGCGGAGATGTTGGGCTTCAGCAGGCCGGTACCGGCGGCGATGAGCGCCAGACCGGCGAAGAACGCGGCGTCCGACGGGATCGCCAGCGTGTAGTGGCCGAGGGCGATGACGATGCCGCCGACGAGGACGGCCTTCCGCGCGCCCCACAGCCGGTCGGCGATCCAGCCGCCGGGCATCGCCGCCATGTAGACGACCGCGTTGTAGACGCCGTAGATCGAGGCTGCCAGCGCCTCACGGCCCGCCAGCGGGCCGTCGAGGACACCCGCGACCAGGTAGAGCACGAGGATGGCGCGCATCCCGTACCAGGAGAAGCGCTCCCACATCTCCGTCATGAAGAGCGTGGCCATACCGCGGGGGTGGCCGAAGAAGGTCTTCTCGGAGCCAGGGGTGCCGGCCGAGTCCTTCGTCAGGCTGGACGCCATGTCGATCCTTGTTCGTGTCGGGACGCGCCGCCTTGTGAGCGGTGGTGCGCCCGGTGGGGGCAGCCGGCACCGGGGGCGGGCCGCGCGCCCACGCCTGGGGGCGTCCCGGCGAGCGGGAAACGGGCGGCGTCACACCCCGGGATCCACACCCCGCGCACGTCCTCGCGCACAGGGCCCGGCCCACAGGTCATTCACTTCTGGTGCGCCGCACGGCGTCGGTTGGGGCCAACCCCGCGCAGCAAAGGGACCTTTGGTGCACTCGCGTGCCAAAGGTCCCCGGGCACTACTTCAGACGTCTCGCCACCATACGCCACGACACTGCCGCATATGGAAGGACTTGAGAGATGGATCACAGGTAAATACGGAACCAGCTGCACTGAATCGAAGGTCGTCATCAGGATGCCACCTCTGAGTGGCAGGTAGCGCCAGGGAGTGCCCGTCCCAGGTCATGGGCCTCTCCGTCCCGCCCCGGCGTCCCGCCGTGCGGACTACCATCAGGTTCATGACGCGTGTACTGCTCGCCGAGGACGACGCATCCATCTCCGAGCCCCTCGCCCGCGCCCTGCGCCGTGAGGGTTACGAGGTGGAGGTGCGCGAGGACGGGCCCGCGGCCCTCGACGCCGGACTCGCGGGCGGCATCGACCTCGTCGTCCTGGACCTCGGCCTGCCCGGCATGGACGGCCTGGAGGTCGCCCGGCGGCTGCGCGCCGACGGTCACACCGTCCCGATCCTGGTGCTGACCGCCCGCGCCGACGAGGTGGACACCGTCGTCGGCCTCGACGCCGGCGCCGACGACTACGTCACCAAGCCCTTCCGGCTCGCCGAACTCCTCGCCCGCGTCCGGGCCCTGCTCCGCCGCGGCGCCACCGAGCCGATGCCCGCGCCCGCCACCCACGGAGTCCGGATCGACGTCGAGTCGCACCGCGCCTGGATGGGCGACGAGGAGCTCCAGCTCACCGCCAAGGAGTTCGACCTGCTGCGGGTCCTGGTCCGGGACGCGGGCCGGGTCGTCACCCGCGACCAGCTGATGCGCGAGGTCTGGGACACCACCTGGTGGTCCTCCACCAAGACCCTCGACATGCACATCTCGTGGCTCCGCAAGAAACTCGGCGACGACGCGGCCAACCCCCGCTACATCGCCACCGTGCGCGGCGTGGGCTTCCGCTTCGAGAAGTCCTGATACGCAGGAGACATGCGCCGCCGTCTGATCAACTCCACGCTCGCCGTGGTGCTCGTCGTCATCGCCGTCTTCGGCGTCTCCCTCGTCCTCGTCGAGACGCGCACCATCAGCAGCAGCGCCCAGGAGAGCGTGGAGTCCGAGGCGCTGCGGCTCGCGAGCATCGTGGACTCCCGGCTGGTGGGCGGCGAGCCGGTGAACCCCGACATCATCGCCCAGCAGGGCGACATCACCCGGTACGCCGAGATCCGCATCCCCGGCCGCGCGCCCATCGAGATCGGCAAGCGCCCCACCGGCAGTGTGATCCGGGCCACCGAACAGGGGGAGCAGGGCACGGACATCGTGGTCGAGGAGTCCCGCTCGGCCGTCACCCGCGAGGTGGGCAGGTCGCTGCTGATCATCGGCGCGGTGGCCCTGGTCGCCGTGGTCGCCGCCGTGCTCCTCGCCGTCCGCCAGGCCAACCGCCTCGCCTCCCCGCTGACCGACCTCGCCGAGACCGCCGAACGCCTCGGCTCGGGCGACCCGCGACCCCGCCACCGCCGCTACGGCGTGCCCGAACTGGACCGCGTCGCCGACGTCCTCGACGCGAGCGCCGAGCGGATCGCCCGGATGCTCACCGCCGAGCGCCGCCTCGCCGCGGACGCCTCCCACCAGCTCCGCACCCCGCTCACCGCGCTGTCGATGCGACTGGAGGAGATCACCCTCACCGAGGACCCGGAGAACGTGAAGGAGGAGGCGAGCATCGCCCTGGCCCAGGTCGAACGCCTCACCGACGTGGTGCAGCGGCTGCTCACCAACTCCCGGGACCCCCGGATCGGCTCCGCCGTCTCCTTCGACCTCGACGAGGTGGTCAAGCAGCAACTGGAGGAGTGGCGCCCCGCCTACCGCAGCGCCGGGCGGGCCGTGGTGCACTCCGGACGGCACGGGATGCGCGCGGTCGGTACACCCGGCGCGGTGGCCCAGGTCCTCGCCGCGCTGATCGAGAACTCCCTGATGCACGGCGGCGGGACGGTCGCAGTCCGCACCCGGGTCACCGGCAACCAGGCGGTCGTGGAGGTCACCGACGAGGGCCCCGGCGTCCCCGCCCAGCTCGGCGCGCGGATCTTCGAACGCACCATCAGCGGCCGCAACTCCACCGGTATCGGCCTCGCGGTCGCCCGGGACCTCGCGGAGGCGGACGGGGGGCGGCTCGAACTCCTCCAGCAGCACCCGCCGGTCTTCGCCCTCTTCCTCAGCCGGTCACCGCGCGAGCGGGGCGAGGAGAAACCCACCGTCCGGTGAGCGCCACCGTGCCGGGGAGGTGTCAGCGGCGTCCGGCCGGTGTCCGCCGGGCCCCGTGCGTTCCGCGCTGCTCCAGGAACGATTCCGCCTGCTGCACCGCCTCCCGCGCGGGCAACGCCCGGAAGACCCACGTCCGGTACGACCAGAAGCGGAACAGGGTCGCCACCGCGATGCCCAGGAACTTGAAGATGTTGCTCTGCAGCGGCGTGTCCCACCCGAACCCGTACGTCGCCGCGTACAGGACGCCGTTCTCGATCACCAGGCCCGCCGCGCTGAACAGCAGGAAGAGGCTCAGCTCCCGGGTCCGGCCGCTCTTGTCCCGGTCCCGGTAGGTGAAGTAGCGGAAGCCGACGTAGTTGAACGCGATGGCCACCACGGTCGCCAGCACCGAGGCGCGCACCACCTGGAGGTCCGTGGTGTGCCGGAGCAGATTGAAGACGCCCAGGTTGACCAGGAGGCCCGCACCGCCGACCGCGCCGAACTTGGCGGCCTCGCGGGCGAGCCGCCGCAGCCGCCCGCCCGGTCCTCCGCCTCGTTGGCTCATGGTGGGTGTCCAGCCTCGTCCGTCGGCGGCGTCGAGCGGCAGTGTCGACACCGCCATGCTAACCAGGGCCTCCCCGTGGCGCCCGGGAGTCACGGGGTGCATGTGACGTCCGCTACACCGCTTGTCGGAACATACGGCGAACGGGGGCGCTCCGGTCGGCGGATACCCTGAAGGGGTGACGTTTCCGGTAGTCGGCATGGTCGGCGGCGGTCAGCTCGCCCGTATGACCCACGAGGCGGGCATCCCCCTCGGCCTGAAGTTCAAGCTCCTCAGTGACACGCCCCAGGACTCGGCGGCCCAGGTCGTCGGCGACGTCGTCGTCGGCGACTACCGCGACCTGGAGACCCTCCGCGCCTTCGCGCGCGGCTGCGATGTGATCACCTTCGACCACGAGCATGTGCCCATCGAGCACCTGCGCGCCCTGGAGGCCGACGGCATTCCCGTCCGCCCCGGCCCGGACGCGCTGCGGCACGCCCAGGACAAGGGCGTGATGCGCGAGCGGCTCACCGAGCTGGGCGCCCCCTGCCCCCGGCACCGCATCGTGGCCGACCCGGCCGACGCGGCCGCCTTCGCCGAGGAGGTCGGCGGCTTCCCCGTCATCCTCAAGACCGTGCGCGGCGGCTACGACGGCAAGGGTGTGTGGTTCGTGCGCTCCGAGGCCGACGCGGAGGCCCCGTTCAGAGCCGGGGTGCCGGTCCTCGCCGAGGAGAAGGTCGACTTCGTGCGCGAGCTCGCCGCGAACGTCGTCCGCTCCCCGCACGGCCAGGCCGTCGCGTACCCGGTCGTCGAGTCCCGCCAGGTCGACGGCGTCTGCGACACCGTGATCGCGCCCGCGCCCGGACTCAGCGAGGAGCTGGCCGGCCGGGCGCAGGAGCTGGCTCTGCGGATCGCCCGCGAACTGGACGTGACCGGTCACCTCGCCGTCGAGCTGTTCGAGACCACCGACGGCCGCATCCTCGTCAACGAGCTCGCGATGCGCCCCCACAACTCCGGCCACTGGACCCAGGACGGCGCGATCACCTCGCAGTTCGCCAACCACGTCCGGGCCGTCCTCGACCTGCCGCTGGGGGACCCGCGTCCCCGCGCCCCGTGGACCGTGATGTGCAATGTCCTGGGCGGCGACTACCCGGACATGTACCAGGCGTATCTGCACTGCATGGCCCGGGACCCGCAGCTCAAGATCCACATGTACGGCAAGGACGTGAAGCCCGGCCGCAAGGTCGGCCACGTCAACACCTACGGCGACGACCTCGACGACGTGCTGGACCGCGCCCGTCACGCCGCCGGCTACCTGCGAGGGACGATCACCGAATGAGCGCTGTCGTCGGCATTGTCATGGGCTCGGACTCCGACTGGCCCGTCATGGAGCTCGCCGCCCAGGCCCTCGACGAGTTCGAGATCGACTACGAGGTCGACGTCGTCTCCGCCCACCGCATGCCCCGCGAGATGATCGCCTACGGCGAGGAGGCGGCCGGCCGGGGCCTCAAGGCGATCATCGCGGGTGCCGGGGGAGCGGCCCATCTGCCGGGCATGCTCGCCTCCGTCACCCCGCTGCCCGTGATCGGCGTACCCGTGCCGCTGAAGTACCTGGACGGCATGGACTCCCTGCTCTCCATCGTGCAGATGCCCGCCGGGGTCCCGGTGGCCACCGTCTCGGTCGGCGGCGCGCGCAACGCCGGTCTCCTCGCGGCCCGCATCCTGGCCACCCAGGACCCGGACCTGATGACCCGGATGACCGCGTTCCAGCAGGAACTGAACGACCAGGCGACCGAGAAGGGCAAGAGGCTGCGCACCAAGGTCGCCGGCGCCGACTCGTTCGGCTTCGGCGGCTGACGGCGTGGGCATGCAAGACCCCATGACGTCCCCCACGGATCTCCTGCCCCGGGCGCTCGACCTGCTCGCCGCCCACCCCGTCGTCGACGGCCACAACGACCTGCCCTGGGCGCTGCGCCGGCACGTCCGTTACGACCTGGACCGCCTGGACATCGCCGGGGACCAGACGGGCCGGCTGCACACCGACCTCCCCCGGCTGCGGGCCGGCGGGGTGGGCGCCCAGTTCTGGTCGGTGTACGTGCGCAGCGACTTCGCCGGCGACCAGGCGGTCAGCGCGACCCTGGAGCAGATCGACGCCGTCGGCCAGCTCCTCACCCGCTACCCGGCGGACCTTGCGCGCGCCCTGAGCGCCGAGGACATGGAGACCGCGCGCGGCGAGGGCCGGATCGCCTCCCTGATGGGCGCCGAGGGCGGCCACTCGATCAACAACTCCCTGGCCACCCTGCGCGCCCTGTACGCGCTGGGCGTGCGCTACATGACCCTCACGCACAACGACAACATCGCCTGGGCGGACTCCGCGACGGACGAGCCCCGGGTCGGCGGGCTCTCCCCGTTCGGCCGCGAGGTGGTGCGCGAGATGAACCGCCTCGGCATGCTCGTCGACCTCTCGCACGTGGCCGCGACCACGATGCGCGACGCGCTGGAGGCCACCACCGCGCCGGTGATCTTCTCGCACTCCTCGGCCCGCGCCGTCTGCGACCACCCGCGCAACGTCCCCGACGACGTGCTGGCCCAGCTGCCCGCCAACGGGGGCGTCGCGATGGCCACCTTCGTGCCCAAGTTCATCCTCCCCGCGGCTGTGGACTGGACCCGGGCGGCCGACGACAACATGCGCGCCCACGGACTGCACCCGCTGGAGACCACGCCGGAGGCGATGAAGATCCACGAGGCGTTCGAGGCGGCCAACCCCCGGCCGGCCGCGACCGCGGCGACGGTCGCCGACCACCTGGACCACATGCGGGAGGTCGCGGGGATCGACCACATCGGGATCGGCGGCGACTTCGACGGCACGGCGTTCACGCCGTCCGGTCTCGACGATGTGGCGGGCTACCCCAACCTCGTCGCGGAGCTGCTCCACCGCGGCTGGTCGGACGCCGACCTGGCCAAGCTGACCTGGCAGAACGCGGTCCGGGTGCTGCGGGCGGCGGAGGACGTGGCACGGGACCTGCGGTCGGTCCGGGGCCCGTCGAACGCGACGATCGACGTGCTCGACGGGCTCGACGAGGAGGGCTGAGGGCCGGACCGGGCGGCGCGACGGACCCCGTGGCCGGGCCGTCGGCCGCTCCCGCCGCCGGGACCGCCCGCGGTACGGGCGCCGTCCGCGCCCGTGTCGCGGGGGCGCCCCTCGAACGGCCCACCGGAAGCCGCCCCCGCCGCGACCGGCCGGTCCTCCCGTGCCACGGTTGGCGTAACGCCGCCCCGGCCCAGGCGCGGCGTAACGCCGCCCGGCCCCGGCCTCCCGGGCAGTCCGCGGCGGCGGCACAGGCCGGCGAGAATCCGGAGCACGCCATGGCAGAACCGCAGGACGCCACGTCCACCGACCAGTCCCCCTCGGCGTCGTCCGCGTCCCTGACGACCGTCGACCCCTCGGGCGGCGCCGAGGCCCCGGACCGGCGCGTCGCCCCGGGCCTCGGCGACGGTGACGGCGACGGCCTCGCCGTGCTGGCGGCCCTCGACGCCGACCTCGCGTACCCGGACCCGCCGGCGCCCACCACCGGCAGCCCGGCGCCCACCACCGGCAGCCCGGAGCCCGGCCCCGATGCCCCGCCCGGCGTCCCCGGCTTCCTCGCACGCGCCCGCGAGCTGCTGCGGGAGCACCCCGTCGTGGACGGCCGCAGCGGGCTCGCCCCCGTTCTGCGGAGCATGCACTTCCATGACCTCGAAGCGGGCGAGAGCCTGCTGGAGACCGACGTCCCCCGGCTGCGGCGCGGAGGAGTCGGCGCCCAGTTCTGGTGCCTCCACCCGCCCGGCGCGGACTCCGGGACCGCCGGGGCCGGGGACCTGGCCGGGGTGCTGGACCTGATCGACGTCGTCCGCGAGACCGTGCGGAGCGCCCCGGAGGGCCTGGTCGTCGCGGTACGCGCCGACGACGTGGCCGACGCCCGCAACCGGGGCCGGACCGCCGTACTGCTCGGGCCCGCGCCCGGCCCCGCGCTCGGCGACTCACTCGCCGCCCTGCGCGCCCTGCACACCCTCGGCGTGCGCTCCCTCACCCCGGTCGGCAGCCGCTGGACCGGCGGTCCCGGGGGCCTGACGCCCTTCGGCCACGAGGTGGTGCGCGAGGCGAACCGCCTGGGTGTCCTGCTCGACCTCTCCGGCTGCCCGGCTCAGACCCTGCGCCGCGTCCTCGCCGTGACCCGGGCCCCGGCGCTGGTCTCCCACCACCCCGAGCCGCTGGACGAGGACCTGCTGCGTGCCCTGCGGGCGGGCCACGGCGTCTGCATGGTCCCGTGCACCGGGACCCCGGCCGAGGTCGCGGACGCACTCGACCGCGTCCGCGCGGTGGCCGGGGCCGAGACCGTCGCGCTGACCGGGGCGTACGACACGGGCCTGCCCCACGGTCCCGGCCTCGGAGACGTCTCCGGCTTCCCCCGGCTGATCGCCGAGCTGCTGGAACGCGGCTGGAGCGAGGCCGAGGTCACCGGGCTGACCTGGGCGAACGTGCTCCGGGTGCTGCGCGGCACGGAGTTCGCCGCCCGCACGGCCGCCGCGCGCCCGGCGCCCTCCCGGGCCGTGATCGACTCGCTCAACGGCTGAGCCCGGGCCCGGGACGGGTCCCGTCCCTCAGCCGGCGCAGAGGCAGAACGGGTGCCCGGCCGGGTCCGCGTACACCCGGAAGCTACGCGCGTGGTCGGCCGCGTCGAGGGCGGTCGCGCCCAGCGCCAGCACCCGGGCCTCCGCCGCGTCCAGGTCGTCCACGGTCACGTCCAGATGGAACTGCTGCGAGTGCTCGGCGGACGGCCACTTCGGGGGCGTGTACCCGGGGGCGGCCTGGAAGGCGAGGGGCGCCGCCCCGCCCGAGAGGTCGACCCAGCCGTCGCCGTCGTCCTCGATCTCGCCCCCGAGCAGCTCCGCGTAGAAGCGGCCCAGCGCGACGGGGTCGGGACAGTCCAGGACGACGGCCCCCAGCTTGGCGATGCTCATGACTGCTCCTCCGGTCTGCCGGTCTCCCGGCTCGGCGTTACCTGCCCTGGGCGCGTACCCGCGCCGCGCTTTCGGTACTGCGTTACCGGTACTGCGCCTCAACAGGTAACCGTTACTGCATGCTCCCCCAAAGGCGGTAACGTCGCAAGCATGAACGACAGGGAATCCGCGCCCGGCGGCCTCGCGCTCGTCGAGGCCCTGGTCAACACGCTGGACGTCGGGACCGGCGCGGACACCCTGGAATCGGCCGCCAACCGCGCGCGCTTCGGCCTGGCGGACGCGGGCACGGAGGAGATCGACGCGGCGCGCGCGCTGCGGGAGGCACTGCGTGCCGCCTGCCTGGCCCACGCGGGCCACGGCACCTCCACCACCCTCGACGCCCTGCTCGCCGGGGCCCTGCTCCGGGTGAGCGTAGGCCCTGCGGGCGAGGCGGCCCTGAGGGCCGGCGACCCGCCGACCCTCCACGGCCGGGTCGCCCTGGCGATCGCGGAGGGCACGGCCGCCGGCACCTGGCTCCGGCTCAAGGCGTGCGAGGCCGAGGACTGCCAGTGGGCCTACTACGACCGCAGCCCGGCGGGCCGCCGCCGCTGGTGCTCCATGTCGGTCTGCGGCGCCCGCACCAAGATGCGCACCTACCGGGCCCGGGCACGCCGAGCCGGGGCGGCGGCGTCGGGCGACGGCGCGTGAACGGGGCCGGGCCGGAACCCCTGCGGGTTCCGGCCCGGCCCCGTTCGGCGGGTCGGCGGGGCGCGGCGCGCACGGCCGTGCCGGGCGCAGGCCGCCTGCGCCGGGCCGGCTTCCGCCGGGAGCCGGCGCCGCGCTCGGGCCCGGTGGGCAGGGCGAGCGGGATGCGGTGGGCCCGGCCCCGTCCGGCACGGTCGGCGGAATGCGGTGTCGCCCGGCCGTGCCGGGCGGGACTCAGGCCGCCAGCGCCGGGCCGGCTTCCGCCGGGAGCCGGCGCCGCGCTCGGGCACCTCGCCGCTCGGGCCCGTCGACGTGGCTCAGGCGCGCGGGCGGCCCATCGCCCGGTAGGTCCAGCCCGCCGCGCGCCACGCCTCCGCGTCCAGCGCGTTGCGGCCGTCCAGCAGGATGCGGGAGGTGACCGCCGCGCCCAGCTCCGCCGGGTCCAGCTCGCGGAACTCGCGCCACTCGGTCAGGTGCAGCACCACGTCCGCGCCGCGTACGGCCGCCAGGGCGGTGTCCGCGTAGGCGAGGGTCGGGAAGAGGCGGCGGGCGTTCTCCATGCCCTTGGGGTCGTAGACCGTGACCTGGCCGCCCTGGAGCTGGATCTGGCCCGCGACGTTGAGCGCCGGGGAGTCCCGGACGTCGTCCGAGTCGGGCTTGAAGGTCGCGCCCAGCACCGCGACGCGCTTGCCCAGGAACGAGCCGCCGCCGACCGCCTCACGCGCCAGCTCCACCATGTGGCCCCGGCGGCGCATGTTGATCGAGTCGACCTCGCGCAGGAAGGTCAGTGCCTGGTCCGCGCCCAGTTCGCCCGCGCGGGCCATGAACGCCCGGATGTCCTTGGGCAGGCAGCCGCCGCCGAAGCCGACGCCCGCCCGCAGGAACTTCCTTCCGATGCGGTCGTCGTGCCCGATGGCCTCCGCCAGCTTGGCCACGTCGCCGCCGGCCGCCTCGCAGACCTCGGCCATGGCGTTGATGAAGGAGATCTTGGTGGCGAGGAAGGAGTTCGCGGCGGTCTTCACCAGCTCCGCCGTCGGATAGTCGGTGACCACGAACGGCGAGCCCTCCGCGATCGGCGTCGCGTACACCTCGCGCAGCAGCTTCTCGGCGCGCTCGCCGCGGACGCCGACCACGATCCGGTCCGGGTGCAGGGTGTCGTCCACGGCGAAACCCTCGCGCAGGAACTCCGGGTTCCACGCCAGCTCCACCTCGCCCGGCGCCTGCTCGGCGAGGAGCCGCGCCAGCCGGTCCGCGCTGCCCACCGGCACCGTCGACTTGCCCACGACCAGTGCCTGCCCGCCCAGGTGCGGGGCGAGGGAGGCGAAGGCCGAGTCCACGAAGCTCATGTCGCAGGCGTACTCGCCGTGCTTCTGCGGGGTGTTCACGCACACGAAGTGGACGTCGCCGAAGGCGCCCACCTCCTCCCAGGAGGTGGTGAACCGCAGCCGCCCGGTGGAGCCCTCGATCCCGGCGACGTGCCGCCCCAGCAGCTCCTCCAGACCGGGCTCGTACATGGGCACCCGGCCCGAGGAGAGCAGCTCGATCTTCTCGGGGACGACATCGAGCCCCAGCACCTCGAAACCGAGCTCGGCCATCGCGGCGGCATGGGTGGCGCCCAGGTAGCCGGTGCCGATCACGGTGATCTTGAGGGCCATGCGGTGCTCCAGTACTGATGCGGGCGGGCGTGCGCGCCCGAGCATAACCGCGCGGCGGGAGGGGCCCGACGGGCGGCCGTCCGTGGGGCCCGGGTGCGGAGCCGGGGCCCGGAATCCGGGCCTGACCGGGGCTGTCGCCAAACTCACCTATGCCCCGGCCCCGCGGCCCGTCTAAAATTGGGTTACTTAACGGTAGTTAGCATCTTGGGGAGTGAGACACCTTGGCAGGATCGGCCGACTTCGACCTGTACCGCCCGTCCGAAGAGCACGACATGCTCCGCGAGTCGGTCCGCTCCCTGGCCGAGGCGAAGATCGCGCCCTTCGCCGCCGCGGTGGACGAGGAGGCCCGCTTCCCGCAGGAGGCGCTGGACGCCCTCGTCTCCTCCGACCTGCACGCCGTGCACGTACCGGAGTCCTACGGCGGCGCGGGCGCCGACGCCCTGGCGACCGTCATCGTGATCGAGGAGGTCGCCCGGGTCTGCGCGTCCTCCTCCCTGATCCCGGCGGTCAACAAGCTCGGCTCCCTGCCGGTGATCCTCTCCGGCTCCGAGGAGCTGAAGGCGAAGTACCTGGCGCCCCTCGCCAACGGCGACGGCATGTTCTCGTACTGCCTCTCAGAACCGGACGCGGGCTCGGACGCGGCCGGCATGAAGACCAAGGCCGTGCGCGACGGGGACTTCTGGGTCCTCAACGGCGTGAAGCGCTGGATCACCAACGCCGGCGTCTCCGAGTACTACACGGTGATGGCCGTCACCGACCCGGCCAAGCGCTCCAAGGGCATCTCGGCCTTCGTCGTCGAGAAGGGCGACGAGGGCGTGTCCTTCGGAGCCCCGGAGAAGAAGCTCGGCATCAAGGGCTCCCCGACCCGCGAGGTCTACCTCGACAACGTCCGCATCCCGGCCGACCGCATGATCGGTGAGGAGGGCACGGGCTTCGCCACCGCGATGAAGACCCTGGACCACACCCGCATCACCATCGCGGCCCAGGCCCTCGGCATCGCGCAGGGCGCCCTCGACTACGCCAAGGGCTACGTCCAGGAGCGCAAGCAGTTCGGCAAGCCGATCGCGGACTTCCAGGGCATCCAGTTCATGCTCGCCGACATGGCCATGAAGATCGAGGCCGCCCGCCAGCTCACCTACGCGGCCGCCGCCAAGTCCGAGCGCGGCGACGCCGACCTCACCTTCCAGGGCGCCGCCGCCAAGTGCTTCGCCTCCGACGTGGCCATGGAGGTCACCACGGACGCGGTCCAGCTCCTCGGCGGCTACGGCTACACCCGCGACTACCCGGTCGAGCGCATGATGCGCGACGCCAAGATCACGCAGATCTACGAGGGCACGAACCAGGTCCAGCGGATCGTGATGGCGCGCAACCTGCCGTAACGCGCCAGCCTTCACGGCGACGCCCCGGCCGGTCACTGGCCGGGGCGTGGCGCGGGGCGTCGCCGGCCGGGTCCTCGGACAGGAAG
Organism: Streptomyces sp. CNT372; assembly: GCF_000377145.1. Lineage (NCBI taxonomy): Bacteria > Bacillati > Actinomycetota > Actinomycetes > Kitasatosporales > Streptomycetaceae > Streptomyces > Streptomyces sp. CNT372. The sequence continues at coordinate 39,245 of NZ_KB897779.1, read as the reverse complement.
GGGCGGACGGCGCCGAGGACCACGCCGATGCAGACGTCCCGCAGCTCCTCCGCCGTGCAGGTCTCGTCCACCAGCCAGTCCACGCACAGCACCTGCACGAACACCAGCCAGCTCCTCGAGTACGCCCGCGTCTGACGCCGCAGGACGCGCGCCCGCCGACCACCCCTCCTCAGGACTGCGGCAGATGCGCCTTCGCGTCCTCGTAACCGGCCTCCGGGGCGGCGGCCGGCTCGGGTCCGTAGACCAGGTTGAGCACCCCGCTCCCGAAGGTCTCCGCGGAGAGCAGCTTCAGCGGCACCGGCGTGTCGCCCTCGTCGAAGAGGCGCTCGCCCTTGCGCACCGCGACCGGGTGCACCAGCAGGTTCAGCTCGTCGAGCAGTCCCGCGGCGAGCAGGGAGCGCACCACCGACACCGAACCGCTGACCGCGATCCGGTCGTCGCCCGGCTCGCTCTTCAGCGCGCGGACCGCCTCCTCGAAGTCCCCCCGCAACTGCTCGGAGTTGCGCCACGTGAAGTCGAGGGTCCGCCGGGAGACCACGATCTTCCGCGCGTCCCCGAGCTTCTTCGCGAACGGCGCGTCCTCGCCCCCGGCCGCCTCCCGCTCCGGCCAGGCGCCCGCGAAGCTGTCGTAGGTGACCCGGCCGAGCAGCAGCGTGTCCGCCTGCCCGAGCACCGCGTCCACGGCCGCGCCCATCTCGTCGCTGAAGTAGGGGAAGTGCCACTCGTGCGGGTCCTCGACGACGCCGTCGACCGAGATGAACAGCTGCGCGACGATCTTCCTCATGGGGTGCCTCCGGGGGCGGTGTGGTCCGGTTCATCGTGTTGAGGGGTAGACGGCGGGCGGCACCGGAACTCATCGGTGGGTCGCCGACCCACCTGTCCCGCGAGGGCCCCGCTCAGGCGCGGAGCGCCGCGTCCAGCGCGCGGACGAGTTCGCCGACCCGCCCGCCCCCGGGCGGCGCGGCGGGCAGCCGGCCGAGGACCGCGGCGACCGCCGGGGGCGCGTCGCGGTGCGCCCGCTCCAGCGCCGTCGTGGCGGCGGCCCCGTCCCCGCCGGACAGCAGCTCCGCGACGAGCGCCGCGTGCGCCGCCGCGCCGAGGACGTGCTTCACCTGGTGGGCACTGGCCCGGGGGTGCAGGAACGCGGCCCCCGCCGCATGGCTCGCCGCCCGTGCAGCCTCGGCCGCGGCGGGCGACGCGGCCTCCCGCGCGGACCGGTAGGCCGCCCACGCGCTCTGCCGCAGTGCCGCCGTGCGCCGGCCGCCCCCGGCGAACAGCCCCGCCGCGTCGAGGGCTTCGCGCGGGCGCGGGTCCTCGGGGCGGTCCTGTTCGAAGACCGGCAGGACCGCGCGGGCGCACGCGGCCGCGTAGCCCGTGATCTCGCGGAGTTCGTCCTGGCTCAACTCGATGGCGGTGGCGTCGGGTTCGTTCGGCACGGACCGATCCTGCCGCAGACCGGGGCCCGGAGCGCAGGTGTTTCCAGGACCGTGCCGGAGCCGGCCGGACACGGCGAGGGGCCCGTACCACCGGAAGCCGCCGATGCGGTAAGGGCCCCTCGCCGTGCGCGGTCACTGGCTGGTGACGGTGACCTTCTCGTCGTTCTGGATCTGCTTAACCAGCTGCTGCACCTTCGCCTTGTCCCAGACGAGGTTGCCGCCGCGGCTGCCGGAGATCGGGATGTTCATCGACTTCCCGTCACCGCCGCTGACGCCCTTCATCGCGAAGAACATCGACCCCAGGTCCCACAGGGACATGTCCTTGTCGACGATCAGGGTGTCCAGGCCCGCGCCGAGGGTCGGGTAGAGCGTGAAGGGGTTGAGGATCGTGCCGGGCGTCGCCGCCTGGTTCGCCAGCGTGGAGAGGAACTTCTGCTGGTTCTTGGTGCGGTCCAGGTCGCTGCCCGCGAACGCGTACCGGGTGCGGACGAACGCGAGGGCCTGCTCGCCGTCGAGGGTCTGGGTGCCCGCCTTGAAGTCGGCGCCGGACTTCTTGTCCTTGAAGCCCTTCTCGATGTTCATCTCCACACCGCCGAGCGCGTCGACGATGTTCGCGAACCCCGCGAAGCCGATCTCGGCGTAGTGGTCGATCCGCAGACCGGTGTTGTGCTCGACCGTGCGGACCAGCAGCTCCGGACCGTCCTCCGCGTACGCCGCGTTGAGCTTCACGCGTCTGCCGGTGCCGGGGAAGGTCTTGCCGGACTCCGAGCCCACGAAGGTCGGTATCTCGACGTCGGAGTCGCGCGGGAGGGAGATCATCGTGTTCCCGCTGCCGCACTTGGCGAGGATCATCATGGAGTCGGTGCGCTTGCCCTCGGCGGAGCCGGTGCGCAGCCGCTTCTTCTCCTCGGCGGACAGGCCCTCACGGCTGTCCGAGCCGACGATCAGGTAGGTGGTGCAGTCGCCTTCCCCGGGCCGCTCGATGACCTTGGACAGGTCGACCTCGCGACGGACCTTGCCGTCCGCCCAGAAGTACGTGCCGATGGTGGTGCCCAGCACAGCGACGAGAGCGACGATCGCGCCGATCTTGATGCGGCGGCGCCAGTCCGGAGCCGGGGCCGGGCGGCCGTACGGGTCGCCGCCCTGCGGTGGCACCCGCCCGCCGCCGGGCGGGCTGCCGTAGACCTGGCCGGTGTTGTAGCCGCTGTCGTACCCGGGCTCGGCGTACCCCTGGCCGCCGCCCTGGTCGTACCCGCGCTGCTGCGGAGGCACGGAGCCCCGCCGGGGGGTGGAGGGGCGCTGGACGTGGCGCATCACGCGGGCGCTCTCGGGCTGCCCGGCGCTGCCCTGCCCGTAGCCGCGGCCGTCGCCGTCGTCCGACCATCCGCCCCCGCCCGCGGCGTCGCCGCGGGAGTTGCCTCCATGCCAGTCACTCATGCGCAACAGTGTGCCGGTGGCTCGACCCACCCGGACAGGCCGAGTGGTAAATCACACCGGGCCTGTAGCGAAGCTGATGCAATGCGGCCCTTTTGTCCCCGAGCAGGGGTCCTGTTGTCCTGGAACGGGGGTCCCGTTGCCCCGGAACGAAGGGCCCGCGCCGGGTGGGACGAAGGCCCCGGCCGACGCGGACGGCGGTGGTCGCGGACCGGCATAAGGTGGAGGGCATGACAGATCAGGCCCCCCGCCCGGAGAGCGAGATTCCGGGCAAGCCGACCTCGGCGTCCCGCACCACCCTCAGCCACATCATGACCGGCAGCGACACCAACCTCCTGGGCACGGTGCACGGTGGCGTGATCATGAAACTGGTCGACGACGCGGCGGGCGCCGTGGCGGGCCGCCACTCCGGCGGGCCGGCGGTCACGGCCTCCATGGACGAGATGGTGTTCCTGGAGCCGGTCAGGGTCGGTGACCTGGTGCATGTGAAGGCACAGGTCAACTGGACGGGCCGGTCCTCGATGGAGGTCGGCGTCCGCGTCCTGGCAGAGCGCTGGAACGAGTCGACGCCGGCGACGCAGGTGGGTTCCGCGTACCTGGTCTTCGCGGCGGTGGACGGGGACGGGAAGCCGCGGGTGGTGCCGCCGGTGGTGCCGGAGACGGAGCGGGACCGCCGTCGCTACCAGGAGGCGCAGATCCGGCGTACGCACCGGCTGGCGCGCCGCCGGGCGATCAAGGAGCTGCGCGAGAAGCGCGCGGCCGAGGGCATCGACGACTGAGCCCACCAGGAGCTCGGTCCACACGAGCCGGGTCCACATGGGCCGGCGCCCTATGGAGCGGGCCCACACAGGCGGGACGCACACGGACCCCGTCCACACGAACTGGGCCCGCATGGACGGGGTCCACACGGGCCGGCGCCCTATAGACCGGGTCCACATGTGCCCGGTCCACATGGACCCGGCCCACATGTGCCCGGTCCACACGGACCGGGTCCACATGTGCCCGGTCCACATGGGTTACGGGCACACCACCTGGTCGCCCGTCACCGCGCCGAAGGCGCCCGGCTTGCGGTCCTCCGCGCGGACCGGGGTGACGCCCTTGTAGTCCGCGCCCGCCATCACCTTCATCGTCGGGCCCTGCCCCTTCGCCGGGCGCAGTTCGCAGCCGCCCAGCGCCGTCTGGAGCGACTTCGCCGACCGGTCCCAGCGCGGGTCGTACGTCACATAGGTCTTGGCCAGCGGGGCGCCCGCGGTGCCCGGGGCGTTCAGCGGGGAGCGGGTGGTCGCGAAGCCCGTCGCGTCGAGGGCCTTGTCGACCCGGTCCCCGAGCCCCGGAGTCGCCGTGCCGTTGTAGACCTGCACCCGGATCCGGTCCGGGGGGACGTCCACCAGGGCCGCCCTCGGCTGCTTCGGGCGCCGCGGCGCGAGCGGCTTGTCGTCCCGCACCAGCTGGAACAGCTTCTTCGCCTTCGCGGTGTCCCATTTCACGGTGGAGCCGATGCCCTTGACCGGGTGGCTCACATCGCCGACCGGCACCGAGGTGAACTCCGAGGAGGCGGGGGAGAATCCCTTCATCGCCCGGCCGAGGGCGAGCATCTGCTCGGGGCCGAAGTTCTTGTCGGCCCGCACCGAGTCGAGCATCGTCGAGACCACCGAGCGGAACTTCACCGGGTTGAGCAGCACACCGTTGCTGGTCGCCTGGTGGATGAGCGCGGCCATGAAGCGCTGCTGCCGCTGCATCCGCCCCAGGTCGGCGGCTCCGTCGATATGGCGGGAGCGCACATACTGGAGGGCCTGCCCGCCGTTGAGCTTATGGGTGCCCACTGCCAGGTCGAGACCCGTGTAGGAGTCCTTCATCGGGCGGGCCGTGCAGATCTCCACACCGCCGACCGTGTCCACGGTCCGCATGAAGCTGGTGAAGTCGACCTCCAGATAGTGGTCGATCTTCACCCCTGTCATGTGCTCCACGGTCCGCACGGTCAGGGAGGGCCCGCCCTCGGTGAACGCGGCGTTCAGCTTCACCGGGTGGCGCTTGTGCTGCTTGCCGGTGGTGGCGTCGACATGGTCGGGGATCTCCGCGTAGCTGTCCCGCGGCAGGCTCACCACGCTGGCGCGCTCCCGGTCCTGGGAGATGTGCACCAGCATGATCGTGTCGGTACAGCGGCAGCCGACGCCGCCCAGGCGGTACTTCTTCTTCTCCTCGGCGGTGATCCGGTCCCGGCCGTCCGTCCCCACCAGCAGGATGTTCATACCGTGGCCGCCGTCCGGCCGGTTCTTCATGTCCCGGAAGGGGTCCACCCGCTCGATCCCGCTGTCCAGGCTCGTCACCACCGCGTGCCCGATGCCGCCGATGCCCAGGACCAGGACCGAGAGGGAGGTGACGACCCGCACACCCCAGCGAGGCCGTCCCGTGCGTCCGGCGGGCCGGGCCCGTCCGCCCTGCCCGGCGGGTTTCCCGGTGGCTCCGCCCCGCCCGCCGGCCCCGGCCGGGCGGGGCGCCGGACGCCGTCGGGGCGGCTGCGGCGCACGAGGGTCCGGGCGGCCGGGGCGGGGCGTTGGGGGCACGGGACACCTCCGCGGACGACAGGGGGATCCTCAGCACCGTAGGCGTGCGCGCTCCCCGGCCCCGGCCGCCGCGCCTGCGGGTCCCCCGTACGCGGTAACGCGGTAACGTGGCGGGCGATGAACGCCACGCCCCCTGTCTCCGTGATCATGCCGGTCCTCAACGAGGAGCGGCATCTGCGCAACTCGGTCCGTCACATCCTCCAGCAGGAGTACGACGGCGAGATGGAGGTGGTGATCGCGCTGGGGCCGTCCACGGACCGCACCGACGAGATCGCCGCCGAACTGGTGCGTGAGGACCCCCGCGTCCACACCGTGCCGAACCCGACGGGACGCACCCCGGCCGCGCTGAACGCCGCGATCGCCGCGTCCCGGCACCCGGTCGTCGTCCGCGTCGACGGGCACGGCATGCTCTCGCCGGACTACATCGCCACCGCGGTCCGCCTCCTGGAGGAGACCGGCGCGCAGAACGTCGGCGGCATCATGCACGCCGAGGGCGAGAACGCCTGGGAGGAGGCGGTCGCCGCCGCGATGACCTCCCGGATCGGCGTCGGCAACGCGGCCTTCCACACCGGCGGCGCGGCGGGCCCGGCGGAGACGGTGTACCTGGGCGTGTTCCGGCGGGAGGCACTGGAGAGGCAGGGCGGCTACAACACCGAGTTCATCCGCGCCCAGGACTGGGAGCTGAACTTCCGGATCCGCGAGGCCGGGGGACTCATCTGGTTCTCGCCGGAGCTGAAGGTCCAGTACCGGCCGCGTCCCTCGGTGCGCGCGCTGGCCAAGCAGTACAAGGACTACGGTCGCTGGCGCCATGTGGTCGCCCGCTACCACCCCGGCTCGATCAACCTGCGCTATCTCGCCCCGCCGGTCGCCGTGTGCGCCATCGCGGCCGGGCTGGTCGCGGGCGCGGCGCTCACTCCGTGGGCGCTGGTGGTCCCGGGCGGGTACCTCGCGGCGATCACGGTGGGCTCGGTGCCCGCGGGCCGCGGCCTGTCGCCGAAGGCCCGGCTCCGGATCCCGGTCGCGCTGGCCACGATGCACATGTCCTGGGGCTACGGCTTCCTGACCAGCCCGCGGTCCCTGGCGAAGAAGGTCATCGCGAGCCGCCGCCCCGCCGTGACGCGCACCACCGAGACCGAGACGGCCTGACGGCCCGGACGGCCTGACAGCCCCTCCCGGACGGCGCGCCCTCGGCCGACCCGCGACCCGGGCCGCTCCCGGCAGGAGACACGGCCCCGGACGACACGACACGGCACGGCCCCGGCCGCCCCCTCGAAGGGGCGGCCGGGGCCGTGCCGTACGAGGACGGCCTCAGAAGCGGTAGGGCGCGTAGATGTCCATGCACGCCTTGTCGTCGTCGCCCATGACCGTCTCCGTGTCCTTCGGCGGTCCGGCCGACTCGGGCTTCGGGAAGGTGTCGCCGGTGCGCCAGTCCGCGCCCACGATCAGGGTCACGCCGGACACCTCCGTCGACTTGCGCACCGCGCTCGTCGGGATGCCCAGGGCCTTCGCCGCCGCGTGGGCGTCGCCTTCGAGGTCGGCGCTGGGGAAGAGGACCTGGGTGCGCCGGGCGGTCTCGGGTGTCGCGTCCGCCCGGGCGCCCGTGAAGCCCTTCCCGGCCAGCAGGCCGGTGACCGCGGCAGCCCGGCGGGGTGCGGGCGGGCCGTTCACGCCGGTGCCGTTGCGGACCATGATCCCGATGTCGGACGGTTCGGCGGCCTCGTCCTTCGGCGCCGGCTTGGGCTTGGAGGTCGGCTCCTTCCCGTCCACGGGGACGTCCTCGCGGAGCATCTCCCAGAGCCGGTCCGTCTCCTCGGGGGCGGGCAGGACATGGGCGTTCGGGTTGGCCGGGTCGGGGACGCGCGGCATGGTGAGCATCGCGATCCGGTCCGTCGGCACGTCCTTGAGGGTCATTCCGAGGTCGAACAGCTTCTTGACGGTGCCGACCTCCTCGGAGACCTGGAGGGACCTGGTGGCGGTCTCGGCCAGGTCCATGAGCTGTCCGGTGTCGGTGAAGGCGTTCTGCTCCTTCAGTTTCCGGATCACCGAGTTCATGTACATGTGCTGGGCCTTGGAGCGGCCGAAGTCGCTTTCGAAGGCGTGCCGGGTGCGCAGCCACTGGAGGGCCTGCTCGCCCTGGACCGGCCAGGTCCCCTTCTCCAGCCGCAGCCCGGAGCCGCCGGGGACACCGGGCTTGGGGCCGTCGTAGACGTTGTCCTTGACGCACACCTCGGCGCCGCCGATCGCGTCCGCCATGGACACCACGCCCGCGAAGTCGACCATCATCCAGTGGTCGATGTAGATGCCGGTCAGCTCCTGCCAGGTGGCCAGGGTGCAGCCGGGGCCGCCGCGGCCGAGGGTGGTGTTGATGAGGTCCCGGGTGGCGCCGAACTTCTCCCCGGACTCCGGATCGGTGCAGGTGGGGATGTCGACCTTGGTGTCGCGGGGGATGGAGACGACCGAGGCGTTCCTCCGGTCGGCCGACACGTGGAGCAGCATCTGGACGTCCGCCAGCGGCTTTGCGCCGACGCTCTGCTTCGAGCCGCCGAGCTTCAGGTTCGCCTTGGAGTTCCTGCTGTCGGAGCCGATCAGCAGGACGTTCAGCGGGGTCTGGCCCGCCGCGTTGGGTGCGCTCTTCTTCACGTCCGAGTCGGCCGAACTCCGTTCGCCCTTGCGGATGTTGCTGTTCAGGTGCTCGTAGTAGAGGTAGCCCGCGCCGGCGGTGCCGAGGATCAGCACCGAGAGGCAGAGGGCGATCCACCGGCCTATGCGCCGGCGGCCGCGTTTCGCCCGGCGGCGCGGGCCGCTGCGGCGTCCGCCGCCCGCTCCCGCGCGCCGTGCGCCGCTCCCGCCGTCCTCCGGGCCGTCCTGCTCGTCGTCGGGAGCCCTGCGGCTGCCCGGGACGTGCCCGGACGCGTCGCCGTACTGGCTCTCGTCCCAGCCGAGATCACCGGCCGCGCGTGGTCCACGTCGCCGCGTCCCCTCCTCACGCACCCTGCTCTGTCCCACCCCTGGCTCCCCTGTGTGCGGGCTCTCCCCATGAGCCCGGCTGCGATGCCATGGGGACCGCCGGTCCCCATGGGCTGCGTTGCCACGCGGACGACGCCGTCCTCGTGGTGGTCACGCGGACGACGCCGTCCCCGTGGCGGTCACGTGGACAGGTCTCCGTCCGCGTGCCGGCCGCGCGGACGTCGGCGTCCCCGCGGCCTCGGTGTCACTTGGCGCAGACCTGCTTGTCCGCCTGGACCTGGGAAACGTCCTTCGGCAGCTTTGCGGGCCCGCTGATGGGCACCCCCGCGCCCTGGAAGTCGGGGCCCAGTGTCAGCGTCATCGCCTCCAGCCCCTCGGCGTCCTCGGTGCCCGGCTTCAGCGCCGCGGCGGGCAGGCCCATCAGGTCGGCCAGCTTGCGGGCCTGGTCGGCCTGGTTGGGCGCGTACTCCAGCTGCGTCCTGGCGACCTCGGCCGGGGCGTTGCCCTTGTTGGTGGACTTCAGGACGCCCTCGGAGTTCTGCAGCCAGTCCAGGGTCCTCTGCGCGGAGCCCGTGGGGCCGCCGCCGTTGAAGACGTCGACCCGGACCGCGGACGCCTCGGCCCGCTCGCCCTTGAGGAGCTGGGCCTGCCTGGCCTTGGCCTCCTTCTTCTCCTGCTCTACCTCGGTGAGGGAGATGTCGTTCTTCACCATGGAGAACAGGGCGTCGGACTTGGGGGTGTCCAGGACGACCGTGGCCTTCACCGTCTCGGCCGGGTTGTCCACGACCGGCACGGTGGCGAAGGTCAGGTTCTTCATGTCGAACTTGCCCAGCTCCAGGCCGAGGTCGCGGAGCTTCATGATGTCGTTGATCTTGGAGTCGACGGTCAGCGCCTTGGTGCCGGCCTCGGCGAGCTTCACCAGCTTCGTCGGACTGGTGAGGGTGTCGTTCGACTTCAGCTTGCGCATCAGCGCGCTGAGGAACTGCTGCTGGATCTTGATGCGGTCCAGGTCGCCGCCGAAGCCCACGGTGTACCGGGTGCGCACGAAGGCGAGGGCCTCCTCGCCCTCGATGGTGTGCTCGCCGGCGGGCAGGTCCAGGTGGGACTTGGGGTCCTTGATGTCCTTGGCGAGGCAGATCGGCACCCCGCCCACGGCCGAGGAGAGCGTCTTGACCGCGTTGAAGTCGGCCACCATGAAGTGGTCTATGGGGATGCCGGTCATCTCGGTGACCGTGCGCATGGTGCAGCTCGGCGTGCGGCCGGACTGGCCCAGGCTGGTGTTGAAGCGGACGTTGCGCTCGCCCGGGATGACCTCCTGGGACCCGTCCTCCTGGGTCGTGGGGCAGTCCGGGATGTCCGTGATGAGGTCGCGCGGAATGCTCATCGCGGTCGCGTTGGTGCGGTCCTTGGAGACGTGCAGCAGCACCGTGGTGTCGGCGTGGCCCGGGCTGTCGTTGTCGCCGTAGCCCTTGTTGCCTTCACCCGTGCGCTTGTCCGTGCCGATCACCAGGATGTTGATCGCGCGGTCCTTGCTGAAGCCGCCGGTGCCCGCGCCGTCGTCGGCGATCGAGGTGATGTTCGCGTTCAGGTGCTCGTAGTAGAGGTAGCCGGCCGTGGCCGTGGTCGCCATCAGCAGGGCCAGGGTGCCGCCGGTCCACAGCAGGACCTTCTTCTTCCGCGACTTCGCCGGCTTGCGCTTGCGTCGGCTGCCCGCCTGCTGCGGCACCCGGCCGCCGCCCGTGGAGCCGCTCGTGGAGCCGCCCGCGCGCCGGCTGCGCTGGCCGGGGACCTCCGGGGCCCGGGTGTCCCGAGAGCGCCGGGCCTCGGTGCGGCTGCGGGTGGCGGTGGCCTGGGGGGTGCCGGTCCGCGCGTCTTTCCGCGATGATCCGCCGGGGCCGCTTGCGGCGGACGCGGACGCGCGGGAACCTGTCGACTGCGTACCGGATTGGTTCAGTCGCAGTTCGTAGTTGCCCGTCTCCGGGTTCATCACCCACTGGTCGGCGGGGTCGATGTCGTCCGCCTGTCCACGGCCTTGCGCATCCACGGTTGCTTGAGTCCTCCGTCGGGTGCCACGCGGGGCGCCTCCCCCTCCAGGCGCTCAGTCCTTCGATCCAGCAGTGCGCGACACGGGGTCGGAAGTACCGGATCGCGTCACACTATCCGCCCAGTTCAGGGATGAGCGACGCCCGTGACAAATTCCTCACGCCTTACAAGCGGGCAATTCGCGCAATACGCCTGTGCTCTCGGTTGGTGTTTGGCCATTGCTTTACCCGCACATGCCCTCCGCCGCCGTCGTGCCGGAGAAGGTCGGGTCGGGCGAGGGGGTCTTGCCGTTCTCCTCCTCCTTCTCCTTCTCGCTCTTGGGGACGACCGTGACGGGGGTGTCCTCGCGCAGCCGCTCGAACAGCTCGCTCGCGTCCGGCTCAACCAACTCGTCCCGGTTCGGGTTGAGATGGTACGGCTGCCGCGGGACGGTAAGGAATTGCACCTTTTCGGTCGGTACGCTGCGGAGTGAGCGGGTCAGGTCGTACAGGTCCCGCAGCGAGTCGAGTCCCGGGTCCGTGGTGATCGACTTGGTGGCCGCGTCCAGCACCGGATAGAGCCGGGTCGGGTTCAGCAGGACGCCGTTGCTCTGCACCTTCTTCACCAGCGCGCCCAGGAACTGCTGCTGGCGCTCCATCCGCTCGGTGTCGCTGCCGTCGCCCAGCGACTTGCGCGCCCGGACGTAGCCGAGGGCCTCCTCGCCGTGCAGGGTCTGCCGGCCGGCGGGCAGTTCGAGGCGGGCGGCCTTGTCGTCGATCGGCTCCGGCAGGCAGACCTCGACGCCGTCCACCGCGTCCACCATGTCCTTGAACCCGCGGAAGTCGATGACCATGTGGTGGTCGATGCGCACCCCGGTGAACTTCTCCACGGTCCGGATCGCGCAGGCCGCCCCGCCGAACTGGAAGGCCCAGTTGAACTGGGCGATCTGCTCCCGGGTGCGCTTCCCGTCCGGCTTGCGGCAGCTGGGGATGGTGACCATCAGGTCCCGGGGGACGGACATCGCGGTGGCGCTCTGCCGGTCGGCGGAGATGTGCAGCAGGATCGTGGTGTCCGAACGCTGGCTGCCGGCCTCGTCCTTGCCGTACTCCTCGTTGCCCTCGCCCTCGCGGGTGTCGGAGCCCATCAGCAGGATGTTCAGCGCACCGGTCGCGACGGGGGTGGGGCGCTCGCGTTCGTAGGTCTCCAACTCGGCGGCGGCGGAGGTGTCGGTGGTGATGTTGGAATCGAGCTTCTGGTAGAACCACCAGCCCGCGCCGGCCGCGGCGAGCACCACGACGGAGGTGCCGAGCGCGACCCACCGCAGCCAGTAGCGCGACCGGCCGCTCTGGCCGGGCAGCTCGCCGTCGCCCCCGGCCGCCCGGGCGTCGGACGGCCGTGCGTCGGACGGCTGGGCGTCAGCCGCCGTGTCGTCGGACGGCTTGGCCGCGTCCCCCTCGTCGGGGGTCGCGGACCCGTCACCGGAAGTGCCGGCCTTGTCCGTCACGTGTGGATCCATCCTTCATGGCGTCGGCAGCGCGCTGGGCCGCCGATCGAAGGTCTAGACGGCCGAACCCGGCGCTTGGTTGTGCGATGAAACACTCTTGTCGCCGATCATCCACCGGAGTTCACCTCCAGGCGGGGAGGGCCGGGCCCGACGGTCCGCCACACGAGTGGACTCGGGGCTTCCGGAGTGTTGGTCGTACCGGACCCGCGCCCGCCCGGGGCCCCACCTCGCCCGTCAGCGGGCCGTCGCGGTCACCCGCTCGCTCTCGACGCGCTTGGCCAGCTCCTCCTCGGACAACCCGCCCGCGTTCCGGCACAGCACGACCGAACCCCCGGCCGCCAGCGGCGCGTACAGCCCGGCCGACAGCCCCTCCCAGGTGTCGTACGCCAGCTCCGACAGCAGCCGGGACCCGTCCGTCAGCCCCCGCCTTTCCGCGTCCGCGCGCGCCCGCGCGACCAGTTCGGCGCCGGTGAACCGCTCACTCCCGACGACGAGTGCGGGCTCGTCCGCGTCCACCGGGACGAACGGGGCGAACCGGTCGCCCTGGCTCGGCACCTCCACCGCGTAGTCGGCCCAACCCTCGGGCGGGGTGGGGAACCTGCGGCCCAGCGGGGCGAGCGACAGGGCGATCCGCTCGCCCCGGCAGGCGAGCCCCGCCTCGAACCCGCCCGGCCCGGCGACCACGTGGTCCGCCGCGGCCGGGTCCCCGCCGACGTCCGCGACCACCCCCACCGACGAACAGGCCAGCAGCCACACCGCCGTCTGCCAGTGCGCGGGCAGCAGCAGGGCGGCCCGCTCTCCCGGCTCCGCGGCGAGGTCACCCTGGAGCAGATTGGCGGTCTTCGCCACCCAATTGGCGAAGGTGGCAACCGACAATTCGACGCGCTCACCGGTGGCATCGTCGTAGAAGGTGACCAAGGGGCGGGCCGGGTCCGCGGCGAGGGCGGATCGCAGCAGGTCGGCAGGGGTGCGGTCGCTGGCGTTCACGCGCGCAAGACTACGCCCGGCCCGCGCGCCGGGGCGTCCGTCCCGGTGAACCGGGTCCCCCGGTCGGCGGCCCCCCGGCCGGGCTCCTTCGGCAGGCGGGGACGGCGTGGCGCTTCCAGGATCGCTGGCATGCGTGGACATCTGGCATCAACGATCACGGTGGCGTGCGCAGCGGCGCTCGCCTTCCCTCTGACCCTCACCCCGGTCGCCGCCGCGATATCCGACGACGCGTCCGGCACCCCCGGGAGCACCCGTTCCGTACCCCTGGAACCGCTGAGCTCCTCCGACCCCTCCGAACGCTCGGGCGCCGCCGCCCCCCTGGGCCTGCCGCGCCAGGAGACCGAGCCGTTCTCCCTCCTGGGCCTGGTCTGGGAGGACTCCTCCGCCGAACTCGACGGCACCGTCGAGGTCCGCACCCGGTCCATCGGTACCGGTGACTGGTCCGGCTGGCAGGAGGTCGAGACCCACAACACCGACCACGCCGCCGACCCCGGCACCGCCGAGAGCGACTCCGGCAGCGTCCGCGGCTCCACCGCCCCTCTCTGGGTCGGCGCCTCGGACGGCGTCGAGGTCCGCGTCCTGGCGGCCGACGGCAGGCACGGCGAACTCCCCGAGGGACTGCGCCTGGAACTCGTCGACCCCGGCGACGACCCGGAGGGCCCCGGCACCGGGGAACCGCCCCCGGGACCCGAGGACGGCACCGCCGGGCGCACCCAGAGCGACGGACTCCTCATCCCCGAGCTCAGCCGCTCCGAGACCGAGGCCGAAGCGGCCGCGAGCGGCGCTCTCGTCGTCGACGAGGTCACGGCTCAGGCGTACATCGGGCCCCGCCCGGCCATCGTCACCCGCAAGGGCTGGGGCGCCGACGAGTCGCTGCGCGAGAAGACCTTCGCCTACACCAGCACCGTCAAGGCCGCGTTCGTGCACCACAGCGCCACGGGCAACAACTACACCTGCGCCCAGGCCCCCTCCGTTATCCGCAGTATCTACCGCTACCACACGGTGAGCAGCGGCTGGCGGGACATCGGCTACAACTTCGCCGTCGACAAGTGCGGAAACATCTACGAAGGCCGGGCCGGAGGCGTGGCCAAGCCGGTCCTCGGGGCACACACCCTCGGTTTCAACACCAACAGCACCGGAATCGCCGTACTCGGGACGTACAGTTCCACCAATCCGCCGCAGGCGGTGGTGACGGCGGCGGCCAAGCTGACCGCCTGGAAGCTCGGCCTGCACGGAGTGAACCCGAAGGGCAAGGTGACCCTCACCTCGGGAGGGAGCGGCAAGTACGCCAAGGGCGTCAAGGTGTCGATGAACACCGTCTCGGGACACCGCGACGGCTTCAACACCGACTGCCCCGGCGGCAAGCTGTACGACAAGCTCGGTTCCGTGCGCACCGCGTCGGCCTCCTACCAGGGCCGCTGAGGCGCCGCTGCCGGGGCCGTGCGCGGGCCGCCGCCCGCCGCACCCGCCGCCCGGGGCCGTCGCCAGGACTGCCCCTACACTGGCCGGTCCAACCAGCGACCGCGCCCGGCCCCAGCAGGAAGCAGAGACCGATTTGAACCAGGCCCCAGAAGCGATTCTCCTGGTCGGAGGCAAGGGCACCCGGCTGCGTCCGCTCACCGTCCGCACACCGAAGCCGATGGTCCCAGCAGCCGGTGTCCCGTTCCTCACCCACCAGTTGGCCCGGGCCCGGGCCGCGGGCGTCGAGCACATCGTGCTCGCCACCTCCTACCTCGCCGAGGTCTTCGAACCGTACTTCGGCGACGGTTCCGCCCTCGGGCTGCACATCGAGTACGTGACCGAGGTGGAGCCGCTGGGCACCGGCGGCGCGATACGCAACGTCGCCTCCCGTCTCCACTCGGGACCCGAGGACCCCGTCCTCGTCTTCAACGGCGACATCCTGACCGGGCTGGACATCCCGGCCCTCGTCGGCACCCACCGCTCCACCGGTGCCGACGTGTCCCTCCATCTCACCCGCGTCGAGGACCCCCGCGCCTTCGGGCTGGTGCCGACGGATCCCACGGGACGTGTCACGGCCTTCCTGGAGAAGCCGCAGACCCCCGAGGAGATCGTCACCGACCAGATCAACGCCGGCGCCTATGTCTTCCGCCGCTCCGTCATCGACTCCGTCCCGGCCGGGCGGCCGGTCTCCGTCGAGCGGGAGACCTTCCCGGACCTGCTCGCCTCGGGAGCCCACCTCCAGGGCATGGTCGACTCCACCTACTGGCTCGACCTCGGCACGCCGGGCGCCTTCGTCCGCGGCTCCGCCGACCTGGTGCTGGGCCGCGCCCCCTCCCCGGCCGTGCCCGGACGCTGCGGCGACCGGCTGGTCCTGCCGTCCGCGCGGGTGGCCCCGGACGCCAAGCTGACCGGCGGCACCGTGGTCGGTGAGGGTGCCGTCATCGGTGAGGGCGCCCGTGTCGACGGCAGCGCGGTCCTCGCCGGGGCGGTCGTCGAGCCGGGCGCCGTCGTCTCCGGCTCGCTGATAGGAGAGGGCGCGCGGATCGGCTCACGGGCGGTGCTGTCCGGGGTGGTCGTCGGTGACGGCGCGGTCGTGGGCGAGGACAACGAACTCCGGGAGGGCGTGCGCGTCTGGTGCGACGCGGTCCTGCCCGCGGGCTCGGTCCGTTTCTCCTCCGACCAGTAGCCTGGCGCCATGGCAGGGCGCTTCGAACCGGGCAGCCGCCGCACCGGCACACGGCGCGGCGCCGCCCGCCTGCCCCGCCAGACCGCCGCCGGGGCCACGACCGGTTCCGCCGCCGGGGCCACGACCGGTCCCGCCGCCGGGACCACGACCGGCTCCACCGCCCCGGCTCCGGCCCGCACCCGGAGCTGGGTCCCGCCCTGGCCGCTCGACCTCGGCCTGGTCCTCGGCCCGCTGCGGCGCGGCCCCGCCGACCCCACCTTCCGCACCACCCCGGACGGCTCCGTGTGGCGTGCCACGCGCACCCCGGCGGGGCCGGGCACGCTGCGGGTGGCGCCGTGCGGCGGGACGGTCGAGGCCGAGGCGTGGGGCGCGGGCGCCGAGTGGCTGCTGGACCGGCTGCCCGAACTCCTCGGCGCCGCCGACGAGCCGGACGCGTTCACCCCGCACCACCGCCTCGTCGCCGCCGCCCGCCACCGCAGGCCCGGCCTGCGGCTGCTGCGGACCGGGCTGGTGCTGGAGTCCCTGATCCCGTCCGTCCTGGAGCAGAAGGTCACCACCGACGAGGCGTACCGGGCCTGGCGGCTCCTGGTCCGCGCCCACGGGGAGCCCGCGCCGGGGCCGGGGGCCGGGGCGGGCGCGCCGGAGCTGCATGTCATGCCCGAACCGCGCACCTGGGCCCTGATCCCGTCCTGGGAGTGGCACCGGGCGGGCGTCGACGACAAGCGCGCCTCGACGATCCTGCGCGCGGTGCGGGTGGCGCGCCGGCTGGAGGAGGCGGTGACCATGGCCCCGGCCGAGGCGATGGCCCGTCTGGAACTCGTCCCGGGCATCGGCCCGTGGACCTCCGCGGAGACGGTCCAGCGCAGCCACGGCGCCCCGGACGCGATCACGGTGGGCGACCTCCACCTGCCCCGGATCGTCGGATACGCCCTCGCGGGGGACCGGGACGCGGACGACGCGGCGATGCTGGAACTCCTCGCGCCCTACGCGGGGCAGCGCCACCGCGCGGCCCGCCTCGTCCTGCTGGCGGGGCGCACCCCGCCCCGCCGGGAGCCCAAGATGCGCCGCGTGGACATCGCCCGCTGGTAGGTCGCCGGGCCCCCGCCCGGTGGCGGGCGGGTCGGCCCGCCCTCCGGGGCAGGCGCCGGCACCCTTCCCGTCAGCGTGTCTCGATGAAGTCGGACGCCTCCCGGGCGGGCCGTGCCTTCGGCGCCTGCGCCGGGTGCCCGACGGCCACCGCCCCCATCGGGTCCCAGTCCGCCGGCAGGTCCAGCACCTCCCGCACGACCTCGCGGCAGAACATCGTGGACGAGACCCAGGCCGAGCCCAGCCCCTCCCCGGCCAGTGCGACCAGGAAGTTCTGCACGCCCGCCCCCGCCGCGACGACGAACATCTCGCGCTCGGCCGCGTCCCGCCGCTCGTCCCCGTAGATGTGGGCGCCGTCCGCGACCAGGCAGGGCACCACCAGGCAGGGCGCGTTCCGCAGGACGTCGCCGCGCCGGACCCGGCGGGCGATCGACTCCTCGGACTTGCCGTCCCGCCGCAGGTCCGCGATCCAGGCGTCCCGCATCGCGTCCAGCAGCCGCACCCGCGCCTCGGCCGACTCCAGGAGGACGAACCGCCACGGCGTGGTGTGGTGCGGGGCGGGCGCGGTGACCGCCGCGGCGACCGCGCGCCGGACAGCCGCGCCGTCCACCGGCTCGGCCGTGAACGCGCGGACCGTGCGCCGCTGGGTGACGGCCTCCCGTACGGCCTCCGAGGTGCCGAGGCGGAACATGTCCTCGGCGGCGGGCCGCACCAGGGCCCGCGCCCCGGCGCCGTCGTCGGCGTCCTCGCCGACCAGGTGCCCGAGTCCGCGGACCACCGCCACCGGCAGCCCCGCCGCCTTGCCCTTGACCAGGTCGCCCGCCGCCGCCAGCTCGTCCGCCGTGGCGACCACCGTCGCGCTGAGCGGGTTGCCGTGCGCGTCCGTCCCGCCGCGCAGGTCGTCCAGGACCCGCACGCCGGCCGCGCCGATCGCGACATCGGTGAGCCCGGTCCGCCAGGGGCGCCCGAAGGTGTCGGTGACGACGACCCCGATGTCCACGCCGAGTTGGTCGCGCAGTCCGCGCCGGATCGCGCGGGCCGAGGCGTCCGGGTCCTCGGGGAGCAACAGCACGGTGCCGGCGGGGGTGTTGGAGGCGTCGACCCCGGCGGCGGCCATGACGAGGCCCTGCCGGTTCTCGACGATGCGCAGCGGGCCGCGCCGGGCCACCACGCGGACGGTCTCCGCGTCGATCGCCGCCTCGCGGTCGGCGGCCTCGACGAGACGCCCCTCCGCCTTGCTGACGATCTTCGAGGTCACCAGCAGGATGTCCCCGTCCCGCAGCCCGTCCGCCGGTCCGTCCGCCGGGCCGGAGCCGGTGTCCGCGCCCGCGGCGCCCACCGCGACCGCGACGGCCTTGGCGATGTCGTCCCCGGCCCGGACCTCCCCGATACCGGGCAGCGCCCACACCCGCAGGCCGTCGCCTCTCACGCGCGGACCTCCTCGGCGAGGGCGAGGGCGGCGCGGGCCATCGCCGCGGTGGCCTCCGCGTCGGTCATCATCAGCGGCACCGCGCGGCAGCGGATCCCGGCCGCCTCCACGTCCGCGACCGCCGCCTCGTCGACCGTGTCGACCAGCCAGCCGTCCAGCAGCCCCGAGCCGTAGTGCCGCGCGACCGCAGCCGCAGTCGCCTCGACGCCGACCGCCGCCAGCACCTTGTCGGCCATACCGCGCACCGGCGCGTTCCCGACGATGGGGGAGAGGCCGACGACGGGCACCCCCGCCTCGGCGATCGCCTCGCGGATGCCGGGGACGGCGAGGACGGTGCCGATGCTGACGACCGGGTTCGACGGCGGGAAGAGGATCACGTCCGCCGCGGCGAGCGCCTCCAGCACCCCGGGCGCGGGCTTCGCCTGGTCGGCGCCGACCGGCACGATCGCCTCGGCGTCCACCGAGGCACGGAGCCTGACCCAGTACTCCTGGAAGTGGACCACCCGGCGCTCCCCGTCGAGGGTGACGGCGACATGGGTCTCCACCCGGTCGTCCGACATGGGCAGCAGCCGTACACCGGGGTTCCACCGGGCACACAGGGCCTCGGTGACCGCGCTGAGCGGGTAGCCGGCGCCGAGCATCTGGGTGCGGACGATGTGGGTGGCGAAGTCGCGGTCGCCGAGGCCGAACCACTCGGGTCCCACACCGTAGGCGGCGAGTTCGGACTTGACCTGGAAGGTCTCCTCCGAACGCCCCCAGCCCTGCTCCTCGTTGATGCCACCGCCGAGGGTGTACATCACGGTGTCGAGGTCGGGGCAGACCTTGAGCCCGAACAGATGGATGTCGTCACCGGTGTTGCCGATCACCGTGACGTCCGCCCCGGGCACGGCCTGCTTCAGACCGCGAAGGAAACGGGCGCCGCCGATACCGCCGGCCAGAACCACAATGCGCATGCGCACAGTGTCGCAGGCCGGTCACTGCCGCCGGACGCCCACCGTCCACCGGCCGGTCACTCCGACCGTCCGGTCCCGGACCGGGCGCCGCGCACCGCTCGTCACGTCGGCCGTCGCGCACCGCTCGTCACGTCGGCACGTCGTCAGTACGTCGGCACGTCGGTACCTCGTCACGCCTGCGCGAGCGGCGCGGGCTCCTCGGTGCAGCGGGCCGACGCCCGGTGCATCGGCATCTCCGTCAGGCCCGGGTGGTAGACGTGCAGGCTGACCGCGCCCTCCAGGGAGTCGTTGGTGACCTCGTGCACGTAACCCGGCGCGAACACCCGCTGTGAGCCGGCCGTCAGCCTGCGCTCGCGGCCGGCGCCACCGCCCTCGCCGTTGCCCGCGCTCGGGGAGCGCTCGGTCAGCTCTCCGGTGAGGACGGTCAGGACGCCGGAGGAACCGCCGTGACCGTGCAGCCCGCTGCCCTGGCCGGGGACCCAGCTCAGCAGCCAGACCTCGTATCCCGGGCCGGTGCGCAGCCGGTGGTACCAGCGGGAGGTGGCGTCGTACCGGACGAGGTGCTCCCACTGGGAGCGGTCCGCGGCGATCTCGCGGGCGAGACCGGCGAATCCGGCCACGGTGGAGGGGTGCTCGGCGGCGGGCTGGAGCAGGTGCTGGACGGCGAGGATGTCGCCGGCGATCTGGAGGTCGCTGTCGCTGTTCATCGTGCGGGGGTCCTCGGCAGACGGGCTGGGGAGGTCGGCGGGTGACGCGGAACGATCGGCGCGGGCCGTAGGGCCGCGCGGGTGCCGCCGGGAGGCGGTGTGCGGGAGAAGCGGGGTGAAGCCGGAGCCCCGGGGGCTTCTACGGCGTCAGTGGCTGGATCAACAGCTGGTGCGACAACAGCGACAGTGGGCCTGGACAGCGCTGCGGAACCCGCGGCGGCGGGTCGCGAAGGGCGCTGAGGTCACTGGCATGCCCTCAAAGGTGGCGGTTCCCCTTACCGACTGTCAACTCATTGGCCGGTTTGGCCGCAATGTTTCATCACATCCGGTTACTGAATCCAGAGAAAGGTTTGTGCAGCCGGGACCCGGGAGACATGCGCCAGCAACCGTGCGGGCAAACGTCGTTGGGCCCTGTGATCTTCCTGTGATCCGGATCGCTTCGGTGGCTCGATTGCAGCATGATCGCCGTCCGGGACGTCTCTCTCCCTGAGACGGCGTCGAAGGGTTGGCCGCTGGCATGTGTCAGGTTTTTGGTGATTTGAACACTTTCCGCATAGCCTTGGTTCCGCAGAGTGAATACGGGGCCCAGTAGCAGATCGTGGCTTGACTCGCTCGGAGCCACACACTTGTAATTTCACTCGTGTCGTTCGGCCGAAAACGATCGTTGCGGTAAACCATCGCGGCGATACCGGCAACATCACGGGGACGCACAGACAGACGAGGGGCGCAGATGACCGAGCTGTTCCAGCAACTGCTGGTCGAGGACGCGGACGAGGAACTCGGCTGGCAGGAGCGCGCGTTGTGCGCCCAGACCGATCCCGAGTCCTTCTTCCCCGAGAAGGGCGGGTCCACCAGAGAGGCCAAGAAGGTCTGCCTCGCCTGCGAGGTCCGCTCCGAATGTCTTGAGTACGCCCTCAACAACGACGAACGCTTCGGGATCTGGGGCGGGCTCTCCGAGCGGGAGCGCCGCCGCCTGAAGAAGGCGGCCGTCTGAGGCGTGTGTCCGGCGGGCGCCCACCTGCGCCCACCCCCCGCCCGGCATCCGCGGCACCCCGCCGTCGCCCGGCACCCGCGGGCACCCCGCCGTCGCCCGGCGGCCCGGCGCCCGCCCCGCCGTCGTCCGGCGTTCCGGTGCCCGGCAAACAGGGACAAATCCCCGCATACGCAACGGTCCGCCGTCCGTGCCCCGCGCACGGGCGGCGGACCGTCGTCATGCCAGCCGTTAGTGTGGGGCCCCGTCCCTGACGCACCGACGCCCCTTCGGGGCGACCCCCCGGCCGGAGGGCCCGTACCTCGATGTCCGCCACCACCGCAGCGTTTGTCCCGGCGCGCGCGCCCGAGTTCCCCCGGCACGTCGTCACCGCCGTGCTCGTCTCCCACGACGGCGCCCGCTGGCTCCCCGACGCCCTCGCCGGGCTCCTCGGCCAGGAACGCCCCGTGCAGAACGCCGTCGCCGCCGACACCGGCAGCGCCGACGACTCGGCAGCGCTGCTCACCGAGGCCCTCGGCCCGGACCGTGTCCTGCACCTCGCCCGCCGCACCGGCTTCGGCACGGCCGTCGACGAGGCCGCCCGCACCGCCGGTGTCCTCACCCCGGACGACCTGCCCTACCTCAAGCGCCCCAGCGGATGGGACCCGGTCACCCGGACCTGGCACGACGAGGCGTACGAGCTGCCCGAACTGCCGCACGGCGAACCCGTCCAGTGGCTGTGGCTGCTGCACGACGACTGCGCGCCCGAGCCCACCGCGCTCGCCGAACTGCTGCGCGTCGCCGACTCCGACGAGTACGCCGCCGTCGTCGGCCCCAAGCTGCGCGGCTGGTACGACCGCAAGCAGCTCCTGGAGGCCGGCGTCTCCATCGCCAACAGCGGCCGCCGCTGGACCGGCCTGGACCGGCGCGAGCAGGACCAGGGCCAGCACGACCAGGTCCGCTCCGTCCTCTCCGTCTCCTCCGCCGGCATGCTCATCCGCCGCGACGTCTACGAGGAGCTGGGCGGCTTCGACCGCCGGCTGCCGCTGATGCGCGACGACGTCGACCTGTGCTGGCGGGTGCACTCCGCCGGCCACCGGGTCCTCGTCGCCCCCGACGCCGTGCTGCGGCACGCGGAGGCGTCCGCCCGCGAGCGCCGCACCGTCGACTGCGCCGGGCGCTCGGTCGCCAGCCCGCACCGGGTCGACAAGGCCGGCGCCGTCTACACCCTGCTGACCAACGCGCGCGGGATCGCCCTCCCCTGGGTGCTGCTGCGCCTGATCGTCGGCACCCTGCTGCGCACCCTCGCCTACCTCGTCGGCAAAATCCCCGGGCAGGCCGTCGACGAGGTGATGGGCCTCTCCGGCGTGCTGCTGCGGCCCGAGAGGATCCTCGCCGGCCGGCGCCGCCGCTCCCGCCGGGAGGTCGACGCCCGCGAACTGCGTCCCCTCTTCCCGCCGCCCGGCGCGACGGTACGGGCCACCGTCGAGCAGGTCGCCGCCAACTTCGGCCGCTTGGACGGGGACTCGGGCGGCTCCCGCCGCGGTGTCGTCGAAACCGGCCCCGGCGGGGACGAGGCCGACTACATGGAGATCGAGCAGTTCTCCCGGCTGAAGAAGATCGCCCACAAGCCCGCCCCCGTCCTCTTCGGCGTCCTGCTGCTGGTCTCCCTGATCGCCTGCCGCGGTCTCTACGGCGGCGGCGCCCTGGCCGGCGGCGCGCTGCTGCCCGCCCCGGAGAGCGTCGGCGAGCTGTGGGCCCGCTACGCGGACGGCTGGCACCCCGTCGGCACCGGCGGCACCCAGACCGCGCCCCCGTACCTGGCCGTCCTCGCCGTGCTGTCCTGGCTCTTCCTCGGCTCCACCGGGCTGGCGCTCACCGTGCTGCTGGTCTGCTCGGTGCCGCTCGCCGGCCTCACCGCGTACTTCGCCTCCCGGCCGCTCGTCGAGTCCCGGCTGCTGCGCGCCTGGGCGAGCATCGCCTACGCCTTCCTGCCCGCCGCCACCGGCGCGCTCGCCGCCGGCCGCCTCGGCACCGCCGTCCTCGCGATCGTGCTGCCGCTGATCGCCCGCGCCGCCGTCGCCGCCCACGGGCTGCGCGCCCAGGGCGGCGCCCGCGGGAGCTGGCGGGCGACCTGGGCGTATGCGCTGCTGCTGACCTTCGCGACCGCGTTCACCCCCGTCGTCTGGCCGCTGGCCGTCGCCACCGGGCTCGCCGTCCTGGTGCTGCGGCGCGGCGACCTCCTCGCCTACCTGCTGCGCTTCCTCGCCGCCACCGGCACCCCGATCCTCGTCCTCGCCCCGTGGTCGCTGGACCTGCTGACGTCCCCGTCCCGGTTCTTCCGGGAGGCCGGGCTGGACCTCGGCAGCGGCTCGGCCGGCGCGTTCGACCTGCTCGGCATCAGCCCCGGCGGGCCCGGCACCACCAGCGGCATCCTGATGCTCGGCATCGTCGCCGCGGCACTCGGCGCCCTGCTGCGCGCCGAGCGCGTCTTCGCCATCCGCACCGCGTGGGCCGTCGCCCTCGCCGCACTCCTGTACGCCGTCGTCGCCAACGGCTCCGGCTGGGCCGGGCCGCTCACTCTGGTGTACGGCCTCGCGCTGCTGACCGCCGCCGTCCTCGGCGGCGAGGGCGGCCGCACCCGGGTCGCCGCGCAGAACTTCGGCTGGCGGCAGCCGCTGGCCGCGCTGATCGCCCTGGCCGCCGCGCTCGCCCCCGTCGCCGCCGCCGTCAACTGGATGATCAACGGCGCGGCCGACCCGATCGGCCGCCGGGACCCCGTCCAGGTGCCCGCGTTCGTCGCCGAGGAGAGCGGCACCCGCGACCAGCCGCGCACCCTCGTCCTGGGCGGCACCTCCGCGGCCGAGGTCTCCTACACCCTGGTCCGCGGCTCCGGCGGACGCCTCGGCGACGCCGAGCTGGCCGAGGCGGGCGGCAGCGACCCCCGGCTGGACCGGATCGTCGCCAACCTGGTCGCGGGCTCCGGCGCCGACCAGACCAACCAGCTCAGCGGGTACGCGATCCGCTACGTCCTGGTCCGCGACGGCGTCCCCCGCGAGACCAGCCGCGTCCTCGACGCCACCCCCGGCCTGAGCCGGCTGAGCCAGCTCCAGGGCAGTGCGCTGTGGCGGGTGGACCGGCAGGTGGCGCGCGCGACGGTGGTCGAGGAGGGCGCCGACCCGCTGCCCGTCGCCTCCGACCGGGTCGGCGCGCGCGCCGAGATCCCCAAGGGCGGCGCGGGGCGCGTGCTGCGCATCGCCGACACCGCCTCCGCGGGCTGGCGGGCCACCCTCGACGGCCGCGAGCTGACGAAGACCACGGTGGACGGCTGGGCCCAGGGCTTCGAGCTGCCCGCCGAGGGCGGCCGGCTGGTGCTGACCCACGAGGACCCGGCGACCCACACCGCCTGGATCTGGACGCAGGCCTTCCTCGCCCTGGTGCTGGTGGTGCTGGCCCTGCCGGGCCGGCGGCGGGAGATCGACGACGACCTGCCCGAGGAGGCGCCGGCGGTCCCGGCGCAGGCCGAGGCCGGCGAGGGCCGCCGGGCCCGGCGGCTGCGCGCGCAGGCGGAGGCGGAGGCGGCAGCGGCCGATGCGGGTGCCGGGGACGATGGACCGGGGTACCCGCCGGAGCCCGGGCCGGAGCCGGAGTCCTACGGGGCCGCCGGGCCGTACGGACGGGACGGGCAGTACGCGTCCGTTCCGGCGGCCCCCGATCAGGGCCAAGGCCAGGGGCAGGGGCAGGGCGAGGGTGAGCCGTACGGCGGCTGGGACGCCCGGGACCCGTACGCGTACGGTCCCGGCGACGCCTACCAGCGCGGCGGCTACGGCCAACCGGACGCCGCGTACCCGGCCTACCCGGACGCCGCGTCCCCCGCGTATCCGGACGCTCCGTATCCGGACGCTCCGTACGCGGACCACCCCTACCCCGCCGGCTCCGCGGGCGACGGGCAGCAGCCGTACCCCGGTGAGCAGGGCTGGGGCGGCGACCCGTACCAGCAGCCCGCGCGGGACGGCCGTGACCCGTACGGATACGGCGACCGGTACCCCGAACCCCCCTCCCAGGCCCCCGGCACGACGCGAGGCGAGTCCGAGTGAAGCGCACGACCATCTCCCTGATCGCGGTGGCCACCGCTCTCGCTGCGGTCACCGGCGTCGCCTCCCTGACGGCGCCGGACGGTGGCGAAGGCGGCCCCGCCCCCACCGCCGCCCGGCTGCCCGTCGAGCGGTCCAGCATGCTGTGCCCCGCCCCGGGCACCTCGGAGCTCGCCGAGACCCGGTACATCTCCTACACCCCGGCCGGGGCCGAAGACGGCGGCGCGGCCCGTGATTCCGCCGACGGCGAGGCCACGGCGGCCGAACTGCGCGCTTCCGCCTCCGTGTTGGCGGACACCGACGACAGGGCCGGGGACGACGCGGACAAGAAGGGGGAGGAGGGCGAGGAGAAGGACGAGAAGGACGAGCCGGGGAAGGGCCCCGGAGGCAAGCCCGTCGTCTCGGTCAAGGAACCCGGCAAGCCCGTCGCCGCCGACGCGGACGGGGGCGACGCACCGGCCCTCGTCGGCACCGCATCCGGCGCGCTCGCACCCGGCTGGACCACCCAGCAGACGACCTCCGTCTCCGCCGGAGACGGCCGCGGGCTCCTCGGCGTGAGCTGCACCGCCCCCGACACCGACTTCTGGTTCCCCGGCGCCTCCCTCGCCGAGAAGCGCCAGGACTACCTCCACCTCACCAACCCCGACGACGCGAGCGCCGTCGCCGACATCGAGCTGTACGGCACGGACGGCAAGCTCAAGAGCACCCTGGGCGACGGCGTCACCATCCCGCCGGGTGCGGCCGTACCGGTGCTGCTGTCGACGCTGACCACGGACAAGGCCGAGGACGTCACCGTCCATGTCACCACCCGGACCGGCCGCGTGGGGGCCGTGGTGCGCGCGGCCCACGCCACGGAGGGGAGCGACTGGCTGGCCGCCTCCGGCGATCCGGCGGGCACCGTGGTCCTGCCCGGTGTCCCTGCGGACGCGACGGCCGTGGAACTGGTCGCCTTCGCGCCCGGAGACGACGACGCGGCCCTGAAGGTCCAACTCGCGGGCCCCACCGGGACGATCACCCCGGCCGGCCGCGAGACCCTGCGTGTGAAGTCGGGCATGACCGCCCGCCTGGACCTCGACGACCTCACCAAGGGCGAGGCGGCGTCCCTGCTCCTGAGCCCGGCCGAGGGCGGCGGACCGGTTCCCGTGGTGGCGGCGCTGCGTGTGGTGCGCGGCAAGGACGAGAAGAAGGAGACCGCCTTCATCCCCGCGGCCGGTCCCGTCGGCGAGCGCGCGACCGCCGCGGACAACCGGTCCCGGGGCTCCCTGCTGTCGATCACCGCGCCGGGCAGGGCGGCCGAGGTCGAGGTCACCGCCTCGGCCGGTACGGAGGCGGGCACCCAGGTGGTGAAGAAGTACACGGTCAAGTCCCGGACGACGCTGACGATCACCTCGCCGGTGCCCGAGGGACTCAAGGGCGCCTACGCGGTCACCGTGCGGACCCTGTCGGGCGGCCCGGTGCACGCCTCGCGGCTGCTGGAGATCCCGGAGGACGGCATCCCGATGTTCACGGTGCAGAACCTGCTGGACGACCGGGGGACGGTGTCGGTGCCGGAGGCGCGGCAGGACCTCTCGGTCCTGGACGACTGAGCCGCCGGGGGCTGGGCGGCGGCGGGGTCCCGGGGCGGCGTCCTCTGCTCCCGGTCGGCCCGGTGTTGTCCGACTCTCGGTCCGGGCCGGTGTTGTGCGGGGCGGCCCGGCCCTGTGTTGTGCGGGGCGGCCCGGCCCTGTGTTCTCCGGGGCGGCCCGCCCCGGCAGCGGTCCGGTCAGTCCTGTCCGTAGCGGGGGTCGACCGACTCCGGGGAGAGGCCCAGCAGCTCGGCGACCTGCTCCACGACGACCTCGTGCACCAGCAGTGCCCGCTCGTCGCGGCTCTTCGTCCGGATCTCGACGGGCCTGCGGTAGACCATGATCCGCGCCGGACGGTCCTTGGCCGCCGGGACCGCGCCGCCGAGCGGAACCGCGTCGTCCTGGGTGCCGGGCACCTCCAGGACCAGGAAGTCGACGTCCGCGAGCTGGGGCCAGCGCCGCTCAAGGCGGTCCACCGAGTCCTGCACCAGATCGCGGAAGGTCTCGGCCCGGCTCGCGGCGAGCGGGACCTGCGGCGGGGCGACGGGCCCGCGCATCCCCCGGCCGTGGCGGTCGCGGTGTCGTGGCCTCGGATCGGTCGGTGGCGGTGGGGGTACGGGGCTGTCCTTCACTCACGCAGGGTAACTCTCCCGCGCCGGGAGCGATCGCCGGGCGGCGTCCGGCACACGAGTTGTCGCCAGTTGAACGTTTCGGCCGAGGTTGGGCTCGAATGTGCGCTCCGTACGATCGATGATCTCGTGCCGATTGGCGTGATTCACCCCAAGTCGTGACCGCACGTGGTCCGGTCGTCCTCCGTGTGGTTCTCTTTCCGTGCAGGTCAGGGCAGTTGCCATGACGGCCGTACTGCCGGATGCCACACCACGACACGGGGGAGTGACCTGATGGAGAGTCGTCGCAGCCCGCTCAAGAGTGCGGTACCGTCCAACGTCGTGAGCCCTGTACGTCGATGTTCTCGCACCGCGTGCGGCCGCCCTGCCGTCGCGACACTGACGTACGTCTATGCCGACTCGACTGCGGTCCTCGGCCCGCTCGCCACCTACGCCGAGCCCCACTGCTACGACCTGTGCGCGGAGCACAGCGAGCGGCTCACGGCGCCCCGCGGGTGGGAGGTCGTGCGTCTCACCGACGGCTCCGCCCCCGCGCGTCCCAGCGGCGACGATCTCGAAGCCCTGGCGAACGCCGTCCGTGAGGCTGCCCGGCCCCAGGGGCGTACGGCCGAGGCGGGCGGACAGGGTGGCGGACGACGCACGGCGGACCCGATGGAGGTCGCGCGCCGGGGGCATCTGCGGGTCCTGCGTTCCCCGGACAACTGAACCCGGTCCTCGGCCTGCTCCTCGGTCCGTTCATCGGTACGTTCCTCGGCTCGGTCCTCGGTCCGGCGACTTGCCGCTGCTGACCCGACACACCGGATTCCTCAACCCGCGCCGCAAACAGTCGCGTTGGCACCCGGAAGCACCGCACGTGAAACCTTGCGGACACCGCGGTGCGCAAAGGTGCGATCCGGGCGGACCGGTGCGCCGCCCTGCGGGTAGTTTGTTGCGATCGCCGAGACTTCAGGGAGATGGGGGATGGGGAACGTGGCTGCTGCCGATCTGTCCAAGATCGTGAAGGCGTACGACGTCCGCGGAGTGGTGCCGGACCAGTGGGACGAGGGCCTCTCCGAGCTGTTCGGTGCCGCCTTCGTGCGGGTGACCGGCGCGGACGCGATCGTCGTCGGCCACGACATGCGGCCCTCGTCCCCCGGCCTGTCCGGCGCCTTCGCGCGCGGGGCGGCCCGGCAGGGCGCGGACGTCACCCTGATCGGACTCTGCTCCACCGACCAGCTCTACTACGCGTCCGGCCATCTCGGCCTGCCCGGCGCGATGTTCACCGCCTCGCACAACCCGGCCCAGTACAACGGCATCAAGCTCTGCCGGGCAGGCGCCGCCCCGGTCGGCCAGGACACCGGCCTCGCCGACATCCGCGCCCTCGTCGAGAGCTGGTCGGCCGCGGGGACCGCGCCGGAGCCCGCGCCCACCGCTTCCGCCGGTTCCAGCGGTTCCACCGGTTCCGCCGAGGGCACGGTGACGGAGCGGGACACCCTGGAGGACTACGCCTCCCACCTCCTCTCCCTGGTCGACCTCGCGGGCATGCGTCCGCTCAAGGTGGTCGTCGACGCGGGCAACGGCATGGGCGGCCATACCGTCCCGTCGGTCTTCGGCCGCCTGCCGGTGACCCTGGTGCCCCTGTACTTCGAGCTCGACGGCACCTTCCCCAACCACGAGGCGAACCCCCTCGACCCCGCGAACCTGGTCGACCTCCAGGCCCGGGTGCGTGCCGAGGGCGCCGACCTCGGCCTCGCCTTCGACGGCGACGCCGACCGCTGCTTCGTGGTGGACGAGCGAGGCGAGGGCGTCTCGCCGTCCGCGATCACCGCCCTGGTGGCCCGCCGGGAGCTGGCGAAACACCCGGGCGGCACGGTGATCCACAACCTGATCACCTCCTGGTCGGTCCCCGAGGTGGTCCGCGAACAGGGCGGCGAGCCGGTCCGCACCCGGGTCGGCCACTCCTTCATCAAGGAGGAGATGGCCCGCACCGGCGCGATCTTCGGCGGCGAGCACTCCGCGCACTACTACTTCCGCGACTTCTGGAACGCCGACACCGGCATGCTCGCCGCCCTGCACGTGCTCGCGGCCCTCGGGGAGCAGGAGCGCCCGCTGTCCGACCTGGTCGCCGAGTACGACCGCTATGCGGCCTCCGGTGAGATCAACTCCGAGGTCGACGACCAGACCGCCCGCGCGGCCGCCGTGCGGGCGGCCTTCGCGGGCCGTGACGACGTGACGACCGACGACCTGGACGGCCTGACGGTCGCCGCCGGGGACTGGTGGTTCAACCTGCGCGCCTCCAACACCGAGCCGCTGCTGCGCCTCAACGTCGAGGCCCGGGACGCGGCCACCATGGCGAAGATCCGCGACGAGGTGCTGGCGCTGGTGCGCGGCGGCGCCTGAGCGGCGCCGGCGTGAGCCTTACCGGTCGGCGGCGCCGGTGTGAGCCTCACCGGCCGGCGGCGCCCGAGGGGCGTCTGCCGACCCGTGTCGGCGGCCGAGCCGTCCCCGGCCGTTCCGCCGGGCCCGGGGCGGCCCGGCGGAACGGCCACGCCAGAACGAGCCTCGGCCCTCCGCCCGGCGGTAGGCTGACGAGACCTGATCAGTACGACCGTGACCGCGGGTCCCGCACCGGAGCCCCGGCCCGTTCGACCTGCGACCCGCCCCCGAAGGGACACCACCGCCATGCCGCTCGAAGCCGGCCTCCTGGAGATCCTCGCCTGCCCGGCGTGCCATGCTCCGCTCGACGACCGCACGGCGGACGAGAACCCCGAGCTGGTATGCACCGGCGCGGACTGCGGCCTGGCGTACCCGGTCCGGGACGGCATCCCGGTCCTGCTGGTCGACGAGGCCCGCCGCCCCGCCTGACCGGCCCCGGCCCGACCCGCCGGGCCCGGCCACCGATCGCGCCTGACCGGTCACGGTCACCGGCCGCCCGGCCGGCACCGGCCACCACGGCCGCCCGGCCCGGCGACGGTCCGGGAACGGCTCGCCCGGCCGGTACCCGACGGCACCCGGGCACTCGGCCCGAGGCGGCCGCCGTTCCGCCCGGTCCGCCCGTCCGGACCGGCCACAACCGCAGACCCCCCGCCCGCGTACGGCGATCGGAGGCCCCATCCCATGCTCGACGAGTCACTCCTCGACGCGCCGGACGCTCTCGCCCGCATCGATCACCGCGGTCTGCTGCGCGGCGCCGCCGAGGCCGGGGCACGCGTCCGCACCGCCGCACGGCACGCCGCCGAGGCGGGTATCGCGGCGCTCACCCCGGAGGGGCGTCCGCGCACCGTCCTGGTGGCCGGGCCCGGCACGGCCGCCGTCGGCGTCGCCGATCTGATCGGCGCCCTGGCCGGCGCGTCCGCCCCGGTGATCCCGCTGCGGCCCACCGGCGTCGCGCACGCCGCCGGGGCCCTGCGCTGGTCCCTGCCCGGCTGGGCGGGACCCGTGGACCTGCTGCTCGTCGTCACCACCGACGGCAGCGAACCCGCCCTCGCGCTCCTCACCGAGCAGGCATACCGCCGCGGCTGCACCGTCGTCGCCGTCACCCCGGAGCGCTCCCCGCTCGCCGAAGCCGTCGAGGGCGCCCACGGCTTGGTCGTGCCCATGGCGACGGCACCGCACGAGCTGGTCTACGAGGAGGGCCAGGCGGCTAGCCCGGGGGCCCTGTGGGCGCTGTTCACACCGCTCCTCGTCCTGCTCGACCGCGTCGGTCTGCTGGAGGCGTCCCCCGAGGTCCTCGACAAGGTGGCCGACCGCCTCGACCGCACGGCCGAGCGGTGCGGCCCCGCCATCGCCACCTACAGCAACCCGGCCAAGACCCTCGCCGCCGAGCTGGCCGACAGCCTGCCGCTGATCTGGACCGAGGGCGCGGGCGCGGGCCCGGCCGGGCGGCGCTTCGCCTCCGTCCTCGCCGAGCTCGCCGGACGGCCGGCGCTCGCCGCCGAACTGCCGGAGGCGCTGCCCGCCCACGGTGTCCTCCTGGCCGGCGGGTTCGCCGCGGGCGCCGACCTCGACGACTTCTTCCGGGACCGGGTCGAGGAGCAGCAGGCCCTGCGAGCCCGGGTGGTCCTGCTGCGGGACCGGCCCGTCGGGGGGCTGAGCGCCGCCCCGGCCGCCCGGGAGCTGGCCCTCGGCCACGACACGCCCTTGAGCGAGCTGGAACCCGAACCCGGCACCGAACTCGAGTCCATCGCCGAACTCCTCGCCGTCACCGACTTCGCCGCCGTGTACCTGTCGCTCGCGGACGCGGGGGACTCCGGCGGTACCGGCGCGGGAGCCACGGGGAACAGCGGACCCGCGTAACGCGCCGTCCGTACGCGTGTAACCCGCCGTCTCCGGGGGAGCCGCACCGGGCGGGCACCATCTCCGCCGGTACGCCGCCACCACCCCGCCCGACTCCGCCCGTACGCCAACCGCCCCTACGCCGGACCGCCTCTACGCCGCACCGCCGAACAGGACCAAGGAAGAGCCAGGGACCACCATGGACCGCCTCGTCAACACCGTGCGCCCCTACGCCTGGGGATCCACCACCGCCATCCCGGCACTGCTCGGCACCGCCCCCACCGGCGAACCGCAGGCCGAGTTGTGGATGGGCGCCCACCCCGGCGCGCCGTCCGGCACCCCGCGCGGCCCCCTCGACGAGGTGATCGGCGAGGCGCCCGAACGCGAACTCGGGCCCGCCGCAGTCACCGCCTTCGGCCCCCGGCTGCCGTTCCTGCTGAAGGTCCTCGCCGCCGGAGCACCGCTCTCCCTCCAGGTGCACCCCGACCGCACCCAGGCGGCCGAGGGCCATGCCGCCGAGGAGGCGGCCGGCATCCCCGTCGACGCGCCCCACCGCAACTACAAGGACACCAACCACAAGCCCGAACTGGTCTGCGCCCTCACCCCGTTCGACGGGCTCTGCGGCTTCCGCCCGCCCGCCGAGAGCGCCGACCTCCTCGCCGGTCTCGACGTCGACTCGCTCAAGCCGTATGTCGACCTCCTGCACGCCCAGCCCGAGGAGTCCGCCCTGCGCGAGGTCCTCACCGCCGTGCTCGGCGCGGACCGCGAGGAGATGGCCGCGACCGTGCACGAGGCCGCAGCCGCCGCGGAACGCCTCGGCGGCCCCTACGCCCCGTACGCCTCCCTGGCCCGCCACTACCCGGGCGACCCGGGCGTGATCGCGGCCATGCTCCTCAACCACGTCCGCCTCCAGCCCGGCGAGGCCCTGTTCCTCGGCGCGGGCGTGCCGCACGCCTACCTCGACGGGCTCGCCGTCGAGATCATGGCCAACTCCGACAACGTCCTCCGCTGCGGTCTCACCCCCAAGCACATCGACGTCCCCGAACTGCTGCGCATCGTGCGCTTCGAGGCGAGCGACCCCGGGGTGCTGCGCCCCGAGGCCACGCCCGGCGGCGAGGAGGTCTACGACACGCCTGCCGAGGAGTTCCGGCTCTCCCGGCTGGTCCTCGCCCCCGGCGCGGAGGCCGTCGACCTGACCACCTCCGGCCCGCAGATCCTCCTCTGCACGGCCGGCGCGGTGAGCGCGCTCGGCACCCAGGACCCGGGTCCCGAGGGGGGCGCCGGCGGTCCGGACAGCACTGACGGCACGGGTGAACTCACTCTCGCGGCGGGCGAGTCGGCGTTCGTTCCGGCCGGGGAACGGGTCCGGGTCGCGGGTGCCGGGGACGGCGCCGGCACCCTGTTCCGCGCGACCGTGGTGGCCTGAACCCGAGGGCTCCCCGGGGGCTGCGACAATGGCCCACCGCAACGGCCGGGAGGTCCCCGGCAGCAGGCGACCGTCGTCGGTACGAAGGGACATCCGGAACCTATGAGCGCGTCAGGCGGCACCAGGGCGATCGTGGCCGCACTCGTGGCCAACCTCTCGATCGCGGCGGCGAAGTTCGTCGCGTTCCTGTTCAGTGGCTCCTCGTCGATGCTCGCCGAGAGCGTGCACTCCCTCGCCGACTCGGGCAACCAGGGCCTGCTGCTGCTCGGCGGAAGGAAGGCCCAGCGCGAGGCCACTCCCCAGCACCCCTTCGGCTACGGCCGCGAGCGCTACATCTACGCCTTCCTCGTCTCCATCGTCCTCTTCTCCGTCGGCGGCATGTTCGCCATCTACGAGGGCTATGAGAAGATCCACGACCCGCACCCGATCGAGGCCTGGTACTGGCCGGTCGGCGTCCTGGTCTTCGCGATCATCGCCGAGACGATCTCCTTCCGGACCGCCATCAAGGAGTCCAACGCGGTCCGCGGCAAGCTGAGCTGGACCCAGTTCGTCCGCCGCGCCAAGGCCCCCGAGCTCCCGGTCGTCCTGCTGGAGGACCTGGGCGCGCTCGTCGGCCTCTTCCTCGCCCTCGGCGGCGTCGGACTCGCGCTGCTCACCGGCAACGGCGTCTGGGACGGCATCGGGACCCTCTGCATCGGCATCCTGCTGATCGTCATCGCGATCGTGCTCGCCGCGGAGACCAAGTCCCTGCTGCTGGGCGAGGCGGCCGGGCTGGAGGACATCGAGAAGATCAAGGCGGCGACCGTCGACGGCCACACCGTGACGCGCATCATCCACATGCGCACGCTGCACCTCGGCCCCGAGGAGCTGCTGGTCGCCGCCAAGATCGCGGTGGAGCGGCACGAGTCGGCCCATGAGGTCGCCGAGGCGATCGACGCCGCCGAAGCCCGTATCCGCGAGGCCGTGCCGATCGCCCGGGTCATCTACCTGGAGCCCGACATCTACCGCGAGTCCGCCGCGTCCTCGCCCGAGCCGTCGGCCACCTCCCCGTCCCCGGCCGAACCCCCGGCCGGGGACGCCGACTGACTCCGGAGGGACGCCCACCGCCCCCGGGGGACGCCCGCCGCTCCCGGGGCGGGCCCGCGATCCCGTCCCGTCCGGTCCCGCTCCCGGGGCGGGCCCGCGATCCCGTCCGGTCCCGCTCCCGCCCCTCCCGGTCACCGGCGAGCCCGCCGGGACACTCGAATCCGGCTGGAACCCGACCCCGGCGGGCTGGGGTCCGCTGCGCTGATCGGTGTAGATTCGTCACAGGTATCAGACGTCGCTGCTGATGGCGGTCGGGCGGTCCCCGGAGGGCCGGCCGAGGGAGAGAGGGCCTCCGACGGACTGTCCTGCCGGTGCCCGGGCATTCGTATGCCCAGGCCGCAGCAGAGCCAGAGCCAGCCCACACACCTCGACCCGAACCACGAGGAGCAGTTCGCATGTCGACTGTCGCCAACGGCCAGGACTTCAAGGTCGCCGACCTTTCTCTCGCCGCCTTCGGCCGCAAGGAGATCACCCTCGCCGAGCACGAGATGCCCGGCCTGATGTCGATCCGCAAGGAGTACGCGGAGGCCCAGCCCCTGGCCGGTGCCCGCATCACCGGCTCGCTGCACATGACCGTGCAGACCGCCGTGCTCATCGAGACCCTGGTCGCTCTCGGCGCCCAGGTCCGCTGGGCCTCCTGCAACATCTTCTCCACCCAGGACCACGCGGCCGCGGCCGTCGCGGTCGGCCCCGACGGCACCCCCGAGAACCCGCAGGGCGTGCCCGTCTTCGCCTGGAAGGGCGAGACGCTGGAGGAGTACTGGTGGTGCACGGAGCAGGCGCTGACCTGGCCGAACACGCCCACCGGCGGCCCCAACATGATCCTCGACGACGGCGGTGACGCCACCCTCCTCGTCCACAAGGGCGTCGAGTTCGAGAAGGCGGGCTCCGCTCCGGACCCGTCGACCGCCGACAGCGAGGAGTTCGCGCACATCCTGACCCTCCTCAACCGCACCCTCGGCGAGAACCCGCAGAAGTGGACCCAGCTCTCCTCCGAGATCCGCGGTGTCACCGAGGAGACCACCACAGGTGTGCACCGTCTCTACGAGATGCACCGCGACGGCACCCTCCTCTTCCCGGCGATCAACGTGAACGACGCCGTGACGAAGTCCAAGTTCGACAACAAGTACGGCTGCCGCCACTCGCTCATCGACGGCATCAACCGCGCCACCGACGTGCTCATCGGCGGCAAGACCGCCGTGGTCTGCGGCTACGGCGACGTGGGCAAGGGCTGCGCCGAGTCCCTGCGCGGCCAGGGCGCCCGCGTGATCATCACCGAGATCGACCCCATCTGCGCCCTCCAGGCGGCGATGGACGGGTACCAGGTCACCACGCTGGACGACGTCGTCGAGACGGCCGACATCTTCATCACCACCACGGGCAACAAGGACATCATCATGGCCGCCGACATGGCCAAGATGAAGCACCAGGCCATCGTGGGCAACATCGGCCACTTCGACAACGAG
This sequence comes from Streptomyces sp. CNT372, assembly GCF_000377145.1. Classification (NCBI taxonomy): domain Bacteria; kingdom Bacillati; phylum Actinomycetota; class Actinomycetes; order Kitasatosporales; family Streptomycetaceae; genus Streptomyces; species Streptomyces sp. CNT372. Next base: position 4,019 of record NZ_KB897779.1, on the reverse strand, counting down.
ATCGACATGGCCGGCCTGGCGCAGCTCCCGGGCATCGTCAAGGACGAGGTCAAGCCCCAGGTCCACACCTGGACGTTCCCCGACGGCAAGGTCCTGATCGTCCTGTCCGAGGGCCGTCTGCTGAACCTCGGCAACGCGACCGGCCACCCCTCCTTCGTGATGTCCAACTCCTTCGCGGACCAGACCCTGGCCCAGATCGAGCTGTTCACCAAGCCGCAGGAGTACCCGACCGACGTCTACGTGCTCCCCAAGCACCTCGACGAGAAGGTCGCCCGCCTCCACCTGGACTCGCTGGGCGTCAAGCTGACCACCCTGCGCCCCGAGCAGGCGGCGTACATCGGCGTCGAGGTCGACGGCCCGTACAAGCCGGACCACTACCGCTACTGAGCCCCGCGCTCACCGGTTGCGGCCGGCGGCCTCCGCCCGCAGGCCGCAACCGGCAGCGGACGTGACGTACCAGGCAGGCCCCCGCACCCCCGTGCCGGGGGCCTGCTCCGTACCGCCCGCGGCCGCCCGCGGCGCCGCGCCTCATCGCCCAAGGACCTCTGCCTCATGCCCCGCGGTCGCTATTCGCTCCATGATCCGCACGATCACACCCCCCTCGGTGAAGAACACTTCCAGTGCGCCCCCGGCCCTTCCGGCTGGCGCTACGTCTCCCGGACACTCACCCCCTCCGGCGAGCAGACCGGCACCGTCGATCTGGCCCTCGACGATCTCGGCCGCCCCATCCGGCTCGAACTCCACGCGGCGGACTGGCAGGTCCGCGGCGCCGCACTCGACGGCGTCACCTGGGTGCGTACGGACCCCAGCGGCGCTCACGCCAGCGAAGGCAACGTGCGCGCCCACGCCTTCACCGGCACCTCCCCCGCGTTCCTCGTCGCCGTCGCCCGGCTGCTGCGCCTCGACCCCGATTCCCCGGCGACCCGCGTACGCCTGGTCGCCTTCACGGACCCCGTCCTCGCACCCCGTACCGTCGACCACTCCTGGGCCCTGGTGAACAGTGAAGCGCACGCCACTGACAACGGTCCTCTGACCGTGGACGAGTACCGCGTCGACGACCTCGGCACAGGGGCACGCCACACTCTCCACATCGCGGGGGACGTGGTGCTCGCGGCGCCGGGAATCGAGCTGGAGGACCTCGACACTCCGCCGTCCGTTTTCCCCTGACCTGCTCCCCGACCTGCTTCCCCGACCTGGCGGGACGCCGCCGAGAGGCCCCGTCCCGCTACGCCGGCGGCGCGAAGCCGGTCGCCCGGTCCGGCCCGGATCCCCTGTCCCGAACGCCCGCGGTGCCGCCCGTGCTCGTCGGCGCGGCCCGGTCCACTGCCGGTGAGGGTTCCGGCCGCGTTCCCGCTGAGGCTTCGGGGGCCACTGGTGCAGGCGGGCCCTGTGAGGTCTCCGGGGCCCGGGCCTCGGCCGACCGCTCCGCCGCTGCCCGCACACCCTCGGCCCGCCGGGCGGCGGCCGCGTGAGCCCGCCGCCCGTCCCGCACCTGCCGCTCCTGCACCACGGCCGCCAGATACGCCGCCGGCGGGACACCCTGCGGCACCGACGAGCCCGTACGCGCTGCCAGGTCCCCGGCAAGCCGCTGGGCCATGGACCAGCTCACCTGCGGATCCAGCTGCCTCATCCGGGTCAGGTACTGCCGGATCGCGAGCCACAACTCGTCCGGCACACCGGAGAGATCGAGCTCTCCGAACCGTCCGGCCAGCCAGGGCGGCGGAGGTGGCACGAAGGAGTTGTCCCGGCGCCCGGGCACCCGTTCGCGCACCACCAGCGTCCCCGCGAACACGTCCCCGATCCGCCTCCCGCGCGCGGAGGCCAGGGAGGCGATGCACGCGATCACGCCGAAGGTCAGCAGGATCTCCACCACCGCCATCGCCCCGCGTACCAGGGCGTGCCGGAAGCGGATGGGCCCGCCGTCGTCCCGCACCACACGCAGCCCGCAGGCCAGCTTGCCGAGGGAACGTCCGTGACTCAGCGTCTCCACGGCGATCGGCGTGCCGACGAGAACCAGAAGGAACGCGGCGATGGACAGGGCCGTGGCCGCGGCCTCGTCGAGAGCGAGCGACAGCATGGCGATGCCCATCATCACCATCAGATAGGCGGCCCATACGACGACCAGATCGATCACGATCGCGAGTGCCCGGCTCGGCAACCGCGCCGGATGCAGCCCCAGGACGACCGCGTCCCCCGTCACCAGCCCGCTCACCGCAGCCACCCCTCGCGCTCCTCGGCCTTCCCGCCCCCGGTTGTGGGACAGTCTGCCAAGCTGACCGGCAGCGCGCCGCAGTAGGACGGACCGTACGCACCAAGTGCCGGGAGCAGCAGCCCACCATGGACCTCGACGTCTTTGTCACCGCCCACCGTGCAGAGTGGGACCGCCTCGACTTTCTGCTGAGCCGGGGACGGAACCTCACCGGTGCCGAAGCGGACGAGCTGGTCGCGCTCTACCAGCGCACGGCCACCCACCTCTCCTTGATCCAGTCCAGTACCCCCGACCCGATCCTCGTCGGACGCCTCACCCAGCTCGTGGCCCGCGCCCGCTCCGCCGTCACGGGGACGAGGCGCGTCGGCTGGCGGGACGTGGTCACCTTCCTGACCGCGGGCTTCCCGGCCGCCGTCTACCGCTCCCGCCACTGGTGGATACCGACGGCCGTCCTCTCCACGCTGCTCGCCGCGGTGATCGGCTGGTGGATCGGCGCGCACCCCGAGGTCCAGTCAGCCATCGCCGCCCCGGACGAGCTGCGACAGCTGACCAAGCCGGGCGGCGACTACGAGACGTACTACTCCAGCCACCCGGCCGCCTCATTCGCCGCCCAGGTCTGGACGAACAACGCGCAGGCCGCGGCGATGTGCCTCACTCTCGGCGCCTTCCTGTGCCTGCCCGTGATCTGGATCCTCTTCCTCAACATGCTCAACCTCGGTATCGGCATCGGCCTGATGGCCTCGGCAGGCCGGCTCGACACCTTCCTCGGGCTGGTGCTGCCGCACGGTCTGCTGGAACTGACGGCGGTGTTCGTCGCCGCGGGCACAGGGCTCCGCCTCGGCTGGACGGTCATCGACCCGGGCCCGCTGAGCCGCCGGACAGCGCTCGCGAGGCAGGGACGGGCCGCACTCGGAATGGCGATCGGCCTTGCCCTGGTGCTGTTCGTCTCCGGGGTGATCGAGGGCTTCGTGACCCCGTCCGGCCTTCCGACCTGGGCACGCGTCGCGATCGGCGTCGCCGCCGAGGTGGCTTTCCTGGCCTACGTCTACGTCCTGGGCGGACGTGCTGCCCGCGAGGGCGACACCGGGGACGTGGAGGAGGCGGACCGGAGCGCCGAGGTGCCCACCGCGGCCTGAAGCGGCACGCGAGCGGAGGATGTGCGTGGCACCGCCGTGAGCTGCTAAGGTCCTCTTCGCCCCAGGAAGACTGTTGACACGGCCCTCGTGGGGAGGTAGATTCTAACGGTTGCCTCGGACTGGACTTGTCCGGGCGTGAACATTTAGAGTCGCACTCGCTCCCGACGCGGTATCCGCCATCCGGGAGCATCCCTCCGAATCTCTATCCGGATCCTTCCGGCTGATTTCGATCGGCCGAAATGCTTCTGATAAAGTCGGAACCGCCGAAAAGGAAGCGCGAAAGCGAACGCCTTTGAAGCAATCCCGCTGACTGGGAATCAGGCCCGAAAGAGTCTGATAGAGTCGGAACCGCCGGAAGGCCGAAAAGGCCGGAAAGCGGAAAGTGAAACCGAGGAAATCGGATCGGGAAACGGTCTGATAGAGTCGGAAACGCAAGACCGAAGGGAAGCGCCCGGAGGAAAGCCCACAGAAGTTCTGAGGGTGAGTACAAAGGAAGCGTCCGTTCCTTGAGAACTCAACAGCGTGCCAAAAATCAACGCCAGATTAGTTGATACCCCGTCCAGCCGACGTGAGTTGTTGGTTGGTCGAGGTTCCTTTGAAGAAACACAACAGCGAGGACGCTGTGAACCGTCGGGTATTTTCCGCCCGGCTGGTTCCGCTCCCTGTGATGTGTC